>NZ_CP130318.1:5077500-5777500 GCF_032268605.1 Paenibacillus aurantius
GATCCAGCAGAAGATTTCGGGCGAAGAAATCCGCGTGGCTCCGGAGCAGCAGCGGGCGAACGTCATCGACCTCATGTCCGCCCTGCAGGCGAGCCTCGACGCCGTGAAGCCGGAGAAGCCGGCCGCAGGCAAACGGAAGGGCAAAAAAGCAAAGGACTCCGTTTCCTGATGCTGCCGCTTGAGCCCATGTCCCCGATTCTGGACGAACGTCTTCCCGCCGGTCCCGAATGGGGCTACCAGCTTAAATGGGACGGCGTCCGCCTCCTCACCGGCCTCGATAACGGGAGCGTTCAGCTCTACTCCAAGCGGCAGCTGCCGAAGAATGCCGTATTCCCCGAGCTGGTGGAGACCCTGTCCCGGGTGAAAGGCCGGCTGGTTCTCGATGGAGAGGCGGTGGTGTTTGATCCGGTCAAGGGCCGGCCGGTATTCCAGAAGGTGCTCCAGCGGGAGCGGCTGAAGCAGCCGGCGGGCATCCGCGAGGCGATCGCCCGGGAACCGGTCGCTTACGTGCTCTTCGATGTGCTGGAGCAGAACGGAAAGGATCTCCGGGATCAGCCCTTCCGGGAGCGGCATGAACGCTTACTGGAGCTCTTTCCCGAGAAGAAGCCGGGGCTGTTCGTGACGGACCTGTTTCCGGACGGACAGGCGCTGTGGACCTGGGTGGAAACGAACGGCTGGGAAGGCGTCGTAAGCAAGCGTCTCGCGAGCAAATACCGCTCCGGCAAGAAGCATGGGGACTGGTTCAAGAAGAAGACCGCCCTGGTGCTCGACGTCTCCATCGTCGCCTATACGATGAAGGCGGGGGTGCTTTCGAGCCTGGTCATGCTCCGGGACGGGGTCTACTTCGGCCGCGTCTCGCTCGGGCTCGATACCGCGAAGAAGCGGGAGCTGCTCGACTACGCCGCCCGGCTCACCCCCGGTCTGGCCCTCTGGTCCCCGCTGCCCGCCGATCTCCGGAAGGAGACGCTTCTGTGGCTATCCGTCCCCTTCCCCGTGACCGTCACAGGCCTCGAAATAACGGAAGCCGGCCAGCTCCGGCACCCGAAACTGGTTAACCCGGGAGGCATCCATCCATGAAGACCGTCAAAGGCACTGTCACGATCGAAGGCCACGAGCTGACGATTACGAATCCGGACAAGCCCCTGTGGCCGGAGATGAAGATCACGAAGCTGATGTACCTGCAGAAGCTTATCCGGCTTGCTCCCTACCTGCTGAAGTACACCACGAACCGCTACCTGACGACGATCCGCTTCCCCCACGGGGCGGGCGACGAGAAGTCCTTTTACCAGAAAAACGCCCCGGAGCCGGTGCCCTCCTTCGTCCGGACGGCTGAGCTTCAGGGCATTAATTACGTTGTGCTGGATTCGGTTCCTACCCTGATCTGGCTCGGCAATCTGGCCTGCCTGGAGTTTCATCCGTCCTTCCACTATGTAGACGATGAGCTGCCGGCCGAGTGGGTCATCGACATTGATCCGACCCTTGAAGTCGAGCCGAGAATCATGGACGCGGTCGATAAAATCGGGGACGCCCTGGACCGGATGAAGATCCAGGCCGTTCCCAAGACGTCCGGCGCGACCGGCGTTCAGCTCTTCATCCCGATCGAGCGCGGATATACGTTCGACCAGCTGCGCGGCATCGGGCTTTTTCTCGGGAACTTTCTCGTGGAGAAATACCCCAAGCTGTTTACGATCGAGCGGCTGAAGAAGAACCGCGGCGACCTCATCTACGTCGATTACCTTCAGCATTATTACGGCAAAACGTTATCCGCCCCCTACACCCCCCGCGCCCGTGCACATGCCACCGTGTCCACCCCTCTGTTCTGGGACGAGGTGCACCGCCGGGTCGATCCCCGCGAGTATAACCTGCTCACCATCGAGGAGCGCCTGAACAAGTTCGGCGATCTCATCGACCGCGTCAAGCCCCAATCCCTCGATCACGTGCTCTCCTTCCTCCGCTGACTCTACAAGAGGGGCGAGAGGATGCGGAGCACGATTTCCCCTGCCTTCTGGGCGGCCGGACGACGGGCGAACGAATCCAGCTGCAGCTCCTCGCTTGCCGCCAGGTCCCTGTCAAAATCCGCCGCCAGCCTGTCCAGCGTTTCTCTTCCATAAAGCACCGCGTTCAGCTCAAAGTTGCAGAAGAAGCTCCTCATGTCCAAGTTCATCGTCCCGACGGTGGCGACGGCATCGTCAACCAGCATGATTTTGCTGTGGAGGAAGCCCTTCTGGTACCGGTAGAAACGGATCCCCGCTTGCAGGAGCTCCTCCAGATAGGAGAACGAGGCCAGCTGGACGAGCCGGGAATCCGGAACGGACGGGACGAGAATCCTCACGTCCACTCCGCTGAGCGCCGCCGTCTTAAGCGCCATGATCAGACTGTCGTCGGGAATGAAATACGGGGAAGCCAGGTAAACTTTCTTCCTTGCGGTGGAGATGGCGGAGAAACATACCTCCAGCAGACGATCCGAGTGGCCGTCCGGCCCGCTGCAGACGACCTGCAGCTTCTCCCCTTCCGCCGGCGGCTGTACGGGATAATAGGCGGAGGCGTCGATTGTCGTCCGGGCGGCAAAACGCCAATCCGATAAAAAAAGACGCTGGAGGCCGTATACGGCCGGACCGCGGATTCTCAGGTGCGTATCCCGCCAGTGGCCGAGCCGGGGATTTCCTCCAAGGTACTCGTTCCCGATGTTGATGCCCCCGAGGAAGCCGGTCGTCCCGTCCACCACCACGATCTTCCGGTGATTGCGGAAGTTGATCCGTCTGTCGAGAAAGGCAATCATCGGCGGGAGGAAGCAGGCGGTCTCCACCCCTGCTTCTATTAATTCCCGCAGATAAGCTTTGGTGAGCTTATAGCTTCCAATGCCGTCGTAGAGAACCCGGACGCGCACCCCTTCCCTCGCTTTGCGGATGAGCAGCTTCTGAAAGTCCCTTCCCGCTTCGTCATCCCGGATGGTATAGAACTGAAAATGAATATGATGCTTCGCCCTCTCCATCGCTTCCTGGATCGCGGGGTACGCCGTTTCGGCGCCGGTGTAGACCTCCACCTCGTTGCCATCGGTAACCGGACTTTCCGGCAGGCCCCGCAGAAACGAGGCCAGCCGGCTGTCTACTCCGGTAAGCCCCTCGTCCCCGGGCCGTGAAAGAGTGGTTGCCTCGAAGGGCGTCAGCTCGGCGGAAACCTCCACGCCCGGTGGTACCCCGAGCTCCGGAAATGTCCACCGGTCATAAGGACGGGAAGGTGCCGGATAGCCATAGCTTCTTTTTTCGTGAATCCCGTTCCCCTTCCAAGGAATCCCCGTTTCCTCCCCGTGCCCCCCTTCCGCCTGACCCCGCTCCCTCCCGCCGATCATCCGCTTATGCCGGAATTCCTGGGCCATGAAATAATACATAACGAATCCAAGTATGGGGAAAATAAACAGAACGAGGAGCCAAGCCACGCTTTTTGACGGGTGGCGGAATTCCACTACGAGCACTGTGAGCAGCAGAAGGATCCAGATCGCTAACGCGCCGATTGCCCAGTACAAGGTGTCTTCCTCCTTTTGAGGCAGCTGCCGGCCCCTACGTCATAATTGGAACCAGGTGATTATTCAGTGTACCCAAAAAAGAACAAACCTAATAAGGTTCAGGAGTATCTGGAATTCGAGTATATCGACGATCTGAAATCCGTCCCGATCCCGGCCGATTTGAAAGTTAACCAGCAATACTTCAAGCAGATGTTCACGGACTGCTCCGACGTCGTCATCCGCCCCTTTCAGCTGGAAACGGGGATTCCGGCTGTGGCTGTCTTCGTGGACGGGCTGGTCAACACGGAGCTCTTGGAGAATGCCCTGGAGAACATTATGGTTTTCGAAGGGGGCGAGGTCGATATCGAGCGGATCCAGCTCCGCAATCTGTCCGTCTCACAAATCAAAGCGGTGGATAACTACGGGGACCTCCTGAACAGCATGCTGAGCGGCGATACGGCGTTGTTGGTCGAGGGCAACACCAAGGCCCTCCTGCTTGGGCTGCGGGGAGCCCAAACCCGAAGCGTGGGAGAGCCGGAGACCGAGACGGTTATCCGCGGTCCGCGGGAAGGCTTCATCGAGAATCTGCGAACGAACACGTCCCTCGTCCGGCGCAAGATCAAAACCCCGCGGCTCAAGATGAAGCCGCTTGTAATCGGCAAGCACAGCAACACGAACGTGGTTGTCGCTTACCTCGAGGGAATCTCCGATCCCGAGCTGGTCAAAGAGACGGTTGCCCGGCTGAAGAAAATCAATATCGATACGGTTCTCGAGTCCGGCTACCTGGAGGAATACATTCAGGACAGCGCCTTCTCCCCTTTTCCCCAGGTGCAGTATACGGAAAGGCCGGATGCGGTGGCGGCGGCCCTGGCCCAGGGAAGGATCGCTATTTTTACGGATGGAACGCCGATGGTCCTGCTGGTTCCGACCACCTTTTCCCACCTGCTGCAAGCGACCGAGGATTACTACGAGCGGTTCCAGATGGGGACGCTCATCCGCTGGCTGCGCTACCTCTTCCTGCTGCTGTCGATTCTGACGCCGGGGCTTTACGTGGCCATCTCGACCTTTCACCAGGAGCTGCTCCCGACCACGCTGCTGCTAAGCATTGCCGCGGCCCGGGAGGCGATTCCCTTCCCCGCCGTCGTGGAGGCGCTCATCATGGAGATCATCTTCGAGGCGCTGCGGGAAGCCGGAATCCGCCTTCCGAAGGCGGTCGGCTCCGCCGTGAGCATTCTCGGCGCGCTTGTCGTCGGCCAGGCCGCCGTCCAGGCGGGGATCGTGTCCGCTCCGATGGTTATTGTCGTTTCGATAACCGGAATCGCGTCCTTCACCATCCCGCATTATAACGGCGCCATCGCCCTGCGCATGCTGCGCTTTCCGATCATCATCGCCGCCTCCCTTTTCGGCGTGTATGGGATTCTGATCGGCGGCATGATCATCGTCGGCCATATGGCCAATCTCCGCTCCTTTGGGGTGCCTTATCTTGCTCCCGTCGGCCCTATGTCGCTCGGAGACTTGAAGGACGTGCTGTGGAGAGCCCCTATCTGGGCGATGAACAAGCGGCCCTCCTTCCTGGACGTGCCGGACATTACCCGGCAGGGAACCGAGCTTAAGTCTATTATCAAGGCCCAAGGCGGCTTCCGGGATGCCCAGTCCTTGGACCGCGGGGACGAAAACGGTAAGGAGGCCGAGCATGATCATCCTGTCGGGAAAGAACCTTCCTAGAATGCTGCTTCTCCTGCTTGTCCCGTTTGTTCTAAGCGGCTGCTGGGACCGCCGGGAAATTAACGACTCCGCCTTCGTCATCGCCTCCGCCATCGATCTCGACGAAAACGGCCAGTATCGGGTCTCCGTCCAGGTACCGCTGGCCGGACAGCTCGGCGGAGCGAGCGGAGGCGGAGGCGGCACGGGAGGAAGCAAAACCTACTATGTTGATTCCGAGTCCGGCACCACGATAACCGAGGCGGCCAATAAGCTGCAGCTGCGGATGGCCCGCACCCTTGTTTTTGCCCACCGCCGCGTTCTCATCATCGGAGAAGACTTAGCCCGCAAAGGAATACGGCCTTTGTTCGACGTGGTGGCCCGCACCCCGGAGAACCGCCTTTCCGGCTATATGATTGTGGCCAAGGGAAAGGGCTATGACCTGCTTAACGCCCAGCCCAAGCTGGAGCGGTTCTCGGGCGAGGCGATCCGGGAGCTTGTCAAATCCGAAGGGCGGATAATCATCAATATCAAATCGGCGGCAAGCGCCCTCAGCTCCTACGGGATCGACCCCGTTCTCGCTTACGTGGGCACGAAGAAAACCGAGAAAAGCGAAGCCCGCTCAAGCGAGGTCGATATTCTCGGCTATGCCATGTTCAAGGACGACAAGATGGTCGATTCCATTCAGCAGGAGGCGGCCCAGGGACTTTTCTGGCTTCAGAAGAAGGTGAAACCTTACAATTTTCAGGTGGAGCTGGAAGGCCGGAAGGTGGCCCTAATCATGTCGGAAGGAACGGCCGACTTTGTTTCCGCGGAGAAGAAGAACGGCAAAGGAAAATTCACCATAAAGGTGAAAGCCCTGCTCACGGTCCAGGAGAACCTGTCGGACTTCAACATGTCCTCTAAGGAAATCTCCCAGGAGCTGGAGGACAAAGCGAATAATGCCATCCGCCGGGAAATCACTCAAACCATCGCGCTGATCCAAAGACATAAAGCCGATCCGGCTGGACTGGGAAGGTTCATATGGCATAAGTTTCCCCGAGAATGGAAAGAGCAGTATGAGAAAGACTGGCCGGATATTTTGAGCAAGGCGGAGTTTGATCTTCAGATCAAGACCTCCATTACGCAAATCGGCCTCATTACCCAAAACATTGCGGAGAAGGTGCCTCGATGAGTCCGATCTTCCTGTTCGCGTTCGTGGTGATTTTCGTGTACTACCTGCTGCGGGATTTGATGATTCTGCGCGGGGGGAACAAGAGGAAGATCAACCTTCCTCTTTACCTAACGATCAACGGGATCACTATTGTTCTTCTGGTCAGCCTGTTCCTGCATGTGAGGCCCCCTATGCCCACCCGTTGGCTTAACCAGCTGCTGGGGCCCACCGGAGAATCCATCGTAGGAGGGTACCAGCGTGAGAAATCAAACCATTAGCCATCGCCAGCTGGCCTGGCTGATCGCCGCCGGGTTCATGACCTCCACCACCATTCTGCTGCCCCAGCAGCTCGCCCTGTATTCCGGCAACGACGCGTGGTTCGCGCCCCTTTTCTGCGCCATTTATGCGCTTCTAGCCTGCTACGTCTTCTACCGCCTGGCCAAGCGCTATCCGGGACAGACAATTTTTCAGATCACCAAGCTGCTTGCGGGCAAATGGATCGGGAGTCTCCTGAATATCATCATTCTCTTTAACATCTGGCTGATATTCGTAAGAAACTCCCGGCTGTTCATCAACTTCGTCAAGCTGAACCTGCTCCCTTCCACGCCAGAGGAAATCCTGCTGCTGCTTCTGGTGGTGGTTCTGATCTACTACGGGTCAACGAGCATCGAGGTCACCGCCAGGGTAAACGAGCTGTTCTTCCCTTTCCTGTTTCTGAGTACCTTGATGCTTCCCATTCTGCTCAGCAATGAGCTATCGATCTACCAGCTGGAGCCGGTTCTCGTCAAGCCGGCTTCCGATCTGACGCTCAGCGGGCTGATCGCCTCCTCCTGGTATGGGGATGTTATCGTGGTAGGAGCCTTCCTGCATACGATCTATAATTCCAAGCAGCTGTACAGCGCGATGAGGCACGGAATTCTGCTGTCCGTCTTCGGCCTTACGATTCTGTGCATCGTCGGCATCGCCGTGCTCGGAGCGAATACGTTAGGCAAAGAGAATTACCCGTCCTATGTGCTCGCCGAGCAGATTCACATTTCCGATTTTCTGGACCGGGTGGAGCTCATCCTGTTCAGCATTTATTTCCCGACCTTCCTGGTCAGCATCATGACCGCCTTCCTCGCCCTTCTGATCGGAGTGGCGAGCTTTACCAAGACGCGGGACTATACCTTCTACAGCCGCTCCATGGGATGGCTCATGCTCCTCGCCGTCTACTTGGCCTTCCCGGGGGGGCCCGAGACCCGTACCTTTGCCACCTACAGCTTCCCTCCCTTCGTCCTGACCGTTCAGCCCGTGCTGTTTCTTGTCCTGCTGATGCTGGCCCTTTGGAAAAAGACAACCCGATCCGGGCACGAGAAGGGTCAGCAGGAGGAAGAAGAGGGAGCAAACGGCAAGGAAGAAGAACGGGACGGTTCCCGGGAAGAAAGGGAAGCCCGGAAGATGCAGAAGGAAGGGCAGGAGGAGCAGGCCCAAGGGGGGGAGGAATCCAGGGTCTCTCATCATGCCCACGGAGGAGGGGAATCCCAACCCCCTCAGCAAGCTGACGATGGAAAAGAATCCCGGATCGCTCATTCCGCCCAAGGAGACGAGGACTCCCAGGCCCCTAACCGGGCGCGCGAAAATAAGGAAGGTGGAGCCGGGGACCGGGAGCGGGTCCTTCGGGAAGAATCGGAAACCGGCAAAGGGCGGTCCGGCCGGGAAGATGCGGTTTCCGCCTCCGGGAACCACGGTGGAGCTGACCAACCGACCTACCGCCATACGCCCGGCTCTGCCGCCAAGAAGCTGAAGAAGCGATGGTCCCTCCCGGTGTGGCGGCGGGTTACCCATCTGCTGCTCGGCCTTGGCATCGTCCTGATCGCCGCCGGCCATGGCTTCGGTCTCAATCATCAATGGGTGGGTCTTCTCTGTGCCATCGGCTACGCAGTCTGCCTGACGCTGGCCGTCCTGACCACCTATATGGAATCCAAAAAAGCAGGGAGCCAGTAGGCTCCCTGCTTTGCTTTCAGCTTGTCGATAACCCCCGTTTTGCTAATCCAATCCGCGGAACAGCCGTTAACGGCCGGCCCGCTGCCTGCGATATTCCGTCGGGGTCATGCTTACGTACTTCTTGAACGCTTTCGTAAAATGAATGTAATCCGCGTAGCCGACCTTATGGCCGACCTCGTAGATTTTGCTGGCGGGATCGGCCAATAAGAGCTTGGCCTGCTCCATCCGCCGGCCGCTCAGGAACTGCATGAAGGTCATGCTCTCGGCCTTCTTGAATATATAGCTGAAGTAGGCGGGAGACAAATTCAACCGCTCCGCAGCCTCGGCCATCGAGAACCCAGGGTCGCTGATCCGGCTCTCGATGTACGGCATGACCGACGCCACCAGCTGCTTGTAGCCCCAGTGACGCGACAGCCGTACCTGCCGGGCCGCATCGTCAAGCCGGTCCAGGAGCCACTCCGGCAGCGTCAGGGTTTCTTCTGCGCCGTATTCGGCCGGATCGGACGCACAGCACGCTCCCCCGCTTTTCTCGCGAAGCTCCTGATACAGTCCGGCAAGAAAAGCATGCGCCCCCCGCCTTTTCTCCTCCGCGCCGGCCTTCTCGGACGCCAGCTCGCCTGTGAGCAGACGGCGCATCCGCGCAATCCCCTCTTCGTTCCAGTTCCACAGCTCCTCGGCGGTCTGCTTCGCGAGCCAATCGTCAAGGAGCATCAGACGGTCGGGATCGCCTTCGGGAAGCGGACTCCGCTCGTTGAATTTATCCCGGAAGCGGCCGAGCACCTCCAGCAGATAATCGGAGTCGACGGGCTTCAGCAAATAATCGGCTGCTCCACACCGGATCGCCTGCTGGGCGTACTCGAACTCGCCGTACCCGGACACGACGATGATTTCGGCCCGATGTGACTTGCGCTGCAGCTCCTTCATGAACGTGAGGCCGTCCATCACGGGCATGCGCACGTCCGTAATGATGAGGTCGGGAGTCAGTTCTTCAGCAAGGATAAGCGCCTGCATGCCGTCTTCCGCTTCCCCGATAACGGTGAAGCCGTCCGCATCGGCATCGATCAGCGTCCGCAGCCCCGTTGTGACCATATGCTCGTCATCCGCCAGCAGAACCTTATACAAGACGGAGTCCCCTCCTTTCGTCCGCAGGCGCGTAAGGAAGCTTCAGCTCGATGATGGTACCGGCCGTATCCGACGCGGCGATGGAGACGCCGTAGGGCGGCCCGAAAGCGAGCCGCAGCCGGCAGTGCACGTTCCACAATCCGATGCGTTCGAAGGGCTGGCGTCCCGTATCCAGCATATCCTGCTCAGAGAAGGAGGCGAGGGCGTCCCGATACCGCCCGAGCAGATCCGGCTCCATCCCGCTTCCCTTATCGGCGATGCGCAGCGTAAACCAGCGGCTGTCCGCTTCCCCCCAGATGCCGATATAGCCGGGCTTGCGCCCGTGCTTCTCGTAGCCGTGCGCGAACGCATTCTCCACGACGGGCTGGATGATTAGCCTCAGGCTCTCGACCCGAACGCCCCAGTCGGGATTCAAGCCGACATCCACCTCCAGATCCTTAAACCGGGCTTTCTGAATCTTGATATAGGTCAGCACATGGTTCAATTCCTCTTCCAGCGGGACGGGCTTCTCGGAGACGTCTAGGCTGTAGCGCAGAATCTGGGACAGCCACACCGTCATTTGGCTGATCGGCTTCACCTTGGACACGATAGCGTGGGAATTGATCACCGACAGCGTATTGTACAGAAAATGCGGATTGATCCGGGACTGCATCGACTGAAGAAGCGCTTCCCGCTGCTTGATCGCCATCTCCATCTCCCGCATTTGCGAACGGTGGGCCACATCAATGAGCCGTCCGATTTCGTCCAGCATGTGGTTGAAGCCCTGATTCAGCCGTCCGATTTCGTCCTGACGCACCGGGGCGCGCACATGCAGATCGCCCATCTCGGCCTTCTTCATCAGCTTCAGCAGATGGGACAGCGGACGGGTTATGGACAGTGATAACATGGCCGCCGTCACCAGGGCGAAGAGGAACAGCAGCCCCCCGACGAAAACCGTCATATCGCGCGTCGCGTTGAGCTTGCCCATGAGCATGTCCCGCGGAATTTCCGCGACCAGGGTAAGCCCGGTCAGAGAGGAGCGGTCGGAGATGACCATCTTCCGGTCATGCCCCTTCCCGGTTATCATCGAGCCTCCCTCCGGACGGACGGAGGCGGGTCTGCCCCACAGCTCATGGTCCGGATGGTACAGATAACGGCCGTTTTCGTCGACAATGTAGACGAAGCCGGTGCCCCCGATCCGCACCTCATCGATAATCTCCAGAATCCGGTCCAGGAACAAGTCGATCACGATGGCTCCGGCCGGACGGTACGTCAGATTGTCGATGATGCGGCGGTGCACCGTAAGCACGGGTGTATCGTTGACCTTGCTGATGCCGAGAATCCGGTAATTGGGTCCGTCCGCGCTGACGTTCCGGTATTGCTCGATCCTGTCTGCGAGGGACGTGCTGCTGTAGTAGACGCCGCGGTTGGACAGCACCGTGAAGCCGTAAATATCTCCTCTGCCGTACACATACCGGGGATAGACCTCGGCCAGCAGCTGATTGCTCGTATAGAAATACTGGTACTGGTCCTGGGGATCGATTTTCACGAATTCCTGAACGAGCTTGTTGGTCAAGAGCGGCAGGGTCGCCTTTTCGATATCGTCAAAGTAGAAATCGAGATTGTGATTGATTTGCTTGACGAGCAGACCGGTCGAATCGACCGCGTTGTCCTCCAGCGACTTGCTCGACTTGCCGTACCAAATCGCGGCGGACACGGAGAACGGTACGAGAAAAAACACGAAAAACAGCAGCAGCAGCCTCGTCTTGATTGTCGGCTTCCCTCTCCGCATACCTTCACCACTTTGCTTCTAATGTTGGGCCGGTGTTATTCCTTCAGCGAACCGAGCAGCGCGCCTTGGACAAAATATTTTTGCAGAAACGGATAAACGATCAGGATGGGAGCGGTCGCAAACAGAACGACTCCCGCCTTCATCATCTCGGGCGTGAACTGCATGCTCAGCTGAAAATTGTTGTCGACGCCGGAATTTGCACCGTCCTGCACGATTAGATTCTGCAGCATCACTTGAAGCGGATACAAGCTCTTGGTCCGCAAAAAGATGAGCGCCGAGAAATACGAATTCCATTGCCCAACGGCATGGAACAGGGCGATCGTCGCCATGACCGGCATCGACAAGGGGAGGACGATCCGGGCGAAGAGGCGTATTTCCCCGCTGCCGTCGATCTTCGCGGCGTCGAACAATTCGCCGGGAATGCCCTGGAAGAAGGTCTTCATGATGAAGACGTAAAAGGCGCCCATCGCTCCCGGAATCATCAAGGACCACAGCGAGTTGACCATGCCGAGCTCCTTGATGAGCAAATAAGTCGGGATGAGCGGGGCCGGGAAGATGAACGTCACCAGAATCAGCTGGAGCGCGAGCTTCCTCCCCGGCATGACGCTTCTCGACAGCGCGTAGGCAAGCGAGCCGTTCAGCAGAAGCGCCAGGAACGTGCCCAGCACGGTAATGTAGACGCTGATGGACATCGCCCGCCAGAGCGAGTCGGAGTCCAAAATGCTCTTGTAGACGTCGAACTGGATGCCCCGCGGCCAAAGCCCGACCAGTTTGGCGTTGGCGAACTGCGGAGCGCTCAAGGACACCGCCAGCAGATGAATCATGGGGGCGACCATCAGGAAGCTGATTCCGAGCAATAGGCATCCGTTGATACAGGCAAACATCCGGTCCTGTCTCGTGCGGATCATGGCAACCTCTCCTTTCTCAATAAATGCTCTCGCCGGTCGTCCGCTTGCTGAGCGAGTTGACGAACACGATCAGCAGCAGCCCGATGACGGACTTGAAGATCCCGATGGCGGTCGTGTAGCTGAACTGGCTGCCGAGTAGGCCGACGCGGTAAATATAGGTGTCGAACACTTCGCCGACGTCGCGGACGAGCGGGTTCAGGAAGATGAGCATCTGCTCTATGTTGGCGTCCATGAGATTCCCGATTCGCAGCAGCAGGAGCACGACGATGGCCGGCATGAGCGACGGCAGCGAGATGTGCCACATCCGCTTCCAGCGCCCGGCCCCGTCGACCATGGCAGCCTCGTACAGATTGGGATTGATCCCCGCCAGAGCGGCCAGGTAGATGATCATTCCCCAGCCGACCTCCTTCCATATGCCGATGGAGATCAAGGTGCCGATGAAGTAGGCCGAATCCCCGATAAAGTCAATCGGACCGATGCCGATCCGCAGGAGCAGGCCGTTGATCAGCCCCTTTACGTCCAGAAAATTAAGGAAGATACCGCCCACGATGACCCAGGACAGAAAATGCGGCAAGTAGAGCAGCGTCTGGACGGGCTTCTTCATCCACAGGGCGCGGACTTCATGCAGCAGGAGCGCAAGCACCAGCGGGGCGGGAAACCCGAACACAATCGAGTAGATGCCCAGACGGAGCGTGTTGAGGAAAATGCGGGAGAAGTCCTCAAACCGGAACATCCGGATAAAATGATCGAAGCCGACCCACTCGCTGTTCAGAAAACCCTGGAAGAGATTGTAATTTTGAAACGCGATGACGTTGCCGGCAAGGGGGACGTACTTGAAGATCAGAAAATGCAGCAGACCGGGCAGCGCGATCAGGAACAGAACCTGCGCATCCTTCTTTTTGAGCGATTTGTTCACTGGGCTCTCTCCCTTCCCTTCCAACCGTTAGCGTCGGGGGGGCCCTTGCCGGGCCGCCGCCCGCGCGAACGGTTATTTCTTATGGAAGCTGTTGTACCATTCCGTCGCCTCTTGAATGACTTCGTCGCCGCCCCGCTTCTTCCAGTCGGCCACGAAATTGTCGAAGGCGGAGTCGAGCGGGGCTTTTCCGGTCACCACCTTGGCGAACATGTCGGTGAAGAGATTGGAGCTGCCCAAGCCGAGCGCCAGCTCTGGTTTATTGGAGAGTGATTTCAAGCGCGGCATATACAGGCCGTCATGCTTGATCATATTCCGGGAGGCGGTCTCATAACCCTTGATAAGCTTGTCGGCTTCCGGCGCCACCTTGAGCACGAGCGGCGAAGCGAAGCCGATTTCCTTCATGTTCAGCGACAGCTGATACATCTGGAAGGCGTTCTTGTCGGCATTGGCCGGAGCGGAGGAATCGTAGTTGATCTTGCCGTTCTCTTCCGTGTAGTTCACGCCTTTGATGCCGTAGGCGTAAAACTTTTCGGCTTCCGGGCTGGTCCATGCCCATTCCAGAAACTTCAGCGATTCCTCTACGTTCTTCGACTTGGACGGGATGACCCAGACAAAATAAATGCCGTCGCCTTGAACGCCGATTCCGCCCTTGCCGTCCGGGCCCTTGGGCGCTTCGGCCATGCTGATCGAGGCTCCCGGCTGGTTTATGAACGTCTTCGGCGCGTTATCCTTACCATAGCCCGCCGAATACTGGTAGACGGCGGCTCCCCAGGACCCGACCTCCCCTTTGGCGATCGAGGCGTTGTGTTCGTCCTCCTTCTTGGTGAACAGATTCGGGTTCACATAGCCGTTGTCGTACAGCTTCTTCCAGAACGCTATCGCATCCTTCATTTTCGGATCGAGGAAATCGGGCGTCAGCTTGCCGTCGCGCAGATTGAACAAGCCGGGATGAACGCCGAAGGCGGGGATAAAGTAATCGCCCCAGAAGCTGTTGAAGATGCCTATTCCGTACTCGTCGTTCGGATCGCCGTTTCCGTTCATGTCCTCTTTCTTGACGCCTTCGAAAAATTTCAGATAGTCGTCAAGCGTCTTCGGCATGCTCATATGGAGCTTGTCGAGCCAATCCTGCCGGATAAAGACGACTCCGTCGGCGGGCATTCCGGTCCCTACGGGGATGCCGTAGATTTTGCCGTCCTTGGTGACGCGCGGACTCTTCCAGGCCGTCTCCGGGATTTTTTTCTTCAGGCTCGGCGCGTATTTGTCTATCAGCGGCCCCAGCTCCTGGAAGACGCCTTGGTCGACCGCTCCGGAATGGTTCGTCGAGTTGATGGAGTCCGTACGAACGAGATCGGCCAGCTCGCCGGAAGCGAACCGGAGAGACAACTGCTGGCCGTAATCGGCATGCCCCAGGAACTCGAATTTCAGGTCATAGCCGGATAGTTTGCTGAGTTCTTTGACATAAGGATCGTCATCCTTCGCCTGCTTCGCGTAGGCGGCTTCCGAATGGGACAGCAGGACGTGAAGCTTCTTTGGAGCATTTGCCGCCGTTCCGGCGGGCGAGGTCGACTGCGGCGACGCAGCGGGCTCCGACTTGCTGCAGGCGGAAAGCGCGGTGCCCAGACAGAGCGATGAGGTCACGAGAAGAACGGTCCATTTTTTTTTCAAACCTTGTATCCCCTTTCATGACATAGGTTACCGAATCGAATTCCTCGATTCGCTTTCATCGTACAGGGAATTAAAGCGCTTTCCTATGTCATTTTTAAGAGCAGCTATGTGATTTTTCAAAAAAATGAATCCGTCTCTGTCCCGGCTGAGGAAGCGTCGGCGCCTGCAGGACAAAGAGGCTTCATGCCGACGGACTGCTAGACATGAAGCCTCTTTGTTACCTCTGCGTTCCCGGAGGTATCCGGCGGGTCAGCCGTGTCCGGCCGGTCCCGGATGACAACCGGTCAGGCCGCCACGTCCCTTTTCATGAAGATGGACCAGGACAGGATGTTGAAGATCAGGAAATAGACTGCGAGAACCGCAAGCGAGAACCCCATGGACATGCCTTCCTTCGGAGGCATTCCCGTCAGATAGACCGTCAGGTCCGTATTCGCGAACAGGTAATACTTGATCCAATTGTATTTGCTGAAGAAGCCGAGAATGAGCTGGCCGAGGAACATGACCCCGAGCGAGAGGCCGATGGCCATGGACGAGCTCCGGAAGATGGTCGAAACCATAAACGCCAGGGTCACGATCATCACCAGTCCGGCGCAGTTAAGCCCGTACGTCTGAAGCGCGTGAACCAGCATGCCCGTCTGGTGAACGGCGCCGTCCTTCGACGCGTACAGATAGGGCAGGTCCGCCCCGCCGAAGCCGTAAAGGATGCCGTTGATGACGAACGACGTCGCAAACAGGATGACCAGCAGCAGGATCGAAAAGGCCAGGGTCGCCGCATATTTGGAAAGCAGGATTTTGGCCCGGCTGGCCGGACGGATGAGCAGCATCTTGATCGTCCCCGTTGCGAACTCAGCCGCTACGATATCCGCGGCAATGATCACCGTGAAAATCGTAACGAGCGAAATCAGGTTCGCGGAATCCAGCACCCCTTTCCAGAGGGTATTCTTATCCGCCGGCGGGAGGTCGTTCTGAAGCCGGTACTCCATTACCTTGGTGTCGCGCTCCAGCATCTGCTTATACGAATCCGGAACGCCCGGCTGAGCCGTATTCCGTTTGTTCTCCTCGATGTGCCGGGAAGTCTCCGCACGCCAGTCGGCGTTATCCGCCCTCGGGCTGTTGCGCTCGATGAGAATCGCGGCGGCCACGGTAATGGCCATCAGAATACCGACGAGAATCCAGGTGCGGAGACGGCGGTAGATTTTCATATTTTCGTTGCGGACCAGGTTAAGCAATCTGATCACCCCCCGTAATCTCCAGGAATTTATCCTCCAGCGTCTTGGTGAGCGCCCGGATGCCATAAACCTTGACCCCGGCTCCCACCAGCATGGAGTTGATCTCGGCAGTCTCCTCCCGGTCCAGGGAAACCTCGATGCCGCCCTGGCCGGTATTGGCCTTAAGGTCATCGCGCGCTTCCGTTAGCGCCGCCAGCGCACGCTCCGCATCATCCACCTCGAAAAGCACGGAACGCTTGCCCACTTCGTCGGTATATTCGTTCACCAGCCGGACGTCAATCAGCCGGCCCTGCTGGATGATCGCGACCCGGTCGCACATCAGCTGCATCTCCGAAAGAAGATGGCTCGAGACGACGACCGAGATGCCCTCTTCCTTCGTCAACTGGCGCAGGTAGTCCCTCAGCTCGCGGATTCCCGCCGGATCGAGCCCGTTCGTCGGCTCATCGAGAATAAGCAGCGACGGCTTATGAAGAAGAGCCTGGGCCACGCCCAGCCTCTGCCTCATCCCAAGCGAATACGTCTTCACCTTGTCGTGAATGCGGTTGTTCAAGCCGACCAGCGAGACCACCTCCTGGATGCGGTGCTTGGTCACCCCCGGCACCATCCGGGCAAAGTGGACGAGGTTCTGGTACCCGGTCAAATATTTGTACATTTCGGGGTTCTCGACAATGGCCCCTACGTGCCGGATGGCCTTCTCGAAGTCTTTGGCGATGCTGTGGCCCTCGATCAGCACTTCCCCTTCCGTAATGTTCATCAGCCCGACCATCATCCGGATGGTGGTGGTTTTCCCCGCTCCATTCGGTCCCAGAAAGCCGAATACCTCCCCTTTCGGGACATCGAAGCTTAAGCCGTCGACAATGGTTTTGGACCCAATGCGCTTGGTCACGCCGCGCAGCTGTACAATCGGTTCGTTCATGGTTTCCTCCCTATCTGTCGGCCCCCAAAGCGGCCGGGTTATCCATAAGATCAGCTCTGTCCGCTTCATCATAAGCTTTCGCCTATCCAAAAAGCTAGTGCCCTCCGTCATGACTAAGTCATATGACCGATTTCACTGGAGTCTTCCCCCGGGGTCAAGTAAACTGTAGGGTAACAAGTGCCTTTAACGACGGGAGCGGTTGGTCCCATGACGGAGAAAACCAAATGGCAGTGGCTGGACTGGGCCCTCTACGGGGTATTGGCCTCCTGGTACGGACTTGCCTTTATCAAAACGATTCTGGATCCCGAGCTTGCCGAGCGGGCTTCCTGGCCGGTCACGGGAAGCTTGATGCTTCTCTGCTACCTTCCCTTCGTGTTCTGGCGCCCGGGCTATATCCGCCGCCGGTGGTTCCTGCTCGCTCTGCTCCTGACAAGCGGGCCGGCGGAGCTGTACCTGAGCTTACAGACCGGGAAAGCCGCGGGCATCCTTACGCTTCCCTGCCTCGTCATCGGGTTCTTCTCCCGCGGGCGTTCGCCCTGGTGGACCGCACCCGTGTTCGTGCTGGGGATTCCCTTGGCGGACTGGCTCCTGGTCGGCGACTATCCCTATGTCGGAGACATGATCGGGCAAACGCTCAACCATGGACTCCTGTATGGAATCGGCTATGCCATTCAGCGGATCTGGCGGACCCACCTGAGAACCAAACGGCTCTACGAGGAGAACCTCCGCCAGTATGAGCTGATCCGGGAGCAGAATGCCGCTCTTGCCCAATATGCCGGGCAGGTGGAGAAGCTGACGCTTCTGGAGGAGCGGAACCGGCTGGCCCGGGAGCTTCATGATACGGTGGGCCATACGTTCACCTCCGTTATCATGGGGATGGATGCCGTCTCGTATTTGTTGGCTTCCGCTCCCGACAAGGCGGCCGCCAAGCTGGAGGTGCTTCGGAACGTCACCCGCCGCGGTTTAGAGGAAGTCCGGAAAAGCATCCATCAGATTGCCCCGCCCGAGGAAGGAACCCTTTACGAGCAGCTGGAAAAGCTGGCCCGGGAGTTCAGCGCTCATACGGGGACGCGGATCCGGATAGAGACCGTGGGCGTAGAAACCGATCTCCCTCAAACCGCCGTTCTGACGATGGTCCGCTGCCTGCAGGAGTCCCTCACCAACGCCAAGAGGCACGGGGAGGCGAGCTCGGTCGAGATCGTGCTGGCCTACCAGCCTGCCCAGCTGCAGCTGTATGTCGTGGACAACGGCACAGGCACAGGCGAGCTCGTGGCGGGCTTCGGCCTTGGCGCGATGAAGGAACGGCTGGCTTCTCTGAACGGCTCGCTCGACATCCGCTCCCAGCCGGACGGAGGAACCACGGTCGTCTGCACGGTGCCTGTCCGGCCGGCTGCGGCAGGTGCTGGGAACAAGGGTGAACAATAGAAGGCGGAAGACGGGACTGTTCTTGTTAACCGTTTTACGATAAGGAGGATGGGAATGAAAGACATCAAACTGCTGCTCGTGGACGACCAGGATTTGATCCGGGAAAGCCTTCACATCGTGCTGGATATGGATCCGGAGATAGAAGTGGTCGGGATGGCCGAGAACGGCCGTGTGGCGCTGGAGCTTTGCGAAAGCGCCGCTCCCGGCATCGTGCTGATGGATATCCATATGCCCGAGATGGACGGGGTGGAGGCGACGCGCCGGATCAAGGCCCGCTGGCCCCAGATCCGCGTCATTATTCTGACCACCTTCCAGGAAGTGGACTATGTGGTCGATGCCCTGGCAGCCGGCGCGGAGGGCTACCTGCTGAAAGCCATTCACCCGCGTGAGCTGGCCGACGGAATCAAATGGGTCAGCCGGGGAGGCACCCTGATTCCCCAGGACATCGCGAGGATGCTGGTGGCGAAGGCGCAGGGGGCCGGAGCCGCCGCGGCCGAGCCCGGGACCGGACAAGCCGGCTCGTCACGCGAATCGGGTGGAGCACCCACGGGTGCCCCGCCCGAAACCTACGGCCTGAGCGAGCGGGAGCTGCAGGTGCTTCATTGCATCGCCGACGGCCTGAACAACCGGGAAATCGCCGAGAAGCTTTATCTGTCGGAGGGAACCGTTAAGAATTACATTTCCAGCATCTACTCCAAAATGGACGTGCGGGACCGCATCCAGGCCGCGAAAAAAGCCCGGCAGGAGGGCATGCTGTAGCCTCAGCTCGCCTTCCCCGCGATGGACTTAAAGAAAGCCGGATAATCCAAACGAACGGGAAACGGCTTTCGCCTCCTTCCGGTAAGGGTGTTGACCGAGTTGGAGAGCCGCTTCGAGGATAATTCGAAGGATACATGAAAGAAAGCCCGCCCTGGTCGCCGACCGGGGCGGGCTTTCTTTCTGAGAGGGAAGAGTGGCAGGGACCGCTGCAGCTACCTCCGGGCCTTAGGGCCGATCAGCGTCTTGGTCCTGACGGCCGGCAAGAACGTCCCCCAGCCGGTCGGCCAGCGCCCGCTCCAGATAAGGATCAATGGCGAGAAAGGACCGGAAGGTCTTGTATTCCGCTGCCAGACGGGCCAGCGTCTCCTTATCGGGCGGGCTCTGCTTAACCGCCCGGATGAGCAGGTTTTTGGGCGTGTGCTCCAGGTCGATGAATTCGAGCAGCTGGGTCCGGTAGCCGACCAGCTCCAGCAGCCGGGCCCGCACGGAATCGGTGGCGAGCGCGGAGAACCGCTCCTTGATGATGCCGTGCGTCAGCATCGGGGCCAGCGTCTCGCTCTTGACCTGGCCGAAGAGCTCATGCTGGCAGCACGGCACGGAGAGGATCACATCCGCCTCCCAGCGCACGGCCTTCTCGAGCGCCGCGTCGGTCGCGGTGTCGCACGCATGAAGCGTCACGACCATGTCGACCCGGCCCGCGTCCGAATAATCAGCGATGTCGCCCATCTCGAACCGCAGCCCGCTGTACTCGAGCCGGGCGGCCAGAGCGCTGCAGTGACGGATGACATCCTCCTTGAGATCAAGGCCGGTGACCGTCACCTTTTTCCCCTGCAGCTGCACAAGATAGTGATACAGGGCGAAGGTCAGGTAAGATTTGCCGCAGCCAAAATCGATGATACGGATCTGCTCCTTGTCCGCCAGGGCAGGCATGACATCGTCGATCATTTCGAGGAAGCGGTTGATCTGCCGAAACTTGTCGTATTTGGCGGCCGCCACCTTCCCCTCGCGCGTCATTACGCCGAGCTCGACCAGGAAGGGAACCGGGACGCCTTCCTCCAGCAGGTAGTTTTTGCGCCGGTTGTGGGAGAGACCCGCCTCTTCCGGCTTCCTCGTAGCGGGCTTCCGGAGAAGGGCCGCCTTCCCTTTCTTGTTAACGAGGACCTGGTAATCCGCCTCCGCCGACTGAAGAAGCCCCTGCTTGAACGCCTCCCGAAGAAGCTCCGCAAGCTTCAAGGCCGCAGGAGCCGGCTCCAGGTTGTCATGCAGCTCCTTCTGTCCCACAGTGCTCGAGAACTGGTAGTGAAGCTTTCCCTTCAGCAGGACGGGTTTCACCTTTATTTTGGATGCCTGGTCCGGGGCTTTGCGCCGGGGCCCGCTTAGCACGGCCTGCAGCAGCTGCCCTTCGCCGATCAGCCGGTTAACAAGCACTTCGATTTCTTCCATTAGAATAAGCTCCATTTTCTATAGTCGTTGATGGTTTCATTATAATCGTCCGGCTCAGGCAACTCAACCAACGACCCCATCTTTGCACCGGAAGGCCGGTTCGGGGACCGTAGACGCCGAAGCTCGTTCCGGCTGAGCAAACCCTCGGCGTACCTCGGGTGAATAAGGCCCATTCGCTCGTTACCCGCAAGTCTTCCGTTCGACAAAACCCTCCATAGATCGGGACAACCATCCAGAAAAAGACTTGACGGTCTCTCTCTTTCTACTTATAATATTCCTATTAAACTAGTAGGAATTATGGAATTTAGTCTAGGGGGACTCATACGTGAATACCAACAAATCCGGACGCCGCCGTCTCGGAACGATTGCTCTTGCCGTTACGCTTTCCGCCGCTCTCGCCGCCTGCGGCAATAACGAGAGCAGCGGCTCCTCCGGTTCGCCGGCTCCGGCCGGTTCGGCCGCTCCCGGCGCCTCCGCACCGGCCAAGAAAGAAACGAAGACGATCAAGATCGGCTACCTCGCCGTTATGGATGACGCCCAAGCCATTCTGGCCTATGAGGCGGGACTGTACGAGAAGCAGGGGCTGAAGGCCGAAATGACGAAGTTCAACAGCGGTACGGACCTTATCAAGGCCATCGCCGGCGGCCAGCTGGATGCGGGCGTCCTCGGCTTCACCAATGCCCTGACCTGGTCGGCGCAGGGAGCCGACCTGAAGGTAGTGGGCGGCGCCCAGATGGGCTTCCACAGCATTCTCGTCGGCAAGGACAGCTCCATTAAGAGCGTAGCCGACCTGAAGGGCAAGAAACTTGCTTCGCAGAAGCCGGGCAGCACCGCGGACGTGGTTCTGAACGGGGTCGCCCTCGCGAAGGCCAACCTGACGAACAAGGACCTCGACATGAAATATGTCGAGCCGGCCGCTGCTATTCAGGCGCTTCAAGCCGGCCAGGTGGACGCCGCCTTCGTCTTCGAGCCGTTCGACAAGATCGCCCAGAAGCAATTTGGGGCGAAGCCGATCTATGAAGTAGGCAAGGAATGGCCGTTCCCTTGCATGGTGATGATCACGTCTAACAGCGTGCTGAAGAAAGACCGCGATTTGATCAACCGTGCCCTCGACGCCCAGAAAGAGGCGATCGAGATGCTGCAGAAGGATCCTCAAGCCGCGGCCGATAAGATCACGAAGCATTTTATTGAAGGCGATTCGCTGGACACGCCTAACGGCAAGGTTTCCGCGAAGGAAGTCATCAAGGAATCCATCGCTTCCCAGACGTTTAACTGGGAAATCAACCCGGATCAGGTCAAGCGCATGCAGGAAATGGCCGATATCATGCAGAAGCAGGGAGCCCTTGACAAGCCTATGAAGGTGGAGGACATCCTGGATCTGAGCTGGCAGCAGTCCGTTAAGAAGTAACCGGTTTGCCGCGCTAATCCATTTAACCTAATCAGGGCCTGCTGATTCCCAATCCGGGTCAGCGGGCCCTATCTCTAAAAGGGAGCTAACGCCGTGAGTAAAGATACTGGACAACCCAATTCGATACCTGCCCCGAAGAAGCCTCAAGGAAACGCGTTCACCCGGGGCTTCGGCAAAACCTGGCCCTATCTGGCCGCCGTCTGCACCCTGCTCGCCATTTGGGAGCTAACCTCCCTGGCGCTGAATAAACCTTTTCTGCTGCCGGGCATTCCCGCCGTTCTTCCCCGGCTCTTGAAGGTATTCTCTAACCCGGAATTCACCAAGGGCTTGTGGAGCTCACTGTACAGCCTGGCCATCGGCTATCCCACCGCTTGTTTGTTCGGAGCGCTGCTCGGGCTGCTCGGGGGAATCTCGAGAACCTTCGCCGTCTACCTGCGGAGCCTCATCTCCATCCTGCAGTCGATTCCGCCCATCACCTGGGTTCCGTTCTTCATGATTCTACTCGGCTTCGGCAGCCAGACGATCATCACGATCATCACCATCGCGAGCTTCTTCCCGATGGCCCTGTCCGTGCTTAACGGAACCGAGGGCGTGAACAAGACGCACCTGGAGCTCGCCCGGGTACTGGGCGCGAGCCGCAAGCAGCTGATCACGCGGGTATTCGCACCCGAATCGCTGCCCGCCCTCGTCACCGGCGCCCAGCTTTCCTTCGGGAACGCCTGGCGGTCCCTAATCGCAGCCGAGATGTTCGGCGGGGCTTCGGTCGGCCTCGGCCGCTACCTGAGCTACCGCTCCGAAATCGCCGACATGCAGGGCGTTCTCATCAGCATCATCGTGATCGGCACGATCGCCGCCCTGATTGATCTGGTGCTGCTTGAGCGGCTGAAACGGCGACTGCTGCACTGGCGCTATGTATCGGGAGGGAGTGGTAAATAATGCAGACCCTGGAACTGAAAAACGTTACGAAATCGTTCGGACCGCTGGAGGTCCTGTCCAACATTAACCTGACGATCAAGCAGGGGGAATTCGCCGCCATTGTCGGCCCTTCCGGCTGCGGCAAAAGCACCGCCCTGCGCATGTTCGCCGGCCTGGAGACGCCGAGCTCCGGCCAGGTCACGGCAAACGGGGAGACCATCACCAAACCCGACCCCCGGCGCATCCTGATCTTTCAGGAGCACGCCCTGTACCCTTGGCGGACGGTAGAGAGAAACGTCGGCTTCGGCCTGGAGCTGGCGGATGTTCCGGAGAAGGAGCGCAAGGACCGGATCAAGGACATACTGGAGAAGGTCGGCCTGTCCGGCTTCGAGAAGTACTATCCGCACCAGCTGTCCGGCGGGATGAAGCAGCGGGCCTCTATCGCCCGGGCGCTCGTCATGGACCCGGACGTGCTTCTATTGGACGAGCCATACGGCGCGCTGGACGCGATTACGCGGCTGACGATGCAGAATGAGCTTATCAAGCTGTGGCGGGGCACCGGCAAGACGATGCTCCTCATCACCCACGACATCGACGAGGCCGTCTACCTGGCCGATACGATCTACGTGATGAGCCCGCGTCCCGGCCGCATCGTCCAAACGCTGCAGGCGGACATGCCGCGTCCCCGCAACCGCAACGGCTCCCGTTTCGTGGAGCTGCGGCAGCAGATCATGGACGGATTGGACATCGGCACGTATTCGATCTAATATAACAAAACCGGCCTGGAAGTTCGCTTCCAGGCCGGTTCTTTTCGGTTAGGGGCATTAGCTTTCACGTGGGGAGGTCCAAGCCAGACAGAGGCAGAACGGACGTGGACCGGGGAGGGAATCCGGCTTACCGGCCCTTGTTTCGTTCCCGCCGATAACGTTCTACCCGGGATAGGACAACGGGAGCCGGCTCTTCCGCGACAGCGGATTCCACTTCCACCGGCGAGGCAGCCGGCTCCGCAGCAGGGGCGCTTTCCCCTCGGGCTTCCAGCCACTCGACCCGGGCCGTCAGCTGCTCCACCTTGTTCTCCAACCGGCGGAGTCGCAGCAGCAGCTCCCCCACCCACGAATCGTCAGCTCCGGAGGAACGCCGGCTTCTGTAGTAGGCCCGTTCCTCCGGAGACAGAAGTGCTTCCAGTTCTTCGGTCGTCAAAATGTCTTTGGGGTCCATAAGCTCTCCTTCTAACGTACGGGGATGGATGCTTCTATTCTAGCGCAATCGTGCCGGAATGTCAGCGCAGAGCCCTACTTCCGAAAAAAGCCAAAGTGACAAAACCGTCACCTGCCTGTCTTCCCGATCGATGGAACCATCCGCCCCTGTCCTCTATAGTAGAGGAAGAAGGAGGAAGAAGCGCTATGACCACAACCCGAACCCCCGTTATCCAAGCACGCCATCTGACCAAAAGCTACGGCAAAACCCTGGTTCTGAAAAATATCGACCTTACGGTCGTTTCCGGCGAATTCACGGCCATCATGGGCCCGTCCGGATCCGGCAAATCCACCTTGATGAACGTCCTTTCCACCATCGACCGGCTGTCGGGAGGAGAAGTCCGGCTGGAGGACAAGTCCCTGCTTTCCTTAAGCCGGAAGGAGCTCCGCCGGTTCCGCCAGGAGCGGATGGGCTTTATCTTCCAGGACTATAACCTGCTCGACATTCTGACCGTCAAGGAAAACATCCTGCTTCCCCTCTCCCTTCAGAAAGTCGCGGAAACCGAGATGGAAGCCCGGCTCGGCCCCATCGCGAAAGCGCTTGGCCTAGACGGCCTCCTCGGCCAATACCCGGCTGAGCTGTCAGGTGGCCAGAAGCAGCGTACCGCCTGTGCGCGGGCCATCATCACCAAGCCGTCCGTCGTCTTTGCGGATGAGCCGACCGGGGCGCTCGACTCCCGTGCCGCCACTCAGCTGCTCGAAGAGCTCGCCGCCCTGAACGAAAGCTTCCGGACGACCATCCTCATGGTGACCCATGACGTCTATGCCGCGAGCTTCTGCAAACGGGTCATTTTTCTGCGGGACGGGGTTATCGTGAATGAGCTGTATGCCGGCGAAATCGGCCAGAAAGTTTTCTACGACCGCATCCTCGAAACCCAAAGCCTGCTTGGAGGGGGGATCCGATGAGCCTCTTGGACCTCACGCTGAGAAACGTCCGGCGCAATTTCCGCCTCTATTCCGTCTACCTGTTCTCCATGATTACGGGCGTCCTTATTTATTTCACGTTCTCGTCACTGATGTACAACGAAGATATTCTCAACGCTCTGAAGGCCCGCCAGAACTTTCAAACGGGCGTCACCATCGCATCGGTGGTGATCTTCCTGTTCATCGTCTTCTTCATCCTGTATGCCAACTCGTTCTTCATGAGGCAGCGCAAAAAGGAATTCGGCATGTACCTGCTGTACGGCATGAGCGAGAAACAGGTTACCCTGATGATCTTCTATGAAACGCTCACGATCGGAGCGGTTTCGCTTGCCGCCGGCATTCTGCTAGGGGGCCTTCTGTCCAAGCTGTTCGGGATGCTGCTGATGAACCTGATGGACTACGAGCAGGCCGTCTCCCTGTCCTTTCCATTAGAGGCGGTCGGGTCCACCGCCGGCGTCTTCCTGCTGCTCGCCGTGATCATAAGCATCCAGAGCTTCTTCATGGTCCGCCGGGTTCAGCTCATTGATCTGTTTCACGCCAAAGCCCGGAGCGAGAAGCCGGTAGCCGTGTCGGCCCCTTGGGCGATCCTATCTGCGGCCATGCTGGCGGCCTCCTATCTCCTCCTGGCAAGCGGCAAAGGCTCGGTCATGTGGCAGGACTATACGTCCGCAAGTCTGATTGCCTGCACGATTGGAATCATCGCCGGAACTTACTTGTTCTTCCGTCAGTTTGCCGGCTGGCTTCTCCGGCTGGTCAGCCGCAGAAAAGGCTACCATGAGGGCAATACCGTCCTGTGGACGGCCGCCCTCCGGTTCCAGATCCGGGGGAACACGTTGAACCTCAGCTTCATTTCCCTGTTCAGCACGGTCCTGATCATGCTCATGTGCTTCGTCTCGATCAATTACACGGTGCAATTCCAGGCGGTTGGGCAAAACCTGCCCAATGATGTCGCCTTCGAGGCGCAGGACCCTGCCCTTCCCGACAGGCTTGCCCTTCTCATGGAGGAAGAGGGCCATCCCGTGAAGAAGCACCGCACCCTGGAAGCATTGGAGACCGAACCGGTCACGAGTCTGGATACGGCCTTCGAGAATCCGGAGTATTACCTCCCCAAGGTTCTGCTCGTGAGCCAGTCGGCTTACAACGAGATCGCCGCGATGCGGGGAGACGGCCAGTCGGTTCAGCTTCAAGGGAAGCAGGCGGCCGCTTTGGCCCAAGGCTCCGATTTTCCGCAGCGTTATCCTTCAGGCGGGGAGCCGCCTTTCCGGGTGAATGCCCAGACGGAGACCTCCTTCACCTTAGTCGAGAAAAAGGACTATGCCCTTCTCGGCTGGGCTACGGATCCGGCTTCGTCCATGCTCAAGAAGCCCGCCGTGCTCGTCGTATCCGACGAAGCTTATCGGGAGCTGGCGGGCAAGGCTCCCCACCGGACCTTTCACCTGTACCAGATCGGGAACGCCAAAGGAGCGGAGAAGCTGTCAGAGAAGCTGCACGCGGCCGTAACGGAAACCCCGGGAGCCTACTACTCTTCCTTTGCGGATGTTTATTCCAGGCAGATCGAGGGTTCCTCGCTCATGCTGTTCTCCGGGGCTTTCCTCGCGCTTATCGCCCTGTTCGCCCTGGCGAGCGTCATCTACTTCAAGCAGCTGCGGGAAGCCACGGAAGCCCGGCCGTCTTTCACCATCCTGCGCAAAATGGGTGTGGAGCAGCGCCAGATGAAAAGCGTCATCCGCAAGCAGCTGCTTTTCGTCTTCCTGCCGCCGCTCGCCCTCGGTTTGATGAACAGCGGACTGATCATCAAAACCTACATCGTCGATTCGGTCAAGGATTATCCCAACATAAGCGCTCTCGTCTGGGGGACCCTCGGGGCTTATTTCCTCCTCTATGCCCTGCTCTACCTCTCCTCCAGCAGCCTGTACTACAAAATCGCAAGCGGGCGGACCGCTTGACACAGGCAGCCGCCCCCTTCTTTATACGCCAAAAACAACCCTGCAGTGACCGTGCACCGCAGGGTTGTTTACTTTCGTTTATCTCCGTCCGACAAGAGAAGCGGAGCTTCCTTTGCTGGATAAGGCCTTATCGGTCCCTCCCCTTCCTCCGTCCTTCCCGCTTCGCAGCGTGTCCAAGTACCGGTCGCTGTTCTTAGGAAAATGAATCCTCATTTCGGTATGCTCACCCGGCACCGAGGAACAGGTCAAGTAATGCCCCAGCTTAACCGACAGCTCCTGGGCCAGGTAGAGGCCCATCCCCGTGGATTGGCTGAAGCTGCGCCCGTTGGCCCCCGTAAAGCCCCGGTTGAAGATTCGGGGCAGGTCCTCCGGATCGATTCCGATTCCGCTGTCGCGAAGGATAAGCTGCTTCTCGTCGGATGCCGAATGACCGGTTATGCGGACGGTTCCCCCTGCACTTGTATACTTAAGGCTGTTCGACACGAGCTGATCCACAATGAACCGGAGCCACTTGGGGTCGCTTTGGACCGTTAGTCC
This sequence comes from Paenibacillus aurantius, assembly GCF_032268605.1. Classification (NCBI taxonomy): domain Bacteria; kingdom Bacillati; phylum Bacillota; class Bacilli; order Caryophanales; family Paenibacillaceae; genus Paenibacillus; species Paenibacillus aurantius. The sequence continues at coordinate 5,104,980 of NZ_CP130318.1, forward strand.
ACCTACGTCCAGCTGAAGCCGGATCCGGCGGGAAATAAAGGCGGTCGCGCGGGCTTTCACGATCTCTTTCACAAGCGGCTCCAGCTCGCAGGGAACAATCCGGTAGTCCTGGCTGAAGCTGTCGAGCTTAGCATAATAGAGCGCCTGGTCCACATAATGCTCGATGCGCGACAGCTCCTGCTCCAAGCCTGCCTTGTCCACCTCGGTTTGCTGCATAAGGCGGAGAACGGAGATGGGGGTCTTGATCTCATGAAACCAGGAGACGATGAAATCGTGGTATTCCCTTTGCTTCTCCTGCATCTCGTTTAGCTCCAGAATGTGTTCCCGTTCCCTCGCCTCCAGAACCTCCCCGTATGCCTCCGCTTCCATGGACATCGGTTCGTGGTCTTCCTCCCCCAGCAGGCGGATCGCTTTGAGCGCTTGCCCATACCTGAATGCCACGAAAGCAGCTAGCAGCAAGCCATGGAGCATCAGAAGATAAAGGAAGCCTGTCCAGCTTATGGCGGCCGGGGACTCCGCGTAAACCACGGCAACGGTCAGGAACAGGCCGCCTCCATACAGGAAGAGATAAGGCCATTCATAACGCAGAAACCGGAGGATGCTCATTCGATGATATACCCCATTCCCTTGCGTGTGGCAATGAAGGACTCGAGGCCGAGGTCCGAGAGCTTGCGCCGGAGGCGGTTGACATTAACGGTCAGGGTGTTGTCGTCCACAAACTGGTCGTCGTTCCAAAGCGCCTGCATCAGGTCCTCGCGGGAAACGATCCGGCCGATGCGGCGCATCATCGCCTGCATAAGGATGAATTCATTGCGCGACAGCTCGGCCGTCCGCCCCCCATACTCGACGGTGGAGTTGGACAGATGGAAGCTCAAGTCCCGGTGGCTCCATTTCTGGCTCTCTTCCTGATACATATAGTTGCGGCGAAGCAGGGCGCTTACCTTCGCCACCAGCACCCCGAGGTCGAACGGCTTCTGGATAAAATCGTCTCCGCCCATGTTGATGGCCATAATGATGTCGAGGTTCTCGCTGCGGGAAGACAGGAACAGAATCGGCACCTTCGACACCGAGCGGATCTGCTGGCACCAATGAAACCCGTCGTACACCGGCAGGTTGATATCCAGAATAACCAGATGGGGCTGATGCCGTTCGTAATCGTCCTTGACCTGGCCGAAGGCGGTTAGCTCGATCACCTCGTACTGCCATTTGCGAAGGGTTTCCGCCGCGATGGAGCGGATTCTCTCGTCGTCTTCCACCAGCATAATCCGAAACAAAAGCACTGACTCCCTTCCACTAATCGGTAGTAAGACCAGTATAGCACGCTAACGTAAGAAGAAGAGAGAGGCGATGCGGATGTGACAACGGCACCTCATGGGGAAAAATGGATGGGGCGAAAGGAATCCGGGGAACCTAACCCCATCCAAAAGGAGGAAACGGTTATGTGGACGATTATCGGAAGCTCCCTGGTGCTTGCTGTGGCGGGCGTCATTCTCCTTAGACTGGCGGGACGGAAATCCATTGCCCAAATGGCTCCCCCGCAAATCACCATCCTGCTCATGATCGGTACGGTTCTGGGCTCCGAAGTGGGCGGCAAAGGGGTGAGGTATTCCTTAGCCGCCGTCGCGGTTTTCGTCGTTTTCCTGACAGGACTCGAATGGCTGACCGTCCACTGGAACCGGGCCGAGACCCTTCTCAAAGGCAAAGCGGTAACGGTTATTCAAGAAGGCCGCCTTCTGACCCGCAACCTTGAAATCCTACGAATCTCTGTGGATGACCTCGAAAAAAGGCTTCGGATGGCCGGGCTCTCCCGAATCGAGGACATCAAGAACGGAACGATCGAGGATAACGGAGAGCTCGGGTACGAGCTCTTTCCTCACGCCCGGCCGCTGACCTTGGCGGATATGGAGAAGCTTCTGGAGCAACGCTTTCCGATGAGTAGGCGTCAAGGAGAAGAACCCGCGCAGAAGAACCTGTTCACGGAGATCACGACGGGCTACCCGCCCGGGGAAAAGGCCCCCGAGCCGCTGCAGTAAAGAAGGGCTGGAGGCCTGTGGAGTTGGGAACCGGTTATGTCTATACTAGGAAGTGCAAGGTCCTGCCTGCCCGGGGAGAGGACCAATCTTTCTTATAGGAGAGACACTCATGAAGTTTGATAACCCGATTAACCGCAAGCTGACCGCCTCCGAGAAGTGGGACCAGGCGGCTTCCCTGTTCGGAGCGTCCGATATTCTTCCGATGTGGGTGGCGGACATGGATTTTGCCGCACCCGAGCCGGTCCTTAAAGCCCTCCATTCCCGTGTGGACCACGGGGTGCTCGGGTATACGTATCCGACGGATTCCTACAAGGCGTCGCTTGCCGGCTGGATGCGCACCCGTCATGGCTATCCGGTCGAGCCGGAGTGGATCCAGCACTGTCCCGGTGTCGTTCCGGCCATGGGCCTTATCGTTCAGGCCTTCACGGAGCCCGGGGATGCCGTTGTCGTGCAGTCGCCGGTCTATCCTCCCTTCTTCAAGGTGGTGGATGGACACGGCCGGAGGGTGGCCCTGAATCCCTTGAAGCTCGGGGAAGACGGCGGCTATACGATGGATTTCGAGGATCTGGAGAAGCAGCTCTCCGGCGGGGACATCCGGATGTTTCTCCTCTGCAGCCCGCACAACCCCGTCGGACGCGTCTGGTCCCGGGAGGAGCTGACGAGGCTGGAGGAGCTGCTCAGCCGCTACAACGTGCTTGTCGTGTCGGACGAAATTCACGCCGACCTCGTCCACGAGCCCGGCTCGCACATTCCGTACCCTTCTCTTTCGGCGGATGCCGCCTCCCGGACGTTCCTCTGTACCGCACCCAGCAAAACGTTCAACATCGCTGGGCTTAATACCGCGAATATCATCATACCGAATGCTGGGCTGCGCAACAGGTTCCGCAAGGAAATCCAGCGCTTCTTCCTCGGCTCCATCACCCCGCTCGGCATGGCCGCTGCGGAAGCGGCGTACCGGGAGGGAAGCGAATGGCTCGACGCCCTCCTCCCCTATGTAAAAGGAAACCTGGATTACATCCGCGGCTATGTGGGCGAACACCTTCCGGAGATAAGCGTGAACATCCCCCAGGGCACCTACCTGCTGTGGATGGACTTCCGCCGGCTCGGCATGAACGACCGCGAGCTCGCGCGTTTCCTGGCCGATAAAGCGGGACTCGGGTTGAATGCGGGCACAGCCTTCGGTCCGGGAGGAGAAGGTTTCATGCGCCTGAACGCCGGCTGCCCACGCTCCATGGTCGAGGAGGCCATGAGGCGGCTTCACAAGGCGATGGAGCAATGGCGGGAGACCGAGGGGCAGCCGAGTCCTTAAGCCAGCTGGTCCCTACGCCGGTCCGGAGGGGATTTCCGGTTAAGGCTGCCCCTCCATCCGGTTGACCGGTTTGGCGCGCGCATGGCTTCTGCCTCTCCATCCGGCCGGGATTTCCGGTCAGACGCGGCTGCTGTTCCCCCAGACGCCATGGTTCTCAGCCGGACGAGGCCTCTGCTTCAAATTCGACCGGTTTGGCGGCCAGGCGGGAAGCGATGCCTGCAGCCGGTTTGGTTCCCACCACGCCAAAAAGGTACCCTCGGCTTACAGCGTAAGCCGGCGGGTACCTTTTTCTTTTTACGAGCTTAGATGGCTATTCGTCCGATGAACCAATAGGTGCCCATCAAGGCAATGAGGCCGGAGGCCGCATAGAGGACCCGCGGGTACCACGTTACCCGTCTCAGGTAGAGAAGAAGCGGCAGCAGGGCTCCCAGCACGACCAGCTGGCCCGCCTCCACACCCAGATTGAACGAGAGCAAGGCCGACAAGTAATGCTCCCCGAGGGCTCCATGCAGAATGTCCGCGAATCCGAACCCGTGGATGAAGCCGAACCCAAGGGCGATCAGCCAGCGGTGCCCGTGCCGCTTGAACCAGAGGTTCTCCACGGCGATGAAGACGATGCTCAAGGCAATCAGCGGCTCGATGACCGAAAGCGGCGCGCGGACGATATCCAGAGCGGCAAGGGCGAGTGTGACGCTGTGCCCTACTGTAAAAGCGGATACGATCCGGATGTACGCTTTTGTGCTCTGCTTCAGAATGAGCAGCCCGAGAAGGAACAGCAGATGATCATAGCCCGTCCAGATATGCCTGACTCCCGTCACGAAGAAGTCGCGGAAAGTGATGGTCCAGGACCCGCCGGCTTTTGCATGGGAGGAAAGCTCCTTCTCGGGCTTAGACGCAGCCGCTGTCGTCTGTTCGGCTCCGGATGGTGTAAGCTTAATCTCCCTCAGGTCCTTGTTGAATACCCTCTGCACCTGCTTTCCGTTTTCCCACAGAGTGACGAAATTTTGATGCTGCGGGTCATCGAGATCATAGAAGAAGTGATAGTTGACCTTATATTCCCCAACCGGCTTGGGGAACGGATATTCCAGCTGAAGCGTCAGCATGTCGATCCCGTTCTTCTTGTCGACCGAGGAAGCCTTCAGGTCCACCCGGCCCTTCTGTCCGTCCGCCGTTACCTCCAGCGTCTCTCCGATCATCCTCAGCAGGTCCGAATCCGTCCACGAGGGGCCGTCCGGCTTAGCCGTCGAATCCGGGTCGATGACAACGGTCTTCCGGCTGCGGATCGTTACCCACTGCTCTACCTCCCTCGCCTCCAGGTGGAGGGTATAGGACAGGGTATGGTCCGCCGCACGGATCTCCGAGTATCCGATCGTCCCGATATGGGCCTGGACCCGAGCGGGATTCCCCACCGTCCCCGCCATTAGGAGGACGGCGAAGAGAATCGATGCCGCATACCGGATCGCCCGGATCATGGCCGTTCCACCAGGCTGAGAATCAGCTTGGCGCTTTCCGCGCGGGTGGCGCTGCCTTTGGGCGCATACCTGCCTTCGGCCCGGCCGTCAAGAATGCCGGCGACCGAGGCTTTGGCAATAGCGGCCTGTGCCCAGCCGCTGATCTCCGCTTTGTCCCCGAAAGGCAGAACCCCTTCCGCAAGCGCGCGTCCCTGCTTCTTCTCCAGCGCCCTTACCGTCATAACTGCCAACTCCTCCCGGGAGATGGACCGGTTCGGATCGAATGCCAAAGCGCTGACTCCTTCGATCAGGCCCGCTCCGTAGGCGGCCAGCACGGGTTCCGCAAACCAGTCTTCTCTTCTCACATCCGAGAAAGGAAGCTTGGAAGCCGGGTCCGCCTTAAGGCCTAGGGCCCGGACGAGCAGGGCGGCAAATTCCGCCCGGGTGACCTGCTGCTCCGGTGCAAACCGGTCGTCCGTCACACCCTGAACAATTTCTTGGAAGGATAGCTGCTGAATCATCGGGAAGGCCCAATGAGCCGCAGGAACATCCTTGTAGGTTTTGGTGTATTCGTAGACTCCGTACGTGCTGAAATGACTCAGTTCAGCCGTATAGGCCCCGTCCTTGTAGGTGCCCCCAATCCGCTCGAAGCGTCCGTCGGCATCGATGTAATAGATGCCCGCAAGCTTCGGACTGTCCGTTAAATCAGCCGGGAGGGTGATCGTAACCGGCGTGGAGAATTGGGACAGCCGGTAGGCTTTCCCGTCCTTCGACACGGCTTCGATCGTCAGCTCATAGGTGCTTCCGGACGGCTTAAGTCCGGGCTTGGAAGCGGACTCCACCGGTTTAACCTGCACTTCCAGGCTGGCGGAATCCAGCTCCCCTGCCGGAAGCAGAGAGGCCGCCGAGGCGAGGACAGACGCCGGAAGGGTGAGCTTCAGCTCTCCTTTGGCCAAGGTAAGCGAGCCGTGCTCTCCGATCGATTCGACAGCACGGGCCGGAAGGGAAACCCCAACCTTACCCTCTGGCAAGGCGATCATCGGTTTACCTTCCGCTTGCTTGAGCTCCTCCGGCTTCACCGTATGAAGATTCGGCTTGCCGCTGCCCTCGCCGGTCCCTCCGCCGTTTCCATTGCCGTTGCTGCTGCCATTCCCACTACCGTTGCCGTTGCTGCCGTTATTACCGTTATTGCCGTTGTTGCCGTTGTCATTCCCGCCGCCGTTTCCGCTGCCGGGTTCAAAGGCCTCCGTCGTGAACTCGTAAAGATCCGACCGGGTATACCCGCCAAAATCATCGGCGAGCGTCGTATACCAATGGTACATCTTTGACGGCTTGTCCAGATTCCACGGCACTTCGGCGCGTTCGCCGCTCTTGACGTTCTTACGCTCCCCGATAAGCTCGTCCGTGTACACATTCACCCCGATATAATCCGTTGCCACCTGCTTCGCAATCGGCTTCAGGTTGATCGGGAGGCTGAACTCCTCCGATTCCGGCTTGTCGTCGAAGTAAATGTAGTCATCCAGCTTCGGCGAGTAGGTGTTGACGAGCATCTGCTTGTTGTCCATGTCGAATTGCAGAAGGCGCATATAGCCAAGTCCGCCCTCCGGTCCGGACTGGTAGTCCATCAGCATCTCGATGACGGCGTGTCCGTCCTCCGCATGCTTGACGTTATAGGCGACGCCGTGAATATGGCCGCAGAGCACCAGGAAGACGTTCTGGTTCTTCGCCACGAGCTTCTTCCACAGGTCCTCCCCTTGTCCGGCATAGAAGCCGCCCGGGGCGATGTATTCGTGGGTGGCGATAATCGCATTGCGGTCCGGGTACCGCTTCAGAACATCGTTCGCCCACTGGATCGTCTCATCCGTAATGGACCAGCCCAGATACAGGATAATGAAGTCGTTGCCTTTGGACGAGATCAGGTCGTAGTGGTCACGGTTGTTGTTCAAGTCTCCGCCGTACCAAGGGTTGTTCTCGAAGCGCTGGCGGCCGAAATGGTCCCAATATTCGTTGTAGCGGGCCTCGACATGGTTCACGTCATGGTTCCCGGCTACGACCCCGTAAGGAACACGGGCATCGTCCAGCACCTTCATCGCCGCATCGGCGGCATCCCACTGCTCCGGCACATCATAGTTGTCCACGATGTCTCCCGTGTGAACCACATAGTCGATCTTCTTCTCGACATGGTTGTCGGCGATCCATTGGGTCATCGTTTTGTACGTCTGCGGCCAGCTCTCGGAGTAATACTGGGTATCACTCATCCACGCAAAAGCAAAATCATAATCGTCCGGAGACGGCACCAGATCCTGCACCAGCACGTCGATTTTGCCGTCCTTGACCATGTCCGCAACGCTTACATTGGCCTTCAGGGTGAAATCCTGCTCCCCTACCCCGGAAGCGGCGGCCTGCCATTTCCCCGTTGTATGATTCCACGTGTAGAGCGTGACCTGCCGGTCCGGCTTCGAATGGCCGCGCCACAGCACTTCTACCTGCTCGATCCCCGTCAAATCATCGGCTACCGTGAATTCGAAGCGCTGGTAAGGGAACTTCTCGTTGTAGTCGGTCGTAAAATACTGCCCGTCCACCGCCTTAACCGAATTCATCGCTTCCTGGCTGAAAGGAACCTCTCCCGCCGGGGCAAGCTCCAGAGGAGGCTCCCGGTCCGAGCCGTTCGAGAAGGCCTGCTTTGCGGTGTTATCCGTAAAATCATACTGATACGCCTTGTAGAAGCTTACGTTCAGAGGATCTCCGGTCGGGTCGCTGACCGTTACCCCAAGCTTCGCGTTGCGGTCCACCCCGGTCTCGCCCTGTGCGGGTGCTGGATTCTCGGGCTGGTAAGGATGCTCCTGCAGCACCGTAAACGGCACCGTCCGGCTGAATTCATTGCCCGCCTTATCCGTTACGATGAATTCAACCTGGTGGGCACCCGGCGTGAGCGACAGGTTGGGGGCCGTCATCGGCACCGCGATCTCCTGCCCATCCAGCTTGCCCTTGATCCCGGCCACGCCGGAACGGTCGTCCGAGGCTTCCGCCGAGAAGGTGATTTCGCCGCGGTAAGCCTTGTTATCCTCAATGGACAGGGAGGTAAACGCCGGCTTGGTGTTGTCCACGATGACGTTCGCTGTGATCTGCTTCAGTGGAGTCGTCCCGTCCACCTGCAGAGCCACCAGGTGCCCGCCCTCTGCCACCCGGCTCGTATCCCAATCGTAGGACCGGCCGGTCAGCTTGGATTCCGGGATGGTAAACGTCATGTCCGCGCGCTCCTTGGCCGTCTGGTCGTTGAAAGACCCGTCGCCAAGCGAGATTTTGGTAATCGGTCCGTCGGCATAAGTGCCGTTCCCGATTTTGATCTTGGTGGACTCCACCGGGATGACCGTCCCGTCAGGAAGCACCAGGCGGACGTTCTGAATGCTGAAATCATCGTTGTTGTCCGTCGTATCGAGAGGATCCACCCGGTTGCCCGAGGAAACGGAGAAGACATTGGCGCCCGCCTTTAGCTCCTCTGCCGGAATATCGACCGTCACCAGCCGGTTGCCGGTGATGCTCTCATCGAATACCTTCAGCACCTTGTTCCCGGCGAGAACACCGTTCTTGTAGCCTTTGTTGAAGCCGTCCACTTCCATGACGAAGGTAGCGGAACGGACCATCTTGTCCACCGCGGGCACTTGGACCCCATCGATCCAGAGGCTGGTCGCTTCATTCTCATCGCTGCTCGCCCCGAGCAGGTTACGGGTTCCCGACAGGAAGTCCCCGTCCTTAACATTCAAGGTTAGCGGATCCACTTCTTCGTGCTGAATGGTGATCGAATAAGGCTTGCCGCCATTTTGAGCCTGGCTGGATATCATATTCCGCCCGTCGGTGGCTTCGAAATAATACTCCAGAGCCTTCGTTTTCAGCAGGTCGTAGAAGGAAATGGTTTTGGCCGTATAATTCCCTTCCGCGTCCCTCTCCAGGTTCTCCCCTTGGTAGGTGTCCTCTTCCTTCGCTTTATGGTAGAACGTGACCCGCTTGATGCTGCTGTCATCCGTTACCCCTGCCTTCAAGATAATATCCACGGGAGGAGTCATGGCAAAAGGCGGGGTGTGTGAAATCACCGGAGCGGTGGCATCCGCGGACAGAGTTTTCGGCTGGCCGGGCACTTGGCTCGCGGTTACACTCCCCGGGCTGGCCGTCAGGCCGTAGCCCTGCTTGATCATGACGTTGGTTCCGTCCTTCGGATACTCGTAGCCGATCCCTTTCTTGCTGACGGCTTCGTTCATCACTTCTCCGTCATTGTAGGAGGCGCGGCTGATCTCGAGCCCGGTGTCGGTGACGATGGCCAAGGTCCGTTTGTCCGAATTGATCATCCCATCGTTAGGAGTGGTGCGCATGATCTGGTCTTCCGTGACGGCGGACCCGAAGTTGGCGTTGAAATCAGCCAAGGTTTTGCCCTGGCTTGCCAGGTTGTTAATCCACAGCACCATGCTGCGCTGCGGAGCCAGCAGCCTGTCCTCATCCAGATCCCAGTCCTTGAAGGTATTATTCGGATAGATATATTTCAGTTTATAGTCCTTCAAGTTAACGGGCTGATCCGTCGAGTTATAAACCTCTATGTACTCATAGGTTTGAGCGCTGTCCGGGTTCGGCACGATCTCGGTAATAAGCAGGTCGGGCAGCTTGGTGTAATCCAAGGCTTCGAAAATGGAAATGTCAAACGTTTGATCCGCCTGTTCCGGCAGACGGGTGACGTGGGTGCCGTCCGACGCCTCCAGGTAATACTTCAGAGAAGAAGCTCCCTGGAGAACGGCCTGGGGAATGACGGCGGAATAAGCGGCACCTGTCACACTCATCGGCACTGACGTATAAGTGTCTTGTTTATCCGTCTCATAATAAAGCGTGACGGAGTCGAGCCGGGTTTCCTCGTAGACGGAGGCGGAAATGGTCAAATCCTGGACCTCCATGTTAGCAAAGGGCCGGCTGTGCTGGATGACCGGCTCGAAATAATCCTCCGGAAGCTCGATCGGCTGTCCAGGCGTTTGACCGGCCACAAGCGTTCCCGGTGTCGGCACCTGCTTGGAGGCGAGCTTAGTCATCCGGCTCGTCCCCTCTGCAGGAGGTCCGTAGGTGACGCTCTTGCCGTCCGCATCATCCGTGCTGTCGTCGGAGGTAGGTCCGTTGTAGCTTGCCGTCGAGATCCGGTTCAGGCCGTGATCCGGGGCGATGGACAAGCTGCGGCCGCCTTTGTTGGCCATCCCTCCGGAATGAAAGACCGCCACCTGGGCATCGGTCAGATTCGTTCCATACATAGCGTTAAACTTTTCCAAGTCGTAAGTTATTCCGCCGTTGGTCGCCGGATCGGTGAGGTTCCACAGAACCATCGTCTTTCCGGGGGCGAGCGGGCGGTCGTCCGCCATATCCCACTCCAGCGGAGTCCGGTTGTCGTAATAATCGTAAACGACCTTGTAATCCTTCATGTTAACCGTGCGGCTGCTATTGTTGTACACCTCGATAAACTCATAAGCCTCACTCGTCCCGCCTGGAGCCGATTTGGAGTTGGCAACCAGCTCCGTTATCAACAGATACGGCTGAGCGGCCGAGGCGCTAACCGAGGGGACCGTTCCGGCCAGCGGAAATCCGGTAACCAGAACACTTAGCGACAGAAACATGCTCAAAATCTTACGCTTGACCATTATTCACCCTTCCCTTTCTTCCTACTAACCGGTCTCCTTTTCCAGAATTAGAAGACAAGCCTATTTGTTAAATTGTAGAAAAGGATTGTATGCGCCGCATTACGGCAGCTTGAAGAATTTGTTAAAATGCGAAAAAACCGGCCTCCGAGGAGACCGGTCTTCACAGGAAGCCTAAGCTTCCCTATTCCCCTATTCCCAAGTCTTCTTCTCCGTCTTGCCTTCCTCCAGCGTCGCTTCCTCCACCATTCCTTTGGTGGAATTGCGGAACTCCCGCAAGGTGTCGCCTACCGCTCTTCCGAGGAGCGGCAGCTTGGACGGCCCGAATACGACGAGGGTGATGAGCAGAATGATCACCAGGCCGGAAATGCCTATGTTGTTAAACATGGTTTACCTCCTTTCATGGAGTGGGGACAGCCGACAAACGGCGGCGGTAGTACCTTCCCGCCACGGCCGTACTAACCTCAAACAGCAGAATAAGCGGAATGGTCACGGACAGATGGGAAACGAAATCCGGCGGCGAAATGCAGGTGCCGAGCACGGCCAGTCCCACGTAAGCATATTTGCGTGTAGCCTTCAGCCGCTCGGGCGTCAGCAGCCCGAGCCGGGTCAGGAAGAGCACCACAAGCGGCATCTCGAAGGCAAAGCCGAGCGGGACCACCGTGTGGAACAGGAACGTGAAGTATTTGTCGATCCCGTACGTTTCCACCGCTCCGATGCTGCCGTTCAGCTTCTTCATGAAGCCGACCATCATGGGAAACGCCACGAGGTAGCTGAACGTAAGTCCAATCCCGAACAGCACGAACGAGGCGGGCACGTACAGGAGCGTTCCCCTGGCTTCTTCTTCCGTGAGACCCGGCCGGACAAAATGCCAGACCTGGTACATAAGCACCGGGAGGGTAAACAAAGCCGCAAAGACAAACGCGCATTTCATATAGATGGCCAGTCCGTCGGTAAAGCCGAACACGTTCCACTCGATGGGAACCGCGGCAGGCTGCGATTGGATGTACCGCAGCAGATGGGGCGAGACATACAGTCCCGCCACCAGCATCAGCAGGAACCACGCCGCGGCAATGAGCAGCCTCCGCCGGAGCTCGGTTAGATGCCCCACCATCTCCTTCGCTTCCATGCTGCATCCCTCCGTTTCTAGACGAGCGAGCCTCCGCCTTTTTTCAAATACTGGAGAAGACCATCGGCCGCCCGGTACGCGAGCGCTCCCACCGTCCCCGTCGGGTTGTATCCGCTGTTGTGCGGGAAAGCCGAAGCTCCGACCACGAAGACATTATCCGCATCCCACATCTGCAGGTAGCTGTTTACCGCCGAAGTGCCCGGATCGGCTCCCATGATGACCCCGCCCGTATTGTGAGTGGACTGGTACGGGACGATGTTGTAGGTCGTGATGACATTGGCCGTTTCCTGCTTGGTCGGCTTCATTTCCTTCATGATCGCACTGGTTTTGGTAGCCATGAACTTAACCAATTCCTTGTCCTGGTCCTCAAAGTCGTATGTCAGGCGAAGCAGCGGCAGACCGTATACATCCTTGTAAGTAGGATCCAGGTCCAGATAATGATGCCTCCACGCCATGTTCGACCCTTGGGTCGCTACAACGAGATTGCGGTTCGCGTACTTGATGGACGCCTGCTTGAAAGCTTTGCCCCATTTGGGCGTTCCATTCGGAGTCGGGTTATTGGCGATGGGTCTCATGCCCGTCTGGGTGATCCGAATGTTCGCCCCATGGAGGAAATTCAAGCTCCCATGGTCAAAGTTATCCCCGTTGAAATCGTCAATGGCGCTGCCCAGGGCACCCGCTCCCATGTACAGGTTAAATTCTTTGTCGTCATAGTAGCCGACCGTCTGGCCGCCGACAATCTGGTAGGCGTAGTTCTTGCCGATGACCCCGGTACCGGCCTGCGGGTCGTAGGGTTTGCCGAGCTTGGAGGTCAGCAGCAGTCTCACGTTATTAAAGACATAGCTCGTCAGAACGACCACGTCCGCAGGCTGCTCGAATTCCTCCCCGGTCATCGTGTTGACATACACGACGCCGGTCGCCTTGCTCCCGGTGTGCAGCACCCGGATTACGTTCGAGAACGTACGAACCTCCAGATTCCCGGTCTTCTGGGCGACGGGCAGCACGGTAACGACCGGGTCCGCCTTCGCTCCGTATTCACAGCCGAAGCGTTCGCAGAACCCGCAGTACTGGCAGGCCGCCCGGGAGATGCCGTCCGAGTTCGTGTAGGCGTCCGCCAGATTGGCGGAAGGGATCACATAAGGGTGAAACCCGAGCTTTTTCGAGGCGTCCTCGAACATTTTCATCATCGGCGACTTCTTCATCGGACCAACCGGGAAAGGGGCGGAGCGCTTACCCACCATCGGATTCTGTTCCTTCTCACCGGAAATGCCCGCCATTTTCTCAAACTTATCGAAATAAGGCTCCAGCTGGTCATAGGTTATGCCCCAGTCCTGCAGCTGCATCCCGTCCGGGATCTTCTTCTTGCCGTAGCGCTCCACCGTCTTCGAGTAGATCTCGAAATCATACGGGAGGAAGCGGAAATTTTGCCCGTTCCAGTGAATTCCTGCGCCTCCAAGCCCGTCTCCCATCAGGAAAGAACCGTAAGACCTCATCGGCAGCGATTTCACTTTCTCAGTGTTACGGAACGTGATGGTTTCCCGGGAAAGGTCCTGCATCATTTCATACCGCTGAGCATAGCGAAGCTCATCGTGAACCATGAAATAGTCCTGGGTGCTGCGGTTTTTGCCGCGCTCCAGGCCGACGACCTTCGTTCCCGCCTTCGTCAGCTCCGACGCGATAATCGTTCCCGCCCAGCCCATCCCGACGATGACGACCGGAACCTTGGGCAATTTGGTAGCCATGGGTTATCCCTCCTTAAATTCTCCTTAACGGTTAATGTCCCATATGATCATGCAGACTGGCGGGATCCATCTTGATGAAGCCATCCTTCTCGATCTTGTCGATGTAAGCCATCTGGTCTCCCGGATAGCCCTTCATCTTCCAGCCCCCCATGCCCTTATTTCCGCCGTACAGCGGATCCGCATAAGCTCCCTCAATCGTAAGCGACCGGAACAGGTTGAAGAACAGGCTGCCCGGCACATCCTTCAGCAGCACCCCTTGTCCCTTCTCAAAGGCTGTCAGCACCTCATCCTGCTGATCTTCCTTCAGCTCCGGAAAGTTCACGGAATATTTCTTCTGGCTGTACTCGTTCAGAGCCTCGAGCCCCATGGTGATCAGCTCATGCCGCTTAAAGCTCGCCTGATAGCCCTGGGTGGCTTCCGCCTTGGAGAAGGGACCCATCATGTAGTCCTTCCCGTTCATGCCGTACTGCCCGGCCATCTGGTGGTCGATGAAATAGGCGACGCCGAGTTCCTTGGCGCCCGGTCCCAGATCATCCTTCGGGAATATGCGCTCCGCGGCCGCTTCCGCAATCCGGAACTGATCCTGGGTGAAGAACATTAACGCCTGGTTGAAGTCTTTGGCCGGAGCGGGTGCCGCTCCGCCGCCTCCCCCTTGCTGGGGCTTGTTCTTTCGGCCGATAGCGTTCCCGATAAGCCCCCCGATGACCCCGCCTGCCACCACTCCACCTACCGCAGCCCCTGAAACTTTCAGGAAGCTTCGACGGGATTCATCGGGCGGCCGCCGGGGGGAGTCTCCCGGTGTCCCTCCGGTAGGTTCTTTTGTTTCGTCAGCCATGCCTGGACCTCCTCGCTGGATGGTAATGCCTTTGGAGGAATTATGCCCGGGAATGTTTTCTTTATCCGTTATTTTTTATATGGTTGAAAGGCCTCTCCGGAGGGTAAGGGATGAATGATACGACAAAAAGAGGATAAGCTAACCGAAGCTCTAAGAACTTAGCCATCTTAACTGGCAAGGAGGTTAATCATTCATGATGTCAAAAAGCAGATGGGCCGGCCTATCCGTATCCGTTCTTCTCGCTCTGTCCCTCTCCGCTTGCGGAGGGAATAAGCAGGGAGCAAGTCCGAGCCCCGGAGGCGGCGCCGCTACGCCAGGGGGTACGACCGGCGGCGCTACGGTGGATGCCCAAGCCGTTTACAAAGCGAACTGCGTAACCTGCCACGGGGACAACCTGGAGGGCCGCATGGGCGGCAACACTAACCTGACGAAGGTAGGGGGACGGAAATCCAAGGACCAGATTACCGCCCAGATCACGAACGGGGGCAACGGCATGCCGGCCTTCGGCAGCAAGCTGAAGCCGGACGAGATCTCCGCCTTGGCGGACTGGCTCGCGGCCAAGAAATAAGCCATTTACCAGGGATAACGGGGGCTTACCCCCGCTTCCCTCCCCAACACCAAAAAGACCCGAAGCTTCTCCGTTAGGAGCCGCTTCGGGTCTTTGGGTTATGGGTTTCGCCTGGCGCAGGTGGGGCTAACGCTAGGAGCGGATCACGCCCACCCGCCGTGTTTCGGGCGCCGGAACGGGCCGGGCTTACGGCAAATTCGTCGCGCCCATCAAAAACCGGTCGCACTCGCGCGCCGCCTCGCGGCCTTCGTTGATCGCCCAGACGACGAGGCTCTGGCCGCGACGCATGTCGCCGGCGGCAAAGACGCCCTCTACGTTCGTGGCGTACTTGCCCTTCTCGGCCTTCGCGTTGGAGCGCTCGTCTTTCTCGACGCCGAGCTGGTCGAGCAGCTGGTTCTCCGGTCCGAGGAAGCCCATAGCCAGAAGCACGAGCTGTGCCGGGTAGACCTTCTCGCTGCCCGGAACTTCCGCCGGGAAGAAGCGGCCGTTGTCGTCCTTCTTCCACTCGACGAGCACGGTGTGCAGCTCCTTCAGGTTCCCGTTCTCATCGCCAACGAATTTCTTCGTGTTGATGAGGTACTGGCGCGGGTCGCCGCCAAATTTGGCTGCGGCTTCCTCCTGGCCGTAATCCATCTTGTACACCTTCGGCCATTCCGGCCAAGGGTTGTTCGCCGCCCGCTTCTCCGGGGCCTTCGGCATGATCTCGAACTGGGTCACGGACTTGCAGCCGTGGCGGATGGAGGTGCCCACGCAGTCGGTCCCCGTGTCCCCGCCGCCGATGACGATCACGTCCTTATCCTTTGCCGAGATGTACGCTTGGTCCTCGTGATTCGAATCCAGCAGGCTCTTCGTATTCTTGTGCAGAAACTCCATCGCCAGATGGATGCCCTTCAGTTCGCGGCCCTCGATCGGAAGGTCGCGGCCCTTCGTGGCTCCGCCGCAAAGCACGATGGCGTCGAATTCTTCCTTCAGCCGCTCCACCGGGTAGTTCACCCCGACCTCGGTGTTCGTGATGAAGGTCACGCCCTCCGCGGCCATCAGGCCGATCCGGCGCTGCACGATCTTCTTGTCGAGCTTCATGTTCGGGATGCCGTACATGAGCAGACCGCCGATGCGGTCGTTGCGCTCGAACACCGTCACGCTGTGGCCGGCCTTGTTCAGCTGGGCCGCGGCGGCGAGTCCGGACGGGCCGGAGCCGATGACAGCCACCTTCTTGCCGGTGCGTTTCTCCGGCGGCTCGGGAACGATCCAGCCTTCGTCGAAGCCTCTGTCCACGATGCTCCGCTCGATCGTCTTAATCGTAACGGCCGAATCGTTCAGGCCCACCGTACACGAGCCTTCGCAAGGAGCGGGGCAGACGCGTCCGGTGAATTCCGGGAAATTGTTCGTCTTGTGCAGCCGGTCGAGCGCTTCCCTCCACTGGCCGCGGTACACCAGGTCATTCCACTCGGGAATGAGGTTGTTCACCGGGCAGCCGGAAGCCATTCCGCTGATCAGCTTGCCCGTGTGGCAAAACGGGATGCCGCAGTCCATGCAGCGTGCTCCCTGCACGCGAAGCTTCTCCTCCGGCATACGCTCGTGGAATTCCCGGTAATGGCTTACCCGAAGAAGCGGATCGTCTTCCTTGGGAACTTCGCGCTTGTATTCTAGAAATCCTGTCGGTTTACCCATTGTTCTCCTCCGCTCCTCTCTAGTTTCCGCTTACGCGGGAAACGTCCTTCGTATTTTCCTCGAAGGCGACCATGATCGCCTGGTCGTTGTCGAGCCCGGCTTTTTTGCCCCGCTCGATCGCTTCGAACATCCGCTTATAATCCTTCGGAATGACCTTCACGAAGTTGAAGACTTCCTCTTCCCAGTTCTCAAGAATGCGGTGTGCGACCGTACTGCTGGTGAATTTATGATGATTGCGGATCAAGGTCCGGACTTCATTTACTTCATAGAACTCCGTGATCGGCTCGACGTGCACCATCTCGGCGTTCAAGCGGCTCCTGAACTGGCCGTCGGCGTCGTAGACGTACGCAATCCCGCCCGACATCCCTGCGGCAAAATTCCGTCCCGTCGGGCCCAGCACGACCACGCGTCCGCCGGTCATGTACTCGCAGCCGTGGTCGCCCACGCCCTCGACAACGGCGCGCACGCCGCTGTTGCGCACGCAGAACCGTTCGCCCGCGCGGCCGCGGATGTACGCATCCCCGTTCGTCGCCCCGTAGAACGCCACGTTCCCGATAATGATGTTCTCCTCGGGAACGAAGGAGGAGCGCTCCGGCGGGAAGATCGCGAGCTTGCCGCCCGAGAGGCCCTTGCCGACATAGTCGTTGGCGTCGCCTTCGAGCGAAAGCGTGATGCCGTTCGGCACGTAGGCGCCGAAGCTCTGCCCCGCCGATCCGTTGAAATGCAGACGGATCGTGTCGTGCGGCAGCCCCTCGAGCCCATAGCGGCGGGTCACCTCGCTGCCGAGAATCGTCCCGACGACGCGGTTCGTGTTATGAATCGGCAGGATCGCATGAACGTGCTCCTTGTTCTCGAGCGCCGGCTTGCTGATCGGAATCAGCCGCGTCATATCGAGCGAACGGTCCAACCGGTGATCCTGCTCCTGGCTGCAGAACTGTCCCACACTATCCGGCACGTCCGGACGGTGCAGCAGCGCACTCAGGTCGACGCCCTTCGCCTTCCAGTGGGCGACCGCCTGCTTCGGCTCCAGCGCATCGGTTCTTCCCACCATCTCCTCGATGGTGCGGAAGCCGAGTTCCGCCATAAGCTCGCGTACGTCCTGGGCAATAAAATGCATCAGGTTCACGACGTGCTGCGGATCGCCCGCGAACCGCTTGCGCAGCTCCGGATTCTGCGTCGCCACGCCGACCGGGCATGTATCGAGATGGCAGACGCGCATCATGATACAGCCGAGCCCGATAAGCGGCGTCGTCGCGAAGCCGAATTCCTCGGCTCCGAGCAGGGCGGCGACCACGACGTCGCGGCCGGTCAGCAGCTTGCCGTCGGTCTCCACCGTAATGCGGCTCCGCAGGTCGTTCAGCACGAGCGTCTGGTGGGTCTCGGCGAGGCCGAGCTCCCAAGGCAGGCCCGCGTGGCGGATCGACGTTTGCGGAGACGCCCCGGTGCCGCCCTCGTAGCCGCTGATGAGCACGACGTCGGCCTTGCCCTTGGCCACGCCGGCGGCAATGGTGCCCACGCCGACCTCGGACACCAGCTTGACGCTGATGCGGGCCCGCGGGTTCGCGTTCTTCAGATCGTGGATCAGCTCGGCCAGATCCTCGATCGAGTAGATGTCATGGTGCGGCGGCGGCGAAATCAAGCCTACGCCCGGCGTCACGCCGCGGACCTCGGCTACCCACGGGTACACCTTCGTGCCCGGCAGCTGGCCGCCTTCGCCCGGCTTCGCGCCCTGCGCCATCTTGATCTGGATCTCGTCGGCATTGACGAGATAGCTGCTCGTCACGCCGAAGCGTCCCGACGCCACCTGCTTGATGGCGCTGCGGCGCAGATCGCCGTTCGCATCCGGTGTGAAGCGGTCGGGGTGCTCCCCTCCCTCGCCCGTGTTGCTGCGGCCGCCGATGCGGTTCATGGCGATGGCGAGCGCTTCATGGGCTTCCTTCGAGATGGAGCCGTACGACATCGCACCGGTCTTGAAGCGCTTGAAGATCTCTTCCACCGGCTCGACGTCCTCAATCGGCACGGGACGGCGGTTCTTCTTGAACTTCAACAGCCCGCGCAGGTTGAACTGCTTCTCGGAATCCCGCTGGAGGAAGCCGGCGAACGTTTTGTACATGCTGTAGTTGTTCGTGCGCACGGCCGTCTGCAGGGCATGGATGGTCTCCGGCGTATACAGATGCTCCTCCGCGTTCACCCGGTACTGCAGGTCGCCCCCCGTATCCAGGACGGGATCCACGCCTTCCTGCGGCGAGAACGCACGCTCATGCCGCATTTCCGACTCGCGGGCGATGACATCCAGGCCGATTCCTTCGACGCGGGAAGCCGTCCAGGTGAAATACTTATCGACAAGCGCCCGGTTCAGGCCGATCGCCTCGAAAATCTGGGCGCCGCGGTAGCTCTGGATCGTGGAAATGCCCATCTTCGCCAGCACCTTCACGACTCCCTTGGTAGCGGCTTTGATATAGTTGTACACGGCCTTCTCGTGGGTCGTGTCCTTAAGCAGGTTCTGCCGGATCATGTCATCCAGCGTTTCGAGCGCGAGGTAAGGGTTGATGGCCCCCGCCCCATAGCCGATCAGCAGGGCAAAATGATGCACCTCGCGCGGCTCGCCCGACTCGACGACAATCCCCACCTTCGTGCGCGTTCCTTCGCGGATGAGGTGATGGTGGGTTCCGGAAACCGCGAGCAGCGCCGGAATGGCCGCCCGGCTCGCCTCGATGCCGCGGTCGGACAGGATCAGAAGCGTGGCTCCGTCCGCGATCGCCCGGTCCGCTTCCGCGTACAGCTCCTCGAGCGCCTGCTCCAGCCCGGCCGCCCCGTCGGCAACCGGATAGAGCATCGAAAGCGTGACTGCCTTGTGGCCCTGGCGGGACACGTGCTTCAGCTTCGCCAGCTCGTCGTTCGTGAGGATCGGCGTCTTGATCCGGATCTGGCGGCAGCTTTCGGGCGCCGGCTGAATGAGGTTGCCCTCGGCCCCGATGGTCGTCTCCTGGGCCGTGATGATCTCCTCGAAGTTGGAGTCGATCGGCGGGTTGGTCACCTGGGCGAACAGCTGCTTGAAATAGTTGTAGAGCAGCTGGGGCCGGTCGGACAGCACCGCGAGCGGGGCGTCATTGCCCATGGACCCGATCGGGTCCACGCCGTTCTTCGCCATGGGCTCGAGAATTTTGCGCAGCACCTCGAAGCTGTAGCCGAACGCCAGCTGCCGCTGCAGCACCGTGTCGTGATCGACTCCCGGTACTTCGCCCGCTTCCGGCAGGTCCTCGAGCGAGACCAGGTACTCTTGAAGCCATTCCTGGTAAGGGTGCTCGCCCACGATGCGCTCCTTGATTTCTTCATCCGCTACGATGCGGCCTTCCACGGTGTCCACCAGAAGCATCCGGCCCGGCTGGAGCCGGTCTTTGCGGACGATGCGGTCCGGCGGGATGTTCATGACGCCCGCTTCGGACGCGAGGACGATCAGGTCGTCGCTCGTGACGTAATAACGGGCCGGTCTCAGCCCGTTGCGGTCCAGCACCGCACCGATCTGCCGGCCGTCCGTGAAGGAGATGGCAGCCGGTCCGTCCCACGGCTCCATGAGGCAGCTGTGGTATTGGTAGAAGGCTCTTTTGGCGGCATCCATCGATTCATGCTTCGACCACGGCTCCGGAATCATCATCATGGCCGCATGAGGCAGGGAACGCCCGGACAGCATCAGAAACTCGAGCACATTGTCAAAAATCTGGGAGTCGCTGCCCTCTTCTTCCATGATCGGGATCAGCTTCTTGAAGTCCTCTCCGAACAAATCGGTCTCGCACACGGCCTGGCGGGCACGCATCCAGTTGACGTTGCCGCGCAGGGTGTTGATTTCCCCGTTATGTATCAGATAGCGGTAAGGATGAGCACGCTCCCAGCTCGGGAAGGTGTTCGTGCTGAAACGGGAGTGAACGAGCGCAAGGGCCGATTCGAGGGACGGGTCCTGCAGCTCGGTATAATAATGGTCCACTTGCTCGGGCGTCAGCATTCCCTTGTAGACGATCGTCCGGGAGGACAAGCTCGCATAGTAGAAGGATTCGGCTCCCTGCACTTGACGGATCGCATGCTCGGACCGCTTGCGGATAACATAGAGCTTGCGTTCGAAGGCCAGGTCGTCCTCCGCCAAGCCATTCGCCCCGATAAAGATCTGGCGCACGCAGGGCTCCGCCGAAACGGCCGACTCGCCCAACGTCGAATTATCCACGGGTACGGTTCTCCAGCCAAGTACCAGCTGGCCTTCCTCCCTCACGATATTCTCCAAGAGGATCTCGCTTGCCTGACGGGCTTCTTCATCCTGAGGCAGGAAAACCATTCCCACCCCGTAAGCCCCCGGCTCCGGAAGGGAGATGTCGAGCTCCCCGCAAGCCCGGCTGAAGTAGGAATGAGGGATCTGCATCAGAATGCCCGCCCCGTCCCCCGTATTGCTCTCGCTTCCTTGACCGCCGCGGTGGTCCAAGTTGCATAGAACCGTTAGCGCCTGGCGGACGATCTCATGTGAAGGTCTTCCCTTGATGTTCGCTACGAACCCGATTCCGCATGCGTCATGCTCGAACTGCGGATCGTACAATCCCTGCTTTGGAGGCAATCCGGTAAGTTTCATTCCTGCCAACCTTTCTTTTCAGTGGTTTAAATTATTGTAGCTTTAACGCGCGAAAGCCAATGCCAAAAGAAGAACGCTTTCCTCTCCCCATGGGACAAGCGCGCTACCCCGGTGATTCGGCCGGCCGGGAAGCTTCCCATCCGGCACTTGGTTGCCGGCCATTTAAGGTCTTTATGGCCAGGCGGTTTTGATTTTACATCATTTTAACACCGCCATTAGCCAAGAACAATAAGGAATATTCACAATTTCGCCGAATTTTGGCCGTTTACTTATAAGAACTTCTTATAAAGGAAACGCCTTCATTTTATAAAGTGTCCTTCTGTGCTTTCTTTGTGATGGCAGGCAAAACATGCTATCATACTTTTACTAGAATCTTGCAAAAAACGCGGCGGGAATAGGCTTGAGGATCGGCTTCGTTTAGCATATGAAGGTCAGGTGAAAGAGGTATGAGAAAAAAGAGAGTCCTTCTCCTGTCGGAGGGCTTCGGTTCGGGTCATACGCAGGCCGCCCACGCCATTTCGGTCGGGCTTCGCCGGCTTTCCTCCATGGTCCGGACACGGGTATTGGAGCTGGGTGCCTTTCAGCACCCTACCATCGCTCCGCTCATTTTCTCAGCCTACCGCAAAACGGTCACCTCCCAGCCCAAGCTGTACGGAATGCTCTACCGCCATCAATACAAAAAATCCTTGAACCGGCTCACCTCGCTAGCGCTTCATCGGATTTTCTACTCGCAGACCGCTTCCATCATCAAGCAGCTGCGGCCGGATATGATCGTCTGCACCCATCCTTTTCCGAACGTAGTGGTGTCCCGGTTGAAGCGCTCGGGGCTCGCCATTCCGCTCTGCACGGTCATTACGGATTACGACGCCCACGGCACCTGGATCGATCCTGCGGTCAACAAATACCTGGTTTCAACCGCCGAGGTGCGCGACAAGCTGATTGGCCGCGGCGTGCCGGAATCCATCATCGAAGTGACGGGTATTCCCGTTCATCCGGACTTCTGGATTCCCTCCTCGGATAAAGACGAGCTTCGTTCCCGGTTCGGTCTGGCAGCCAAGCCGACGGTCCTCATCATGGGCGGCGGCTGGGGGCTCGTCAATAACGAGGAGCTGATCCGGCACATGAGCCGGTTCCGGGAGGAGATCCAGCTCATTTTTTGCCTCGGCAATAATGAGAAGGTCCGGCAGCGGCTTATGCACGACCCCCTTTTTCAGCATCCGAACATCCGGCTGCTCGGCTATACGAAGGAAATCGACAAGCTGATGGAGGTTTCCGATCTTCTCGTGACGAAGCCGGGAGGCATGACCTGCACGGAAGCGATGGCCAAGGGCATCCCGATGCTTTTCTACAGCCCCATTCCCGGCCAGGAGGAAGAGAACTGCCAGTATTTTACCGACCAAGGCTACGGAACGGTCATCCAATCGATGGACACGGTGACGTACTGGTTCAACCGGCTCCTGGAAGATTATCCGGAATTCGTGAAGCGAAGAGCCTGGATGCAGCAGGAGCAGCTGAAGAGCGGACCCGAGGTTTGCTCCCGGGCGATCATGGAGTTTCTTCAATAACATTCCGGCTTATAACAAAGGCAGCCAACCGTCCATGCGGTTGACTGCCTTTTTTGGGCTGTGGGCTGGAGAGACAGAGCCGGAAAAGGACCCCTATCCCCTTATCTCATGCACACGTTAACAGTAGCAAAAAAAATTAATGGGTTCCTCCGACGTTCAGCGTCCGCGAGCCTCCCTCTTTCTTCATGGTGGAGTTCCGGATGCGCTCTTGAAGCATGGAATAATACTGATCCTCGTCAATCGGAAGGTTCACCCAATCGTCGGTCCAAGCGGACAGATGCATCGCGTTCGAGAGCGTAAGCCCTTTGATGCCCTCTGCGCCAGGGGCGAGCAGCGGGGTGCCTTTCCGAATCGCGTCAACGAAGTTCTGGGTAATGCCTTTGTGCTGAGGGTTGCCGCCGGTGATGGGGATTTCGCACTTCCAGCACTCCGGACTGCCGAAGCCTCCCTTGTACGCGGCATTGAATTCCTGCTCGGGCTGCCGCAGACGCCAGAAGGTGAGCTTCTCGTCTTCGATGACGATTTTGCCGTTGTCTCCTGTCAGTTCGAAACGGTTGGTTCCGGGCGCTTCTCCCGTCGTGGTGACGAACAGACCCGTTGCCCCGTTCTCATACTCCACATAAGCGGTTACATCATCTTCGACTTCAATGCTGCGGTATTTGCCGAACGAGCAGAAAGCCCGGACGCGCTTCGGCATCATGTCAATCGTCCACTGCCACAGGTCAAGCTGGTGGGGATCCTGGTTCAGCAGAACGCCTCCGCCTTCGCCTTCCCAAGTAGCGCGCCAGCCGCCCGAATCGTAATAGCTTTGGGAGCGGTACCAATTGGTAATAATCCAATTCGTGCGGCGGATGTTCCCGAGCTCTCCGGAGGTAACCAAATCCCTAAGCTTAAGGTAGAGAGGATTGGTCCGCTGGTTGTACATAATGCCGAACAGCTTGTCTGTCTTAAGCGACGCCTCGTTCATCTCCCGAACCTGCTTCGTGTATACGCCGGCCGGCTTCTCGATGAGAACGTGAAGGCCATGCTCGAAGCCTTGAATCGCGAGCTCCGGATGGCTGTAGTGAGGAGTGCAGATCAGCACCGCATCCACCGTACCCGATTTGAAGAATTCATCCGGGGATCCAAAGGTACGGACGTTCACGCCCAGGTTCTCCGGCACCCACTTCAGCTTCTCCGGATCCGTGTCACAGATCGCGGTCAGCTCCACGCCGTGGACTTCGTTCTTCATTAGATAGGCGCAGTGTCCGCGGCCCATGTTGCCGATCCCGATAATGCCCAATCTGACCTTATCCATGCTTTCCCTCCTGCCAAAATAATTGGTGTTGCGTGCTTCTCATTATAGTCCAATTTCCCTTGGTTGGGAATGCGCGGCCGTTCGGTTGTCCTAAAAAAGGCCGGGCGCAGGGGAAACTTGAAGCCCGCCCCGTTTACGACTATGATGGACATGGTATTCCTCTTTACATTTGCTGCCACAAGGAGATTGTATTTATGAAAAGCAAGCTGCTGCAGCCCGCCTCGGCGGCCGTTCTGGCCGCGGCTCTGGTCCTCGGGTATCTGCTGCTGGCCAAGCCTCTTATCGGGATGGCCGACAACGGGGATTTCCTGCGGATCATGGGAGCCTTCGGGCTGGATTACCTGGACCCCCATCTCGAGTACAAGGACAAATATTTCAGCTACTTCCTCAGCCAATACCAGATGACCGGACGTTATTTCCAGGGCGGCTATCCCTCGACGGAGCTGATTATGGTCGGTCTGGCCATGCTGCTCGACAAGGCGTTAACATGGGACTCCGTGTTCGATATCCGCTTTCTGGCGATTCTGTACGCCGCCGTGTTCCTCGCGGCCGTTTATCTCCTGGTCCAAACCTACACCACGGTCAGCCGGACCGTCGGCTGGGTCCTGGCCGCCCTTCTGGTACTGGTTTTTTGCGATGCCGGGTATGCGGCCTACTATAACTCGTTATACGGAGAACCGCTGTCGTACGCCTTCCTCTTTCTAACGATGGCCCTAGCCCTTCGGATTTGCCGAACCGGCCGGCCCTCCGGAGGACTGCTGGCCGCCTTCTTCGCCGCCGCTCTCTTCTTCATCGGAGCCAAGGTTCAGAATGCGCCCTGCGGCGTTCTGCTCGCCCTGCTGTCCCTGCGGTTCCTGAAGATGAAGGCCGATCGGTCTTGGAGGCGTTCGGTAATAATGGGCTCGGTTGGCCTTGTCGCGTTCTCGGCCGCCATCTACCTGCTCGACCCTAAAGAAATTAAAGTCATCAACCAGTACCAGACGATCTTCTACGGGGTGCTGAAGGACTCACCCACGCCCGAGAAGGATCTGGAGGAGCTCGGCATCGATCCGAAATTCGCCGTTCTCAAGGATACGAATTATTTTACGCCGAATACCGCCATCCCTCAGAGCGATCCCATCCTTCAGAAGGAAGTGTACGATAAAGCCGACCAGAAGACGGTGGCGCTCTTCTATTTGACCCATCCGGCCCGCTTCCTCGACAAAATGCAGGTGACCGCCCGAGACGCGTTCACCATTCATCCTAGCTACCTGGGCAATTACGAGAAGGCGCCGGACGTGCCGCCTGGGAAAATCACCGGAACCTTCACCTGGTGGAGCAAGTGGAAGGCCTCCGCCCTGCCGCGCTCCTTCCTCCTGCTCTGCCTGTTCTTCGCCGTCTATTTCGCGGTATTGATGATTAATCATCGCAAGGAATCCCGGCTGGAACGGAGAATCGAGCTCGAAGCGTTCGCTCTGCTCGGCATTCTCGCCGTCCTGTCGTTCGTCGTGCCGGTGATCGGCTCGGGCGAGGCGGACCTCGCCAAGCATCTGTTCCTCTTCACCGTATGCTTCGATATGATGCTGGCCGTCTCGCTTCTTGGGCTCGTCCGGTTCGCCTTCTGGAATGACCGGCATGAGAATAGTTCCGATTAGGTTCGCGATATCCGAAGACAGTTGAACGAAAGCCGCCGGGAATGGCCTTTCCATTGGCCTTCCCCTCAGGAAGCGGCTTGTTCAAGCTGTTCCTTTCCTTGTTGCATCCGGCTATGGCGGCTTTCGCTCTTCGACCCCAAATAGGTGGACAGCCGCTTTGCCGAATCTCTGAACTGCCGTCAGTTATCAGCGCGAGTCCTCTGCGTTCCCGCCCACTTGGGCTTCCGCACTTTCCCAATTGTCCTCAAGTCCCAACCCCCGCAAATCGGCAATCGTATTCTTCCGCTCCGCTTCATACAGACGCCAGATTAAGCGCAGTCCTTGGATGCTTGTCGGTCCGTCCGTAATGGGCCGCTTGCCGGTCTGTATACAGTCCAAGAAATGCTCTATTTCGAAATGTGTGAATTTACCGGAGTTATCGATCTCCATCAGCACCTGAGTACGGGATTCGGTGTCGAGGTTCGCTTTCTCTTCGTTGATGTGCGAATGGAGGTACAGCTTGCGATCGGCAAGGTTGATTTCCAGCATCCCTTCCGTACAATGGGCATGGATGCTCCAACCCAATCGTGTTCCCCTCGCGCCCCAGGTTCCGAAATGATAACCCAAGGCGCCATTCTCGAATTCGATCACAACGTTGCTGGTTCCTTCCTTCTCCATCCAAGGGGTTCCGAAATTCGTTCCTAGATGCATTCCTCTGACCGGGCGCCCAAGGAACCAGAGCATCAGGTCGACATAATGGCAGCCATGGCTGAAAAATTGTCCTCCTCCCAGCCGGTTGGCGGAATGGGCCCAGTGGCCTTCGGGATACTTGGTATATTGCTCCGTCCAGATCGACATCTGGAAGCACTCCCCATGTGCCTTTGAATCGATCAACTCCTTCAACTTCCGGACGATCGGCCAGAAGCGAACGGGATAGGCCGTCATCAGAACCTTGCCTTCCCGCTCCGCCGTGTGGATCAGCTCTACGCACTCCTCCTCGGTATTGCACATGGGCTTCTCCATCAGCACATGTTTCCCCGCTCTTAAACAGGTCATGCCTACTTCATAATGCAGGTCATGCGGCAGTACGATGAGCACGGCATCAACATAATCCAACATCTCGTGGTAATCGGCAACGGCCAACTTGGCACCGGCCCCCTCGGCCGCCTTCTGTGCCCGTTCCAGCTCGACATCGCAGGTTGCGGTAACCTCCATCTGGCCCGCAAGCTCTTTGAAGCCGTGCCCGTGGCTTCCCGCCATATTGCCGCAGCCGATAATTCCCAGACGAATTTTACTCATGCTCCCTATTCCTCCCATGATTGTATTTCGCTGAACACAATTTCATCATAGCGGGATCGGCTGCCCTTTTCTTTGTTCTATAAGTTCATTGATTTGTATTATTTTGAACAGATCTAAACAGCTTTGATCTTGGCGTCAAGTTGTTTGTAAACCATACTCAAGGAAACTAATTTTTTTTGATCGAGAAGTAAGGTAACATGAGGATAAGGGATAGATTTTTCCGATTACAGCTTTTTGAATGGAGGGCGGGCATTGGACTACGTGCGCTTTGAACTAAGAGAGGAACTGACGGTTCGGTCTCTCATTTCCTTTATGTACAGAGAGCTGTCCAATACGTACCGCAGCGCGGGGGAGCGGCACGATTTCTGGGAGTTTGCCTATGTCGACAAAGGCGAGGCAGAGGTGTGGATCGAATCGAACCCATACGAGTTAAAACAGGGATCTATTGTCTTTTATCGGCCCAATGAATTTCATAGGCTTGTTCGTGTTTCCACCCCCAATTTGTTTATCGTCGCGTTCGATTGTAACTCTCCCGCCTTAAACCAATTCAAGGGCCGCTGCTTTCGGCTGGATGATGAGGAAAGAGCGATTATCGCCAGGATGCTTCAAGCAGGCATTAACGTGTTCGGCGCCCCCCTCAATAAGCCAAGTCTGACCCGTAGGAACAACGCTCCCTTCGGAAGTGAGCAGCTTGTCAAGATGGAGCTGGAGGCGCTGCTGATTCACCTCATCCAGAAATTGTTAATTCCGAAGAAGTCGGAATCGACCCTTTCCTCCGTTTCTTCACAGAACCGGGATGAAGTACTAATGGAACAAATCACCAGCTATCTGAGTGCCCATCTGTCGCATAACCTTACGGTGGAACAGGTGTGCGCGCAGTTTACTCTTAGCCGATCCATGCTTACGCGATTATTCAGGAAATCCACTAATTCCAGTTTTATCGAATATTTAATGCAGATGAGAATTACGGAAGCCAAACGTATGATTCGCGAGCATTCCTATAATTTTACAGAAATCGGAGAGAGGCTCGGTTACACGAGCGTCCATTATTTTTCTAAACAGTTTAAACAAATAACCGGCATGACGCCTACCGAATATTCCAGGTCGGTGAATGCTCTGATTCAAGATGCGGCGTCCGAACGCAAATAAGCCCCCGAGGGAGAAGGCTGATCGGACAAAAAGTATGGAATGCTTTGGCCGCCTGTTCTCCCCTGCTTAGAGGAGAAGGCGGCCAAAGCATTCCATGCCTGGAGGCAAACCAGCCGAACGCCCCTACCGGGCCTTGTCGGCTTCCTTGCCGTTATAGAGCGGGAGTACCACTTCGGGAGCACGGTTGCTCTTGTCTTTTTTCTTCCCGAGAAGGGGAAGGGAGAACCGCTTGCAGGAGTCCTTCGTCTTGCCCTCCCGGTCAAAGGCGAGCGTGGCGTTCACTTCCCCGCCCAGCACGATAATGATGCTCGAAATATACAGCCAGGTCAGCAGGACGATGATTCCGCCGATGCTTCCGTAGGTTTTGGTGTAATTGCCGAAGTTGTTGACATAGAACGAGAACAGAAGGGAAGTGACGATCCAGCCCACCGTCGTGAAAAGGGCTCCCGGCAGCACTTCCCGGAACGAAAGATGGCGGTTCGGGATGAACCGGTACAGGAGCACGAACATGGCCGCCATCATGCCGAGAGGCAGCACATACTTGGCGATGCTCCAGATAATATCGAAGAAGGCCGGAACATGCAGGAACTTAAAGATCATTTCCCCGATCCATTTGCCGAAAATGAGCATCCCAAACGTAAACACGATCACGACCGCCATCAGGAGGGTAAACATGATGGAAGCTCCCTTTACTTTCCAGAACGGACGCGTCTCCTCCTCATCATAGGCTTTGTTAAGAGCCTTAAGGATCCCGTCGATTCCTTTCGAGGCCGACCAGATGGTCGTGATGATCCCGACGGACAGCAAGGTCGAGCTCTTCGACTGCTGAATCTCATCCAGTACGCTGCGGATCGTTTCATTGGAGGTCTGCGGCAGCATCCGGGAAATGCTCCCGATGATCTCCCCGCTGTTCAGAAAAGGCATAAAGCTGACCAAAGCGATGAGAAAGATAAGAAAAGGGAAAAAGGACAGTATAAGGTAATACGTCAGCTGCGCTCCCATAGCCGGCACCTCGTCGTCTTGAAACCGGCAGTAGAGGTTGTTGGCGAAGCTCTGCAGGCTCATTCGTTTGGTCGCCGGCTTATCCGTTGTCTTCATAAGGAGTTCCTCCTTCCCCTTGTATAGTTGGTTTTCTTTTTTAACGCCGCAGCCGATCCTTGCCATAAAGCGGCACGGGGCTTCCGGGTATAAGGAATCCCCCTAACGGAAGATTAGAGGGATGGGATCATGCGGTTAGATTAAGGCCACCTTATTGCTGGGCCAGACGGACGAGCATATGGGCGAGCTTGTGGCGCTCATCCTTCTCCCCGACCTTCCACAGCTCCTGGAGAAGCTTCTCCTCCCGGTTGCGCGGCTCCTCGTTGGCGGCCAGGTAATCGGCGATTTTCTCCGCCGTTACGGCAAGCTGCTCTTCGTTCAGTCCGATGCCCTGCGCCATCTGAATGCGCTTGGCCAAATACTCCTGGAAGGCACCGAAATCGGCCAAAATCTGCTCTTTTTGTCCGTCACCGATCTTCTCGATGGCCTGGTTGATTTTATCCGTCTGAAGATCTCCGTCTTTTTCAATGACATGATCGCGTTCACTCATGATTTCTTCCGCCTCCTTTAGTCTTTAACCGTTGAGTCACCATCTACTTACACACCGGGGACTTGCTTTGAATCATCATAAAATCGGCCTGTCCCGCATTATAGTAAAGAGGGGCCGTCCTTCGGCCTTTCATAGAAAATTAAGAAAACCTTTATATATTCCATGACAAAAGAGTAAGATCTCTCGCTTAAACTAGTAGAAAGAGGAGCAAGCCGGAGACCGGGGGGGCGGCTGGACCAAGGTCCAGGAAACAAACCGAACGAGGGTCGGTTTGAATCGGGGGAGCCGCTCCAGTATGATTAAGGAAACAACCAGAACGTGAGCGCTAGTCGATCCTAATGAATGAGGTGTACATAGAATGAGAGCAGGCCAAAAGCACAAGGTGTTGATCCTGTCGGGGGAGCTCGGGGACGGACACAAACAAGCGGCTAAGGCTATCGTCGAGGCGGCCCACCTGAGCCGTCCGGGGATGGAGGTGGAAATCGTGGATTTCATGGCATGGACCCACCCGAAGCTTCATACGATCGGCCGGTACGCTTACACCCAGTGGGTGACGAAGTTTCCTTCGATGTACGGCTTTCTCTTCCGGAGAACGCGTTCGGACAACACCATCTCTCACCTTTTCAAAAAAATGAAGTTTTACACGCTTGGGCGCATGGCGCGTTTGCTTCAGGAGGTCCGGCCCACCGTCGTGGTCTGCACCTTCCCGGGAGCGGCGGCGGCGATGTCCATGCTGAAGGAGAACGGGTTGACCGACCTTCCGCTCGTCACGGTGATCACGGATCACACCGACCACAGCTACTGGCTTCACCCCTGCACCGACCGGTATATCGTCGGCTCCGAGCACGTGAAGGAAGCGTTGATGGGCCACCAAATTCCCGAATCGCGCATTGCGGTAACAGGAATTCCCATCCGCCCCCGGTTCGTCGGAAGGTTTGACCGGGGTACGCTAAGAAGGAAGTACGGGCTCCACCCCGACCTGCCCACGGTACTGGTCATGGGCGGAGGACTCGGAATGATCGGAAGAGAATTTACCGAAACCCTCCGTTCCAGTGATATAATGGAAACCATGCAGGTCATTTTCGTGTGCGGGCAGAACGAGAAGCTGAAGCAGCAGCTGGATGGGGAGTTCCGAGGCTGCCGCGGGGTGCTGACCACCGGCTATGTCGATCACATCCACGAGCTGATGGCCCTGTCGGATCTGCTCATCACGAAGCCGGGCGGGCTGACGACCTCGGAGGCGGTGGCGATGGAGCTGCCCATGCTCCTTCATAAGCCGCTGCCCGGCCAGGAGCAGGACAACGCGGCCTATCTCGTCAAGAGCGGAGTGGCCGTCATGGCCGGAAGCGGCGCGGAGCTCGCGGAAGAGCTCGTGAAGCTGATCGAAAGTCCCTTGCTCTTATCCGCCATCCGCCAGCAGGCCAAGCGGCACGAGCGCAAGCACGCCGCCTTCCAGGCGCTGGAGGCCATACTGGCCACGAAACCGACCTACTGGCCCGCGAAGGTACGCCGCGCGGTTTATGCAAGAGCCTAGGCTGGAAGCGGCCGGTCCTGACGATGGTCAGGCCGGCTCTTTTGGCCTTATGAATCAGACAAGAAAGGAATATAAAGCGTTATGAGGGAAAAGCTGTTCTGGGGGAGCTTGATCTTTATAGCCGTCTACATGGCTTTGCCGTGGGTCATGTCCCGCATGCTCGGATGGGGGGTTATCCGGCAAGGGGGCAAAGGGCAGATCGCCCTCACGTTTGACGACGGCCCGGACCCGGTGTATACTCCCCGCCTTCTGGATTTGCTGAAGGAACGGGGCATCCGGGCCACCTTCTTCGTGCTCGGCTCGAAGGCCGAGAAGCACCCGGACCTGATCCGGCGCATGCACGAGGAAGGGCATCAGATCGGAATCCACAACTATACCCACCTGTCCAACTGGCTCATGACCCCCTGGGGGGTCCGCAAACGCCATATCCGCCGCTCGGCCGATATCGTCGAGGGCATTACCGGGGAACGCCCTCTCTACTACCGGCCTCCTTGGGGAATCCTCAACCTCTTCGATTACGGACTCCGCCGCGAATTCGGGATTGTTCTCTGGTCCGTTATGCCGAGGGACTGGAGGAGCTCCATCGGCCGGCGGAAGCTGAAGAACCACCTGCTTAACCGGGTAACGGACGGCTCGGTCATTCTGCTTCACGACAGCGGGGAGACGTTCGGCGCCGACCGGGACGCCCCTTCCTACATGCTGTCCGCTCTTACCGAAACCTTGGGCACCTTTGAAGAGCGCAGCCTCCAGTGCGTCCGGATTGACGAAATGACCGGATCCGCAAAGCGGGGAACGGCGGAGTCGGGGGTGGGCAGGCGAATGCTTTATTCCGTATGGATGCTTTGGGAGCGCTGCTTCATCAAGCTGTTTCACGTCGTCCCCGTTGATCCCGACAACACCTTCCTGCAGGTGCGCATCCGGGAATACACCGGGAGCACCCCGATTACCTTCCTCGATGGAGAGGAAATCCGCAAAGGGGACCAGATCGTAGAGCTTCACTTGAACAACGACATGCTGTTCCACCTCGGCAAGGAAAGCCGCAGCGCCATGCACCTCGCCATCCAGCTCATCCGCCGGACGGAGCAGCTGCTTCCGCAAATTTTGCGGCTTATGGAGACCGATCCCTCCTACAAGAACGCCAAAGGCCTGTATGGCATCAGCCTGATCCACCGCGGGCCCGAACAGCTCGGGTTCACCATACTGGACCTGCCCAAGGGAGTCTTCTCCAAAATCACCCAATGGTACTTGAGGGTGCTCATGTACGTCATCCATCCTCAAGGAAAGAAGCGGCTGAAAACAAAATCCGAGCTGCTCGTCCCCAAAATCATCGCCATTTCCAAAAAAGAACTCATGAACCGTTATATCGCCTAAGATGCGGAAGGGTTCCCCCGTCTCCTGGAGGGCACCGCGGCCGGTTAACAAGCGGCTATTTTTATAAAAAAAAAACGAGGCGGCCCGATGTCATCCAGGATGACAGGGCTGCCTCGTTTTTTGTCATACGAAAAGCAGTGCCGGTTAGATTTAAACTTAAGAGGCGAGGGACTCGCTTCCGGCCGTCCTTCCTTTTCCGTAGGTGTGGCGGTACGAGAAGAGGAAGTAACCCAACGTGATCACAAGCAGAGCGATCATGATGCTCACGAGCACTTCCGCGCTCTGCCACATCGCCGAGAAATTGCCGCTGGAAATCACGGCGCGGAAGCCGTTAAGCGAGTAGTTCATCGGCAGCCAGGTGTTCACGTGCTGCAGGGAAGAAGGCAGCAGCTCCACCGGATACGAGCCGCCGCACGTCGTCAGCTGCAGAATAAGGAGCAGCACCGCGACGAAGCGGCCCGGGTTGTTGAACGGCGTGACGAGCACCTGGATGATGGCCATGAAGGTCCAGGAGGTCAGCACGCTGTACACAAGGAACAGCGGAACGCTCTGGACCTCCACCCCCAGACCCCAAAGCAGCATGGCATCGGCCAGGAGCGCCTGGGCCAAGCCCACGGCGGCCAGCATGAGCGTCTTCCCGGTGAACCAGCGGAAGCCGGAGGCCGGCGGTGCGGCCGGGGCTTTGAACGGGAAGACGATCGACAGCATCAGGGCCCCTACGAACAAGCCGAGGGACAGGAAGTAAGGGGCGAAGCCGGTGCCGTAGTTCGGCACGCTGCTTACCTTATCCTCCTCCACCTCCACCGGATCGGCGAAGGTTTGGTAAAGCTTGTCGCTGCCCTTCAGCTCGGACGTCTTGCCGGACGCCTCTGCGAGCTTGCCGGACAGCTCGCTGCTGCCGCTCGCCACCGAGCCGGCGCCCTCGCTCAGCTTGTGCGTGCCTTCGCCAAGCTGTGCCGCGCCGCTCGCGAGCCGGTCCACGCCGCCGCCGAGCTGGCCGAGGCCCGCCAGCAGCTGGCGGCCGCCCGCTGCGAGCTGCTGCGCGCCGGCGTCCAGCTGCCGCCCGGCCGAGGCGGCTTCGGCGAGCTTGCCGCCGAACGCCGCCGTGCCGTCGGCCAGCTGGCCGGTGCCGGCGCTAAGCTGCGCGGCGCCGGCCGCCAGCTGCTGCTGGCCCGCGGCCGAGGCGTCGGCCCCGGCGGCGACGGCGTGCGCGGCCGCGATCAGCTGCTGCAGCTGGGCGGCGTCCTTCGCCGCGGCCTCGCTGGCGCCCGGTGCCGGGGTGCCGCCTTCGGCACCGGCACCAGCGGGGTCGCCGCTGCCGGCCTTCGGCGCATCGGCCGCAGGGGCTTGTGCCGCCGCCGCATGGGCGGCCGCGTAGGCCTTCAGCCCCTGCTCAAGCTGCGCCGCGCCGGCCTTCAGCTGGGCCGACCCGTCAGCCGAGCGGCTGAGGCCCGCTTGAAGCTTCTGGGCGCCGTCCTTCGCCGACGCCGCTCCCTGCTCCAGCTGCTTGTGGCCGGCTTCGAGCTGCCCGAGCCCGCCGGACAGGCCGGCCGTGCCCTTCTGCAGCGAGCCGAGCCCCTGGTTCAAGGCGGCCGCGCCTTGGGTCAGATCGCCCACCCCATTCTTCAGGGGGGCGGTTCCGGCCGCCAGCTCGCCCATATGCTCGTCAACCTGCTTCAGCCCGTCTTCGAGCGTCTTGCTCCCGTCCGCGAGCGACTGGGCGCCGTCCGCGGCTTTCGCCAGGCCGTCCGAGAGCGTTTGGACATTCTCAAACACGGCCTGCGTGTAGCTTCTGGTCAGCTCATTCGAGACCTCGCTCTTGATCTTCTCAACGGCGTTCTTGCCGATTTGCGAAGCGATAAAGTTGCGGCTTTCGTTAGGCAGGAAGCGGAACATCGTCGGCGCCGGCTCCCCGTCCATGATTTGAGTCGCCTTTTTCGAGAAATCCTCCGGAATCTCAATGGCAATGTAATACTTGTTGTCCGTGAGCCCTTTCTCGGCTTCTTCCTTCGTGACGAAATCCCACTTGAAGCTGTTTTTCTCCTTCAGCTTTTCTACGAAGTCATCCCCCACCGTCAGCCGCTTGTCCTGAAAGTCAGCCCCCTGGTCGAGGTTGACGACCGCCACCGGCAGCTCGCTCACCTTCCCGTACGGGTCCCAGAAAGCATACAGAAACATAGCGCTGTAGATGAGCGGAATGAGCATGACCGCCATTACGGGGATCAGCAGCTTGTAATTCGTTAGCACGGGCTTCAGCTCGCGCCAGAAGGAGCTTCCCTTCGGTCTTGCCTTTCTCATGGTTCATCTCTCCTGATCCTTTATAGAATTAAAACAAAATGACCAAAATCATCAAACGGTCAATTTGGGTCTGAAAAAAAACGTCCTAGGACGTTTTGCCGCTTCGTGACGTGACAAGCCTTTTCCGAAGTGCCGAAGCCGGGCTCGGCGAACCAGATCCGTATAGTCATTACGGCAGCTCCGCCGCCAGCCCGTGCACCAGATAGAGCTCCATCAGCTGCGAAATCTTCTCTTTGCCCAACGGGGCGTGAGTCCGTTCCCAGTCGTTGACGAGCGCAAAATACAGCTTAAGGATAACAAAGGCTGTAAGATCCGGATCGCAGGGCTTCATTTCGCCCTTGCCGACCGCCTCGGAGACCTTGTCCCGGATAAAAGCCAGCAGCGCCTTCTCGATGCCGTCCATGCTTTCCCGGACCTTGGGCGTTCCCACTTCGCGGATTTCATGTGTAAGCTGCACCGTCAGAGCATGCCGGTTCCGAAAATCCAGCACCCCGTACAGCACCCGGTGCATGTTCTCAAAAAACGGACGGGACGGATCGATCGCTTCCTCCGCTATCCGGAGAATATCGCGGATAAAATCCTTCATGATTTCATCGAACAGCTCTTCCTTGTTGACGAAGAACGTATAGATCGTTCCCTTGCCGACGTTGGCGATCCTCGCCACCTGATCCATGGTCGTCGCCTTGTATCCGAAAAGAGCGAAGGACTTAGCGGCCGCCTCGACAATTTGCTTCCTGCGGTCCACCGCCATACCAGCTCCTCCTCTCGTCTTGAAATTGACCAAATTACTAAATCGGTCATTTCGTTCTCCTATTATACTCCTGCGCCGGCTTCTTCACAAGCCCCTCCCCAAAAAAATCGCGGGACCGAGGGACGGCAGATAGCAGACGCCTAACATAGTACGGTCCGCCAAGGGTTCCGAACCAGGGAACGGGCGATCCTGACCGGATTCCCTCCGGCCGTCGGTCTAGAGCGGCAGCCGGATCTCGACACAGGTCCCTTTTTCCGGCCGTCCGTACAGGACCAGGTTTCCTTGATGATGGCTGATAATGGATTGGCAGATCATAAGACCGAGCCCGGTTCCGTTCTCTTTTGTCGTGTAGAATGGCTCCCCAAGCCGCTCCATGTCCTTGCCCGCAATGCCCTCCCCGGCATCGAGAAATCGGATCAGAAGCTCCCTGCCGTCCCGGCGCAGCTCGATGTCGATCGGCCCTCCGCCGGGCATGGCCTCCATTGCATTTTTCATGACGTTGATGAACACCTGCTTAAGCTGATCCTTGCTGCACCGGATGCTGCCCAGCCGTCCATCTGTACTAACGCTGACCCGGATTCCCGCTTCTTCGGCCTCCGCCTTCAGGAACGAGATGACCTCCCCCAGAATGAGGGCCACGTCATGCTTCTCGTTAGCGGGCTTGTCCGGCTTGGAAAGCAGAAGAAATTCGTTGATAATGGAATTGATCCGGTTGACCTCATCCAGC
This sequence comes from Paenibacillus aurantius, assembly GCF_032268605.1. NCBI lineage: Bacteria > Bacillati > Bacillota > Bacilli > Caryophanales > Paenibacillaceae > Paenibacillus > Paenibacillus aurantius. Next base: position 5,141,185 of record NZ_CP130318.1, read on the forward strand.
ATGACCGGGATGACATCGGGGTTCATTCTTCCGTTCTTCATCAGCTGCAGGTAACCGGACAGAACCGTGACCGGGTTGCGGATTTCATGTGCCACTCCGGCAGCCAGCCTGCCCGCTACGGACAGCTTCTCGGAATGGTTCAGCTGGACCTTCATCTGGATCAGCAGCCGGACGAGTACCGAGATCACGGCAAAGAGAAAGACCAGCATGCCGATATAGGACAGCTGCGGCGGATGGGCTGCCGGAAGCAAGACATTCGTATAGATGTCCACCGCACCTGCCGCGCTGAAGCACAGCGTGCCAAGCAGCAGGATGCGCGCATCCCGGTTGCCGTGCCGGGCATGGTAGAGAAGAACTCCGATGGATACGGCCATGCTGAACAGAAGCAGCAGCTGGTAGAAGGCGAGCACCTTAGGAAAAGGCACAAGCCGCCATTCCGCCGCAGGCAGCAGGACCATGGCGTAGAGCAGATGGACCTTCCACAGAATGCGGAGACCACGGTTGATTCGCGAATAGCTTTCCCCAAAAAGCTGCTCCATAAAGGCCAGAATGGCCGTACAGCCCAGAATGAGCGAAGCGAGCTCCAGGTATGTCCACAGCTTGGGAACATCGAACAGCAGATACAGAATGGCCGTCCGGCAGAGCGTATAGATACCAAAGAACACCCCGAAGGCCCCGAAGGACAGAAATTCCTTCTGGTTGACCCTCATGGCTATGTAGATGGCCGCCATCCCGACGAGAAGATAGAAGAAGCCGAGGATGAACCGGCTGCCCTGCTCCTTCAGGAGTGAGCGGATATACTGGGCCTGCTCCATCACAACGGCATCCTGCATGAACCCGATATTCGCCTTCCCCGAGTAGATGCGGAAATACAGCTTGCCTCCGAACCACTCTTGGTTTAGCGGAATAAAGCGAAGCGGCGTCCCTTGATAAGCGGGATTCTCGGCCCGAGGGGTTCCGTAGGTGTAGATCACCTTTCCTTCGGCCATCACTTCGTACATCTCATATAAGCGGGCGGCCAGCCCGGGATCCCTCCAGGTGCCGGCCGGCAGGTCGGCCCTCAGCCACAGCACGTTCGACCCGTTGCGGCCGGGAGGGTTAAGGGGGCTGTCAATGGACGCCCAGCCAGCTGACGGAACGGTCACCAGCCCGGGCTCGGGCCGTCCGATGACTTCCTCTTCCGGCTTCTCCCAGAAATACTCCCAGCCGGAAAGCCGCCCGGAGGGATTCCATTCTCCGCTGCCGGAAGCCCATAAGGCCGCTATGGGAATAAGGCCAATGGCAAATAATAAGAAGGTTAGCAAAATCCGTTTCATAAAAGGTTCTCCATCATTCCTGTATCATACCTGATATTTCTATTTTTTTCGACAACATTCTACTAATCTCTTATATTTTACACGTAACGGCAGCTTAAAACGAGAGGCGGAAAAAATTATGAGTATAGGCAGACAGGCACTTGTGTTCGGAGCAAGCGGTTTGGTGGGAGGGCAGCTGGTCCAGGAGCTGCTTGCGAGCGGGCTTTACAAGCAGGTGACCGTGTGGGTCCGGAGGCCGCTTGCCCTGGACCATCCTCTGCTCCGCCAGGAAATCGGAGACCTTCAGCCGGACCGGCTGGAGGAGAAGCCCGGCGTTTTTCAGGCGGAGGATGTTTACTGCTGCCTCGGGACCACCATCAAGAAGGCGGGCTCGGAGGAAGCCTTTGCCCGGGTCGACCGGGAGCTTCCGGCTGCGGCGGCCCGCCTGGCGGCCCGGCAAGGAGCCCAGAGGTGGCCCGGGCCGGGGTTCCGGCCGTCCATTTCTTCCGCCCTTCCCTGCTGACCGGCAGCCGCTCCGAATTCCGCTTGGGCGAGAAGGCGGCCATTGGCGTTATGCGTGTGCTCAACCACGCCCTGCTCGGCCCGCTCCGGCGCTACCGGTCCATTCCAGCGGGGACGGTGGCCCGGGCCATGCTCGCCGCCGCGCAAGATGACAGGACCGGCGTGTTTGTTCACTCCTCCGAGGAGCTGTTTACCATGGCGGAGTCCTTTGTTCGTCCTTAACGGATTGCCGGCTTTGACGCATCGGACTGTCCGCGGCCTTGGCGTATCCGACTGTCCGCTGACCCGCAACCGCAGGGAGGTCTGCGGCGTTCTGTCCTCCGGTCTCCCCCGAAACAGGAAAAACAGGGCAGCCTCCGGGCTGCCCTGTTTTCTATGCGGCCGCTTACTGCCCGTCAGGCGTTGGCTTCACCGCCGTCTCTATGGCGGCAGCCGCTTCCCGACCGGAGTCCGAGCGGGGCGCCGCCGCCCTCGCTGCTGCCGGTACCGGCAGCCCCGTTCCCCCGCCGCCACCTCCCACGGTCTTGCGGGTCAGCCCCTGCACGAGCTCGTTCAGGTCGATGCCCGACACGCTCTTCAGCATCTCCGGCGCCGTCGCCATGAGCGACGTGACGTAGTTGCTGACGCGGGCGGCGCCTTCGCCGCTGCCCGTATCGACGACGGTCAGCTTGTCGATGGACTTCATCGGCTCGGCGATCCGGCCGGCCAGCTCGGGCAGCATCTTCACGATGATGTCGAGCACCGCGGCCTCCCCGAACTTCTGGAACGCCTCCGCCAGCTTCTCCTTCGCTTCGGCTTCCGCCAGACCACGCAGCCGCACGACCTCGGCCTCGGCCGTACCTTTGGCGCGCTCGGCATCGGCTACCGCCAGCCCGTCGAGGCGCTTCTGCTCGGCCATGGCCTTCGCCTCCGCTTCGATGCGGTACTGCAGGGCGTCCGCTTCGCGCATCCGTTTCGCCTTGTCGGCCTCCGCCGCCTGAATGACCGAATAGCGGTCGGCGTCCGCCTTCTTCTTCACTTCCGCGTCATACTGCTTCTCACGTACGACGATTTCCTTCTCCTGCAGGTCGATCTCCCGCTCCTTGCGGACGATCTCGACCTTCATCTGCTCCTCGACCACGGACTGCTTGGCGCGGGCCTCCTGGATGAAATACGCCTGGTCCGCATCCGCCTTCGCCGTGTCCTGCTCCCTTTTGAAGGAGGCGACCTTCAGCTCCCGCTCCTTCTCTGCTTCGGCAATGTTCGTGTCCCGCAGAAGCTCTGCCTTCTGCCCCTCTTCCTCGGCTCTCGCCTTCTGAATCCGGGCGTCCCGTACGGCCTCCGCCTCGGCAATGTCCGCATCCCGCTTTACCTGGGCGATCCGCGGCTTACCGAGCGAGGCGAGATACCCCTGCTTGTCGCGCACATCCTTGATCGTGAAGGAGACGATCTGCAGCCCCATCTTCTTCAGGTCCTTGGCGGCCACCCCCTGGACCTCCTGGGCGAATTTGTCCCGGTTGCGGTAGACCTCCTCCACCGTCATCGTCCCGAGAATGGCCCGCAGGTGCCCTTCGAGCACTTCCTGGGCTTCACTCTTCAGCGCTTCGCTCGGCTTGCCCATATACTGCTCGGCCGCCGTCGCCACATCCTCGACCGACCCGCCGATCTTAATGATCGCGACGCCGTCCGCCATGACGGGAACGCCCTGCTCGGTATAAACCTCCGGTGTGGTGACGTCCAGCTTATGGGACAGCAGGGACAGGAACTCGCTGTTCTGAAAAATCGGCCAGATGAACGCTCCGCCGCCGCGGATAATCTTGATCCGGCGCCCCTCGTCCGTCGGATCGGACGTCACGTTGCGGGTTCCGAGGAAGGAACCCGTCACAATCATCGCCTCATCCGGTCCCACCGTTTTGTAGCGGGCCCAGAAGGCCAGGCCGAGAAGCACAATCACCCCGACCACCACAGCGGGGATTACCAAATAATCGGGCATTCCATCTACCTCTTCCTATAGATTATTTTCAAACCGGGAAACATAAACCGCGCCGTCCCGTACTTGAACGACCACGACGCGAGCTCCCGCCTGAATGTCTTCCTTGTCGAAGCTCCCGGCTGTCCGGTTGGTATTCGCGGCTCCGATCTTCAGGAGCACTTCACCGTATCCGGTGCCGGGAATCGGGACGAGCACCTCGCCGATGCGGCCGCACAGGCTCTGCTCCGAATAGCCCGAGGACGTCTCGCTGTTCCGCATGGGGCGGACATAGAGATAATGCACGGCAACCGCCAGAAGAAAAGCGCAGACAAGAGCCAGGAGAAGGTTGATCACGCTTCCCAATCCCGAATAATGCTCCAGCAGGATCCCCGCCCCGCCGAACGCGGTAATTCCGCCAGCGACGGTGACAGGCTTAAGATAATCGGCGGACAGGAAGTCCAGCATCCCGTCCAGCGCTTGGCTGACCAAATCCCCCAGCAGCACGGTCACGAGAGCGAAAAGCACCCCCAAGACCAGACATCCCCAGTAGATCTCCACCATGGCCTCTCCTCCTTTTCCTCGGCTTGTTCCTGCACATCTCCGCGAAAACCCTTCCGTTGTCTAAAGTGCGCTTGCTTCCTATGTAACTTATTACGTGTTTAATGGAAAATTGTTTCAAAATTATCACATTTGCGCAAAGTAAAGTTTACTTGACATGCGACGAGGAAGTAAAGTAGACTTTACGTAAAGTAAGCTTTACATGGAGGAAGGCCGATGAAGAACCGCATCCGCGAGCTTCGCGCCGGAAAGGGCTGGACGCAGGAGAAGCTGTCCGAGCTGGCGGGCGTCTCCCGCCAGACGATCATTTCCGTTGAGAACGGGAAATTCAACCCCTCGCTTACCCTGGCTTACACGATCGCCCGGGCCTTCGGCCTGACGATCGAGGAGATTTTTATTTTTGAAGAAGAAGGGAGAGAACGTTCATGACCAACTGGGGAGCCTTCGCCGGATTGTTCGGCGGTGCCCTGATGGGCTTGGCGGGCTTGTGGCTCGGCCGCTATTTTGCCGCAAAGAAACGGGGCCTGGATGAGAGGTATTATGCCGTTTGGCGAAACGCCCGGGCGGCCAGCTGGATCATCACCATGGCAGCCCTGTATGTGCTGTTCTTTCTGCTGCTGGCAGGCGTTTCCCTGTCGGCGCTCGCTGCACTGGGCATCCTTATGCTCGTGCATTTCACCGGATGGGCCCTGAGCGGCCTGTACTACCAAACCAGAATGTAGGAGGGAAACCCAAATGAAAACCAATCCAACTCAACGTTCCGCCTTTCGCCTCAGCTTGACGATCTCTTCTCTTGTCGTCCTCTTCTTCCTGATCGTCACGCTGGTCACCGGAAACGCAGGCTTCGTGCTGTGGAGTTTGCTGCCCGCCTTCATCACGGCCATCACCGGCTATGCCCAGGGTAAGAACGTCCGCCGGAAAGCCGGCATCCGATGAGTGCCCGGGAGCCTCTTCTGGAGGGCCGGCGGGCCGTCATCGTAAGCGGAGGAACGTTGGGACCGTGGGCTCTTACTGAGCTTCAGGAGGATGATTACCTGATCGGGGCCGACCGCGGAGCTTACTTCCTCGTCGAGAATGGCCGGACCCCCGATCTCTCGATAGGCGATTTCGACAGCGTGGCGCCTGACGAGCTGGAAGCGGTCCGCTGTGGAAGCCGGACGTTCGTCTCCTGCGACCCGGTTATGAAGGACTGGACCGATACCGAGATGGCGCTCGTCTGGGCGCTCGACCGTGGGCCCCGGGAGATCCGGATGCTAGGAGTGCTTGGCACAAGGCTCGACCATTCCCTCGCGAACATCCAGCTCCTTGTCCAGGCCCTCCGCCGCGGCATCCCGTGCTCCATCGCCGATGCCCATAACGAGCTGACGCTCACGGACGGCTCCCTTGCCCTGCTGTCATCACGCTTCACGCATGTCTCGCTTCTGCCGCTGACGCCCGAGGTGAAGGGTGTCACGCTCGACGGCTTCCGCTACCCGCTTCAGGACGCTGTTCTCACCATGGGACAGTCGCTCGGCGTCAGCAACGTGCAGGAGCAGCCGACCGCGCGAATATTTGTGCGCGAAGGGCTGCTCCTGGTGATCCGGAGCCTGGATTAGGCTCCTTTCCTTATGAACTTATTTTTCCGGGCCCTAAATGAGATGAACCACCCGAATGACGTTGTCGGTGTACACGACCTTGATGATGTGGTTGTCCTTGTCATAGATGATATGGCTGGTGCCGAGCTGAAGGCTGGGGTCGGCGCCCAAGCCGTAAAACACGTCGTCCGCGAGCGTCGTCAGGCATTCCCGCTGCTGCTCCTCGTCCAAGCCGTCCCAATCCCCCGCTTCCATCTCCAGAAATTCATGGCTCATTCCGATGTCGCGGATCGCCTCCGTCAGATCTTCAATAATATCCTTGTATTCCTTCGCAAATTTGACTCCCATGGTTCGGCCTTCTTTCCTTTTGGAATGGTCAATCAATGAATGTCCTACAAAAGAGGCGACAGCATCCGGGCGAGAACCTCCTTGCCTCTCTGGTAACGGGATCGCTTGCTGAACTCCTTCTGCCGGATTTCGGTGCTCTCCTGAAGGTCCTCCCGAAAGTCCTCCACCAGATAATCGATCGTTTTCTTGTCGAACATGACCGCGTTGAGCTCGAAGTTGTCATAGAAGCTGCGCATGTCCATGTTGGCGGTGCCGACGGAAGCGATGGTCTCGTCCACAATCAGGATTTTGGCATGCACGAAGCCTTTGTTGTACAGATAGAACCGGATGCCGGCCTGCATCAATTCCTCGATATAGGAGAAGGAGGCCCATTTGACCAGAATGTTATCCGTAATCCCCGGAAGGATGATCTGAATGTCCACGCCGCTGAGCGAAGCCGTCTTCAGCGCCATCTGGAGGCTCGGATCCGGGATGAAATAAGGCGTGACGATCAGAATGCGGTCGGTTGCCGAGTTGATCGCCCCGAAGTACATCTCGAGAATCGTGTCCCAATGCGCGTCGGGCCCGCTTGCGATAATCTGCACCTGCTCGGAGCCTTCGCAGCCGTGAGCCGGGAAATAGCGTTCGTCCGTCAGCTTCTCCCCGCTTACGAACTCCCAATCGTTAAGGAACGTCTGCTGCAGAAAGTAGACGGAATCCCCTCTAAGCTTCATGTGCGTGTCCCGCCAGTAGCCGAGCTTCGGGTCCCTCCCCAAGTATTCGTCGCCGATGTTGATTCCTCCGAGAAAACCGATGTCCCCGTCGACGACGACGATTTTGCGGTGATTGCGGTAGTTCAGATTGCGGGCGAGAACCGCGCTTCGGAGCGGAAAGAAGCAGTGGACCTGGGCCCCGGCCTCCGTGAGCTCCTGAACATAGGCGCCGCTAAGGTCATAGCTCCCGAGCCCGTCATAGATCACCCGCACCTCTACTCCTTCCTTGGCCTTGCGGATGAGGATTTCCTGGATTTCGGTCCCGATGCCGTCCGCGCGGATGGTGTAGTATTCCACATGGATATGATCGCGGGCTTTCTCCAGCACTTCCTTCAGGGCGCGGAATTTCTCCTTACCGCCCGAGTAAATCTCGGTTTCATTGCATTTCGTAATGGGAGACTCCGGAATGCTCTGGAGGAGACGGAACAGCCTTTTCTGCCGGGCGGCTTCCTTGTTCTTCAGCTCGCGGGAGCGCATGGCTACTTCTATTCTATGAATCACTCCCCCCGGAAGCTTAGGCTGCAGCCGTTTCCCCCGTCTTCTGACCAGCCTTCTTTTCTGATACTCGCGGGCGACCAGATAGTAGAGCATGAAGCCTACTACCGGCAGCAGGAAAATAATAAGCAGCCATGCGGTCGTTTTGGACGGATTTTTGAATTCCATAAACAAGACCACGACGACCTGTACGATAAAGACCAGCATAAAAATCAATAACCACAGCATGAAAGTCCCCCTCAGCCTGAGCGTCAAAACGGCCGGACAGGCCGCTCTTCTATAATAGTAGTTATTTACCCGCGCTTTGTTCCGGTAAACCTTCCTGTGATTTCTTGGCATGTTTCAGGGGGAATGCTTGTGTTTAACATATGGTATGACAGCAACACACACAAATAAGGGAGATGATCAGCATGCTGGGATTCTTAGTTAGTGTCATCATGGCCATCATTATCGGGTTCATCGGCGATGCATTGGTTAGAAGCGATATGCCAGGAGGCGTTATCGGCTCCATGATCGCCGGCTTCATCGGCGCTTGGCTCGGACACTTCCTCTTTGGCCACTTCGGACCGGATATTGCAGGCTTCGCCATCATTCCGGCCATCATCGGTGCCGCTCTCGTCGTTTTCCTCGTAGGCCTTCTTTTCAAAGGAATGCGCAGCAGAACGACTCACTAATTCATCAAGAGCTATCCTCTCTATCCTTGACGTTTTACCCATACTATATAAGGAGATGGTTCAAATGGCAAAAGGAACAATCACAGGTCTGGTCGTCGGTGGAGCAATCGGTGCGGTATCCGCTCTTCTTCTCACCCCGAAAACGGGAGCGCAAATGAGGCAGGATCTGTCGGACCGCTATAGCAAACTGAGTGACAAAACAGTAGATATGGCCACTACCGTAGGCCAAAAAGCATCGGAGATGGCCACTACCGTAGGGCAGAAGGCTTCCGACCTCGCCAGCACCGTCAAGGCGCAAGCCGGCGAAGTCATGAGCCAGACGAAGGACTCTTCGCAGACGGTAGCCGATGAAGTGAAGAACTGGCGTGCGGAGAACGAAGACATGAGCAGCTCCAACAGCTCCACCTCGTCTTCCTCGACATCGACCTCGGTGAATCCGACGCTCGGTTCGACGAATCCGACTTCCAATTACTAAGCGAAGCCATCCGTAGAAGACAGACAGTCGTCGCCCTGGGCGGCGGCTGTTTTTCTATTTCAAGCCGAAAGGGGATTCCTTCATGTCCAAACCAGCCTGGAGATGGGCCAACCTAATCATTCTCGTTGTCGTCCTCGTCATGAACACGCTTGCCAACGTGCTGCCGCTGAACGGACAGACGACGGGAGAGATATCGGACCGGTATCCGGTTCTGCTTACGCCTTCCTCCTATGTCTTCTCCATCTGGACGCTCATTTACGCCCTGCTGATCGGGTTCGTCCTGCTGCCTTTCCGCGGCACTCCTGCGGGACGCGCCGCCGTCGAACGGATCGGCCCTTGGTTCTTCGTCAACGGCTTGCTTAATTCGCTTTGGATTGTGCTGTGGCATTACGATTTCATCTATCTGTCGCTCGTGGCTATGGCCGGCATCCTTCTCTCCCTGATTGTCATCTACAACCGGATCCACTCGGGGGGACGGCCTCACTCGGCGGGAGAACTCTGGTTCGTAAGAATCGCTTTCAGCGTCTACCTGGGCTGGATCTGCGTCGCCACCATCGTTAACGCCGGTGTGGTGCTGCTTAAAGCCGGCTGGGACGGCTGGGGACTGAGCCCGGAAACGTGGACGGTCATCATGCTGGTGGCGGCGGCGGGACTCGCCGTTGCCGTGAGCTACCGGACGAATGACATCTTCCTGACCGCCGTCTTCATCTGGGCCTTCGTGGGGATCGGAGTGAAGCAGCAGGACCTCGCGATCGTCCGTACCCCGGCTTATGGGCTGGCCTTGCTGCTTCTCGTTTACCTGCTCTGGACTGCCAAGGAGTGGAAGGAGCACCGGGAAAGCTACTACTAGCAACGGGAGAGTCATTATTAGCGCCTCGTGAGGATTGCCCGGCTTCTATTCCTTTCGTGCGCATATGGAGGGCATCCCGCCAACAAAATAAACAGATCCGATCCTAGCGCCTGCTTTGTGAACGTTATTCCACTTCCCTGCCGCTCTTAGGAGGAAACGTCTTGATGAAACCAAAACGCAGAAGGATTTGGCTCTCCCTTGCGGTGCTGCTCGTCCTCGCGGCGGCCTCCCTCGCCTACTATTTGAAGCCCTATCCGCCAAACGGGGAAGCCCTTAAGGCCATGCAAGGGGGAGACGGCGTAACGTTGAAGGAGACCGGCCGCCTGATTGTCTTCGAGCCGGAGGGACAAGCCCTTCAGCCCGGCGTCCTCCTCTATCCGGGGGCGCTGGTAATGCCCGAAAGCTACGCCCCCCTCGCAAAAAAGCTGGCCGCCGACGGCCGCCGGGCCATCATCGTGAAGATGCCGCTGAACCTGGCCATCCTCGGCCCCGACCGGGCGGATGATTATTTGAAGGGTCTCCCCGGGGGCGAAACCTATGTGATCGGAGGCCATTCCCTGGGTGGTGTCATGGCCTCCCGTTATGCCGCCGCCCACCGGGAAGACCGCCCGATCGCCGGCGTCTTCTTCCTCGCCTCTTACCCGGATTCGAAGGGAAGTCTCGCGGAATCGGGCCTTCCCGTGCTTTCCCTTCTTGGCTCCAACGACACGGTGGTAAGAATGGAGGCGTACGAGGAAGGGAAGCAGTACCTGCCCGCCGGCACCGTCTACGTGACCATTGCCGGCGGCAATCACGCGCAGTTCGGCGGCTACGGCCCGCAGAAGGGCGACAGCCCCGCCGCGCTCCCGGCCGCTGAGCAATGGGCCAGAACGGCAGCGGAGATCGAGAAATGGGCAGCTGGCTCCCGCTAGCGTCCAGCCCCATCCGCTTACCCCCAACTCCTTTTTAATGCGGGGAGAACTCGCAGCCGGGGAACGACAAACGAACCGCTCCTTAACCTAAGGGAGCGGTTCGTTCTGGGTTATGAGGATGGCGGCCGGGTTCCAGCCGCCCATTCAAAATTCAATGACCAGCTTTCCGAAATACGACTCCCGTTCCATGTACCGGAAGGCCTCCACCGCTTCGGCGAAAGGGAAAATCCGGTCGACTACCGGACGCAGGCCGTGCAGGGCGATGGCCCGGTTCATGGTCTCAAACATGCTGCGGCTGCCTACATTAACAGCCTGCAGCCTGGCTCTCCGCTGGATAGCCGGGACAATCTCGAAGCCTTCCACGCTCGGCCCCGACAGCAGGCCGACGAGGCTGATCCGCCCTCCGACCCGCAGTGCCCGGATCGACCGATTCAAGGTATCCGCTCCCCCCAGATCCACGATATGATCGGCTCCCCGGCCCTCCGTGATGTCGAGCACCCCCTGCTCCCAGTCCCTTCGGGTCTTGTAGTTGAGGAAATGATCGGCTCCCAGCGACAGAGCCCGGGCCCCCTTCTCCTCCTGGGAGGAGGTCACGATCACGGAGGCGCCAAGCAGCTTCGCGAACTGCAGGGCGAAGATCGAGACGCCCCCGGTCCCCTGCAGGACTACGGTGTCTCCGGCTTTCACTTCGCCTTCCTCCACAATGGCATGCCAGGCGGTAACGGCCGCGCACGGAAGGGTCGCCGCCTCGGCATTCGTCAGATGCTCCGGCACACGCACCAGTCCCTCCTCCGGAAGAACAACGTATTCCGACAGCAGCCCATCCAAAGGGCCTCCCAGGGTGCTCCGCCAGTTCGCCCGGGTGGCCTCGCCCGACAGCCAGCTCTGCGTGAAGATGGCACTGACTCTCTCTCCCTCTTGAAATCGCGTTACGCCTTTCCCTATCCGGATCACCTCACCCACTCCATCGGAAACGGGAATGAGAGGCTCGGTCAGGCTGGGGAAATAAAACCCGTTGATGACCCCGAGATCCCGTGAATTGAGCGAAACCGCACGCATTTGGATCAGCACTTCCCCGGGGCCAGGCTCGGGAACGGCTCGTTCAATGGACTTCAGATGCTCCCGTCCAAACTCCGGACCGATTTGATAGGCTTTCATGATCATCTCTCCTTTGAAAGGTATAGACACACTTTACCGCATCAACTAAACTTAAGTAAGTAAGCACTTTAAAGTCGGTTACGCACCAAAAAGTGCGCAAAGGAGGACGACCGGTTGACACCTGAAGGAAAAAAGCCCGATATCTCCCCCGCCCTTTGCGGCTACAGCAAGGCATTGGAGATTCTCTCCGACAAGTGGACGGCTCTGGCGATCCATGCGATGGACGGGGAAAGCATCCGGTATGGGGTCATGAAGAGCCGGATCAGCGGAATTTCCCAGAAAATGCTGACCCAAACGCTAAGGCGTCTGGAGCGCGACGGCCTGGTCCGGCGGGAGGTTTTCGCTACCGTTCCGCCCAGCACCGAATATTCCTTAACCCCGCTCGGGGAAAGTCTTCTCCCCGTTCTGAAGCGAATGAAAGAGTGGGCGGACGCCCATTACTCCTCCGTCGAAAGAGCAAGGGAAGCCCTCTGAGCCTCCGGGACGGAGAGACAACGTCTGACGGAAGTCTAGGGAAGCCGCCGCCGTTTGTCCGTGATCTTCAAGATATAATCAATCAAGGAAAACCAAAAAAAGCCGACTGGCTCCGTCGGCTTTACTTTTTTGAATGGCTGTTCTATCAGGCTGAGCTTTTCGGTTGACGTCTCTAGGCTTCCTGCCAGAAGCGGCGCAGGTTGTCCATGGCGATTTTGGAAGCCGTCCGGCATTCTTCCATCCCTTCGAACTCGACCGTGATGTTGCCGTCATAGCCGGAGTCCTTGATCAGCTTCACGATTTTACGGATAGGAAGATCCCCTTGTCCCACGATGGCCCCGCGCAGGTAATTGTCATGAGCGGTCCGGAACCACTCCCCGCCCCCCGGATTCTCATCGTAAGAACGGAAGTAGAAGTCCTTGAAGTGAACGAGGGAAGCATACGGCAGGTTTCTCTTTACGCCTATGATCGGGTTCTCGTCCACGCACATAAAGTTGCCGACATCGAGCGTCGTCTTGAAGTTCGGACGGTTCACCGCCTGCAGAACGCGCTGGACGCGGTCGCTTGCCTGCACACTGAAGCCGTGATTCTCAATGGTGGTGGTAATGCCGAACCCCGCGGCATAATCGGCAATGATTTGGCTTCCCCTGACCATGAGCGGCAGGTTCTCCTCAAACCAGGCGATGGTCATCTTCTCCTTCGGCAGCGTGAAAGCCGTGACATCATGGCGCATATGCTTTACGCCCATCCGGTTCACCACATCGACGTGCCGTTTTACCCGTTCCATCTCCTCCTGGAAGGCTTCCTCTGTCTCTTGAACGAAATTCGCGGGCATGGAGTAGTTGGACAGCTCAATTCCGACCGATTGGGCCTTCTCCCGGATGGCGTCAGCCAGCTCGTGGTTATCCTCCACCGTATAGCCGTAAGGCACCATTTCCATGTGCTCCCCGCCGTTATCCGCAATCCATTGGATGACATCGAGAACCGTCATTTCCCCCGACTTCAACGCATTCAGCAGGCTGTACGTGCTCAAACCGATTTTCATTCTTCGTTCTCCTCCTCGGGATTAGTGCAATTCCTTATGAATGGCGTCAAGCAGCCGTAAGGTTTTGTCGCAGCTGTATTCCCAGAACATAACCCCGGCCAGGCCGGCGTTTAGGACATAAGCGCATTTATGGTGCAGCGATTCCTCGTCGTCATATGTGATGAACGTGCTCCCGTCAAACAGGTACGGGGCTTTCGCTTCGTCGTCCCAATGCCGGACATAGCCGTTGCGGTTAATGTAGCCTTCCGCCAGTGCCGTAAACTCCGGTCCGTACCCGCCGGAGCTTGGGGTCATCTGATGGAGCCCCCGGTTGTGATCCGGCACTTCCTTCCACATCCGGGAATAGAATGCCGCTCCGATCACCAGCTTCTCCCGGGGAACGCCCGCCTTCCCAAAAAGCTGAACGGACCGCGCCACGCTGATCCGGAACAGATCCCCGGTCGGAGCGAACAGATTCGTATGATGCCCCGTCAGCGTCTGGAACCCGCCGCGCATGTCATAGGTCATCAGCTGCACATAATCGAGATAGGCTTGAACCTGCTCCATCTCGGTCCCGTCCAGGTAATACTCGTCCGCCCCGGCGGCAATCGTCAGCAGATAAGGCCTTCCGCCTTCCTTGGCCAACTTGTCGAGCTCTTCCCTCATTTCCTTCAGGAGCAGCGTAAAGTTCCTCTTGTCGGCGGGAGATGCGCCGATTCCGGCTACCGCGTAGCACGGATATTCCCAATCCAGGTCGACCCCGTCAAAATATCCGCTTTTCAGCACCCGGACCGCGGAAAGGGCCATCCGGCGCCTTCCCTCCTCCGTGGAGGCGGCCTCGGAGAAGCCACCGGCGCTCCAGCCGCCGACGGACAAGAGGATCTTGAGGTCAGGGTTGTAGCTCCTCAGCTGCTTCAAATGAGCCAGGTTCTGAAGATGGCCGGTCTGAATCTCGCCCTCGCGGACATGCCCGAAGGCCACATTCAGGTGCGTCAGCTTGCGGGCCGCCTCGGCTGTAATGTCCGGAAGTGCCCGGTCGCCTGCATAGCCTACGATGAGCTTCTTCATGGCGTTTCGCCTTCCTTTCCTCCCAAAATGCCTTTCTTCATGGCCCGGTAAACGAGCTGGGCGAACAAGCTGTTGGACCAGGCAAACCAGGGACGGGTGAATTGCGCCGGGTCATCCGCATGGAAGCCTTCGTGCATGAAGCCGGTTCCAGCATCGGTCGCTTCGAGCAAGCGGATCATCTCGAGCATTTCGTCGTCCGTCGCGGCAGTCAGGCCCTGCATGGACAAGGCCATCGGCCAGATATACCCCGGCGGTGTATGGGGGCTGCCGATTCCTTTGGCTGCCGTTCCTTCGTAGTAGTAAGGATTCTCCTTGCTCAGAATGAAGCGGCGGGTGTTCCGGTAGACCGGGTCGTCATGGTCCGCGTAGCCGAGGTAAGGAATGGAGAGCAGGCTCGGCGTTCCCGCGTCATCTATCAGCGAGTAGTTGCCGAAGCCGTCCGTCTCATAAGCATAGATGCGGCCGAATTCGGGATGGCGGTAGATCCCGTAGAGCTCGATGCCGTGACGGATCTCCTCTTCGAAGGCTTCCATCTCCCGGACGAAGGCTTCGTCGCGGTACACCCACCGGGCCATCTCCTGCATTTGCGAAAGCGAAACGGCCGCAAACATGTTCGAGGGAATGTTGTAATGAAGCTCGCAGGCGTCGTCGCTCGGCCGGAACCCGGACCAGACCATGCCCGTGTAATTGACCGGCATCCCGAGGCCGTTATTGCGCAGCGTGTCGATGGCCGGGCAGTTGGTCCTCATGAACCGGTAAGGGGAGTTCTCGGCATGCCGCTGTTCGGTTCTCCAAACCTCCACGATGGAACGCATCGCCTTATGGAACGTTTCGTCGAAAATATCCGTAAGCCCGGTTTCTTTCCAGTACCGGTAGGCAAGACGGATGGTAAAGCAGAGGGAATCGAGCTCGAATTTGCGCTCCCATACCCAGGGGGACATGTCGGTCTGGTCGTTTGCGTCCCAATGCCAATGATTCGCCGTCTCGTTAAACGCATTCGCGTAAGGGTCGATTCCGATGTACCAGGCATGGCGCTTGATCAGCCCGCCAAGAATGCGCTGAAGCCCTGGGTCTTCCTTGGCCAGCGGCACGTAATGCATAAGCTGCTCGACCGAATCCCGAAGCCACATGGCGGGAATATCCCCCGTGATGACGAAGGTGGTGCCGTCGTCCATGAGCTTGGTGGTCGTCTCGAGCGTATTCGGAAAGCAGTTCTTGAACTGCTGCAGCAGCCGGGGACGTCCGGCCAGCTTGGCCTCCGCTTCCTCCAGCACCTCCCGGACGGCGTCCGGAAGGGCGAGAGGAGGCATGGCGATGCGGGGCAGCTTGAATGAATCCATGGGTTTACCTCCTATGCCTGACGGGTGGATACAAGCTTCACTGTCTTGATTTCATAAGGCCGGAACGTTAGCTCGAGGGTTCCTTCCCGGGTGGCGAGCGGTTCGAGTTCATCCTCGAGAAGATTGACTAGCGAGGCCTGAACGGCCGCATCCGGCCATTGGACCTGCACCGTTTCCCGGGCGCCCGACGATTCGTAGAAGCGCAGCACGGTCCCCTGTCCGTCCTCGGAAGCTTTGACCGTATCCAGGATCACGTACTCGCTGCGGAAGCCGATCAGGGACTGCTCCGCAGGAAGCGTACTGGCGTGACCGTCTGCCTGGACAGCCGTTACCGGATGGTTCAGCTCCATCGCCCGGCGGACGACCTGGCCCTGCCGCCAGTCTCCCTCATGGGGAAGAACGGAGTAGGTGAATTCATGCTCCCCTTGATCCGCGTGTTCATCCGGCCACTTCGGAGCCCGCAGCAGGGAAAGCCGGATCGTCCGGTCCTTGATGTCATACCCGTATTTGCAGTCGTTCAGCAGGCTTAGGCCGCTGCCCCCTTCCGAAACGTCCGCCCAGCGGTGCCCGCACACCTCGAACTGTGCCTGCTCCCAGCTGGTGTTGTTGTGCGTCGGGCGCTCCAGGGCACCGAAAGGAATCTCATACGTCGCTTTGCCCGCAATGAGATCAGCCGGGAAGGCGGCTTTCAGAAGCTTATGGCTTTCGGCCCACTGTACCTTCGTCATGAAATCCACGCGCCGCTGATGGCGGTACAGGATCACATCCTGGGAGATGACCGAATCGTTCAGCTTCCACTGGAAGCGCAGCACATCGCGTGTCTTGCCCCGGAGAACGACCTCCCGGGAGAGAAGCTCGACCCCGCCGGCCCGCTGGGATTCGAAACGGGGATCGATATCCCACGCATCCCAATAGGTTGGCCGGTCGTGGAAGAACTGCAGCTCGTTCGCCTTATCGCCGGGCTTCAGCCATTCCCGCTGCAGCGTCTTGTCGAACCAGCGGGTGATTTCGCCTACCGGGTTGAACTCCAGCACGTAATGCTCGGTTTCCCAAACCTCCGGAAAGGCTTCCTTCTTATCCTCAGCCGATACCGTCGACTCCACCTGAGCCGGACGGATCCATAGGGTCGTATAGCCGAAAGCGGGAAGGGAAGGAACATAAACCGACAGTGTTTCCCCGTTCTCGGTTCGCTGAACATCGGCTTCCAAGCGGTTGCCCTCTGCGTCGAAGACCGCCGGATACTCCAGCCCGAACGATCCTTCGATCGTCACGACCTCCCCCCGGTCCCAGCCGAGGCTGTTGAACACGACGTAAGGGATGCCTTCCCCCTCGGTCGTTACCTTTGCGGCAAGAGCCTTCAAAGAGCCGGTCAGGGACTCCTCTCCGATCGCAAACACCTTTTTGTATTCCTCGCGGGATGTCACGTATACTTCTGGGATGGAGGTACCCGGGATAATGTCGTGGAACTGGTTAAGCAGCATCAGCTTCCAGCCCGGCTCCAGCTCCTGCTTCGCCTTCCGGCCGTTCGGGTCCGCGAATTGTCCCCATACCTCCGCCTCCCGGTACAGTACCTCCGCTTTCCGGTTGCTTCGCTTGGCAGCCGCATGAGTGGTGTACGTTCCGCGGTGGAGTTCCAGATACAGGTCGCCGTACCATTTGGGCAGAGTCGGGCGGCGTTCCGCCATTTCCCCGAAAAAGGCTTCGGCGGTACTGAACCGGCTGACCGGCTGTCCGGTCATCCAGGCGGAGCGCTCGGCGAACTCGACCATCTCGTTCGTCACCCCGCCGCCCCCGTCGCCGTGCCCGTAAAGCAGCATCTGCTCGGGGTGCCGGTCCTTCTGCTTGTACGACTTCCAGTGCTCGTCCACGTCCTTCGGCCGGGTATGCTCGTTCACCCCGTGGTTGAGGTAGGCGATAACCGAGGTTCCATCTATGCCCACCCAGTCGAACAGGTCATAGGGAAAAGGATTCGTGTCGTTCCAGTTCAACTTGGTCGTCATGAAGTAAGGCATGCCGGCCAGCTGCAAAATTTGCGGCAGGGAAGCGCAGTAGCCGAAGGTGTCCGGCAGCCATTCGATCGCGGAACGCTTGCCGAACTCCTCCTGGTAGAAGCCTTGGCCCAGGACGAGCTGGCGGACGAGCGATTCCCCGCTCGGAAGGTTCAAGTCCGGCTCGACCCACATGCCGCCGACAAGCTCCCAGCGCCCTTCGGCAATTCGCTCCTTGATCCTTTCGTACAGCTCCGGATAATGCTCCTTCACGAAGGCATACAGCTGGGGCTGGCTTTGGGAATAGCGGAATTCCGGGTATTCGTCCATCAGCGTACATACCGTGGAGAACGTCCGGCTGGACTTCCGCACGGTTTCGCGGACCGGCCACAGCCAGGCGATGTCGATGTGCGACTGCCCGACCATATGCAGGAAGCCTTCTCTTGCCTCCTCGGGCGCCGCCTCCCGGACCTTCTCCGCGAGCGCCTGCTCCAGGCCGCTTACCCATTCCCCGTCCGTCCAGCGGTTCCGTTCCGTATACATCGCATCCATGACCTCGTGAATCGCCCGGACAAGGCGCGTACGCAGCAGATCCCCCTCCGGAAGCGGGGCCAGCGACTCGGCCAGAACGGTTACGCTGTACATTAAGCTCTGCAGCGGCCGGTTCACGCGCACAAGCGCGGCGCGGATGCCGCGGATGGGCGGCTGGATGACCGCCTGGCGGTTCAGCGGGTCATGCGGCTCCGGGATCGGATCGTACAGCTCGATTTCGAGCAGAGGTTCGTTCCCGACCCGGCTCGGCGGAAGCGGAACGAACCAGTGGTTGCGGTCCAGGCCGTGGTAAGGCGTGCCGTTTACCTTCAGCAGGCCCTCCCCTCCCCCTTCAAAGACGAAGCCGACCGGGCCGTCCTGCCAGCTCTCCGGAATTTCTACTTTCCGGCTGAGAAAGTATGTCGTGCCCTGCGTGCTGTCGAGCGGGTCGAGGCTCTGTACGCCCTTGTTGTCGTTGTTAAGCTCATACTCCCCCGGCACAATGTAACGGGCTCTCTGCATATGCCACTCGGGAAGCTCCATCGTCTCGAGCCACTGCTTATCGGCCATATCCTTAAGAAAGCGTTGAATGCGGATCACGATTCGTTTCCTCCGTTCTCTACTTGTAGTACGCACGCGGTCAGGTCCCGGCTGTTGCGTCCGACGAGAAGCCGGAATTCCCCCGGCTCCACCACGGGCTGAAGCCGGGCGTCGATCAGCTGAAGATGCTCCCGGTTTACCGGGAAGGTGACCGTTTGCGTCTGTCCGGGCTCCAGGTGAATTTTGCGGAAGCCCTTCAAGGAAATCTCAGGGCGGGTTACCGAAGACGATACATCCGTCACATACAGCTGGACCACCTCGTCACCGGCCCTCTCTCCGGTATTCGTTATTTCCACCTGCACCTCGGCTTCCCCGACCACCGTAATCCGCTCCGGAACCACCCGGACATTGTCATAACGGAAGTCAGTGTAGCTTAAGCCGAAGCCGAAAGGATACTGCGGCTCGAGGTCCGTCTCCAGGTAGCGCTTGCCGCGCGTTTTCTTGGAATGGTAATAGACAGGAAGCTGTCCGACCTCCTTCGGGATGGACACGGTAAGGCGCCCCGAAGGGTTCACGTCGCCGAACAGAATGTCCGCTATGGCGCTCCCTCCCTCCTGCCCCGGGTACCAGGCTTCGAGTATGGCGTGCGCATGCTCGTCGATCCACGGCTCGGCAATCGGCCTGCCGTTGATATAGACCACAATCACCGGCTTGCCTTTCTTATGAATCTCCTGAACCAATTTCAGCTGAACGCCCATCAGGGAGAGGGTAGACCGGTCGATTCCTTCCCCGCACTCCATGTCGTTCCAGGGGTCGTTGGTGACGACGGAAGCTCCCGTCCGGAGATCGATCGTCCCTTCCCCGAAATCCCGGGCGCTCGAGCCGCCGATCACCAGCACGACGGCGTCCGCTTCGTCGGCGCAGGCGAGGGCGTGCTCGAAGCCTTCCTCGGAATCGCCCTTGATCCGGCAGCCCGGCGCGTACAGCACCCGGTCATCCGCTTCGCCCATGGCGCGGCGTATGCCGTCGAGCACGGTAACGATCTGCTCCCTCGGCTGAGGGGAGGTATAGTCGCCGAGCTGGTTGTAGATGTGATGCGCATTGGGACCGATAACAGCGATTTTTCCGGTCTCCTTGTTTAGCGGAAGTGTCTTGCCTTCGTTCTTCAGCAGCACAATGCCTTCCCGGGCGACCTTTCGGGCCAGCTCCACATGCTCCTCGCTACCGATGACCTTATCCGCGAATTCCGGATCCACGTAAGGGCGTTCGAACAGCCCGAGCCGGAATTTCATCTCCAGAATCCGTCCCGCAGCGGCGTCCAGGTCCGCTTCGGTTACCCATCCCTGCTCCAGCGCACGCTCCATGTGCCGGCCGAACATATAGCCCGACATTTCCATGTCGACCCCGGCCTTAAGGGACTGGGCCACGGCCTCTTCCCCGTTCTCTGCCGTGTTATGACCGTTCACGAGCATCTGGATGGCGCCGAAATCCGTTATGACAAAGCCTTCGAATCCCCATTCCTCACGAAGGAGATCGTTAAGCAGATAGGTGTGGGAGGTGCACGGAACGCCGTCAATTTCGTTATAGGCGGTCATGACCGAACAGGCGCCCGCTTCCACCGCTTTCTTGAACGGCAGCAGGTCGATCTCATGCAGCTCCCTCATCCCCATATGAACGGGAGCCGCATTGCGGCCGCCCTCGGAGCTGCCGTATGCCGCGAAGTGCTTCAAGGTAGCCGCAATCGTCCGGTCGGAATCGAGCCGCTCGCCCTGCAGCCCCTTCACCGCTTCCACGGCGAGCTCTCCGATCAGATAAGGGTCCTCCGCGAAGCATTCCTCGGTGCGGCCCCATCGGGGGTCGCGGACGACATCGAGCACCGGCGAATACGTGGCGGCTCCTCCCTGGCTGCGGGTTTCGACGGCAATCGCTTCGCACATTTGCCGGTACAGGCCGGTATTCCAGGTGCTTCCCACCGTGAGGGGAACGGGGAAGACCGTCGCCCCGATGGCCATGTGGCCGTGGGAGCACTCTTCACCGAACAGAATCGGGATGCCGAGCCGGGAGTTCTCGATGGCATACCGCTGGATAGCATTCGTAGCGGCCGCTCCCTGCTTCGGCGACAGGCCGGTTTCGAGCGTAACCTCCGTCCACGGGTCGGCGCGAAGCACTCCGTACAGGGAGCCGACGCCGCCCTCGGCAACCGCTTTCTTGAAATCGTCTTCCATCGCCACCGTGCCGTCCGCTTCCTTGCGGTAGACTTTCCAGCCCATCGGCTGGAGCAGCTGGCCGATTTTTTCCTTACGCGTCATCCGTTGAAGGAGATCCTGCACCCGTTCCGGAATCGGCCGCGAAGCCTCTTTATAGATCATGGTTACCTACTCCCAACTTTAAATTGTTATTTTTGTTATTCTAATATATAATAACGTTATGTACTCCCAGTCTAAATCTTCCCCTTCCAAACGTCAATAACGATATATTTGGTAGTGTGTTAGGTTCGTTAGGTGACGAAGAAAGGAATGTCGCATGTCCAGAAAACCATCCATTCAATCCATGGCCGATCAGCTCGGCCTGTCGAAATACGCCGTATCCCGGGCCTTAAGCGGCAAATCGGGGGTCAGCCCGGCTACACGGGAGCGGGTATTGGAGCTCGCCAAGACGCTCGGCTACGGCCTCCCTGCCCCGAAAGCGGCCGGGCCATCCCCGGTGTCGGCCTCTTCCTTCGTGCTGATCTGCATCAACCAAACGAACCGGGGAGACGCCTCCTACTGGCAGCGGGTTCTCGCCGGCCTTATTTCCGGCTGCAGCGAGAGGGGCTGGCATCATGCCATCGTTTCCCAGCCGGTTTCGTTCCCCGCCGCAACCACGCTAAGCCCACAGGAATTGATTGCCCCGCACCTGGACTGGGGAAGCTGCCTGGGTATCATCGTGATGGGGGCTTACCCTTACCCGGTGCTTCAGCTTATGGTCCGCACCGGCAAGCCTCTTGTCCTTCTGGATCATCACGAGCCGCTGCTTTCGTGCGACGAGGTGAATCATGCTAATATCGACGCGGGCTTCCTCATCGGCCACCACCTGTTGGCCGGCCGGAAGTGCCGCCGCCTCGTCTTTCTCGGCGACGACGGCCGGTCGACCAGCTTTGCCGAGAGACGGATCGGCGTCCGCCTGGCCAGGGACCGGTATGGCAGCCCGGAGACGGAGCTGCAGGAGTGGGAGCTGCCTTACGAAGCGGGAGGCTGGCTCGAGGCGGCGGCCGAACGCTTCGGCCGGCTTGCCCCCGGGGAACGGCCCGACGCCTGGATCGGGGCCAACGACGACATCGCCATGCAGTGGATGCAGCGGCTCCGGCAGATCGGCTGCTCCGTTCCTGAGGAGGCACAGGTCGCGGGCATCGATAATGTCGAAGGGGCCGCCCTGTCGTCTCCCCGCTTGACCACGATCCACCTCGGCAAGGAGGAGCTCGGCCGCCGGACCGTCGAGACGCTCGAGCGGCGGATCGCCCATCCCGGGACCCCTATCGAGAGAATCCAGATGGGGGCGGTCCTGATCCCCCGGGATTCCGCCTGATAAAAATAACGCATGAGAAAAGGCTGCCGAATGGCAGCCTTTGTTATTGATTAAGGCAGTACGGTAGATTACTGCCTTAATTATTATTTTGCCTAACCGTTTCAAACCAGTTGAATAGTCCCCCTACACCTGCTTCCGGAAATCGCTCGGCGGGACCCCCACCGCGTTCTTAAAGGCCCGGTTAAACGAGTTGTAGTTGGTATAGCCCACTTCCTCGCTGATTTCCTGGATCGGCTTGTCCGTCTCGAGCATAAGCTGCTTCGCCTTCTCCATCCGGTGCCGGATGAGCATGTCGAGAAATTTATCGCCGATCTCTTCTTTGAACAGCTTGCTCAAGTACTTCGGATTGATGCTAAACTTCTCGCTTAAATAAGTAAGCGACAGCTCCGGGTTGCTGTAATTCTCCTCGACATACCGGCGGATTTCCAGAATAAGCGTCCGGTTCTTCTTGGCATGGCGCATGGAGCCCATCTTCTCCGCGAGCTCCCGGAAGGACTCGTAGCACAGCCTCCGGAGATCCTCCACCGTCTCCCAATCCTCCAAATTCTTCAACAGTTCTTGGAGAGAATCCGCCCACAGTTCCTGGTACTCCCGGGAAAGCTCCCCGAATTCCCGCTCATAATGCTGGACGAGCAGCTCCATCGTGTTCCAGATTTCCTGGCGGGACAGGACCGAGGACTTCATTTGCTGGAACAGGTGATCAAAATGCTTCTCCCACTCGTCCTCGGATAGCCGCATGGCCTGAACGAGCCGGGAGATGGTTTGGAGAAAGCCATACACATCCCGGTTCGTGTCCGGCACCTCGCTCCGCGGAAGGATCCGGTTGCAGCCGAGGGCGGCTTTATAAGCCAGGGCGTGGCTGGCCTCCTTCAGGGACTCTCTCAGTCCGGTCAGGTCCTCCGCCTGCTTGCCCACCCCGACCGTAACGGTAAACCCGAGATTCTGCTCCACCCACTCCCGGTAGGTCGAAAGCAGCTTCTGCTCGAATAAGCCCGGGGGCCGGTTCTCCTTTACCCACAGCATGGCCGTAAGCCGGCGGTCGGACAGCCACTCCGCCCATACCTCCGTGCCGGCCTGCTGGGCCGTTTCCTGAAGCACCGTGGAGAGGACGAACTTCAGCAGCGATTGATCCTGCTCGTGATAATCCTCGGTAAATTGTCGGTACCGGTCCATCTCCACAACGGCTGCCGTCCACCGGTTGTCCAAGGAGTCCAAGAACGGAATATGGAATTTGTCCATCTCCGCCCGAAACTCCTCCTTGTCGTAAGCCTTCTTCCCTTCGAGCAGCTCCTGGAAGAAGTATTTCTTCTGGAGGATCAAGTTCTCCTCGTAGGTTTGCCGGTATTGGCGGGTCTGGTCAATCATCGACTCCAGCGTCGTTTGAATAAACCCGAACTCGTTCCCCTGCAGGCGCTCGGGCCCCGGCTTCTTCTGCGACGCCACCGTCTGGATGAGCGTCACAATCTGCTGGATCGGCTTGTAATTCCGCCGGGTGACATAGATGACCCACGCCACTCCAATCAGCACCACGACAATGGCAAAGGCAAACCAGACCGTGTAGAACTCAAGGGCGAATTTCACGACCTTCCCGTTGGCAAGCCCCGTCTGCACTTTCCATCCTCCGTAGCTGGAGGTAAACTCCGAGAACACCTCGCCTTTGGACAGCTTCGCCGAGCCGGCTTTCCCCGGATTTTCCGGCTCCCAAAGCGCTTCACCCGCCCGGTTCAGGACATGGACGAAAGTAAAATTCGGATCGTACATTTGAAGAATGGTCTTCTCGACCGTGGGCAAATCGACATTAACGACCACGAGCCCGTCTTCCCCGGTGCTCTCGCCGCGCACGAGCGTCATCACCCGAACCGGTGTCTGCGAGGGGAAGGCTTTGAAATCCCTCGCTCCTTCCCACCGCAGAACATGATGATCCCGGCTCGCCTTGATGAACGCCGCATCCGGAAAGTCCTCCAGCGGAATCCGTTTCCCGTTGCTTAACACCGTATTGTCCCGGTCCCGCACCAAATAGATCGAATGAATGAGCGGAGATTCCAGCTTCAGTTCGTCCATAACCCCTACCGCCTGGATGGCGGCCGTCACATCGTCCAGCGGGGAATTCGCGAAATAATTTTTGAGGCTGGGATTGGTCAGCATTTCCCGAAGAACCTTGAAGTCGATGGAGCGCAGCGAATTGTCCAAATACTGCATCACCTGAGACCCCAGAAATTCGTTGGCCTTCAGTGCCTCCTTGCGGTTCTGCTCGTTAAAGACCTGGAAGAAGACGATAAACAGGATCGTCGTCACAATAAAAAAAACAGGAAGATAGGACAGGAGCAATCGTCTGAACCAATTGTTGTTCATCTCGAGGTCCTCTCCCTTCCGCCATGGTTGCTTCAACAGCCGTCCATCCCGCTGCCTGTCTTTAAATTATCTATAATTATAAGGGATTAAAAAAGCATGTCAAAGGAAAAGACCGCTCCCGTCGATGTCTGACCCGGGAGCAGCCTTTCGTTACAGCCGTTGCTTATTTCTCTTTCTTCTCCAGCGCGCGTTGATAAATGGCCAGATATTCCTTGAGGTTCAGGCCGTCGAAGCCCTTCACGTACGCATCCCAGTCTTTATCGATGCTTTTGCTGCCGATGATGAACTGCGCCATGTTGGAGACGACGTAATCCTTGATGGCCGTCGTCAGCTGAGCCGCATTCTCCGTATCTTCCGTGCGGATAAAGACATTGGCCGGATAGGTTTCCTTAGGAGCATAAGGCTGGTATACCTGCGTAGCCTTGGCCAAGCGGGTGCCGTAGCCTTCCGGTGTCATAGGATCCTGGCCTTCGGCGAACAAGTCGCGGAATGTCTTGGACAGGTCATGCGCACCGATCTGGGACCAGCTCTCGTTCACGATAACATTCTTATCGCGCTCCGGCAGGTTGTAATAGCTGTACTTGGCCGGCTTGCCGTCGATATTCTTCTCATCCGGCTCCGCCTTCTTCCAGCCTTTCCCTTCCGTCGGACCGTATTCGGCATAGAGGGCGCCCTCTTCGCTGAACATATAATCCGCAATCTTGATCGCCGCAATCTGCTGGGCCTCGGAGGCTTTGTTCGTAATGGCGAATTCAAATTCCCCTACGCTTTGCGAAGCACCGGTCGTCTGAACGCCGTTTGGCCCCTTCAGAGGGGGAACAATTTCCCAGTGCTGGTGACGGGTCTTATCTTTCTCATAAGTGTTCACCAGGTAACTGATGAGCGCCGTGGTAATGGAGCCGACCGCTTCGTCGCCTTCCTTGTTCCCGAGCTGTCCGACCGCCTGGTCGTTCTGGGTGAAGGAAGCCGGATCCACCAAGCCTTCCTTGTAGAGCTTGTTCATGTATTCCAGGCCTTGCTTCCATTCCGGCTGGTTGGCGGCAAAGCTTATTTTGCCGTCCTTGACGATCAAGTACTTGTCGTTGTCGTTGTAAATAAAGCTGTTCATCAGGAACGCATCGATGTTCCCGTTCCATACGTATTTGTTCGGGGCTCCGGTAAGAGGAATTTCATCCGCCTTTCCGTTGCCGTTCGGGTCTTTGGTTTTGAAGGCCTTCAGAACCGTATAAAGCTCATCGGTCGTCGTAGGCATTTTGAGCCCCAGCTTGTCGAGCCATTCCTTGTTGATCCAATACTTCTGCGAATAGGTGCAGTGGTAGCATTCGTTGAAGATCGGAAGCGCATAGATGTTGCCGTCCGGTGCGGTAATGGCATCCTTGAAGTACGGCTTGTCTTCCATCTGCTTCGTAATATTCGGTGCGTACTTGGCCAGCAGGTCGTTCAGGGGCAGGAAGACGCCCTGTTTACCGTAGTTCTGAAGATCCGAAGTGGTGAACTTGCCGTGAAGGAAAACCTCCGGATAGTCGCCGCTTGCCAGAAGCAGCTGGCGGCGGTCCTGCAGGGCATCCGACGGGGCGAGGTCCCACTTCAGCTTGACGTTGAATTTCTTCTCGATGAATTTCGTGAACT
This sequence comes from Paenibacillus aurantius, assembly GCF_032268605.1. Lineage (NCBI taxonomy): Bacteria > Bacillati > Bacillota > Bacilli > Caryophanales > Paenibacillaceae > Paenibacillus > Paenibacillus aurantius. The sequence goes on from NZ_CP130318.1 coordinate 5,167,258, forward strand.
CGTTCTCCTCCATAGGGGCTTTCCCTTGAGGAGCAAAGAAGGTCATACTCACGGGGCCGCCGTTCTCGCCCCCTCCGGACCCTCCGGACTGGCTATCCTGCTTTCCGCAGGCGGCAAGTATCGTAAACGATGCCAGAATGATGGCCAAAAGCACAGACAATGATTTTTTCAAAGGTGACTCCTCCTTATGAAATGTCGCGGTGTAAGTTTTCGTCATTTTACTACACACGTGCCTTTCCCGTGAAATTTCCTTCGCGGAAAGGCACAAGCCCCGTCCCGGAAAGCGCGGCCGATCTAGCACCTCCTTCCCCATTGTTTCCGGCGGGAGTTCTTCTATGCCTCATCCTTTCAAGGAACCGATCATGACACCCTTAACAAAATGCCGTTGAACGAACGGGTAGATGATCAGGACCGGAATGCTGGCCACGACAATCAAAGCATATTTCAGAACCTGCTCGAACCCTTGATCGCGCAGCTTCGCGGTGGTGTTCGCCAGCATCTGCGGGTCGGCGGCATTCAGAATCAGCAGGTTGCGGAGCACGTACTGCAGAGGGAACAGCTTCTCAGTACGCAGGTAAATCAGGGCGTCGAAGTAAGCGTTCCAGTGGCCGACGGCGTACATCAGGGTCATGACCGCCAGAATAGGGGCGGACAAGGGAAGCACGACACTGATCAGGTACCGGATATCCCGGCAGCCGTCCATCTGAGCGGCTTCTCCGAGCTCCTCCGGAATAGAGGTCTGAAAGAAGGTCCGGGCCACAATGACCTGGAAGACGGCGAGCGCCCCCGGCAGCCACATCGCCCACCGCGTATCAAGAAGATGAAGGCCCTTCATAAGCAGATACGTAGGGATAAGGCCGCCATCGAAAAACATGGTAACCATCATAAAGATCATGATGAGGCCCCTGCCGTAAAACGTCTTGCGGGAGAGAGGATACGCAAGCATCACGGTCAACGTCACATTAATCAGCGTCCCGACCACCGTATAGATAATCGTATTGTAGTAGCCCACCATGAGCTGGGAGCTTCGGAAGATGGACGCATACGCTTTCAGATTAAAGTCGACGGGAAGGAGCCAAACCTTACCCGACATGACCGCTCCCGAGGAGCTCAAGGAGGAGCTTACGATAAAGAGAAGCGGGTAAAACACAATCAGCAGCACAAGGCTCAGAAACAAGTAGTTGAAGCCCATAAAAATCCGGTCGCCCACCGGTTCTTTGATCCGATTACGTTTAAACATGGATGTCCCTCCCTTTTACCACAGGCTGTTCTCCGAAACCCTGCGGGAAACCGTATTCACAATGATGAGCAGAATGAGATTGATGATGGAGTTGAACAACCCGACCGCCGCCGAGAAGCTGAAGTTCGCCCCGACCAGACCGACCTTGTACACATACGTCGCAATAACTTCCGAAGCGCTCGTATTCAACGGGTTCTGCATCAGGAAGATTTTCTCGAAGCCGACGCCCATCACGCTGCCCAGACTTAGAATCAGCATAATGACGGTAATGGGAATGAGGCTTGGGATGTCGATATGCAGCATTTTCTTGAAGCGGGAGGCTCCGTCCATCTTCGCGGCCTCATACAGCGAGGGATCCACTCCGGCGAGTGCCGCCATATAGATGATGGAGGAGTACCCCATCGTCTGCCAGACTCCTGACCATACATAAATCGATTTGAAGTATTCCGGGATCCCGAGGAAGTTGGTTTGCGGCAGGCCGAGCAGGCCGAACAGCCGGTCCACCACCCCTACATGGGGAGACAGCATGAGGATGATGATGGATACCATAACGACCGTCGATATAAAATGAGGCGCATAGGTCACCATCTGCACCGTCTTCTTGAAGAAGCCCGTCCGGATCTCGTTTAGCGCCAGCGCCAGCAGAATGGGAATCGGGAAGCCGGCAATCAGCGAGTAGAACGAGATGCCGATCGTATTCTGGATCAGCCGCCAGAAGTTAGGCGAATGGAAGAAGGTTTGAAAATGATCGAAGCCGACCCAGGGACTTCCCCAGATGCCTTTGACGACGCTGTAGTTCTTGAAGGCGATCTGTACGCCGGCCATCGGAATGTATTTGAAAATAAAAAGATACAGAACCGGCGGCAGAACCAGCAGGTAGAGCTCCCAATGTCTCTTCAGGCTCTTGATGAAGGGATGCTCCCGTTTGCGTGCGATCCTTTGGAGCGTAGCAGGAGCGGACAGGCTGTCGGTTGGTTTACTCATTCACGTCACTCCTCTTTAGGTCTTTTCTGTCATTCCCCCAAGCTTTTTCGTTTGGCTTGAATGCTTGAGACGATCGTAACGCGGGTTCCTTTCTTTATTCAATTTGCAATTTTCCCGCCCTCTGCATTATTCCGAAACCCCTTGCCCCGCAAGGGAAAAACGCGTCTTAACACCCGCTTAACAATTTTCTCCCGCATTGAAAAAATCCCCGGAACCTGTACCCAGGTCCCGGGGATCCGTTATTCTCAGCGGGTCACCATGCGAAACGCATGGGTGATTGGAGCCTTCTCCGAAAGCGCCGTCTCCGGCAGGGTGACCGCCCATCCGTCCGTCGTTCTTTCGAACTCCAGCGCCTCTTCCGTGCCGATAAGCTCGATGCGGGAGACGTCCCCCGGGTAAGGAATGACAAGCTGCCGGCTGACCGTCTCCGCTTCGCTGCGGTAGAGACGGAAGGCGTAGCCGGTCGTGTCCTTGCGGGTGAACGCCCATTCGCCGGTAAAGGCCGGCTCGCAAACCCGCGTTCCGTAGATGCCCTCGCCGTTTTCCTTCAGCCAGGCGCCGAGCCCTTTCATGCTGCGGATGGCACCTTCCGGAAGCCGTCCGTCCGGCTGGGGACCAACGTTAAGCGCGAGGTTCCCGCCCTTGGCCACCACCTCGAGGAGGATATGAGCCAACTGCCGCGGGGTTTTGTAGGTGTCTTCATACCGGAACGAGAAGGAGGTGCCCATCGTGATGCAGCTTTCCCACGGGATGTTCATGGGCCGCTCCGGGATCGTCTGCTCCGGCGTGACAATATTCTCATACGGCCCGCCTACGGTCCGGTCCGCGGCCAGCAGCCACGGCTGGGTCCGGCGGGCTCTTTCCACGACTTCGCCGAGACGGATGTCCTGGCCGCTCCGGCCTTCGCGTACCCAGCCCGCATCGAGCCACAGGCAGTCAATGCGTCCGTACTTCGTCAGGAGCTCCATGATCTGCTCATGGGTGAAGTCCACAAATTTCTCCCACAGCCACGGATACTTCTCCGGGTCATAGGACGGTCCCCGCCACATGTGGCGGCCGCGTTCCATGCCCGGGGCCCAATAATACGGAGTATGCCAGTCCGCTTTCGAGAAATAAGCGGAGATGGCCAGTCCCTTGGCCCGGAACGCATCGAAGAGCTCCCGGCAGATGTCCGCATATTTATGGGTATGAAAAGGAGTGTCCGGTCCGGTGACCCGGTAATCCGTCGTGTGGGTGTCCCACATGCAGAAGCCGTCGTGGTGCTTGGTGGTAAAGAGGAAGTAGCGGAAGCCGTTGTCGGCCGCAAGTTCCGCCCACACGTCCGGCTGCAGGCGCACCGGATTGAACGTCCGGTTCAGGTCGAAGTACTGGCGCTTGAATTCCTCCATGTCGTCCGTCCAGTTGATGTCGTCCCGGGACCAGTTCCCGTCGTCATCGCTAAGGGCCCACGATTCCACCAGGCCCAGCTGGGAATACGGTCCCCAGTGCATCATCAGGCCTAGCTTCTGGTCCTTGAACCATTCCAGCCGCTCCAAGAGCAGAGGATCCTCCGGCTTCACCCACTCCTCTTCCTTGCTGAAGTTGTGAACGCCCGTTTCCACGATCGCTTCGTGCTGCTCCTCGTTGTTGTCTATCTTTTCACTCATGCTGATTCCTCCCATCCCATCGTTAACAAGTCCCCCTACGGTATATCCTTTTTCCCCGGGGGGCACAATGCTCCATTATCGCCTGCTTTGCCATTTTCCCCTTCCGGCCCGTAAACCCCAAGGAAGGACAGCGTCGGGCACCACCTCGATTCGAGAATGGTTATCCGGAGGTAACGGAAGGTCACCGGAGGGAAGACAGCTATTTTCTTATAGCCGATCACGGTTCCGCGGTAAATTTCCTTCCAATCGTCTTCCGTTCTGCCTTCCAGGAGGAAGCTTTCCACCCGCTGCCCGGACCGCAGATGCTCCATCAGCACCACCCGGCTGAACGTTTGGGGCTCCCCTAAGTCGAGCTCGATCGAAGCACGCTCGGTCCCTTCCTTGGGGCACCAGAACGTTTCGCGCCGGCCGTCGAGTACATGGGAAGCCCGATTCTCCTCGTCCTTCGTTTCCGACGCCTCCATGGCGGCCTCCGCTGCCAGATTGGTCCGGAACGCGGAGCGAAGCGCCTCCCCGAGCTCCTTCAGCCGGACGGCATCATTCTCGTGAATTCGCCCCCGCTTGTCCGGGGGCAGGTTCAGCAGGAAGGTGGCGTTGCCGCCGACAGCCCCGTAGTAAACCGCCAGCAGCTCCTCAAGCGATTTGACCTTATCGTCCTCCGAGGCATGGTAGAACCACCCCGGCCTTATCGAGGTGTTGACCTCCGCGGGGTACCAGACCAGATCATCGGCGAAGGGGCGGATCACGTCCCGGCTTCCCAGGTCGCGGTCATCGGTCCGGATCCGTGCCGCGAACCGGCCGTCATCCGCCTGCTGCGACTGCTCCTGGATCTTCTCGTTATCCCGCAAATGGCCCGGAACCACGCTCCATTCGGACGGCCGGGTATGCCCCGCCTCATTGCCGCACCAGCGCACATCGGGGCCGCACACCGAAATAACAGCCTGAGGCTGCAGCTCCCGAATGAGCCGGTAATAGGCTTCCCAGTCGTAGACCTGCCTCTTGCCGTTCGGGCCTTCCCCGCAGGCGCCGTCGAACCATACGCAGAAGATCTCCCCGTACCCCGTCAAGAGCTCCCTCAGCTGGTTCAGGAAGAACCCGTTATACGCCGGGGAATCCCCATAGGTCGGCTCATGCCGGTCCCAGGGAGACAGGTAGATGCCGAACCGGAGCCCGCCGCGGCGGCACGCCTCCGCTACCTCTTTGACCAGATCCCCCCTGCCGTCCTTCCACGGGCTGGCTGCTACCGTATGACCGGTATAGGCGCTCGGCCATAAACAGAACCCGTCATGATGCTTGCACGTCAGGATCAGGCCCGTCATGCCGGCGCTCTTGCACGCTTCGACCCACTGGTCGGCGGAAAGATCGGTGGGGGCGAACAAGGAAGGGTCCTCGTTCCCGAGCCCCCATTCCCGGTCCGTGTAAGTATTGACCGTATAATGAATGAAGGCGTAGAACTCCATCTCCTGCCAGGCCGCCTGCCGTTCGGATGGGGCTACCCGCGCCGCCGCCTTGATGAAAGCGGCCTCCGCATTCGCTGCCATTAGCCAACCTCTCCTTTCTTTCCGGATCGCCAGGATGTCCGCCCGATTACTCGTCGGGCAGCGTCAACGTCCAGAAGGCGATCCGGTCCCTTTTCCAGGTATAAGTCACATATAAGGTACGGCCCTTCGATACGATGGCCGGGTACGAATATTCCCCGGGCTCGTTCTCGAGCACCACTTCGTCTTCCCATGTTTCTCCATTGTCGTTCGAGAACCGGATAACCAGAGGGGTTCGGGGGCTTTCCGTCGAATAGCCGCGGACGGGATTGAAGATCAGAGCGAGCGTCCCATTCTCCATCCGGGTAACGTCGATCCCGCTGTTGTTATGGGGAAGGGTGGTCGGGTACGCCTCGCACCAGGTGCGTCCGTTGTCCTCCGAATCACTGCGGTAGATCCAGCCCTCGGTGCTCCGCAGCAGCATATGGACCCGGCTGCCGCCGGAGGACCACAGAGTCGGCTGAATGAGCCCCCGGGCGAACCAGTGGCGGGTGCCCACATAGCTCTCTAAGTCCATCGGCACCGGGGCGCTTTTCGTCCAGGTAACTCCCCCGTCCGAGGAGAGGTCGACAAAGGCCTCCCAGATCTGTTTACCGGGGGCATCCGGATCATGCCTCTCCACCGAGGCGGGGGCCGCTATCGTTCCATCCGGGAGGACAATCGGCTTGCAGCGGACGGGGCCGCGCCCTCCGACATCCCCCGGTACCAGCTCCCTCGGCTCCGACCAAGTTCTCCCTCCGTCCCGGGACACCGTGAAGCGGGTGGACCAATCGGTAATTTCATGCCCCACCTTGTAAAAGAGAAGGAGCTTGTCCTCCAAGGGAAGCAGCACCGGGTTCCAATGAGCGATGCCCTCCTCGTCCGCCGCTTTGAACGGAGCCGACCAGACGCCATTCCCCCGCAGAGCCATCCAGATGGCCACATCGCTTGATTTCTCGTAACTACCGGCAAACCAGGCCGCCGCTGTCCCGCCGTCCGGCAGCAGGGCAAGCGTCGAGGCATGACTGCTTTGGAAAGGCTGACCCTCCGCAAAAAGATATTGTTTCTCTGAAACGATTCCGGCCATGACAGATTCCTCCTGTTTTCCAGCTGTTATAGGACAGCCCATTCGATAAGCGAGAAACCGGCTTACCCTGCTCCTATCCTACCGGGCAGCCCCCCCGCCGATCAATTGGCATCTTTCACCGGCTTTCCGATTTTCGCCATGCGGCGGCGAACCGCCGAGTCGGGCAGACAGCCAAAAAAGGCCAGCCGGAGGCAACCCCCGACTGGCCTTTTATCACGAAAAAAAACGGGCATGGAGCCCGTTTTTTAATTTTCGAATTGCAGAGCCAGCGTTTCGAACGGGACCGAAGACCCGAAGACCGAGCTGATCTCAATCATTTCCTTGTCCGCCTTGGCAAACTTCTTGTCCTTCAGGTAATAGCCCCGCTCTCTTGCAAGCGTATACACTTTGCAGAAGTGCTCCGCCGCCGAGACCGCCTTCTCTTCGTTATCGAAGGATTCCAGGGAATTTCCGAATCCAAGAGGATTCGATGATGCCTGTATGGTAAGCTCGTAATTATTCTGCCCTGTCTCGCACACCAGCAGCTCACTGTCAAAACATTTGATACGATGCTTGATCACCATGCCAGCCACCGCCTTTTTAAGATAGCTTACTTTCGTATTATGTATTACCCCGTGGGCACCCCCGATGAAACAGGCGGCTTTCAAGTATCTCAGGAACGCAAAAAAAGCACGTCCGATAGACGTGCCTTCTCAGCTGTCTATCCCTTTCTTCTCGGATAGATGCTCCTTCAGCTTCTCGATCGCCCGCTTCTGGATACGGGATACGCTCATCTGCGAAATGCCGAGCGCCTGCGCGATCGTTCGTTGGGACTGGCCTTCGCTGTAGGCCATCATCAGCACTTTCTTCTCCTCTTCCTTCAGGTGAACGAAAGCCTGCTGCAGGTCCATTCTCATCTCGACGGTATGATAATCATCCACATCGCCGCCGATGAGATCCCCGATCGTGGCACTTCCCTCGTCGTTCGACAAAGGGGTATCGAGCGAGACATAGTTGTAGCACTCCCGGCCGGCCAGAACCTCGATCGTTTCCTCCTGGGAAAGATCCAGGGCTACCGCGATTTCGTCGACATTCGGCGAGCGCTCCAGCTTCATGGTCAAGTCGTCGATGGTCTGCTGGATCAGCAGCCCCTTCTCCTTGATCCGGCGCGGAACCTGAATGTACCAGGACTTGTCCCGCAGAAAATTCTTCATGTGCCCGATCAAGCTCTTCATCGCGTAGGCTTCGAATTGAATGCCGAGCGAGCTATCGTAATGCTTAAATAGGCGCAGCAAAGACATCTGGCCGACCTGATACAAATCCTCGTACAGATCGGGCCGGTTACGGGACATTTTTCCCGCCGCCATTTTGACCAGGGGCTCGTACTGCATCAGAAGGGAGGTGACAATCTCCTCGCAGTTCGTCTGCTGGTACTCTTTAATTTTTTGAATGATTTGGGAGTAATCCTGCATAGCCTGATTAGACTTCATGCCATTTCCTCATTCCTTTGAAGAAACTTAGTCAGGACGACCTCGGTTCCGGAGTTAGTAAACACCTGAACCTCGTCCATCAGAGCCTGCATCATGTAAATTCCGAGACCTCCCGCGTTGATTTCATCCAGCTGCTTGTCATGGAGGGAAGCGGCCTTGCTTTCCTTCAGCTGATAATCGAAGCTGTTGCCTTCGTCCTTGACGGAAATGCGAATCCCGTTGTCCGTTCCTTCGAATTTCACCTCCATGGAGCCCTTTTCGAGTCCACGGTAAGCATGAAGGACCGCATTGTTGCAGGCCTCCGCTACGGCTACCTTCATATCTTCGATTTCCTCATAGGAGAATCCCCATTTGGTGGCGATTCCGTATAAAGTCAGTCTGACAATATCAACAAAATCCGCATCGGCGGGGACGGTTAAGCATACCGTTTGGTTGTCAAGTTTCATATGATATCTTCTTTCCTTTCCACCGAAGACTTTCCGGAATTAGGGAGCAGGTATTGGGTAATGCCCGTAATATCGAACAAGCGCTGGATTTTGGAAGGAATCTCCGCTACATGGAAAGAGGCTCCCAGAGCATCGCGCTGTTTCAGGATAAGAATAATGATCCCGATTCCGGTGCTGTCTATATATTTAAGGTCCTTTAAATTTAAAATAAGGCCTCTGCCCGTCTGGTTCACGTAGGGCTCCAAGTCCGCCCGCATTTCGGGTGCCATGGACAAGTCCAGCTCCCCGTGCAGGTAAACCGTTATCGTGTCGGCCGCAACTTCCTTTGTGACATAGAACTTCTTCTCTGCGTTCATTTGGTTTCCTCCCGCCAAAATAACCTATTTAGACAACTATATATGTATTACCCGAACGGCCTGTCCCTGAAACAAGGAAAAAAACGGTATCTTCCGCTCTCCTTCTGCAAGAAAAAAGGAGCCGGCTGCCCGGCACCTTCCCCATTCTTCCTCGCCTCCGCGCTGCCCTGCTGCCTGAAAGGCTTTAGTGGCGGGCGGTTTCCTTCGACATGCGGTAAACCTTAATCCGCTGCCAGATATCGTAGATGGAGCTTGCCCAGTTGATGGCTTTGTACACCTTCTTGTCCTCGGTCTGGTTGACCTCGGCCAGGTTGCTCGTTACGTTGCTGCGGAACCGGTTCGACACTTGGCGGAGCGACGAGGTGACGCCTTCCAGCGTGTCGCCTACGTTCTCCACGGTACCGAAGAGAGAATCCAGAGCCTTCATCTTCGTCCGCACGTCCATCGTAATCTGATTCGTGTTGCGGATAAGCCCCTTCACCTCGGCGCTTACATCGTTCAGCTCCCGCTGAACCTGGTTGATGGTTTGGTTCGTATCCTTAAGGGACTCCTGCACCGTATGTAAGGTACGGATGAGGAAGAAGACCAGCACCGCAAAAGCAAGTGCGATAATTGCAACACTAATTTGCCATATCATGTTAACGCCTCCCTGGTTGGTTTGACGCGGTGGGATCCCGCGTTCCTTGCCTATTTGTTACCCGGTTCCTTACTCCCTGAAACAAGGAAGCGGCCTTTCGCGCTCCTCTGTCCCGCCGTTTAATTCCTGTGCTAATTGGGTAAACAAACATAGAGACTTCGGCCTGGGGACGATAGCTCCCCAAGTCAAGAGAAGCCCATTTCCCCTATCCCAAAGGAGGCAAAACCTTACATGGCCACAACAACCAAAACCAAGAACAGCGCGGTCGTCGAAGTTCTGAACAAGCAGGTAGCCAACTGGTCGGTGATGTTCATCAAGCTTCACAACTACCATTGGTACATTACCGGGGAGAACTTCTTCACCCTTCATGTCAAGCTGGAGGAGCTGTACAACGAAGCGAGCATTCATCTCGATGAAATCGCCGAACGGATTCTGGCTCTCCGGGGCAAACCGGTGGCGACGATGAAGGAATGCCTGTCGCTCTCTTCCATTAAAGAAGCCACCGGCAAGGAAAATGCTACGCAAATGGTGGCTCAAGTGGTCGAGGACTTCGAGCTCATCTCCACGGAGCTTCACGAGGGAATCGAGGTAGCCGAGGAAGCGAAGGACAGCCGCACCGCGGATATGCTGACGCAGATTCAGACTTCTCTGGAGAAGCATTCCTGGATGCTCGCCGCCTTCCTTGGCGAAAAGCCCAATCCTCCTATCGAATAAGGGCAGCCGCCTGTTAGAAGAGGGGATCCCCGAGCCATGAACCGGCTGAGGGATCCCCTCTTTTTTTGTTTGGGACAACAAAAAACCTTTCCTTGTTAAATGGCAGGTTCCCCAACCATTAACGTTTCAAGGAGAGGTTTTGGTTTGCTCTATCTTTTTCCCTACTCAGGCTCCCGGGTTGACGGCGGTTAAATACTTCGTAAGCACCACGCGGGTGCCTCCTCCGCTCAGCACTTCCACCTTGTCCATCAGAGCCTGCATCAAATAAATGCCAAGCCCTCCTGCGGAAATCTGCTCCAGCTCTTTGTTATGATGAGCGGACAATTCCTTAGCCTTGTCCTCATAATCAAAGCTCTTGCCTTGGTCGCTGATCGTGATGGCGAGCTCCGTATCCTTCATATCGAACTCCAGATCGATGCTTCCGCTCTCCCGGTTCGGATAGGCATGCAGCACGGAATTGTTGCACGCTTCGGCGACCGCGACCTTCATGTCCTCGATGTCCTCATAGGAGAAGCCCATCTTGTTAGCTATGCCGTAAAGCGAGAGCCGCGCAATGTCAATGTATTCCGCTCTGGCGGGAATCGTCAGCTTAACGGTCTTCCGGAAGGGCTGCATTACATTCCATCCGCCTTTACTGTAGTTTGAGGATCTCCCTCCACGGACAGAAATTTGGTGATACCGGTCAGATCGAACAGCTTCTGAATTTTGGCGGGCACCTCCTGAATGGTGAAAGGAAGCTTACGCTCGTTGCGCGCCTTCAGGATGAAGATCAGAATGCCCATTCCCGTGCTGTCTATGTAAGCCAGTTCCTTCAGGTTCAGGACAATAGACTTCGGAGAATCGATCAACGGCTCCAGAACCGAACGGAAGTACACGGCCATAGCCAAATCAAGTTCCCCTTTCATATAAAGGATGGTGCTATTTTCCGTTTCTTTGGTTTGAACGTTAAATTTTTTGCGGTCCACTGCACGGTCACCTCATCCAAATTAGTATTATTAGCATACCAAATCCCGTGAGAAATATCACGTAAAAGCACGATTCATGCCACTGCAATTTGTGTAATAGTAGGTACGAAGCACAATGATACCAGGAGGGGATCAAGATGGATCAGCGCAGAGACATTGAAGTCGATCAAACGCAAACGAAGGTAGAGAGAAAATCGGATTCTAGCCTAGTGGCTTCCACCTTCATCAAGTACTTGGCTTACGTTATCATCTTCTTTGGAGCTCTCTACTTCCTAGTCCGGTACGTCTTCCCAATGTTCTAAGCCAAACGAGCGGCCGCAAGGCCGTTTTTTCTTTGGCCGTTTTCGGCAAATGGCCCGCACCCTAGGTAAACGGCTTGAACATGCAGTTCGAAGGGACTGTTGAGTGACTCTCAACAGTCCCTTATGCTCATGTGTTGGACATGGGATAGTAGGTGATTCGGGTGATCCGGCTTTCCGCTACATTCAGGTACACCTTGATCAGCATCTCCCCCCGTTGGTAAACGAGACCGTCCTCCGCCGTATAATCCGGATTACCCAAGGCTTGGCGAATCGATTCCGGATTAATCGCTACCTCCACACCGTCGATAGCCACCGTACCCGCTTCCGCCGGTATGGACAGGCGGCTGACCGTTCCCTGGTCCATATCCACGCTCATATACCCGTATTCATAGGTTTCCACCCCGGTTAGGAAAGGATCCTTCGTGATATCCGCCGGAATGCCCAGCTTGTCTACCACGCCGCGGCGGGTGTCCTCCAACGTAACCCCGTTTACCGATTGAAACGTAAAAGCTTTATGAACCGGGCGGCTGACTACAGAGGCGTGAGAGACTTCCGTCTTCGGTATGTCCACCGCCGGATTGCCATCCGCCGTTGGTCCGGCGTAACTCCCCGCTGCGGTCAACCCGCCGAAAAGAACGGCTGTCGCTATCCATCTGTTCATCTTGACCCCTCCCCGTAATCTGGTTGCGTCTGTCGGCTCCTGCTTTGTTCGGGAGCTTGTCGTTAGTGGCAGCCGGTTAACGGAAGGAAACGCTGGGTAATGGTCGTTCCACGCATAACACAAGGTAAAGCCTTCCGGAAAGGAGGTCAGCTGCAGCCTCCCTTTGCCTTATGAATGATTAACCTTTTTAAGGTTCTCTGAACCAGGCGGGAGCGCTTTTTTTCCTAATTCCGGAGTGATCCGGGCCGCATCGGGTTACACTAACCTGCAGCACAAGCGAGCTTACCAGAAAGGATGAAAGAAGGATGAATGCTGCTAAACGCGTAGAAGGCAAGGTGGCGGTCGTAACCGGCGGAGGGTCGGGGATCGGACGGGCCGCGGCCCTTAAGCTGGCGGCCCATGGAGCCAAGGTGTGTCTCGTGGACCGCGTCATGGAGAATGCCGAGAAGGTTCAGCGCCAAATCGAGCAGGCGGGCGGAACCGCTCACGCGGTCGAGGTTGACGTCGCCAAGCCGGACCAGCTGGATAAGGCCATCCAGGATACGGTCGACCGCTGGGGCCGGCTGGACATTGTGTTTGCCAATGCGGGGATTAACGGGACCATCGGACCGATTGAGAATATGACGGAGAACGATTGGAACAGCACGATCGATATTAACCTGAAAGGGACCTACTTCACGGTCCGTCATGCCATACCCCACTTGAAGGACAAGGGCGGAAGCATTATCATCACGAGCTCGATTAACGGCAACCGGGTGTTCTCCAATTTCGGGTTCAGCATATACAGCACCAGTAAAGCCGGGCAGGTGGCGTTCATGCAGATGGCTGCCCTGGAGCTCGCACAGTACAAGGTCCGCGTCAACGCCATATGCCCGGGGGCCATCGCCACCAACATCGGGAAGAATACCCACCCTACCCCCGATTTGAAGGAAATCCAGATCCCCGTGGAGTTCCCCGAGGGAGATCAGCCCCTGCAGGAAGGGCCCGGCTCGGCGGAGCAGGTAGCCGATCTTGTGCTGTTTCTGGCTTCGGACGAATCGTTCCACATTACCGGTACCTCCGTTTATATCGACGGCGGGGAGTCCCTTCTGCATGGGTAAGAGGGTTTCCCCCTCTTCAACGTCCAATAAAGACGCCTCCTTATGATTCGCGCAGGATGGCGTCTTTTGGACATTCTTTTCTCCCGCTGCTCAGCTGCATGCAAAGAAAGGGCTTCCGGGCGTGCCGGCGATCCTCCTTCCCCGTTCCACATGGGTCCGCTGTTCCAGGATCACATTCTCCAGATACGAGTGGGGCTGAATGACGCATTGGTCTAGAATGATGCTGTTGCGGATCACCGCCCCTTCTCCCACCTTCACGCCCGAATGAAGAATGCTGCTCTCCACCTGCCCTTCAATGATACATCCTCCTCCGACCAGGGAGTAGCGTACGGCAGGCCGTCCCCGATAATGGGCAGGCGGGCAATCCCCTGCCTTGGTTCGAATGGGAACAGGACCGCCGAACAGCCGGTTCCAGGCCAGCCGGTCGAGCAGGGAGAGGCTTTCCCGGTGATAGGCAGCTTCGGAATCAATGGACGGCCGTAAGCCTTTCATGGGGTAAGCGCATACATTTAGCTTGGCGAGCCTATGGAGAACGGCATCGCGAAGCGTCTCTTCCCGTCCGTTCCCATAAGCCTCCTGCACCAGCTCTATAAATAGCGACCGTTTCATAAGCATCACGCCCGTCAGCCGCTCCTCCTCTTCCTGCACCCGGAAAGGTTCTCCCTCCCCGTCTGCCTCCTCCTCCATCCGGTACAGAACCGTAATGTCGGCATCCGCGCGCCCATGCGAGGTAATCATAGGCCGGAAGTCGAGACTGCCGATCTCGCCGCCGGACGCAATCAAGACAAGCGGCTGCGGGGCATCCTGCCAATGCTTCAGATGGCTGTGAAACCGGGCCACTTCGTGACGGGCGGTATCCCATTCCCCGTTAACCGGAGGAAGAAGGGCAATCCCACCTCTTTTGCGTCCGAAGCCCCAATCCATTCCGTTGGCCAGATGATCCATCAAGGCAAGCGGATTCGGTCCCGCCATGACAAAAACCCGGGAAATTCCCGAGTGAGCCATGGAGGAAAGCATAAAATCAATAAGCCGGTAATGCCCGGCAAAAGGAACCGCCGAAAGACAGCGAGAACGGGTCAGCCCGTTAAGGCCGTCCCGTTCTTTGTATCCGTTTAGGATTCCCAAAATATCGTTCACGGTTACCCGATCCTTTCCAGTAGACGCTGGTTGCGGCCGGCGAAAATTTTCGGCATTTTGTCGGAGGTGTCTTTGTACACCACTTCCTTCTCGCCGATAACGGTAATTTCCTTGCCTTCCAGATCTCCCACCACGGCACCGTCCCGTATGACCGTGCCTTCTCCGATAATCGCTTTGGAAAGAATGACGTTCTTGCCGATGACGACATTGGGCATAATGATGCTGTCCCGGATAATACTTCCTTCTCCGATCTCCACCCCCTGGAAGACGACCGAGCGGTCGACCTCTCCGTAAACCTGACAGCCGTCATTGATCATGGACTGCCGGATGGAGGCGGTGGGCGCAATGAATTGCGGTCCAGGGCTTTGGCAGTTGGTGTAAAGCGGCCAGTCCGGGTGGTTCAGCGGGAAGCCGTTATCCGTGTCCAGCAGGTCCATGTGCGCTTCCCAGAGGCTATCTATTGTGCCGACATCCTTCCAGTAGCCCTGGAACGGATAAGCGAACAGCTTGGCTCCGTGCTCAATCATGGCCGGAATAATATTTTTACCGAAATCGTTGCTCGACTCCGGTGTGTTGTCATCTCTAAGGAGAAAAGCCTTCAGAACATCCCAGTTGAAGATGTAAATGCCCATGGAGGCCAAGTTGCTTTCCGGCTCGGCCGGCTTCTCCACGAATTCCGTTACTCTGTGCTGGCCGTCTGTGTTGAGGATACCGAATCGGCTGGCTTCCTCCCACTTGACCTCGATAACAGAAATGGTCGCATCCGCTTTACTGCTTTTATGGAAATCCAGCATTTTCCGGTAATCCATGTTGTAAATATGATCTCCGGATATGATAAGTACGTACTGGGGGTTATACTGCTCCAAATAATTCAGGTTCTGATAAACGGCGTTGGCCGTTCCCGTGTAGAATCGGGTTTCCTTCTGGTCGGTGTAAGGGGCAAGCAGGGACACTCCCCCGTCGGGACGGTTCAAATCCCACGGGCTCCCGTTCCCGATATGCTGATTCAGCGCCATCGGCTGGTATTGGGTGAGCACGCCGACCGTGTCAATTCCGGAATTGACGCAGTTGCTGAGAGTAAAATCAATGATCCTGTACTTGCCTCCGAAATGGACAGCCGGCTTTGCGATATTCGTCGTCAGGACACCGAGCCTTTTGCCCTCTCCGCCTGCTAACAACATAGCCACGCACTCCGTTTGTTTCATAAGCTTTATCACCTTTCATCTATATGTTATAGGAGTAATGTCTGGGTGAACTTCCGCATGAAGGACGGCGATGAAGGTTTTACACGTGTACGGATTGAGTCCGCTGATTGGCGTGCGTTCTGTTTCCCGTCTGATGTCTCCATTCATCTTGATAAAAGCCAACTCCGCCTCCCTTCCTGAAGACTCGTACATTGTTTTTAACCGCGGCCCGGTGGGTTGAATCAGAAAAATAGTAAAATTTACAAAAGGATTTGTACAAAGTCACCGTATAGACATAATCCGTCATCCTTCTTCAAGGTTCGACCGAATCCGTGCATCTTCTATGTAGGTTTTCCGCTTTGGGGCAAAAGGATTAGCTCTCAAAGCCGCAGGGGATTAGTGAATTGCTTCCTGTCGCAGCGCTTCTTGTTTATCCGGTACCCCCTTCGGTTAAAAATAGGATGACTTTGGCTGAAGGAGGGGATCCGATGGAAAGGGATAAAGGCAACGAAGCAAGCGGGAATCCCGAATCAGGGCTTGCCGGCGGGTGGTCCTATACAGAAGAGGAGAACCGCCGGGAACGGCTGGAGAACCTGGAGGAACTGGAGTGGCTGCTTGGGGAATGCGGGCACAAGGCGGAGCTCGCCGGCCGGAGCGTGCCCGCGGAGCTTCTTCCGGCTGCTTTTTACCGGGAGGCTCTGGAGGGGAGAAGAAACCGGCTGGACCAGCTGCGGGCGGACCCCGCCGGGTACCGGGCGGAAGATTTCCTTAGGATCAAGTATGAGCTTCGGCTCTTACTCAAACAGCTGGCCGGCCTGTTATCCTGCAGCGATTGGCCCTCTCCCTCCTTAACGAGGAGCCCGGTCAAGGAGCAGGGGATAAACCAGGCCGAGGAACAAAATTCGTATTTCCGGACAGACGGGAGTTCCTTGATCGAGGCCTATGAGACGGCCTTTCTCCAGGAATATTACCCCATGTCCGAAGGGGCGCGAAGCCGCGCCCAGGCCTGCTTGACGAGCTCGGGCATGAAGGCGCTGGAGGTGGCTCTTCTGCTCTTCCGGACCATGACGGATCGTCCGCTGCCCTTGTACCATCAGGTCGGGTATTATTATGAAGGGATTACCCTGATCCGTGACCTGTACCCGGATGCCCGGGCCGTTACGGTGGAGGACATCTATGCCATGCTGGACCGGGGAGAAGAGATGGGCTGCCTGCTCCTGGAGCCCGGTTTGACCTGGCCCGTTCACGAAGGGATCGATCTTGATCTCCTCTTCCGTAAGCTGGAACGCCACCGGCAGAGCGCTCCTCTCTTTCTGATCATCGACCGGACGCTGACAGGCATGGCCAACCCTTTCTTCGAACGGTATGCCGACCGGATGCCCGGCCATGTCGTGCTGGTTTCCATTGAGAGCGGGATCAAGTATTGGCAGCTTGGCCTGGAGCTCACCAATCTGGGCTTTCTGGTGCTGAGCGGGGAACCCGTCGCCCATCCCGAAACCGAGGAGCGGCTCACCCACTTGATGGGAGTGTTAACCGGCGTGCCGGATCCTGCCTTGGTGTGGCGGCTGCCCCGCCCTTCCCGCTCCGTTCTCGAAAGACGGATGGAGCGGCTCGCCCGGAATACGAATGTCCTCTATTCGTTTCTCCAGGAACGCATGAAGGAGGGTCGGGTAAGCCGCCTGTATCACTCCGTCCAGGCTGGCCAGGGGCTCCGGGCAGGCCGCGAGCCGTGGATGGGCTCCCTTCTGTACGTGCAGCTTCCGGGAGTGGTTCATTACCACGAGTACGAGGAGCTCGCCAAGCATTGGGCCGAGACCGCGGAGCCCGCCCTGTGCATACACCAGGGAGGCAGCTTCGGTTTCGATACTATGAGGCTGGCCGCCGTGGAGGAATCCCCCGAACGGGGGTTCAACAGCGCCCTCCGCCTGTCGGTCGGCCGGGATACCGCGGAGGAGCTGGCGGCCAAGCTTGTCTGGCTGGACCGTATGCTGCCCCCGGGGCGGTAAGAACAGCCAATAGAAACAACAAAGAAGCTGTCCTTTCGGTAGATGATCTACCTTCGGGACAGCTTCTGTTCATTTGTTAGTTACGCGGCTGCTTCCTAGGCGGAAGAAGGCCCGCTCCTCCTGGACTCCGTAGAGGCCTGGAGATTAGTCTAAGCGGTTAGGGTTCACGTCCGAGCCGTACGAGCTTCCGTAGGTGCTCGCATTCAGCGAGTTGTTGGTACGGAAGGTATCATAGGCATACCGGTCGCGATCCACGTGGGAATTGACCAGAACCAGAATATTGCCCTGGTCCACATAGTCGTTGTAACGGTGCGCTTCCTCTTCGGACATGCCCATCCCGATCAGGCCGCCGACCAATCCGCCGGCTCCGGCTCCTACCGCCGCACCCGTCAAGGTGGCGACAATCGGACCGGCCGCAATAATCGGGCCTACTCCGGGAATCGCCAGGGCGCCCAGACCCGCCAGCAGGCCGGTCACCCCGCCCAGCACTCCGCCGGTAGCCGCACCGGTGGCCAGCCCTTCCGGAGCCTTGGTGCCGGTCTCATCGGAGATGTCGGAGACGTCGTCTTTGTTTTTGGCAATGACGGAAATCTCATCCGAGCTGTAGCCTTGGCGCTTGAGGTCTTCAATGGCTTTAATCGCTTCCTGTTCCGAGTGAAACACGCCTACGATTTTCTTTTCTTGTTCCATGTTATAAAACCTCCCTAAGTGGTTTGGGCCGAACCCGGGATAGCCGGGGCCGCTTATGATGATTGGCTGCCGGTTGGGGACAGCCACCGTTGTGCTATCATTTTATTACCCAACCCCTTCCCCGTTTAAACAAGCTCCGGCCGATGCGCGGCTGGTAATATTCAAGCCTGCCGTCCCTTCCCCTAATCCGTTCGCCACGTCTGATGATCGTCCCGGCCGCGGAGATTCTGCTCCTCTTTCGGGTAAGCGCAGCAAGCTGACTTCACGCCGAAAAAGGGCCCTCCGGTCCGAACCCGGGTTTCCCCGGCCTCCGAACCCAGAGGGCCCTATCGGAAGGCTCACCCGCCTTCTTGGCCTTATCCTGCTTCTCTCCCGCCCACCGGTCCTTCCCAACCGAATTCATGCCTGACGGGCGGCCTTAGCCTTCCGGTCAGGCTTCCTTGGTCCGGCCGGCTGTCAGCTTCTCGTATTCCTGCTCGAGCTTCTGGCGGAATTGATCGATTTTGATCGGTTTGCCGATGAAGTCATCCATGCCGATGGAGAGGCACTTGTCCTTCTCTTCCTTCAGGACGTTAGCCGTCATGGCGATGATAACCGGCCGGCGGGAGGCCGGCAGCTTGGCGATGATCTGCCGGGCGGCCTCCTTGCCGTCCATCTCCGGCATCTGGATATCCATCAGCACAAGATCGAAGCTCTTCTTCAGAGCGAGCTCCACCGCGCTCTTCCCGTCCGGAGCTACCTCGGCCTCGTGCCCGAGGCTTTCGAGGATGCGGGTAAGGAGCTTCTGGTTGGTGGCGTTGTCCTCGCACACGAGAACATGCAGCGGACGCCTCTCTTTCGAAGCCCGCCCGGCGTCGTTCCCCATGTCGGGAGCCGCATTCGCCTTCTGCCGGGCAAGCAGCTCCTCCAGCTCCTCAGGGCAGCGGCCGGCCTTGATCGTAAAGACGAACGTGGCTCCGGCTTCCGCCGTCCGGTCGACGCGGATCCCGCCGTCCATCAGCTCCACGAGCGTCTTGCAGATGGCAAGCCCAAGGCCCGTTCCGCCGTATTTGCGCGTGGTCGAGGAATCCAGCTGGGAGAACGGCTTGAACAGCTGTTCAAGCTTATCGTCCGGGATGCCGATGCCCGTATCCTTCACGGCAAACTCGATGTCGATGCTGTCCTTGCTTTCCCCCAGCTTGCTGACGACCACATAAATGCCGCCGTGCTCCGTAAACTTAACGGCATTGCCTACAAGGTTGATCAGAATCTGGCGAAGGCGGGTCACATCGCCGGTAATGTAAGCGGGAAGCTCGGGATCGAGATAATAAGCCATTTCGAGGTCAATCCGGCGCGATTTGGCGGTAAACAGGTCGAAGGTCTCCGCCACGCAGGCCTCGAGGCTGAACGGCTCGTTCTCGAGCTCCATTTTACCCGACTCAATCTTGGAGAAGTCCAGAATGTCGTTGATAACCGACAGCAGGGCGTCTCCGCTCTTGCGGATGACCTCCGCGAGCTCCTTCTGCTCTTCGGTAAGGGGGGTCTCGAGAAGCAGATCCGTCATCCCGATGACTCCGTTCATCGGCGTACGGATTTCGTGGCTCATCATGGCGAGGAACTCCGTCTTGACCTTGGAGGCGATCTCCGCCGCTTCCTTCGCCTGAATCAGCTCCTGCTCCGCCTTCTTGCGCTCGGTGATGTCGCTGACGGTACAGGCAAACAGATGATCCTCGCCGATATACGACTCCCCGATCTGAATCTCGGCCGGGAAGAGGGTCCCGTCCTTGCGCCGCGGCGCAATCTCCGTGATTTTGCCGAACATGTACTTGTCCTGGCCCGCTTGAGCCGCCGCCGGATTCTCCATTTCGGAAATCGTCGGGATCAGAAGCTCGATGCTGTTGCCGAGCAGCTCCTCTTCTTTGTACCCGAACATGCCTTCCGCCGCCGGGTTCACGGTCAGGATTGTCCCTTCGTTATCGAAGGTGATCATCGTATCGATGGACGTTTCCCGGATCACCCGCGCCTGGGCTTCGGCTTTGGACAAGTTAAGGGCCGTCTGCAGCAGCTCCTGGTTCGCTTTCTCCAGCTGGCTCGTCTGCTCGTGGAGAAGCTCGGTCTGGTGCTGGAGGGTCTTGTTCGTTATATAAAGACTGACGAAGCCTTCTATTTTCGATTTAAGGGTTTGCGGAATGAACGGCTTCACCATGTAGTCTATTGCGCCGACGGAATAGCCGGTAAAGAAATGCTCGGTATCCTTGCTGGTGGCGGTAATGAAAATAATCGGGATGTTCTTTGATTTTTCCCTGGCCTTGATGAACCGGGCGGTTTCAAAGCCATCCATTCCCGGCATCTGCACATCGAGAACAATCACGGCAAACTCATACTTGAGCAGGTAGCGAAGCGCTTCTTCCCCGTTGCCGGCCCGAATCAAATTGTAGTTCTCTTCGGCAAGCACCGCTTCGATGGCAAGCAAATTTTCCGGATGGTCGTCCACCAGCAAGATATTGATTGGATATTCCATGTCCATCTTCCTGCTCCCTTGCTGTTTATTTTGAACCGGGCTCCGTGCCGGACGGGGATTCAACCTGCTCCGACAGACCTTCCGCCAAATGACGGATGTCCTTACCTGATTTTGCGGTACAGCTTCTCCCGGCTGTCCAAGGCTTCGTAATCGTCCGCATGATGACTGAAATTGATCGATTCCCGTGTACCCAGGGCCAGGATGCCTAGCGGACTTAAGCTTTCGTAGAAGAGCCGGTGCACTTGATCCTGCAAGGTCTTGTTGAAATAAATGAGCACATTCCGGCAGAAAATAACGTTAAATTCGTTGAAGGACTGATCCGTCACCAGGTTATGCTGGGCGAACACGACGTTGTCGAGAAGGAACCGGTGAAAATGCACTTCTTCGTTCTTCACGGCATAATACTCGGAGAAGCCTCCCGTTCCGCCCGCGAGCAAGTAGTTGCGCGTGTAGTCCTGCATTTTCCGCAGGGGGAATACCGCCTCCCTAGCCCGGTTCAGCACCTCCTCGCTGATGTCGGTGGCGTAGATCCGGGCTTTGTCATACAGCCCTTCCTCATGAAGCAGAATGGCCATGGAGAGCACCTCCTCACCGGTCGAGCAGCCCGCATGCCAAATCCGGATGAACGGATAGGTTCTCAGAACCGGCACCACCAGCTTGCGGAAGGCGAGGAACAGCTCGGGATCGCGGTACATCTCGGTGACGTTGATGATGAGGCTCGAGAGCAGGCTCTCCATGCTGCGGGCATCGTGAAGCACCTTCTCCTGCAGGGCCGATATCGATCCGAGCCTCCAGGCGTTGACCCGGTGCCAGATGCGCCGGCGGATGGAAGGGTAGGCATAATTACGGAAATCGTACCCGTACATGCGGAAAATCCCTTCCAGCAGCAGCTCAATCTCTATACGCTCCCTTTCCTCCTCGCGGGATAAAGGCGCCTCGGCGTCGAAGGATTCCTCCTCCGGACCTCCGACCGGTTCAATGGGATAATCCGTAATAGGAGACACCTCCTTACTTATACAGCCATACCTTAAGCAGGGAAAGCAGCTGATCCGTGTTGATCGGCTTCGTGATGTAATCGGACGCCCCGGCCTCAATGCATTTGTTGCGGTCTTCCTTCATGGCCTTGGCCGTCAGGGCGATGATCGGCAGCCTCTCCAGATCCGGCATGCTACGGATGGCCCGCATCGCTTCGTACCCGTCCATCACAGGCATCATGATGTCCATCAGGATGAGATCGAACGGCTCTTCCTTCTCAATGAGCTGGAGAGCCTCCCTGCCGTTTTCGGCGAAGGTAATGTCCATGTTGTAGTTCTCCAGTATGCTTGAAAGGGCGAAGACATTGCGGATATCGTCATCGACGAGCAGGATTCGCTTGCCGCTGAAGACCGCTTCCTTGCTGTGCAGCTTCTCGAGAATTTCCCGCTTGTCCTCGGGAAGATTGGACTCTACCCGGTGAAGGAACAAAGCGGTCTCGTCGAACAGTCTTTCCGGTGATTTGACGTTCTTGATGATGATGCTTTCGGCATACTTGCGCAAAAGCATCTCTTCCTTGCTGTCGAGCTCGCGGCCCGTATAGATAATGATGGGCAGCTCACGAAGCTGGTAATCGGAACGGATCGTGTTCAGAAGCTCGAAGCCGGAAATATCGGACAAGCCCAAGTCGAGCACCATGCAGTCGAACGGATTCTCCCGAAGCTCGCTTAGGGCCTCTTCCCCGGTGGACACTGCCGTAATAACCAGATCGTCGTGGCCGATCAGCTCGACCAGGCTTTCCCTCAGCGTATCATCGTCCTCGACAAGAAGAAGTCTTTTGCAATCCCGGTTGAAGAATTCCTCGATTCCCGAGAAGGCTTGATCCAGCTGCTCGCGGCTGATCGGCTTCGTCAAGTAGGAGATGGCGCCCCGGGTCAGCCCCTTTTGGGTGTCCTCGGTAACGGACATGACATGAACGGGAATATGACGCGTCTCCATGTTGTGCTTAAGGTGATTGAGAATCGCCCAGCCGTCCATCACCGGAAGCTGAATATCCAGCACGATGGCATCCGGCTTATACGCTTGTGCCAAAGCGAGGCCTTGATCCCCCTGCATCGCCACAATCCCTTTGAAGCCCCGGTCACGGGCCATATCCAGAATGATCTTGGCAAAATTGACGTCATCCTCAATCACGAGAATGACCTTGTCGTTCTCCCGGATGCTGGCCCGGTCATCTTCGATTCCGGAGGGCTCCAGCGCCGCCTTGTCCAGGAGGGAAGGAGATTCGAGTTCCACATCCTCCTCCACGAACGTCTCAAGCAGATCCTGCTCTTCGGGTGCCGTATCCTTCGCATCGGCCGCCGCGGCCACCTCATCGAGCATCCGGTAGACGGAGTCCGCCTTCGTCTCCGGCAGGTAGAGCGTGAAGACGCTGCCCTCGCCGACTACGCTTTCGATACCAATCGTTCCTCCGACCAGCCGGGCCAGTTCCCGGGAAATGGACAGGCCGAGGCCGGTCCCCCCGTACTGTCGGCTTGTCGTTCCGTCGGCCTGCTGGAACGCCTCGAAGATCAGGTCGAGCTTGTCCTCCGGAATGCCGATGCCGGTATCCTTGACCGCGAAGGCGATCACCCGCCGGGAATCGGGGAACTGCTCCCTGAGATCCTCCGGCGTTTCCGTCAGGCCGATCTCCAGGGTAACGCTCCCCTCTTTCGTAAACTTGAAAGCGTTGGAGAGCAGATTCTTGAGAATCTGCTGCACCCGGTGGCTGTCCGTATAGATCGTATCCGGCAGCTCTTCGTCCACCTTCACCTCAAAGGCCACATGGTTCTTGCGGGCGATCGGCTGGAAGCTTCTGCGGACATAATCGAGCATGTCTTTCAGCAGAATATGTTCCAGGTGAATGTCCATCTTGCCCGATTCGACCTTGGAGAGGTCGAGGATTTCATCGATCAGCTTAAGCAGGTCGCTTCCCGAAGCATGAATGGTCTCCGCGAATTCCACCTGCTTCGCCGTTAAATTCTTCGTCTTGTTGTCGGCAAGCAGCTGGGACAAGATCAGCAGGCTGTTAAGCGGCGTCCTCAGCTCGTGCGACATGTTGGCAAGAAATTCGGATTTGTACTTGGAGGACAGGGCGAGCTGCAGCGCCTGGCGCTCGAGGGCCGCCTTCGTCCGTTCGATCTGGCGGTTGATCTGCTCGGTCTCCCAAATTTGCAGTTCCAGCTGCTGGGTTTGGCGGAGCAGCTCCTCGTTCGAATGCTCGAGCTCCCCCTGCTGCCTCTGCAGAAGCTCCTCCGATTGCTTCAAAGACTTCGTCTGGGCTTCGAGCTTCTCGTTCGAGAGGCGAAGCTCCTCCTGCTGGGACATAAGCTCCTCGGACTGGCTCTGAAGCTCTTCCGTCTGGGACTGGGAGATGCGCAGAAGCTCCTCCACCCGGTTGCGGCCGTTGATGCTGTGAATCATGATGGCCAAGGAACCGGCCAGCATCTCAAGCAGGCGGACCTGTTGGTCCGAGTACCGGCGGAAGGAAGCCACCTCCAGAACGGCCACGACTTCCCCTTGATAAATGACCGGATGAACAATCAGGTTCGACGGAATCGCGTCGCCGATCCCCGAGCCTACCTTGATGTAATCGGGAGGCAGCTCCTGAAGGTGGATGACGTCCTTGTCCAGGGCGCTCTGGCCGACAAGCCCCTCTCCCAGGCGGAAGGTTTTGGTCCGTGCCCCGTCGCTGAAGGCATAGGAGCCGTACAAGCTCAGCTGGGCCCGCTTGCCCTCGTCCTCCTTCACATACAGAGCACCGAAGCTCGCTCCCACCATAGGCGTTACTTCCCCGATGAAGGTCTGTGCCACCTGGTGCAGATCCGTCATCCCCTGAAGCATGGTTGTTACTTCGGCCATGTTGGAATTGAGCCAATTCTCCTCATCCCTGGCCTTGTTCAGCTCCTGCTCCCGTTCCGTCTTGTCCATCAGGTCGAGGGCGACGTTCTGGAAGGCAGCCGCCACTTCCCCGATTTCATCCTTCAGGCGGATCTCGATTCGCTTGCGGCGGTCCATCGTCCCTCCCGCAAAGCTGCTGATCATGCCGGAAACGAGGTTAAGTCCGCCGGTTATGCTGTAGATGATCCAGAACATAATGCCCAAGCCAAGCAGCAGGCCGATTCCGGTTATAACCATGGTGATCATGAGCGTTTGGCTGTTCACCGTATTCATATCGCTTAGCGCTTGGTTCATTCGGGTTTCATGATACGTGGAAAGCTCCTCCAGCCGCTTGGCCAGCTCGTCCCTCGCATTCAGTCCCGAGGCATTGCGGAGTGTCTGGGCCTCGTCGTATTTGCCGGCCCGGATCAGCTCCAGCAGCTGATTCTCATACCTCAGAAACTCCGCGCCCGCGCCATTAACCGCCGAAACGAGCTTGGTCTCCTCCGGATTCGATTCGCTTAACCGCGTAAGCTCCGTAAATTTGTTACCGGCATCCGCTTGAGCCAAGTCCAGCTTCCGCATTTCCTCGACCACGTTCGTATTCTTGTCCGCCGAGACGAGGTTGGCCATATACAAAGCCATGTTGTTCACCTGGAAGCGTGTTCCGTTCGCAAGGGAAACCTTTGTGTAGCGGTTCGTGTAAACGTCGTTCAGGTTTTCCTTAATATTGGACAATCGGTTAATGCCAATCCCGGCCAGGGCGAACATCAAGAAAATCAGAGCCCCGAAGCCAAGAAATAATTTCGTGCGGATTCTCATTTTCCTGCTCCACCCTTCCTTTTTATGGATTTATCGTTATTTGGTGCGGACCATAACCATGCACATGTCGTCATGCTGGTCATCGCGAACGTCCTCGGGCAGAATCCGGTCGATGACATTCATAAGGTTACCGGTATTGTTCGACACAAGCTCCTCCGTCAAATCCTGCCCCATGTCTTCGACCGCCTCCAGAAGCCCGTCCGTAAAGAGAAAAATCCGGATGTTCTCCTTGTACTCGAGCTTCGCTTTGTTGATTTCAATCTGCTCGAAGAAGCCGACGGCGCAGCTCCCTTTATCCAGCTCCACGGTCTCTTCCCCGTCACGGATGACCAAGCCCGGAGGGTGACCGGCGTTGACGTATTCGATGGTCTTGTTCTTCGTATCGATGACGAGATAGATCGCCGTAAAATAGTAATGGATGAAGTGTTCCTGGCTGTAAAGCTGGTTCATGTAGCGGTTAAGCTCGTTAATGACCAGCTCCGGGTCAACCAGACGGGTGATGGTGTCCTGAAGCACCGACGAAATGAACATGCAGACAAGGGAAGACGAAATCCCGTGTCCCATCATATCGAGCAGAATAATGCCGTACCGGTTTTCGTCGATCTTGTACCAGGAATACATGTCACCGGCCAGCTCGAAGGAAGGGTAATAGGTCGCGGCAATGCTGATGGCCTCGTCGTCCAGCGGCTGGCTCAGCACGCTCCGCTGCACCTGCTTGGCCAGATCGAGCTCGTTGCGGATTTTGCGGTCCCGCTCGATATGCCAATCCTTCTCATACTTGAGCCGGAGGGCAACCCGGATGCGGGCCATAAGCTCTACCTTGTTGATCGGCTTCATGACGTAATCGATGGCCCCGACATCCAGCGCTTCCGCCAGCTTGTTCGAGTCGCCGAGTGCCGTCACGATAATAATCGGAATATCCTTCAGCTTCTCTTCCTGCTGAATGCGGCGGCAGGCCTCGAGCCCGTCGATCTCGGGCATCATCATGTCCATCAGGATAAGATCGGCCTGCAGCTCCGGCTGCTCTCCGCTTCCAAGCTTTAGATGATCGAACAGCTCATAAGCGGAGCTGGCCGTAATGCAGTCCGTATAGCCTTCGCTCTTCAATATCTTCTCTATAATAATCAAGTTGACCGGATTGTCGTCCACGATCAGAATGCTCATGGGTTGGCTCCTTCTCTATTGCGACATGGAATCGGTTCATACTTTGCCTTGTGAAAGTTAATAGCGTTAAACACATTCCTTCATTTTAGCCCACGGGCCGGGGGCCTGTCCATGGTGCCGTTCCGTCCAAAACCCTCCTGACGGCCCGGTTCATGCCTCTTCTGCCAGATACTCCTGAATAAGCTCCATGAACAGGACGCCGTAATGGATGAACTTGGTTTCCCCTACTCCCTTAACGGAGAGCATCGACATGCGGTCCGTCGGCCTCATCTCGCTCATCTCGCGCAGGGTGCTGTCCGGAAAGACGACATAAGGAGGCACATTCTCCCGCTGGGAAATTTCCTTGCGGAGCTCCCTCAGGCGCTCGAACAGGCCGTCGTCGCGAACCGGCTCGGGCTTGCGGGAAATGCGCAGCTTCTGCAGAACCGGCTCCTCTCCCTTCAGAACCCGGCTCGCCCTGGCTTGAAGGCGGAGCACCGGGTACTGGCCCTCCGTTAAGGAAATGTAGCCCTCGGCGATAAGGGCGTTGATCAGATCGACAATTTCTTTCTCCGTGTACTGCTTCATGATGCCGTAGGTCGGGAGGCGGTCGAAGCCGAACTGAAGCACTTTTTTGCTCTTGGAGCCCTTCAGCACCTGGCTGACCAGCGTCGAGCCGTACCGTTCCTTCATGCGGTAGATGCAGGAGAAAATCTTCTGGGCGTCCACCGTCAGGTCCGTCACCTGCAGATCGTCGTTGCAGTGCGAGCAGTTCCCGCACTCGTCTGGCGCCTGCTCCCCGAAATACCGCAAAATATGCTGGCGCAGGCAGCGAGGCGTGTGGCAGTAGTCGGTCATCGCCTGAAGCTTCTTGTATTCATTAGCCTTGCGGTCGGGGTCAAGCTGGGTTTGTTCGATCAGAAACTTCTGAATGAGTATATCCTGCGGGCTGAACAGCAGGAGGCATTCTCCCGGCTCTCCGTCGCGGCCCGCCCTCCCCGCTTCCTGGTAATAAGCCTCCATGTTTCTCGGCATATTGTAATGGATAACGTACCGGACATTGGATTTGTCGATGCCCATTCCGAAAGCGTTGCTCGCCACCATGACCCGGATATCGTCGAAGATGAACCGCTCCTGGGCTTCCTTGCGCTCCGTGTCACTTAAGCCGGCGTGATACTTGCCCGCGGCAATTCCCTTCTTGCGGAGAAATTCGTACAGATTGTCAACGTCCTTGCGAGTGGCGGCATAGACGATCCCAGCCTGGTCCTTGTTCTCGTTCACGTAGCGCAGCAGGTAGTCCTTCTTGTTCTCCCCCTTGATGACCGAGAATTTCAGGTTCTCGCGGTTGAAGCCCGTGAGGAAAACCTCGCCGTCGCCGATGCCCAGGTAGGACGTAATGTCCGAGATGACCTCGGGAGTCGCCGTCGCCGTGAAAGCCGCGACCCGCGGGCGGTTCGGCAGCTCGCGCAGCAAGCTCGTGATGGCCCGGTAGCTCGGCCGGAAGTCGTGCCCCCAGCTCGAGATGCAGTGCGCCTCGTCGATCGCCACCATGGCGACGGACAAGTCCTGCAGCATCGAGAGGAACCGGTCCGACTCGAGCCGCTCCGGCGCGATGTAGATCATCTTGTATTCGCCGCGGCCCGCCCGGGCGAGCCGTTTGCTTACCTCGCTTCCCGTCAGGGAGCTGTTGATGAAGGTGGCGGCCACCCCCATGCTCTCGAGCGTGTCAATCTGATCCTTCATCAAGGAGATGAGCGGAGAAATGACGAGCGTCACCCCCGGCAGGAGGAGCGCCGGAATCTGGTAGCAGATCGACTTGCCTCCCCCGGTCGGCATGATGCCGAGCACGTCGGTCCCGTCCAGAATACGGGCGATTATGCTTTCCTGTCCTTCCCGGAAGGACGGGTATCCGTAATATTTTTCCAAAACCTGTCTAGCTTGCTGAAGCACGGCAAATCCCTCGCTTTATGTCTTCCAGAGCGGGACCGCACCGGGTCCCCCTCTCTCCCTCTACTATAGCAAAAACTGACGCCAAAAGGGAGAAAAGCGGCCGAGTCCCGCCGTTCTCCGGAATTTTTCCGGAAGCCCTTCTTCCGTTTGCCAGCGCCCGCTTTCTTTGGATTATCCGGTAAAAACCAAAAAAACTGCCCGTAAGGACAGTTTTATGGGATGGTCCAAAAGGTCAGCTTACAGTTTAACGACATTCTCGGCTTGAGGGCCGCGGTTGCCTTGAACGACATTGAATTGAACCGCTTGGCCTTCGTCCAGCGTCTTGAAGCCTTCGCCTTGGATAGCGCTGAAGTGTACGAATACATCTCCGCCTTCCTCGGTGGAAATGAACCCGAAGCCTTTCTCTGCGTTAAACCATTTCACTGTTCCTGTTTGCATGTGCAATTACCTCGCTTTAATTAAAGTGTTTAATATGTACCCTTTTTACTCCGGCGGACGCGATGCACCTTGGAAGGCAGACCGATCAGCCCAGCATAAAAAATTCACACATTATCGAGAGTGTCATCCGTTACGAGAGAATGAACACCCTTGATAATCCGTGAATCCGGGGTAACTTCCTCATATGGGAATTATTTAGTTGAAGGATTCGTCCCTTAGAGAGGACGGCTGCCCATTGTTTCCAGAGCCGGCGTATACACGATGTTGGGATCGCCCTTCTCATGGTCGAACTTCATGTTGCCGCCCCAGCCGATGACGACGATTCGTCCATGGTCGAGCTCTTTTTCCAGGAGTGCGGCATCCTTCGCGCTGACGCCCAGGGACATCATCTTCGTGCGGAGCTCTTCTCCTCTCGAACGGAACAGGTTGGCCACGGCCGTCAAGAACCCTTCCTCAATGAACCCGATATCCTCGGTCCCGTTGGACTCGTTCAACCGGTCGGTGCTCCGCTCGTCATGAGCGAGAATGTGAATGTTCTCTTTCGCATATCCGTTAAAGGAAAGCTCGGTCACCGCAGAGCGCGCAGCTTCCGCATCGCCGACTGTTCTGACACGGGTTATCATTAACGTCCCTCCTGTCTGATCCGTCACAATATGAATTTACCCACTTGAATTCCAGTTGAAACAGGAGCGAAACTTTTTTTTGAGAATTTTTTAAAAACTTTTTTGGCAGCAGGATATATCTTAGCTTAGTCGACCCGGATCACGATTTCACGGCCCGTCGGTTGGTTCTTGAAGGGTCTGCGGAACTCGCGGAAGGTAAACACCATCCCTTTCAGATCATCGGGCAACGGGGGAGATACAAGGTAGGTATAGATGTAGTGTCCCGAGGTACTCCCTCCCGTCCCCATCCGGCAGTCATAGGCTTCCCCTAAATCCAACTCGAATAGAGCCATTTTCTTTCCCGATTCCCGCTGCTCCTCCCCGTCCATATGGAAGGTAAGGACGCTTGCATTCTGATATTGGCGTACCGAGTTAACGGTATAGAAAAACTCCCCCTCTTCCCATGACTTTAGAACGGGAATGTGCTTCCGGAAGCCGGTAGGCTCGACAACTGGTTTGAAGCTCTCTTCGGTTCCTAGGGAATAAAAAATGGATTTTAAAAAATCCGAATAGAAGCCAAATTCCGCCGCCCACTTCTCTATATACTCGAATGGCGGGTATCCTGGATTGTGGCTTGACAGCTCCTTGCGTTTTTTAAGCAAATGGCATATCTGTTCATCCACGTGGTAAATGCTCTCGTCGTAGTGCTCGGTCGGACGTTCAAACGGCATCCGTTTCATAAAATCCTCCTGACCGACAGGTCTCCACTTCCGTATCCAGGAAAAGGCAACCAGCCTGTTTTACTCTTTTCGACGCGGGATTCCCATTTCCTTTCCAATCCGTAAATTCTTTCTAACCAGAAAACGGCTCACTCACGGACTTCCGCAAAGTACTAATATTTTCCTGAAGGAACGCTAGATTCTTCTCGAGGCCTCTGTTTTTGCACCAAACCACAGCACTGAAAGCATCGTAAAATTCATAAAAGGGCAGCACGGTTTCCAGATTAATCATAAGACGAACGGATTCATACCCTTTTCTGTACGCCAGCTTTGTCCTCGGGTTCACTCTCCAGCTATATCTGTTCATTTTTGTGAAGTCGATTTCCGTGGATCCGCCGCGGGCACTTTCAAAATCAATAAGGCCCACGACCTTGTTACCATCCACCAATAGATTTCCAGGTCTAAAATCCATATGAACAAGGCAAGGCCCGTCGAGTTCCGGCAGCACCGAAAAAACGCCGTCAAAGTGAAGAACAGCTCTCTCATACAATTCGGGATCGAGAATCGTTTTGCCATCCTCCTTCCACTTTTCAAAACTATCTTTGATATGCAGCCGCCAATCCTTATGGTCCAGAAACTTAAAGCCATCCTTTGCATAGTGACCGTATCCTGGAGGATTAACTTCATGAAGCATCGCATGATACATGCCCATCTGATAGGAAAGCTCCTCCGTGACTCCTTCTGTACAGGGCACACCCGGAATGGCGGAAAGAAGCAGCGCTCCCGTCATCTTCTCATCCCCCTCCCAAAAGTCCAATACTTTGGGGACAGGCAGGATGTCCTTCAAGGCTTCCAGTATCTGACGTTCCCGAAACAGTTTATCCTTGTTATAGGGAATTTTCACATAAACCTTTTCTCCGCCGGCAAGGGTAAGCTTGTGCACTTCCGAGCTGAATGATTCGGGCACATCTTCCCTGCTCAAGACATTCAGCCTAAACTTCTCTATGGCGGTTAGAATAGAACGGGACCTCATAGCATTCCTCCGCGATCTAAATCGTTTTTTTTATGAAAATGACATGCCGACCTGCACTCACCTGTAAAAAAACCCGCAAGACCTCCCTGACAGAAGGTTCACGGGTTGATGTCGACCTAAGCTGGAGGTGCTTGATAATCAGTCTCCTAAACGGTTAACGCCACAAAGCAAGAATCGCTCCGGCCAGAACAAGCGTAACCGCATGGTACCCGGCCGTAATCCCAAAGAGGACAAGCCGTCCCCCTTCAAAAAAATAATTCGTACCGATCCGGGCCGACACCAGAACCGCGAGAAGCAGCCCGAGTCCAAGCCCCGACAGAAGGTCGTCGGCTCCGGCTAGCTGTACGAGCAGGGCGCAAACCAGCACGCTGACGACCGCAAGGACCATCGTCCCGACCATCGGGCCGGCGGAGGAGTTCATGTCTTCTTTCTTAAGGCCCCGGTGCTGCATCCAGGCGTTCCCGAGAACGGACGGGGAATACCAGACGAAGCCGACGGCCATCGTGACCAGGACGGTCACCAGCACGGCCCAAGGATTCATGGCGGCGAAATTCAATCGAACGACCTCTTTTCCAAAGTAACTTGTGGCCTTAAAGAATCTTCTTGCCCATCAGGTGGTCCAGCGGAATAAACCCGATTTCGCGGCTGTCGCGGCTGTTGTTGCGGTTGTCTCCCATGACGAAGATATGCTTCGCGGGGACCGTCCATTTGCCGTCCGGGGCGTTCATCGCTTCCTTGATGTAAGGCTCGTCCAGAAGCTGTCCGTTGCGGTAAACCTGATGACTCTTGATCTCAATCGTATCTCCCGGCTTGCCGATGAGGCGCTTGACGTAGAACACCTGGTCGTCCGTTTTGCCCGTGATCAGCAAGAACAGCGGATTGCCCATAAAATCGTCCTTGAACGTCCGATCCCGGTCCACCCGGCTGTCAATGATGACGATATCGCCATAATTAGGAACATAAGAGAACGTGTGGGGCAGCTTCGAAACGTAGACGCGCTCCCGGTCGTGCAGCGTAGGATCCATCGAATGCCCGTCCACCTTGTAGGGCTGGAACACGAAGATTCCGATCAGTACGGCAAACACAAACGCAATGGCAAACGAGCCTACCCAGCCCCAAATTTCTTTCAGCCACTTCATGAGGTCTCTCCCTCTCCTTTGCTCCTGTTGATAAAAGCCTTTACCCATTCGGCGATTTCGTCCGGGTTGTTCAGGTTCAGCACGTCCCAAGCCTTCCCGGGCTCCGCCTGGTTAAGAAAGGCGTTCCAATCCTTATTATCCAACTCTCCGTCTCCTGCATCAAAAGGAACCGCCAGGGCGGCCAGTCCGGTCAGCTCCAGACCGAGCTCCAGCTGCTGCCGGGTGCGGGCCACGAGAATCTTGGGGACCGGTTCCCTTTTGTACCCTTCCAAGAGAACCACATCCATCCCGGCAAAAAAAGCGAGCTTCGCCGCCAGCTCCGATGAGGCAGGCGGGCGCTGCAGCATAAGGAGCCCATCCGGTGAATCGAGCACGACCCGGTCCGCGCCAGACCTCCAGTAGTGGTCCGTATCCTTGCCGGAGCTTCCGAGCGACATGCCGTGGACATCGTGCTTAAGCACGCCGACCCGCAGACCGCCTGCCTTAAGCCGGGCGGCGACCTGCACGGCCACGGTCGTCTTGCCCGAGCCGCTGTATCCGACAAAGGCGACATGGGGAACGGTCACTTCGAACGCACCTCCCCGTAGAGCAGGACATCCGCCAGGTCGCCTTCCCGTAGGGAGGCTCCGCCCGGCAGGCGGACCAGCGCGTTCGTGCCGGCGAGGCTGCCGATCATGCCGGCCGACTGGCCGCAGGCCAGCTCCACGAGAAGCCGGCCCTCCTGCAAATAAGCGTGCGCCTGCAGATAGCGGACCGGCTTGATAGGCGGCTTCGGGAACCCGGACACGGACACCGCCTGAACGGTCGGCGGCAGCGGGTCCGGAAGGCCGGCCATCTTGCGGAGGACCGGGACCACGAAGAGCAGAGCGTTGACGAAAGCGGCCGCCGGATTCCCGGAGACGCCGAGCACCGGCTGCCGGCCGCGCAGAGCGAAGCGGACGGGGCTGCCGGGGCGGATCTGGGTCTTCCAGAAGACCGTCCGGGCCCCGAGCCGCTCGTAAACCGCGGGGATCAGGTCGTAATCCCCGACGGATACGCCTCCCGTGGTAACGAGCAGGTCGGCTCCTTCTCCCTCGCTCGTAACCGCGGCCGCCAGCTCGTCGATGCCGTCCGGCACCGGCTTGGCCAGCCGCGGCAGGCCGCCCGCCTCCCGGACGAGCGCCGCCAGCATCCAGCCGTTGGAGCTGCGGATCTGCCCCCTCCCCGGCTGCTCGGTAATCTCCACGAGCTCGGAGCCGGCGGTAAAGATCGCCACGGACGGCCGGCGGTAAACGGACACTTCGGCCCTGCCGAAGGAGGCCAGAACGGCGGCCGCCCCGCTCCCGAGGCGCGTGCCTTTCGTCAGCACCCGGCCTCCGCGGGAGATGTCCTCCCCTCTCCTCGCAATATTTTCTCCTTCGCTTGTCGGCTTCAAGACTCCGACACGCGGGACATTCTTCCGAAACCCATCGGAGGTAGCTTCAAACCGGCACACGGCGTCGGCTCCCGGGGGGATGGGCGCCCCGGTCATAATGCGGGCGGCCTCGCCCGGGCCGACCGGACGGACCGGGTCCTCACCCGCCGCAATCTCGGCGATGACCGTGAGATAGGCGGGGCGGTCCGGGCAAGCGGCCGCCGTATCGGCGCTGCGGACGGCGAACCCGTCCATCATGGAACGGTCGAAGGCCGGCAGGTCGGCATCGGCGTAGAGGTCCTCGGCCAGTATGCGCCCGGTGCAATCTCCCAAGGGAATGAGCTCGGCCGGCAGCGGGTCCACCGCTTCCAGCACAAGCCGCTGCGCTTCCTCAATCGTAAGCGGTTGGGTGTTCAAGGTAGGCCTCCTCCTGCACTAAAACGGATAATGAATGATGGATAAGGCAAAGGCCTGGGCTTTTTTGTATATTATAAAGGACGGGATAAGGGACAACAAGGGAAGGGGCGTTTCCATGGAGAGAAGAGTGACCGTCAGGCGGCCGATCCTGCGCTATGACGGGGAGGCCCTGGGGATGGCGGAGGATGAAATCGCCTCCGAGTATGCTTTGACCGTATGGGTCAATGACGAAGAGTTCGCCACGATGGTTTGCACGCCTGAGCATCTGGAGGAGCTGACGGTCGGCTTTCTGGCGTCGGAGGGAATCATCCGGAAGGCCTCGGACTTGTCCGATCTGACGATAGACGAGTCCCGGGGAATGGCTTACGCCACGGTGCCGTCGGCCCCGGCGTTCACCCGGGACCTCACGCATAAGCGGTACCTGACCTCCTGCTGCGGCAAAAGCCGGTCGTTTACGTTCTACAACGACGCCCGGACGGCCCGGAAGGTGACGGGCAGCGTAACCTTGACGGTCGGGCAGGCCTTTGCCCTGCAGTCGGCACTGCAGGAAGGCTCGTCCGAATTCCGAGCGACCGGAGGCTTTCACAACGCGGCGCTTTGCCGCCCAGAGGGGATCCTCCTGACGAGAGCCGACATCGGGCGGCACAACGCGCTCGATAAGCTGTACGGCCGCTGTCTGCTCGACGGCACGGATCCCTCCTCGCTGGTCATCGCCTTCAGCGGCAGAATGTCCTCTGAGGTGCTGCTGAAGGCCGCGAAGCTCGGCAGCCCGGTTCTCCTCTCGAAGTCCGCCCCGACCGGGCTCGCGCTTGATTTGGCGGAGGAGCTGGGCATCACGGCGGTGGGCTTCATCCGGGGCCGGACGCTGAACGTCTACTCCCATCCGGAACGG
This sequence comes from Paenibacillus aurantius, assembly GCF_032268605.1. Classification (NCBI taxonomy): domain Bacteria; kingdom Bacillati; phylum Bacillota; class Bacilli; order Caryophanales; family Paenibacillaceae; genus Paenibacillus; species Paenibacillus aurantius. Next base: position 5,202,338 of record NZ_CP130318.1, read on the forward strand.
ATCCGGGTGTAGCGGCCAGCGCTGGGATAGCGCAGGTGACGGCGTGGAGAGTGTGGTTGGCGGCGCTGCATGGGAGAGCGCTCTTGGCGGCACCAGGAAGAGAATGAACAATAGCGTCGGGAAAGTGTGAACACTGGTGCGGCCAAGCGGGAGTAAGCCTCAGCGGGATGAGCGTGACTGGCTTCCCTGACTGGAAAGGATCGGTTAGGCGGAGAGCTTCTGGCAGGCTCCTCAGGAGGAGGCTGGCCCTGGATGGCCGTTCCGCTCCGCCTGCAGAAAGAGGAGAGCCTGCCGGTAGTCCTCCGGCCGGTTCATGTTGAACAGGGCAAGTCCGGCAGGATCCAGCTCGCGGAGCCTTTCCTCCGGGACGACCGCCGGAGCGAGGCTCTCGAGCCAGCGGCCGATGCGCCGGCCTCCTTCGCGGACGTAAGCCTGGAGGCTCTCCAGGCTGTCGGCGGAGTAGACCGCGAAGAGCGGCTCTAGCCGGCCATCCCGCTCCACGGCGGCCGCGGGCCGGCCGGTGCGCTCCGCGGCGGCGAACAGCTCGCGGGCAAGCGCCGCGGACGGGAACGGCAGGTCCGCGGCGGCGGCCAGGTTCAGCCGGTGCGCGGTATGCCGCAGCCCGGCGCCCAGGCCGCCGAGCGGGCCGATGCCGGGCGGCTCGTCCGCGACGGCGCACAGCGGGGCGGGCGGCGTCCGCGGGCGGGGAGCCGGGCCGCCTGCGGCCTGGGCGTCCGCGGGCCGGACGGGCCCTGTGGCGTGGCCGTCCCCACCCGCTAGCCCGGCCTCCCTCCACCGGGAGAAGGCGAGCACCGGCGGCAGCTCGGCGCTTCCTGCCGCCACCCAGACGCCTCGGCACTGCGCGGCGAGGAACGCCGCCATCCGTTCGAGCGAGGTGGTCTCTCCCAAGGGCAGCAGCCTTTTGTCCGTACCCATGCGCGTGCTCCCGCCCCCGGCAATCAGAATGCCGCCGTAGCCGGGCCGGTAGCGGAAACCGGTTTCGGCTGGTTTTCCGTTCATGCAGGCTTCCCCTCCTTCGTTGTTCTTCATTTTAGAGCAAGCCCCCGAAAACTGTCCATTAGAGCGGCTTACCCTTAATTCCGTTAAACGCCAATCCCCTAAAACACCAATCCAATTAATCATCCAAAGGATAGCGGAACTCCAGTTCGCTATTCAACTCCCACAAGCACCCGCTAAAATCTTTGCGGAACTCTGTTCCTCTATTGGAGGACAACCGTGGGCAAATGGCTCCTTCTTCCCCTTTTTGGGGTAAAATAGCGTACCTGCGTTCCTCTAATTTTTTTGCAATACTCCGATTTCTCCGAATAAGGTATCGGAGTTCCTCTATATGCAGCAATCGAAATCTTCCTTGTTCGTGCCTCGCTACTTTTTCGAGGGGCTGGCTAGCCTCCTCCAGCATCCACTCATCCGCCGTTTTCAAGGAACCCTAATGCCCCTCAATTTCCCCACGTCCGCCAATCCTTTAGGACCGGCAAGCGATTCAACTTCCACGTCCGACGTCCCCAGGAAAGCCTCATGCTCATCTTTAGTGTCCACCGGTCTCCACGGTAGCCGGAAAGTTCGACCGAACCGGCCCGCCTTCCGTGTTCATAGAGAAGGCCAGCCGGATCGCCGGCTGGCTCGATTTCTTTTAGACAAATTATGTTACTCAAGTTTCGCACCATCGCACCATTAAACGCCGACATGCACCAGGACGGCAACCATCCCCTGCCCGTTATAGCCGTACACCAGGGCGGATCCTTCCCGGACAGCCGTCAGCACGCCGTCCGGTGTCACCGTCGCAACGGCCGTGTCACTCCCCACCCAGGTGAAGGGGCCTTGAACCGGAAGCGGCTGGGCTTGCTCTGCCGTCAGCTCGTTCAGGCTCGCGGTCTCTCCGACCTTCTTATGCAGGGACAAATCCGCGTCCCCAAAACGGTTCCCCGGCTGAAGTGCCTGATCGGCAATCGCCTGGACCGCCTCCAGCCGGCCTTCGGCTGCCGCCAGGCGGCTGTGGAAATCCGCGAGATGCTCCTTCAGCGCGGAGCTGTCCGTTGGCGGCAGCGCCTCTACCTTGGCAGCCGCTGCCGTCAGGGCTTCCTGAACCAGGACCGCTCCATCTTCCAGCTGCTGCCGAAGCGAATCCCTTTCCGCTTTCCCAGCTGGGGACAGATCGACCGTCTGCAGCGTGGCTGCCAGCTCCTGGAGCCGGCTCTCGGCTGCGGTAACCGACGCTTCCGCCGTGATCCACTCCCGGACTTGGGCGAGCCGTGCGGTCAATGCCGCTTTTTCCGGGCCTTCGGGCAGTTTGTTCACCAGCTCCTCCGCTTGGCCGGCATCGGCGGCAAGCAGGGAGTACTCCGCTTTGGAAACCACCAGTTCGTTCGGAACCCCGTCGGGAGTACCGGCCGCAAAGTACAGCCCATACGGCAAATAGGCGGAAGGCATCACCATCATGCGCAGCCGGTACTCCTTCTCCGTGGTCACCGGCACGACGGCGTTCCGGGCAAAATGATAGTTGTTCGCCGGTCCGTCGTTCAGCTGGTAGTTGACGAAGCCGGGATTGGTCCCGTTGCTTCCGTACAAGGTATGAATCACCGGATAACCGGTTCGGTTCTTCAAGCGAACCTGAACCTCATAATCGATGTACCAGTAAGCCAGACGCACCTTGTTAATCGTAGGGGTGACGAAGCGCACCTCCTGCTTCTCGACAGGCTCGCCTTTCACATTCCACCGGGTATACAGCTTCTCCTGTTCGCCGGAATAGCCCTGATCCCCGAGACGCAGCCCCAGAAAGGGATTGTCGTTCGTCAAAGTAAGATCAATCGTCCCGGTGCGGCCCCAATGATCCAGCACGCCCCGGTAATCGTCAGAGCGGTCGGCCGTCGCATTCGTGCGGGCTATCGTCGGCGTGGTGGCGTACGGAGCGGGGTCCGTCTTGTCCGCCGTCGTGACGACGTGGGAGACGAGAACGCCCGCATCCTGCCCGTCCGCGGCGTTTTCCGCGCTGAACTCAGCAAAATACACTACCGACTCGCCGACTGCCACGTGATCGGCATCGGAATAGGCGAAAGAGTAGGATCCCCCGGCGGGAATCGTGGCCAGCAAGCGCTTGTCCGGCTCCGCATCCATAAAGCTGCGGGTCACTTCGCTTGCCGCTGTGGTGACGGCGGCGTCGGCATAAGCCTCCCTTGTTACATAGAAGTTGACGGCCTGAGCCGACGGATTGGCCACATGGATCCAGAATTTCAGCGGCTGGTTCGTTTTGTTATAGTGGGAGCCCCAGAACCGGAACGGGCCTGTGACGGTATCCCGGTAGAGCGTGGCATTGTACTGCCCCGTAATGACGCTTCCGTCCGCTCTAAGCGCCCCATCCTCGTTAATTGTCTCGGGGGCGTTGGAAACCAGCACCTCTCCCCCCGTCTTTTCAAAAGCCACACCAGGAGCATCAAACGGCAAGTAGGTTCTCGGAAAATTCAGCGGCACTTCTTCTCCCGGCGAGTAAGCCGAAGCCTGCAGCGGTACCGCCGCCAGAGCCACCAGCATCGCGAGACAAATCCAAAGGGACAATCGCTTCATTGTATCTTTCTCCTCCTCCGTCTTAAGTGTTGGAAATTGTTACCTCCCCATCTTAAGCCATTCTTTTCCGGAGAAGGATGACCGGTTTTGGCACTTTCATGACCTCGGGCCGTGCTCTTCCCGCCGTCTCGGGCCAGCCGGTTTTAGCCGGACACGTTTGGAGCAACTTTACTTTAGGAACGTCTGGAAAAAGGTTACACCGTCTGCCTCCCGCTATCCGGTTGACAGGGTCCTCCTCCTGCGCTATACTCCGTTTTATCGCATTTATTCTTACAACCTATAATTTAATAACATCTTCTTATTAAGAGAGGCGGAGGGAAAGGCCCGATGATGCCCGGCAACCGTCTCGTCCAATTTGGACGGGATACTTGGTGCCAATTCCTTCAGGGTCTAACCGGCTCTGGCAGATGAGAAGGGACAATGGACAATAAAGCCCCTTTTTCCCTTGTGAAAAAGGGGCCTTTGCTTTGTCGGCGATAATACCAACTCAAAAGGAGGGATCCTTGCATGATCGAGCTGCAAAGGCTCCATAAAAGCTACCCGGTCGGCACGAAGCTCATTCCGGCTCTTCGCGGCATCGACCTGTCGATCGCCAAAGGCGAGATCTTCGGCGTGATCGGCCATTCGGGCGCCGGCAAGAGCACCTTGATCCGGACAATCAACCTGCTCGAGAAGCCGACCTCCGGGAAGGTCATCGTGGACGGCGTCGAGCTCACCGCCCTCGACGGAAGCCGGCTTCAGGAGCAGCGGCGGCGGATCGGGATGATTTTTCAGCACTTCAACCTGTTGTCGTCCGCTACGGTAGCCGAGAACGTCGCTTTTCCGCTTACGCTTACGAAGCATTCCAAAGCCGAGGTGAAGCACAAGGTAAGCGAACTGCTCGCGCTTGTCGGCCTTGAAGCGCATGCGGACAAGTACCCGGCCCAGCTGTCGGGCGGCCAGAAGCAGCGGGTGGGCATCGCCCGGGCGCTCGCCAACGATCCCCACGTCCTGCTGTGCGATGAGGCCACCTCAGCGCTCGATCCGCAGACGACGAATTCGATTCTCTCCCTGCTGCGCGACATCAACCGCAGGTTCGGAATAACGATCGTGCTGATCACCCATGAAATGCACGTGATCCGCTCCGTCTGCGACCGGCTCGCGGTCATCGACGACGGGCAGATCGTGGAGGAGGGCAAGGTGATCGACGTCTTCCTGAAGCCGGAGCATCCGACCACCCGCGAATTTCTGGAGCAGGTCTCGGATTCCTCCGAGCTTGCCCGTGTCGTGGAAGGGGAGATAGCCTCCGGGAGCCGGAACATCTACCGGATCACTTTTGTCGGGGAACAGACGTACCAGCCGGTACTGGCCCAGGCGATCAAGGAGTCCGAGGCGACGTTCGTCATCCTGCAGGGGACGATCTCGCGGATGAAGGATACGCCGTACGGCCAGCTGGTCGTGGAATTGGAAGGAAGCCCCGTTCAGGTGGAGCAAACGATTGCCGCCTTGGCGGGACGCGGATTGGAGGTGGAGAAAATCGGATGAAAGAGATTAACCTGGAGAACATCCATTGGCCGGATATCGGAGATGCGACTCAGGATACGCTGATTATGCTCGGGCTCTCCACCCTGTTCACCGTTATGGTCGGACTGCCGATCGGCATCCTGCTGTTCCTGAGCTCCCGCGGCCAGCTTCTGCAGAACCGCGTCAGCTACACGGTGCTTTCCCTTATCGTCAACGTGCTGCGGTCCGTGCCGTTCATCATCCTGATGATTCTGGTCATCCCGCTTACCAAAATCCTTGTGGGAACGTCCATCGGGGTTAAGGGAACCATCCCGCCGCTGGTCATCGCCGCCGCGCCCTTCTTCGCCCGTCTCGTCGAAACTTCGCTCCGCGAGGTGGACCGCGGGGTGATCGAGGCCGCCCAGTCGATGGGCGCGAGCCGCTGGCAGATCGTGCGCAAGGTGCTCCTGCCCGAATCCCGGGCCGGCCTGATCGCCGCCATTACCATCACGTGTGTGACGCTGGTTTCGTACACCGCGATGGCGGGAACGATCGGCGGCGGGGGCTTAGGCGTTCTCGCGATCCGGTACGGCTACCAGCGCTTCCAGCCGGAGGTCATGGTCGTGACGGTCGTGATCCTGCTAATTCTCGTGCAGGTGCTTCAAACGATCGGCGACCGGCTCGTCATCCGGTTCAGCCGCAAATAACCGCTGCTCCGGTTGTACAAGCTATATCATCAACGGGCTTTACTATTAACCTAGAGAGAATTTCAAACCATTGGAGGGAACCATTCATGAAAAAACTGCTCGTCCTGCTCTTTGCCCTGACCCTTGTTCTCGCCGCCTGCGGCAGCAAGGATTCCGCTTCTCCATCGTCTTCTCCTTCGGGAGGCTCTTCGGCCGCACCGGCCAAAGCGGCTACCTTGAAGGTCGGCGCCACTGCCGTGCCCCATGCGGAAATCTTGAAGTTCATCCAGCCTAAGCTCAAGGAGCAGGGCGTGGATCTGCAAATTGTCGAGTTCAACGACTACGTACAGCCTAATGTTCAAGTAAACGAAAAGCAGCTGGACGCGAATTTCTTCCAGCATGCTCCCTACCTGGAGCAGTTCAACAAGGACAACAACGCCAAGCTCGTGAAAGTTGCCGGCGTCCACGTAGAACCGATGGGGGCTTACTCCAAGAAGATCAAGAAAATCGACGAGCTTAAGGACGGAGCGACCGTCATCATCCCGGACGATCCGACGAACAGCGGACGCGCTCTCGCTCTTCTCGAGAAGAACGGCCTGATTAAGCTTAAGGAAGGCGTCGGCGTAACCGGCACGGTCCGCGACATTACCGAGAACAAGAAGAACCTCAAGTTCAAGGAGCTCGAAGCCGCCATGCTGCCCCGTACGGTCGACGAAGCGGACCTGAGCGTGATCAATACGAACTTCGCCCTGGACGCCAAACTCGTCCCGACGAAGGACGCCCTGCTCCTGGAAGGCAAAGATTCCCCGTATGTCAACATTCTCGTCGCCCGTGAGGACAACAAAGATTCCGACGCCATGCAGAAGCTGGCCAAGGCCCTCAACACGCCGGAAGTGAAGAAATTCATCGAAGACACCTACAAAGGGGAAGTCGTTCCTGCCTTCTAAGACGAACCCACTTCTCCAGCAAAAACGCCGTTCCCGGCGGTCCTTCGCGGACCTGTTGGGAACGGCGTTTTTGGGTAGGATTAAGACGGAAGAACGAAGGTGAAGGCCCCTTTTTGCTGGTTGTCTGCCGTTTCCATTTTTTCCAGCAGAAGCTCCTTGCGGTAGATGCCGTCCTTCGCATTGCCGGGCTCGCCGGGGAAGAACAGCTGGGTGGTCAGCACCTTCCCCTTCGGGGCCTGCACCTTGACGTGGAGGTGCCGGGTGCGGCCCGGATAAAGGCCGGGCACGACCGTCTCCAGCCGGAAGGCTCCGCTGCTGTCCGTATACTGATGGCCGCGCAGGCGGAAGCCGGTGTTGTCGTAGCTTCCTTTGGAATCGGCCTGCCAGAAGTCCAGCAGCGCCCCCTGGACCGGCTGGCAGTCCCGGTTCAGGACGAAGCCGGACACCGTCAGCTTCACACCGGCCATCCCCTCCTCCAGCAAGGAGGAGCGTTCGGGAGAGTTGGGCGTGGAATACGGACCTTCCGTCACCTCGGGCGTGCCGTCCTCATGGCCGCATGCCGGAGTCGGGGGTAAGGAAGGGGACGGGGTCTGCCCTGCCGTTGGTACGGGTGAGGCGGACGGCTCCTCGGTTCCCCCCATTGAGGAGGCCCGGATTCCGCAGGCAGCCAGAACCGTCGAAGCGAGCAAGGTGATCCCCGCGGCGAGCACCTCTCTTCTGGTCATCCGGCGGGATTCCCACAGGCTGCTTCCTTCCCCGCTCTTCTGGTCTTTGTCTTGGTCTGGGCCATGGTCGTGGTCGTGATAGCGGCTCATTTCGCTCTCCTCCTTCTCTCGCTCCTATACCTCGGCAGCTGAAGAAGCCGGCTTGCGTCTGTTCAGAAGCTTCTCCGCGTAATACGTTAGAATGACGAAGACGCCCAGGATCCCCAAGTACGTAAGCAGCACGTTCCACGGACTTGCGCCCGGGAAGCCGCCCTTGCCGCCTTCGCGGAACGGGCTTTCCTCGCCTCCGCGCCGGGCCGGGCGCCCTTCGAAACCGGCAGCCCCGGTTCCGCCCCCCGTGCCCCCGTCTTTTCCGGCCACGCCGGCTTCCGAGGAAGCCGCTGCTTGGGAAGGAGCGGTACCGGCTCCGCTTCCGTTCGCGGCTCCTTCCGGCGGCATGCCTTCCCGCCTCATGCCCTCCGGCATCCCTTCGGGTCGTCCTCTTCCTTCACCCGGCATTCCCTGACCGGACGAGAAGAGCTGAGTGACGCCCTCCACCCGGTTCAGGAAGCCGGTGCTGTAGATTTGCCAGCCTCCGTACAGGAAGACGAGGAGGGCGGCCGCTTGAACCAGAAGGCCGGCGGTCCGGCGGCCTTTTTCCAGCCGAAAGAGCTTCCTGCCCACATTCATCAGCCACTTCCAATGAAGGCCGACGTGGACGCCCACGATGATAAGGGTCAGGAAGGAGACGGCGATATGGGTCCCCTTGAACCAGCCGACATTGCCCATGTGCAGGTCCCGGAAAACCACCTCCGAGATGAGAATTCCGCTTACGATAATAAAACTCATGCACGCGAGCAGCAGCAGGTTCAGCAAATAGCCGAAGCGGGTGCGCCCCGGCAGCTTCCGGTCGAACAGCTTGCGCGTCACGGTTGCCACCCAGCGCCCGTTCAGCAGAATATGAACGAGGAACACGCCGCCGATGCAGAGCCCGGCGATTTCGTGGAACGCGAGACCGCCCAGCACCCTTTTGTTATACAGCAGCACCAGTGTAACGGCCATCAGGATATCGATGGTGATTTTGACGTATGTTAATTTCTTCAAGTCAGCCAGCCCCCAGCTCCAAATAAGATTGTGCCTTCATCCTACAGGGGCAAGCTAAACCTGTGCTGAGCGCCGGCTGAAGATTTGCTGAAAATGCGGCTCAAAGCGACAAAGCGAAAACCTCCTGACGTTTCACCGCCTCGTATCCGATTCTTTGGTAGAACTCGTGGGCTTCCTTCCTTTGGCTGCCCGACCGGATGCGCATCATCCGGTATCCGCTCTCCCGGGCCCACTGCTCGCTCCGCCGCATCAGCTGCTCTCCCACCCTCTTCCGGCGCTGGGTGCCATCCACCACCAAACCGCCGATTTCCGCAAACGGCGGGGATTCGATCAGATGACGGCCGTGGACATGAACCCATCCGGCAAGCCCGCCTCCTTCGGCTTCCTGGACATAAACGGCATGATCCCTGTCTGCCAGCAGTCTTTCCAGCCGTTCTCCGGCCTCAAACTCCGTTATTTCATAGCCCAGCTGTGAAGACAGCCTAGCGACCTCCCGGGCATCTTCCTTAACCGCTTCTCTTATCATGGTCCTTCCTCCCTGGCCTTGTGTTATCGGCTTTTCTTTTCGGCTTACGGCAAGCTTACCAGATCGCCGCCTCGCGGTGAATGGTCCTTCCCTCATGCCTTCCCCACAGCAAAAAGCCCCGCTCCCCCAGGAGCCGGGCTGCTTAATGCCTCATACGCCAGCTTAAACCTGCTTCACACTCTCCGCCTTCCAAAACACGACCCCTTGGTCCGCCAGCCGCCGGTGAAGCTTGGGGATGGAGATGCCCGGGAAGTCGACGCCCTCTTCGAGCGCGCACGCCGCTGCGGCTCCAGCAGCCTGGCCGAGCGCATAGCAGGTCGCCTGCACGCGCATGGACGACATGGCGACGTGGGTCGCGGAGATCGACCGGCCCGCCACGAGGAGCCCTTTTACCCCTGTTGGAAGCATGCACCGGTACGGGATGTCGTAGCCGCTCAGGCTGCGTTCGTCGGTTGTTTTGGCCCCGTCCGGGCTGTGGATGTCGATCTCGTAATTCGTTTGGGCCACCACGTCTTCGAACCTCCGTCCGCTCGTCAGGTCGTCTTCCGTCAGTGTATAGCGGCCTTCGATCTGGTTCGTTTCCCTGACCCCGACCTGGCCGGGAATATGGGAGAGGACGTAGGTCTCAAATCCATTCCGCTGCAAATAGTGGGCCACGGAGAAAACCTGCCGAAGCGCTTCCTTCTCCGCATGGTTGATATCCTCAAGCTTGGCTCCGTTCCCCCGTACCCGGGTCATGTTAACAAGCAGGGTGCCGTCCTGGTTCTGCTCCCAATAAAGGTGCCTTCCCTGCGGGAGCTCGCTCATGGATTCATAATAATAGGCGTCCTCCGGAAGGTAAGGGGTGACCGGCTTCCCCGTATTCTGCATCATGAACATCAAGGTCATCGGCTGGGTCAGCCCGTCTCCTTCCCGCCCCGAATGGATCGGCACCCCGGCATCCTGGGCGACCCGCGCATCCCCCGTGCAGTCGATCACCTTGGCGCCGAGAAAAGCCCGGAGCCCCTCTCTTGTGTTTGCGACGATGCCCGTAACCGTATCCCCATCCATCACCGCCGAGGTGAAGCTCGCGTGGTAATAGACACGTACCCCTTCCTTCTCGAGCTTGCTGTTCAAGTAATGACGCAGCACGAACGGCGAATACTGCGGCCAGATCGAGCCCTCGTGGGAATCCGGGAGCCGGTCCGGAAGCACCTCGGCGATAATTTCCCGGTAAATCCCCGTTACGTTGCCCACGCCCATAAAAATACTGACGTTGCCGAGCGTGCCCATGCCGCCCAACTGGCCGGAATGCTCCAGAAGGATGACCTTAAGTCCGCTCCTCGCTCCGCTGATGGCGGCGGCGCATCCGGCCGGCCCGCCTCCCACCACGATAAGATCGGCTTGGTCGTGAACCGGAACCGTTCTCTCCATCCGTACCTTAGCTTGATCCATTCTTGTATCCTCCCCTTGCACCGATTTGCCCTCATTATAGGCAGGGAGACCGTTTTAATATAGTTTCATTTTTGTTACATTTAAACGGATAAACCAAGCCACGGAAAAAGGAGGAGACAAGCATGACCCGCCGAAAAAAGGTCACTCTCCGGATGATCGCCGACCGCCTTGGGGTAACGGTCCATACCGTATCCAAAGCCCTCCGCGGGCTTCCCGGAATGTCCGAGTCGACCCGCCGGGAAATCAGCGAAGCCGCCCGGGAGCTCGGCTACCGGACCAAGGCCCAGGCGGCCGGCTTGTCCGCCGAGCAGATCCCTTGGCCGGGGGCGGGCAAGCCCCGGCGGTTCGCTTTGCTGATGACCGGAGAGGCTCCCTTTCATCACCTTCAGGTCGAAGGGCTGCACCAGCGGCTGCACGAGCTCGGTCATGTTCTGACAACCGTGGTGCTTCCGAAGCCGCTGCAAACGGAAAGCGGGCTGCTCGAATGGATGGAGCGCAGCGGCCTCCTGTTCCTGGACGGGCTGTTCCTTCCCCCGGGTTTACCGGAGTGGATGGAGCTTGCTCTCGTCCGGCTGCCGCTCCCCGTCGTGATGATCAACTACCCTCCGGACGGCAGCCTGGCGGACAGCGTCATCTGGGACGTGCAGCACGCCGTCCACCTTAGCCTTAACCAGATGTACGAAGAGGGCCACCGCCGCATTCTTTTTGTCGGCGATACCCGGACCCAGCGCGGCTTCCGGCTCCGCTGGCAGGCCTTCCTCGATGCCTGCCAGCGGCTTGGCCTGCCCATGAGCCCGGACGAGCACGTGACCGGGCCGCCCGGAACGGGAACGGACTGGCTGAACAGCTTGACCGCCAAGCTCGCGGACGGCGGCTACACCGCGGTACTGTGCGCCTTGAACCGCGACGTCACTTGGGCGGCCGTCGCCTTGGAGAGGGCCGGGCTAACCGTGCCGGGCCACGTTTCGCTGATCGGAACCGATCATGAAGCTCATCCAGCCTATCCCGGGTTAACCCGCCCGGTGCTGCTGGTCCGTGAGGCGGCCGAGCGCGCCGCCGAGCTCATGTTGAGGCGGATCGGCAGCCCGCTTCTTCCGTTCGAGCATGTGAGGCTGCGAGGGGGCGCCTTCTTCCGCGGAGAAACGCTGGGGCCTCCCCCTCGGGAGAGCCGGCAACTAGCGGGCGGCCGCGAAGGCTGACCTTCGCCGGGTCCGCGGATAAGGGGCGACCTTTCCCGCGGACAACGCACGGTCCCCCCGCTTCCCGGTGTCCCGCCCGAACGGATGCTCCCTGGTCCTCCGTGCCTGCACTAGCTGCGGCGGAAGACCGTTTTGCGCAGCACGAGCGGAAGCCCGCCGATGGTGAACAGGTAGCCGGCATCGGCGAGCAGCTTCAGCACGTAGGCGAGCAGGCCGGTGACCGCTCGGCCGCCGACGACGCCGATGGCCTCCGCGCGGCCGAGCGTAGCCACCGTCCCCCGATGGTCGTAGCGGAACGGGGGAAGCCGGCGGCCGTGCAGCTGCGCCAGGAGGCTGTCGGCGGCGTAGCGGCCCTGCTGAACGGCGATCTGAGCCGTCGGCGGGTAGGGGGTCCCGCTCGGCCCTAGGACGAGGGCGCTGTCGCCGACGATGAACACCTCGCGGTGCTGCCTTGACCGGAGGCACGGGTCGACGGCCACCCGGCCCCGCGCCGTCTCGAAGCCCGCCTCCTCAAGGAGCCGGTTGCCCCGGACGCCCGCCGCCCAGATGACGGTCCCGGCTGGAATGAATTCGCCGTCCGAGAGACGGACGCCCTCCGGCGTGCACTCCCGGATGGAGGTGGTGAGCTTAAAGGAGACGCCCTTCGCAGTCAGCTTCTCCATTCCGTAGCGTACGAGCTCCCGCGGCATGCCGGGCGGCAGGGGCGCCGCCCCCGCCTCGATGCTGCAGATGCGCACGAGCGACGGGTCGACGTCAAACAGCCGGCAAAGCTCCGGCATCTTGTCCGCCAGCTCTCCGGCAAATTCCGTGCCGGTGAAGCCGGCTCCGCCGACCACGAACGTCAGGTAGTCGAGGCGCTTCGGCTGGGTTTTGTACTTCGCGAGCATGTAACGGATATGCTGGCGGATCAGGCGCACGCTGTTCGTGCTGCGAATCGTAAGCGCATGCTCCTTCAAGCCCGGGATGCCGAACATCTCCGGCTCGCTTCCGAGCCCCGCGATGAGATAATCGTAGCGGAGCACGCCCCGGTCGGTGACCACTTTACGCTCCGTCGGCTCCAACCTCTGAACCTCCGCCTTAAGCAAACGGGTCCGGCGGCTGTTAAGCATCTCCTTAAGGTCGACCCTGGCGTTATCCGGATGATCGGTGCCTGCGGCGGATTTGTGCAAATGGGTGGTCAGCGTGTGGTAGTCATGCTTGTTGACAAGCGTGACCTCCGCCTCTCCCCGCCTCAGTTTCTTCTGCAGCCGGAGCGCCGCGGCCAGTCCGCCGTAGCCCGCTCCCAGGATGACGATTCTCTTCGGGTTCCCCATTGCCTTCACGCCTTTCCGGATGGGTTCGTGCCCACTTCGGTGATGTACTTCCATCATACGAAGCCGGGCGCAAAAGGTTCATGGAGAAGCCGGCGTCTCCTCCGTCTTCGTCAGCCGCACCCTTTCCCTTAAGCTTTAACGCGGTTTCCGTTGGAGACCCCATCCTGTCAAGTGTTACCTGGCAGGATGGGGTAATCTGGATAACCCTTTTCCTGCAAAAAGCCCGCCTGTCCCTAATCCCGGACGGCGGGCTTCTGTTTACTCCTATAACCATTAACGCCTATATAAATTTCATAAGTTCTGCGGCGCGCCCTCAAGCAGAGCCTGCCATGCCGCTATCGGCTGCCTTGCGGAAGAGGCCTGCCGGCAAGCCGGGCCGGGCCTCTTAACGGCCGGCGGCCCGCAGTCCGAGAGCGAGCGACCCGGCCAAGCCGGCATTGTCGCCCAAGCCCGGCGGCACGATAAAGCTGTCCAGGCCGCCGCTCAGTTCGGGAGCGTTGACGTACCCGTTCAGGTTCCGGGCCACCTCCCGGCGGATCAGCGGGAACAGCTGGCTCTGGTGCATGACTCCCCCGCCGAGAATGATTTTCTTTGGGGACAAGGTCAGCACGGCGTTCGCGATCGACTGGGCGAGGTAGAACGCTTCGATCTCCCAGGCCGGATGATCCTCGGGAAGCTCGGTGCCCTCCACTCCCCATCTCTTCTCGAGAGCCGGCCCTGCGGCCATTCCCTCCAGGCAGTCGCCATGATACGGGCACACTCCCTCGAAGCGGTCTTCCGGGTGGCGCCGGGTCAGCACGTGTCCGCCCTCCGGATGCACGAGCCCGTGGACGAGCCGGCCCTCCATGTAGACGCCCACTCCGATGCCGGTACCCACCGTGTAGTACAGGCAGCTGTCCAGCCCTTGGGCCGCCCCCCAAACGGCTTCTCCGAGAGCGGCCGCATTCACGTCCGTGTCCCAGCCGAACGGCACGTCGAACTCCTTGCGCAGCGTAGGAAGGAAGGGATAGTGGCCCCATCCTTCCTTCGGCGTAGTCGTGACATGGCCATAATGGGGACTGGACGGGTTCAGGTCGATCGGTCCGAACGTACCGATGCCGATTGCCTCCACCTTCTTGTCCCGGAAATACTCGATAACCCGGGGCAGCGTGATTTCCGGACGCTCCGTCGGGAAGCTTACCCGGTCTATAATTTCTCCTTGTTCATTGCCGATTCCGCAGACGAATTTGGTTCCGCCGGCTTCTACCGCTCCTGCTATCATCTTTACTCCTCCTGTGTCCAAGCCGATTTCATCCGCCATAGTTCGAGTGATACTACCTTGGCCTCTTCGGGTCCCCATACGCGAAGGCCGAGAGAATCCTCGCGGCTCGTGTAGGCCCTTGTGGTCAAGCTCTTTAATCCGTTGGCATAAGCCTCGATCATGGAACGGTCCACATAAACATGGAGCCGCAAATTCTCTCCGGCCAGCTCGAGCCGGCCCCCTTGGATGCCTCCGCACCGCTCTCGGGGATCCAACGTCGTTCTCGTCCGGTCCACGAAGAGACTGGATTGATTCCAGTCGTAGCCAAGCAGCGTCTCCTCTTCCCCGCCCGGGGAGCGCTTCAGCTTCAATCCAAGGATCCGGCCGCTTCCCGAGCAGACGGCATTAGCGGTTCCCGCCGGCCTTGGCGTCACCGCCGGGTCCGTTCCCCCGAAAGAGCCCGAAAGCTCTTGGGAGGCAGACGCATGGGAACCGGCAGCCGTCTTCTCCCTGTCCGGCCAAGCTTCCAGCTCCACCCGGATTTCCAGCATGTCCTCTTGGATCGTTTGCAGCCGCTCATTGGCTTCACGTACCGTTACGTTTTCCAGTGAAACGAGCTTCTCGGCCCGAAGCTTCTCCAGCTCATGAATCGGCTCAAGGCCGAGGCGGCCGTCCTCCCGGAGGTAGACATGCAGAGGGAGCCCTCCGTTGTGGGCCCAGCCCGCCCGGAACTCCGCCTCCGCCGTTCTATCCCCTTGCGCGATGGTGAAGACGAGGCTCCTCCCGGTAACGGGATCGACCATCCCGCTCGGCCCTGTAAAATGAAAGTCCCCCACATCGATCAGCTGAGGCTCCTCCTGATCGGGACGGAAGGAAACGGTTACCGGATCGAAGCTGCCGATCCAATAGAACACTTCCACGTCCGCCCCCTCCCCTACAGGGGAAACGAGAAACAGGTGCTTCTCTTCGCCATCCCGGTCCCGCCCCAGGGGCAGCAGCACCGGAAGCTCCCAGACGGGTCCTAGGTAAGGGTATTTTTGCCGATCGACCGTACGAAACAGACCGTGGTTCCTCCAGCTTATCATATCCTTGGAGGAATAGGCCACCACCGTGCCGTTGCCTTTCACAGTCCCCGACCCGATCAGCAAATACCAGGTGTCTCCTGTCTTCCAGACAAAAGGGTCGCGAAAATCCCCGGTCAGCTTCTGGGCCGGGTCCTGGATAAGAATCGGGTCCGGATAGACCTTCCAATGAACCAGGTCGTTGTCCAAGTTGTCCCGGTACGTGCTTCGGGCGAGCCCGACCCGCTGGTTGGGATGGACGCTGTCATTCCCCGCCGTGAAGAACAAGGCCGGTTCACCCTCCGCATCATAAGCAGCACTTCCGGACCAGACCCCATCCGGGTTAAGTCCGTTGTTCTCCGGAGTTAGGGCAACCGGAAGGTCCCGCCAGTGGACTAGGTCCGGGCTCACCCAATGGCCCCAATGAAGATAATGAAAGAACGGTCCTTTCGGATTGTGCTGGTAGAAAAGATGATACTGGCCGTTGTAATAAACGGGGGCATGGGGCTCATTCATCCAATGGGCAGGCGGGCTGACATGGTACTGCGGACGGTGGCGGTCCCCGGCCAGCAGGCTCCTGTCGAGCTTAAGCTCCTCGTAAGGGATCCGGGGATGGACGCCTCCATGCGGGAGCAGATCCTCTGCATATTGACGCTTGACCTCTTCCACACTTAAGGCGCGGGTGTAAAGCTTCAGCTCGTCCATCAGGCCGCTGAACAGATGGAAGGAGAAAGCCCCGGCGAAAGGCGTTCCCTCCTGGTTCCGTCCGATAAGCAGGTCAACGGCGGCCGGGGATACGTTCCGGCCCCCCGGAATTCGGCGGCAGGCGGCTTCCTCGCCATTATGGTACAGCTTCATCTCCCCGGTTGCCGGAGTATAGGTGGCCGTTAGAAAAGCCCACTCCCCTTGAACAAGCGGAACCTTCTCCGCCCACACTTCCTCCCAGCTCTCTCCCGTACCAAGCTGAAGGGACCAGGCTCCGTGACGAAACAGACCGAGAAGGAATCCCTGCTTCCGCTCCCGGTCGTGCTGGCTAAGGATCGCCGTCAGCTTCCGGTCCACTCCCCCCTCAAAAGCACGCGGGGCGACCCAGACGGAAATGGTCAGCTCCCCGGTCACGGACACCGCTTGATCGGCCGGGCGTCTGATCCAGGTGGAATAGCCGTCAAACAGCAGCGCCTTGTTGTGGATCCCTGTCCTCCAGGCGGGATCCATCCGTCTTTCTCCTTCCGTCTTCAAGAACACGTAATCGATGGGATCGGCACGCCCGCCGGCCACATCACGTGCCACTGCCCCCCTTCCTTCGTCAAAGGGCCAATGGGCGGCGAGTGCCTTATCCGCCAATGTCGTTCTGCTTTCCTGTTGAATTTCATGCTCATCCGATGTTTTTCCCGCCGACAAAGTTACCGGATTGGGCACTAGTCCTGCCCTGGGGGTGTTTTCCCCGCTTGTCATGTCCACCCTCTCCTTCATTCGCTTCTTCTTTCAAGAGACGGCGAAAGACGGGAATCTTCCCCGTCCTTCGCCGTCTGGTTGTTCTGCAATTCGTCAAAGTGTCACCGTGCTCTCCGGAACCGCAAATCCCGGCCCGGTTCTACCTTATGGCTTCCTGACGTCTCGCCGTGTCCGCTTTGGCTGCCTCGGAGCCGGGATCGTAGATGGAACCTAGCGCGTTCACTTCAAGCCGTTCCACCACGGCTCCTTCTCCTTCCGCAAACAGGATGAGGCTCCGGCTGTCAGGATGAGGGAAGATGAGATCGGTTAGCACCAGTTCTCCGTCGTTCGCAAACACCTCTACCGATGAGGTGTCCAGGAAGAGATGAAGCCGAAGGCGTCCCTCCTCCACGGATAAAGGGGCTTCATGCCGGCAGGCGAAGGCCGGATGAAAGTCCACCTCCCCCGACCGTGTGCGGTCCATCGACAGTCGCTCCGCCGCTGCATCATAGCGGATGACGGTTTCTTCCCGGTCGGAGGCCCGGACACGGAGGCCGACGCTGCCGGAGGAACCCAGGCGGAAATCGACCGCCAGCTCCAGCAGTTCCTCCTCGCAGCCGTCCAAAATCTTCTGGGCTTCGGTCAGCTCCAGGTCCGTCTGGCAATGCGTCTTCTTGCGGAGAGCCTGCAGCTCGCGAACCGGACACTGAATAAGCCTTACTCCCTGCCTGCCGTTCCGGAGGCCCAGCTCACGGGGTACCGTCATCGCACTTCTCCATGCCACGGTCGGCGTCTGGTTCGCATACCTCCAATTGCTCATCCATCCGAGATAAATCCTCCTGCCGTCGATGTCGGGAATGTCTGACCAAGTGACCCCGGCGTAGTTGTCCCGCCCGTGATCCACCCATAGGATCGTCTCCGGGGCATTCTCGTTTAGGAACCGGAACCCATCGAACTCTCCAATAAAATATTGCGTTCTGGATCCTTCGGCTCCCTCGGGCCGGTCGCCGATGCTCACAATCAGCACCCAGCGCTTTCCTCCGTTCTCCCCTTCGACGGGAAGCTCGAACAGGTCCGGGCATTCCCATACCGCGTCGTGCGAGCCGTCCCCGGACCCGAAGGCACTCGCGAAGGTCCATCCCAGCAGGTCAGGCGACCGGTACAGCCGGATGTGGTCTCCTGCGGCGATCACCATGATCCAGCTGTTCGTCGGTTCGTGCCGGAATACCTTAGGGTCGCGAAAGTCCTGAAGCCCTTTCTCCGCCAGCACGGGATTCCCGGCGTACTTCGTCCAGCTGCGGCCGCGGTCCGTGCTGTAGGCGATGCTTTGGCACTCGCTTACCTCTCCCGTCTCCTCGTTCCTCCGGTGGTGGGTAAAGATGGCGACCAGACCCGAACCTCCGCCGAACAGCCCGCTGCTGTCCTGGCGATCGACCACGGCGCTTCCCGAGAAGATATAGCCGTTGTCATCCGGCGCCAACGCCACCGGAAGATGCTCCCAGCGGACGAGATCCCGGCTTACCGCATGCCCCCAGTGCATCGGGCCCCAGGTCGTTCCTCCCGGGTAATATTGATAGAACAGATGATATTCTCCTTCGTAATAAACCATCCCGTTCGGGTCGTTCATCCAGTTGGCTTCCGGCGTGAAATGAAACTGCGGCCGAAAAGGGTCCTTGTAAGCTTGAGTCAATGATTGTCCACACCTTTCTCCAGTCCGATCCCGATGTCCTGCCCGCCATGCGAGGAGCAGGAGTCCGCCAGGCATCCCAAGCCAAGTGGTCTCCCCCCTCGTCCTTAGCGGACCGACACCCGTCCTGCTGTCTCTCTTTTTGCCTTACTTTTTCTGAGCCTGCTTGTAGCGGTCCAGCCCCTTCTGGTAAATCTCCATCAGCTTGTCGAGGCCCATGTCCTTCACCTGCTTCACATAGGCGTCCCAGCTCTTGTCGACATTGCCGTCCACGAGGAACTTCGCCCGCTGGGTATTAACGAATTTAAGCAAATCAGGCTCGATTTTGTTGATTTGGTCCAATTCCTCCGGCAGGAAGAAGAGGCTCGGGTAATTTTCTTTTTCCATGAAAGGCTCGTAAACCTTCTCCAGGTCCTGCTTGCGCTGCTTTGCGCGCGGCTCCATCTCGACAATGCTCTGGAAGTCTTCCTTCGTGATGACGCCGGCGCCGTTCGGAGCCACCTGCTGGCGGTATTCGCCCATCGACTTCCCCCCAGGAACAGGCAGGTTGACCAGCTTGCCGTTCGCATCCTTCTTGTAAACCAGATCGATCGGGCCCCAATGGATCTGTGCCGCCATGTAAGGCTCATACTGCTGGTCAATCCAGCGCATCGTGACCTCCGGGTTCTTGTTCGCCTTCGTGATGACGAAGGTGCCTTTGGCCGGGCCGCCGCCGTTGCCGCGTCCGATCGTCTTCTTGCCGGCCGGTCCTGTCAAAGGAGGAACAAGAGCATAGTCCTTGGCCCGGTCGGGTCCGACGACTTCTTCAATCTCCCACCAGACGAAAGAGCCGAGTGTTTCGGCCGGGGTTTTGCCCTTGGCCAGATATTGCGGAGCCTGCTGCGTAAACGATTCGGGATCGATCAGCCCTTGTTTGTACCACTTCTCGTTGAAATAAGTTTGCGCTTCCTTGTATTCCGGCTGAATGGCTGTGAAGATCACCTTGCCGTTCCTCACGATCCGGTGCTCCGTATTGTCCGGCATTCCGAAGGCTCCGAACAGCCCTCCGATGTCCATGCACCAGCCCATATGCATGAAGCTGAGCGGAATTTCGTCGGCTTTGCCGTTGCCGTTCGGGTCCTTGGTCTTGAAGGCGACGAGGGCGTTGGTGTAGTCGTCGAGCGTCGTCGGCATGGGTAGGTTCAGCTTATCCAGCCAGGCTTTGTTAATGACGTGGAAGAACGGGTTCGTGCCGAGCTCGTTCTCCTCCCAGGAGGGAAGGCCGTAAATATGGCCGTCCGGCGCGGTGATCGCGGCCTTGATATCCGGCCTTTTCTCGAGCAGCTTCGTCAGGTTGGGCGCATAATCCGCAATCAGCTTCTCAAGGGGCTTGATCGTGCCGTCTTTGCCGTAGGTGACGAGCTCGTAGTCCGAGAAGTTCGCCCCATAGAAGGCATCGGGGAGATCGCCGCTTGCGAGCAGCAGATTCTTTTTCTCCGCGTAATCCGTGTCGGGAATGTTATTCCAGGAAATTTGCACGTTCGTAGCCTGCTCCAAGCGCTTGAAGATCTCCATTTGCCCGTATTCGGGGGCGAGAGGAGCCTTCGGGGCCACCAGCTTGAGGGTGACCTTGTCCTTGACGATCGGCAGTCCTTCCTTGTTGACCGCTGCCGCGGTATCCGGCGAAGCGGTGCCTTTGGTGCTGTCATCCGATTTGCTGCAGCCCGCAAGGGCCGTCGTCACTGTCAGCGCCATGCCGAGTGCAACCGTAAATCCTTTTCTCATGTTCGTGATCCCTCCGTTTGTATAACGAACCTAACCATCTATAATCCACCCGAGAGGCCTGGCCCGGGGAATTACCGTATGAACGAAATGGCTTAGCCTTTGATCGAACCGATCAGGACGCCTTTCACAAAATACCTCTGAAGGAAGGGGTAGAGCACCAGAAGAGGCAGACTCGCTACGATAATAACCCCGTATTTGATAAGCTCGGTTACCCTGAGCTTCGCCGCGTATGATTCCACGTCCACCATCATGCTCGAATTCACCTGGTTCTGAACGAGGATGTTCCTCAGCACGAGCTGAAGGGGGTATTTGGCTTGGTCGCTCAAGTAGATCAGGGCGTCGAAGAACCCGTTCCAGAACCCGACCACGTGGTACAGCACCATGACGGCGATAATGGGCTTCGACAAAGGCAGGACCATCTGCAGGAAGAACTTCGTATTCGAGCTTCCGTCGATAAAAGCCGCCTCCCGCATCTCTTCAGGGATGGTAATCTGGAAGAACGTGCGCACAATGATGATGTTAAAGACTCCGGCGGCACTCGGGATCACCATCGCCCAGATCGTATTGATCATGCCGAGATTCTTTACCAGAAGGTAAGTGGGAATGAGACCGCCGCTGAAGAACATGGTGAGCATAAAAAACCACATGAACGCCTGACGCCCGACCAGGTCCTTACGAGACAGAGGGTAGGCGGCCATCAAAGTAAGCGTCACGCTGATGACCGTTCCGACCAGGGCATACAGAAGCGAGTTGCCGTAGCCGGTCCAGATGGCGGAATCCTGGAAAATGCGCCGGTATCCGTCCCAAGTGATTCCTTGGGGCAGCAGCCAGACATCTCCCGCATAAATGCGGTTCGGGTCGCTGATCGAGGCGATGAGGACGAAATACAAGGGATATAGAATCAGCAGCATCCCCACCGTAAGAAGCGAATAATTCGCGATATCAAACAGACGGTCGCTGCGGCTTCGACGATTGAGCCTAAAGGCTTTCATAAACAGCCTCCTTCTACCACAAGCTGGTTTCGGTTAGTTTTTTGGCGGCCCGGTTTACGATAACCAGCAGGATAATATTGACTCCCGAATTGAAGAGGCCGATGGCCGCCGACAGGCTGTACTGGGCCTTCTGAATCCCCTGCTGGTATACATAAGTAGGCAAAATATTGGACGACGTGAAGTTCAGATCGCTCTGCATCAGGAAGGCCTTCTCAAAGCCGACGCTCATGATATTCCCGATAGCAAGAACAAGCAGAATGACGATGGTGGGCAGAATACCCGGAATGTCGACATGCCGCACCCGCTTCCATTTGCTCGCTCCGTCCATAATGGCAGCTTCGTGCAGTTCGGGGCTGATCCCCGCCAGAGCGGCTAGGTAGATGATAGTCGCGAAGCCCGTTTCCTGCCAGATGCCGGACAGGATGTAGAGCGGCCGGAACCACCCGGCATCCGCCATGAACAGGATGGGCTCGCCGCCGAGCCAGGTGAGGATATGGTTGACCAGCCCGCTGTTTGGCGACAGAAACACATGCAGCATTCCGACCAGTACAACCGTAGAAATAAAGTGCGGGGCATAGATGACCGTCTGCACGAATTTCTTGTATCTCTTAGCCATCATCTGATTGAGCATTAGGGCGACGAGGATAGGGACCGGGAAGGAAAAAAGCAGCGATTGCAGGCTCAAGGAAAGCGTATTGCGGATAACCGGCCAGAACGTATACGACTCAAAAAACTGTATGAAGTATTTAAAGCCTGCCCACTCGCTTCCCCCGATTCCTTTACTGGGAGAGAAATCCTTAAAGGCAATCTGCACGCCGTACATAGGGTAATACCGAAAAACCAGATACAGCAGAACGACAGGCAGCAGGAACAGATACAGCTCATAGTTTTGTTTGATCCGCTTCCAGGCTCTCCTGGAAGACCGGACTTCCTCCCGCTTGCGGCAGGCTTCGGTTGCAGTTAAGTTCATGGAATCACCTCTTTGATAGTAAAACGCTTTCATGCAGGCTTTGAAACGTTTCCAATTCTAGGGAAGGAAGATGAGCGGATGCGCTCTCTCTTCCCTGTCCCTGTCGTCAGGTCGTCTCTCCCGGGCGGAACTCGACCGGAATGCGGTACGTTTCATCCTCCAGCTCTTCGCCTTCCATTCGCCGGAACAACAGCTTAACCGCTGTACGCGCCATCGCCTCCACCGGCTGCCGGATCGTCGACAGAACCGGATGAAAATACGGGTGATCCTGAATGCCGTCATACCCGATCACCTTGACGTCCTCCGGTACCCGGATGCCCAGGCGGCTGGCTCTGTCGATATATTTGGCGGCGAACATATCCGTAATGGCGAACACTCCGTCCGCGTCACGGTGAAGGGAGAGAAACCGGTCAAAATAGGCATCGTCATCCAGAACCGGATCGGGCTGTTCATAAACGGCGTATTCGACTCCCAGCCTTTCGGCCTCCTCGACAAAGCCTTCCTTGCGTAGTAGCGTTTCACTAAATGCCTGGGGAATGGTTCCCATGAACACCGGCTTCTTGGCTCCCGCCTTGACCAGCTCCGTGAGGGCGATCCGCCCTCCTTCCCGATTGTCCGAGGTCACACATGTAATCTTCTTGCTGAAGTGACGGTCGATGCTGACAATAGGGATTTCCGTGGTGATATCGTTATCGATATCGTTATACGTGATTCCAAGCACCCCGGCGACCTTGTTCTGCCGCAGCATATCCAGATAATAGAGTTCCTTCTCCGGCTTGCCGCCGCTGTTGCACAGCATCAGCTTATAGCCCTCCCGGTCCAGCTCATCTTCAATATAATAGGCAAGCTCCGAGAAGAACGGATGCCAAATGCTCGGCAGCAGGAGAGCGACCATTTTGGATTTCTGCATTTTGAAATTCCGGGCTACTTCATTGGGAACGTAATTCAGCTCGCGGATGGCCTCGGTCACCTTGCGCCGGGTCTCCGGCTTTACCGCTCCGGTATTGTTGATCACCCTTGAGACTGTCCCGACAGCAACGCCGGCCAAGGTTGCGACATCTTTAATGCTCGACATGCTTACGCCTCCATCCTTGCTTATGAGCGTATCATACCACCATATTGGAAACGTTTCAATATCTTTTTGGAAACGTTTCAAATTATTTATGGGATGTCTTCCCCCTCCCTCCCTCTCCATCCAGAAGAACCTGCGGCCTGTTCGGTCTGATCCTGCCTGCATTCTTGCCAGAGAGTGGCTTGGTTACTTTCTCCTTACCATCTTTTTTCCGGTAAATGTTGGTTATCCTTAAGGAAGACCACACCACTACTGAAGACACTTCTGGTGCGGATGACACCGCCTTCAGCCCTGCTTGCTCCCTTGAGCCGATAAGACGGAGTCCAAACGAGTTGACAGTTTATCACAGTGACAGGCGATTTTGCCCAATGCTAGTATTTGTGTTGCAGCTGCAAGCTTTCATAGCATTTTCATAGCCGAAAAACATGTGCACACCCGATGGCTATCACCGGGGACCGGTTACTATTATCGTTATCCAATAGGAGGAGTTCGAACAATTGAAGTGGAAATGGAAGTTCCCCCGTCTTCTGGCTTTGACAGCCCTTGTGCTCACGTCAACAGCCTCTCCCTATCTTAATACGGCATCCGCTGCGGGTGCCGATGACCATCCGTGGATGAACAAGTCTCTTCCCGCTGAGAAACGGACAGCGCTGCTTTTGAAGAATATGACGCTGAATGAGAAGGTGTCGTTTGTTACAGGCGACGTCAATAACTTTTTCGGCTTCTATAACAAAGACCTGAGCCGGCTGGGCATCCCCGCCCTGACCATGGCGGACGGCCCGGCCGGTGTCCGGATTGCGGATCCGAATGTTCAGGACAAGAAATCGACGGCCCTCCCCGCTCCCATCGCCCTTGCGGCCACATGGGACACGGCAGCGGCCAAGAAGTACGGCACCCTGATCGGCAGCGAAGCTTTTAATACGACGCATAATGTCATTCTGGGGCCTGGGCTTGACATCGCCCGTCTTCCTTGGGGAGCCCGAAACTTTGAATCGCTCGGGGAAGATCCCTTGCTTCAATCGAAGCTGGCTTCGGAATACGTGAACGGCGTTCAAACGAGCCCGGTTATCGCGACGGCCAAGCATTATCTTGCCAACAACCAGGAAACCGAGCGATTCACGACGAACGCCAACGTGAGCGAGCGGGCCATCCAGGAAGTCTATGCCCGCCCTTTTGCGGCAGCGATTAAGGATGCCCATCTTGGCTCGGTCATGTGCTCGTTTAACAAAATCAACGGGGAATCCGCCTGCGAGAACAAAACCTTGCTCACCGATGTCCTGAAGAAAGGACTCGGCTTCCAAGGATTTGTCATGAGCGACTACGGCGCTAACCTCAGCACGGTGGCATCGGCAAAAGCCGGACTGGATATCGAGACGCCCGGCGACCCGTTCGGTTTATGGGGAGCCAAGCTGAAGAAGGCGGTCGATGACGGTCAAATCAGCGAGACACTTCTCGATGACAAGGCCTCCCGGATCCTGACGCAAATGTTCCAGAAAGGGCTGTTCGACAACCCGGTTCAGAACGTCCGCATTCCGGCTCAAAAGGACGGAGCCGCTGCCCGTCAGCTGGCCGAGGAGAGCATGGTTCTGCTGCAGAACCGCAGCCAGACGCTGCCGCTTAAGGCCAATGAGCTGAAGTCCCTTGCGGTTATCGGTCCGGATGCGGATAACGCTTCGGCCGCCGGAGGCGGAAGCTCCCTGGTTTCGCCGACCTACACGGTCAGCCCGCTGGAGGGGATTACGAACCGCGCCGGCAAGAACGTCAAAGTAAGCTACGCGCCGGGAACCGATCCGATTTCCTCGGCGGATGTTATCTCGGGTCCTTCGGCCGTCCCATCGGCGGTGCTGGCTCCTCCCGGAGCAAAAGACGGCCAGACGGGCTTGAAGGCCGAATTCTGGACCAATGCCTCGATGAACGGCGAGCCCAAACGGGTAAATGTTGACCCTCAGGTCAATATGAATCTGGGCTTCTACAACTTCGGAGGCTTCAACGCCCAGTCCCCGAAGCTGCCGGTTATCCCGGGCGATTTTAACGGCACGATGTCGGCCCGCTGGACAGGCAGCATCACTGCGCCGAAATCCGGCAGCTACAAGCTGTCCCTTACGGCACTCGGCTCGAGCGAGCTGTATCTGGACGGTAAGCTGCTGGTGAAGAACGAAGGCAAGACCCTGCAAACGATCAAAGCGGATGTTGAGCTGAAGGAAGGCGAGAAGCACAACATCCGGATGGAATACCGCACGGATTCGCCTAGCCACAGCCGGCTCGTCGGCGCCCAAATCCGGTTCGGCTGGGAGCCTCCGGCCGACACGGTCGATTCCCGCATTCAGGAAGCGGTCGACCTGGCCAAGAAGTCGGATGCCGCCATCATTGTGACCCGCACCTATGACGCCGAGGGCTTCGTGGACCGGTCGGATCTGGATCTGCCTAACAACCAGGAACGTTTGATCCAGGCCGTGGCCAAGGCCAATCCGAAGACGGTTGTCGTCTCCATGAGCGGCCGCGCCGTTCAGATGGACAGCTGGAAATCCGATGTGAATTCCATCGTTCAGGCATGGTTTGCCGGACAAGAGCAGGGCAATGCGATCGCCCGTGTGCTGTTCGGTGACGTTAACCCATCCGGTAAGCTGCCGGTGACGTTCCCGGTTAACGAAGACCAGACGCCGGTATCGACCAAAGCGCAGTTCCCTGGCGTGAACGGGGAAGGCTCTTATTCCGAAGGAGTATTCGTAGGCTACAAAGGCTATGAGAAGGAAGGACTGACGCCGGCCTTCCCATTCGGTCACGGCCTCTCCTACACCACCTTTGACTACCGGAATTTGAAGGTCAAGGTCAGCAACCCGAACAAGGACCAATCGAGCAGCGATCCGGACGTTCAAGTGTCGCTGCATCTACGCAACAGCGGCGGCAAAGCCGGCTCCGAGGTAGTGCAGGTGTACGCCGGCAAGCTTCCGACCCAAGTCGATACCCCAGCCAAACAGCTGGCCGGCTTTGCCAAAGTGACGCTTTCGCCAGGCAAGCAGACGAAGGTTGACGTGAAGCTGGATCCTAAGGCTCTGTCCTACTGGGATGAGACTACTCACCAATGGGTTACCCCATCCGGTGAAGTGCCTATCTATGTCGGCAGCTCGTCTTCGGACATCCGGCTCGAAGGCAAGGTTAAGATCGGCAAGTAACCCTTCCGACCCTCCCTCCGTTTTTAGCCCCCGCTAAAGACAGAAGAGGACCGGCACTCCCGAAGGACCCGCCTGTCGGAAAGCCGGGAATCAGGTTTAGGGAATGCACGAGTGTCAAGGCAAGTGAGCCTTGGCACTCGTGTTTTTTTTATGCGGGCAGACGTCCCTCATGACTTCCCTATGACCAAGAATGTTACCCGTCATGTGACGATGGTGACTTCATCCTCGTGACTTTCTTCCCTTAAGATAGAACCATAAAGGTAAGCGCGAAAGGGGAAAGAAAGAAATGCCTGTTAAGTCAAACAAAACGGTGCTCGGCTTGGCTGCTGTGGCGATCGGAGTTATGCTCCTGCTGTCGAAGCTCCTGCCCTCCGGATGGGGAATATGGTTTGCCGGAAACTGGAGTATCCTTGGGGCGATCTTGGTCTTAGGGGGAGGCTGGAGGCTGCTCCGGGCCTGGGACCGCTACCGTTCCGGTCAATACCGGGTAGGCCGTTTTACGACGGGCGGCGTGCTGGTGCTGCTCGGTCTGATGCTGAACCTGGACCGCTGGAGCGGATGGGAAGGCACCGCAGCCCTGCTCTCCTACT
This sequence comes from Paenibacillus aurantius, assembly GCF_032268605.1. Taxonomy (NCBI): domain Bacteria; kingdom Bacillati; phylum Bacillota; class Bacilli; order Caryophanales; family Paenibacillaceae; genus Paenibacillus; species Paenibacillus aurantius. Next base: position 5,229,295 of record NZ_CP130318.1, read on the forward strand.
GGCCGGTTATGCTGATTGCGTACGGGGCAGAAGCTCTGCTTGTTAAACGGGAGGACCGCAAAATATCCTACGATGTCTCCGGTGCTTTTCTCGTCTTCCTCGTTTGCTCGGTTATAGCGGTTACGGCCTTTACCGGAAGCCTCATCCGTTCGGTTGCCTGGGGCGGCGCCAAGGTGGAAGGCGACCCGATCGTGACCTCCGCTTCCGGCTTAACGGGTCTCGACATCCGGGGAACGGCGGGCCGCATAACGCTTGAGCCTTCTCAGGACGGCCAAGTGACCGTTACCCCCGTCTACCATACGGGGTGGGGCAAGCGGACCGAAACCCGCCGGCCTGATTTGAAGATCCGGCCGGACGGCGGTACGCTCCTCGTTTCCTCCGAGATCCCTTCCTCGGGAAACTGGTTCTCGGACAAGAATGCCGGCGTGGACCTGCACATCACCGCTCCTCCTTCCCTGCTGGTCGAGGTGAGCAACGAAGTCGGGGAGATTTCCATCAGCGGCTTCGATCAGGTTAAGAGCGTGAGCGGCGAAGTTGGCAGGATCTCGCTTAAGGATTCCAAGGGACGGGCGGATGTCCGTCTTTCCGTGGGCGCTATCGACATCGAAGGGTTCACCGGCGGCTTGACGGTAGATCATGAAGTCGGCCGGATCCGGGCCAGCGGAGAGCCCGATCAGGATTGGGACTTCGCCACGGAATTGGGCAGCGTGGAGGTCGACGTCCCAGAGAATGGAAGCTACCGCTACACCTTCTCCTCCGAGCTAGGGAGCGTGGACCGTCACGGCAACCAGTTTGACGGCAATGAAGGCAGCCTTAACGGCGGAACGCATGGCCTCACCGTCCGTACGAGCGTAGGCTCGGTGGATGTGAGAACGCACTAAGGCTGCGCCTTGGCGGGTCCCCTGCCTTAAGAATCACCTCTATTCGGGCTTTTGTCCCGGAAAGAGGTGTTTTTTGATTCTTTGTTCACAAATTAGACACACGTCCCCCAGGACCTTTTTCGTTTAAAAGGCAGACAGGCAGGGTAAATCATTACTAAACAAGCACCAATCTGTATATCTTAATAGAAACCGGCCTTACATAGCTCTGCCGCTCATAACCAGACGTTAATCCATGGGAGGAATTGCAATGGGAAGAAGAACCGATGAAGTGAAGGAAAGCCTGCTCGAAATGGTTCACATCTATAAGCCGAAGGATGCCCGCCGCTTCGTGAACGACTTCGTCCGGAAGTACCGGATTACGAAGGGCTATGAGGATGAACTTACCAACCTGGTCAAGGGCGAGCTCAGCAAAATGAACCTTTCCGTCTAACGACAACGGCGAAAGGCTCCATCCTAAACGAACCGACAGGACTTTTCCCCCGCATCATGGCGGCGGGAGAAGTCCTTTATATGTGAAGAGCGGCCCCCCGTCTCTCTAATCCTTAACGGTCGCAGGAGAGGAAGCAACCGCAAGCGGAATAACAACAAAAAGAACGGCTTCCCGGTATCCCGGAAAACCGTTCTTCTTAAGGCCAAGCCGCCTATTCGGTTTTCTTGCCCTTGAACATCTCGCCGATGGCCCCGACGGCTCCAAGCGCCTCCATCGCATTCGACGGGAGGAATACCTTGTTCGCCGGCCCTTTGCTGATTTCGGTCAACGCCTCGAACGACTTGTACGCGAGCACGTTCTCGTTCAGCCCTGCGGCGGCCAGCTGTTCGATCCGGTTACGCTCGGCCTCGGCCACCGCTTCGATCGCCTTCGCCTGACCCAGCGCTTCAAGCTCCTGCGCCTGCTTGTAGCCCTCCGCCTGACGGATACGCGCTTCGCGCTCCCCCTCGGCCTTCAGGATCTTGCTCTGCTTGTCTCCCTCTGCGCGGAGGATCATGTCCTGCTTGGCGGCCTCCGCCTCCAGGACGATGGCGCGCTTGCTCCGCTCCGCCTTCATCTGCTTATCCATTGCTTCCTGGATATCGAGCGGAGGCTTGATGTCGATGACCTCGACACGCTCAATGCGGACGCCCCACTTCTCCGTAGCCTCGTCCAAGGCGACCCGAATGTCCACCGAAATTTTCTCGCGGCCGGACAACGTTTCGTCGAGCTCCATTTTCCCGATGATCTGCCGCATCGTGGCCGTCGTAATGTTGCGTACCCCCGAAACATAGTCGGAGATGCCGTACGTCGCCTGCTCCGGCCCGACGACCTGGTAGAAGATGATGGTATCAATCTGCACCTGAACGTTGTCCTTCGTAATGACCGTCTGCGGCGGAACATGCGCCTGCTGGATCCGCAGGTCATGATAGATCCTCACCTGTTCGATAAGTGGAATCAGAATATTAAGACCCGGCGTCAGCAGCCGGTTGAATTTCCCCAGCCGTTCGACGACTCCCACTCTTTGCTGCGGAACGATTTTGACCGTAAGCGCGACGAGCGCGACGACCACGATGACGATTATTACCGAAATTACTGTACCCATGTTTTACAGCCTCCCCCATTTTTCTACTTGCAGAACCGCGTTGCCCCGGTGGACCACAATGACCGGTTCCCCTTTAACCAGGGGCTCTGTCGAAGTCGCACTCCACGATTCGCTTCCTACCTTGACGATTCCCATCTTGCCGACGTGAATGTCTTCCGTGACCAGCCCCTGCTTGCCCACCAAGTCGTCAATCGCATCCTTGTACCCGCGCGAAGCCCTTACCCTTCGGGCGAGGGGCTTCGTCAGGACGGTCAGCGCCAGAGCCGTGACCGAGCCGGCCACCGCCTGCACCAGCAGCCAATCCGGAAAAATCCAAGCAAACAAGGCCGCTACCAGCGCTCCTATTCCCAGCCAGAGCAGGTAAAACGTCAGCGTGAACATCTCGGCCACGATCAGCGCCGCTCCAATGACCAGCCAAATGACCCAAGCCATACCCCGTCCTCCTTCATTCCCATGGTAATTGCCGAACCTCCGGCCTCCAATGGCCCTGTAATGTATACGCGCGAGCCGCTCAAAAGTATTCAAAAAGTTGACAAAGCTTCCCCAATCGATGGAGCCGCCCCTTTACCATAAAGCCGCAGCCGCCTCCCGCGGCACCTTTCGGTCCGCTTCCTCATAGGCTGAGAATAATCTCGCTGCCATTAGGAAGGAAAGGGAGGACTGCTCCATGCCCGCTTACCGCATTATTATCGACCAGTCGGAGCGCGCGCTCTACCTGCTCGACCAGGACAAGGTCGTTCACCGCTATCCCGTCGGGATCGGCAAGATCGCCACCCAAACCCCTTTTGGGGAATTTAAAATCATTAACAAAGTGCCCCACCCCGGAGGGCCTTTCGGCGTTTTCTGGATGGGTCTTTCCAAGCCGCATTACGGCATTCACGGCACGAACAACGAATCCTCCATCGGCAAAATGGTCTCCCACGGCTGCATTCGGATGCACAACCGGGACGTGCTGGCGCTGGCCAAGCTGGTGCCGATCGGCACCCGGGTGACGATCCGGAAGTAAGCCGGCCGGGGAGCCGAAAAGCCTGCGGAATCCGGGGACTGCTCCAACTCCAATGAGATTTCCCCGTCCGTCCGGCTTTAAGCCCCTACCTGGAGCCGGTACATCCGGTAGTACCGGCCCTGCCGCCGCATGAGCTCCTCGTGGCTGCCCCGTTCGACGATTTCGCCGCGGTGCAGGACGAGGATCTGGTCGGCCTCCTTGATCGTCGACAGCCGGTGGGCGATGATGAAGGTCGTCCGCCCTTCGCTCAGCACCTTCAGCGCCGTCTGGATGAGCCCTTCCGTCTCGCTGTCGATGCTGGCCGTCGCCTCATCCAGGATGAGGATGGCGGGGTCGAAGGCCAGCGCGCGGGCGAACGAGATCAGCTGGCGCTGGCCGGCGGACAGGGTGCTTCCGCGCTCCACCACCGGCTCGTCGTATCCCCGGGGCAGGCGCTCCACGAAAGGAGCCGCTCCGACTTCGCGAAGCGCCTGCTGCACCCGCTCGAGCGTAATCTCGGGGTTATACAGGGAGACGTTGAACTTGATGTCCCCGGCAAAAAGAAACGGATCCTGCAGCACGATGCCCATGTGCTTGCGCAGCGCCTGCTTCGAGAAGGAGCGGATGTCCTTGCCGTCGATGGTAATGGAACCGTCATCCGGTTCATAGAAGCCGAGCAGCAGGTTCATGATGGAGCTCTTGCCGGAGCCGGTATGGCCGACGAGCGCGACCGTCTCGCCCCGCTTCGCCTGGAAGGAGATGTCGCGCAGCACCGGGATCCCCTCCTTGTAGCTGAAGGTGACCCGGTCGAAGGCCACCGTGCCTTCGGGACGGGGTACCGAGGAGGCGGCATGGCGGCGCTCGGCCAGTCCGGTGACGGAAGCGGCGCTGCTCGCTTCCAGCATGGCGCGCTCGCCTTCCCCGTATTCTCCGGGCTCATCCATGAGGTTGAATACGCGGTCAGCCGAGACGTAGGCCCGCTGGGCGTTCATCAGCTGATCAAAGATGCCGATGATCGGCTGGGTGAAGCGGCTGAGGTAGTCGATATAGGCGTACAGAACCCCGAAGGAAATGGTCGTCTGAAGCGCCTGGCTACCAAAATGCCAGACGACCAGCGCGGTCACGAGGCTTCCGATCAAGCCCACCGCATTCCGCGAGGACAGGGAGAACACCCGGAACTGCTTGCGCTGGTTGCGGTAGCGGTCCATGTTCAGCTCCTCGAACTCGGCGATCGTCTCCTTCTCCCGGCGGAAAGCCTGGATAATGGGCATCACGTTGATCCATTCGTTCAGCCGGGCATTCATGTCCGCAAGACGGGCCCTCATGATGGTGATGTACACTTTGGAGAAGCGGAGATGAATCCACATGATAACGGCCACAATCGGCAGAAGGGCCGCCGTGTAAAGGGCCAGCCGGGCATCCAGCAGGAAGAGAGCGGCCAGGATTCCGATGATCGTCGCCCCGCTCACCACGAAGGTGGCCATGAAGCTGATGAACAGCTCCTTGATGGCCTCCGTATCGTTAGCGATCCGCGACACGACCTGGCCGATCGGGGTGCTGTCGAAATAGCGGACCGGCATGCGCTGGATATGATTCATCAGATCGGTCCTCATGCGGCGGATGATCTGAAGCGCCGTCCCCTGCAGGAGGTACGACTGGACATACGTAAGGATGCTTGTCGCCAGCAGAAGGGCGACATAGAGGCCGATCAGGCGCAGGACGGCGGCATAGTCCCGGCTGCCGCTCGATATGTGCTGGTCAATGATGATTTTGGCTATGTAAGGCCCGGCCAGCTGGGCGCCCGTCGACACCAGCAGAATCAGCAGCGCCCAGGCGATGCGGCCTTTGTACAGCAAGGCATAAGCCAAGAGACGCCGGAACACGGTCGTTTTCGTTCTCATCGGGATGGTTCCCTCTCTTCCTCCAGGCTCGCTTCCATCTGTTGATGATCGTATTGACTGCGGTACCAGCCCCTTAGCAACATCAGCTCCTCGTGGGTTCCCTCCTCCACGATGCGCCCTTCGTCCAGGACGACGATCCAATCCGCATGGCTCACCGCCGACAGCCGGTGGCTCGAGATCCAAGTCGTGCGGCCAGCCCGCACCTGACGGATATTATGGAGGATGGCGCTTTCCGTCCGGGCGTCGACGGCCGATAGGGCATCGTCCATGAGAAGGATCTCCGGATCAATCAGGAGTGCCCGGGCAATGCCGAGCCGCTGCTTCTGACCGCCGGACAGCATGACGCCGTTCTCGCCGATAACGGTGGAAAGCCCGTCCTTCATTTGGGTTAAATCAAGCGAGAAGGACGCCAGCTCCATCGCCCGCTCCACCTCCGCTTCCGTCGCCTGCTTACGGCCCAAAGCGACGTTTTCCTTGATCGTTTTGGACAGAAGCAGGTGCTCCTGGGGAACATAGCCGATCCAGCTCCGGATCCGGTCGACGGCCAGCTCTTCGATCGGCACGCCGGAGAGGAACAGCCGTTTCGGCTCGACCGGGTACTGCCGAAGAAGCTGCTTCAGCAGGGTGGATTTGCCGCTTCCGGTCCTCCCGACAACGCCTATGGTTTGCCCTCTGTCCACCTTCAGATGAAGATTCTCCAGGCTGTTGAATTCCGCTCCCGGATAACGGAAGGACAAGCCGCGAAATTCCACCGTGTCGGGAACGGCCACTTCGGCCGGATGCGCCGGGTCCTGCACGTCCGCCTTCTGGGACATGGAAGTCTCCAGCCGGTCTACCGAAGCGCTCCCCCGCTGAAGGATGTTGATGAACTCCCCGAAGGAAATCATCGGCCAGATGAGCTGGCCCAGGTAGATGTTGAAGGAGACGAGCTGACCGAGGGAAATCTCGTCGTGAAAGACAAGATAAGCTCCGTATGCAAGCGTTATCGAATAGCTGATTCCGACGATGGTGGAAATCACCGGCTGGAACAAGGAGTTGACCGCCGCCACCTTGAGGTTCTTGTCCATCACATCGGTGGTAACCCGATGGAAAGCCTCCGCATCGTCCTCTTCCTGCACATAGGAGCGGATTACCCGCATTCCGGAGATGGATTCCAGCGCCTGGTCGTTCATCTTGCCGAAGGCGGCCTGCGATTCAAGAAAACGCCTGCGCATGGCTTTGCCGAGCCGGTTAATCGCGTAGGCCAGGAACGGAAGCGGAATCAGGGAGGCCAGCATAAGCTTGTAGCTCGTGAAGGAGATCATCGTGATGAGCACGACGGTAATGCCGATGACGGTATTGACCAGGGTAAGCACGCCGTAGCCCGCGGTGTTGCTTACGGCAATGACATCGTTGGTGGCGAGCGCCATGAGATCGCCCGTCCGGTTCCGGTGAAAGAACGAGGGCGTCATCCGGGTCAGATGGGCCAGAAGCCGGCTGCGGAGCGTTTTCTCGAGCAGGATGGAATTGCCAAAAAGAGTGGTGATCCACAAGTAAGTCAGGACATAGCCCGCCACCGCGAGACCGACGAGCAGCAGTACCGTATGGGTAAGCCCTTCTCTGGTCAGGCCGCCCGCCTGAATCGAGTCGATGGTGTTGCCGATCATGCGCGGAGGAACCATGCCCGCCACCGTCACGACCGTCATCATGAGGATCGCGGTCACATAAGGGACCCGCTGGGCTCCGAAAAACCATTTAAGCTTAAGAATAAAGGACACACGAATTCCCTCCGTTTTCCAAAAAAACAGAATACCTCCAGTATACCCCACCCCCAATAAAGCACAAGCCCACAAATCGTTATAAAACCCCTTCCGGAAGAGTTTCCCATAAGGCGTTTGGCGTATAAATCCTTAGGTTAAATAAATACTATAGCCATGGTTCATACCAAACCGGATAAGGAGGTGCTTTCCATGAGAGGACTTAACGTACTATCCTTGATTCTGCTAATCATTGGCGGGTTGAACTGGCTTCTTGTCGGTCTTTTCCAATGGGATCTGGTCGGTGGACTGACCGGCGGCATGGACAGCGTGCTGGCGCGGATCGTATACATCATTGTCGGTCTTGCGGCCATCTACGCTTTCAGCTTGTTTAACAAAGTGAACGAGGAAGACCGGACCCCGGCCCGCTAAGCGGAAAAGGGATTCGGCATCGGGCAGTCGGCGCCCCGCGCCGGCTGCTTTTTTGCTTGCCGGTTAAGGATGTCCGCCCTCATACTAAAAAACCGCCCCGAAGGGCGGTAGGCGGAGCCGGCCTGCGCCTCCCGGCAGGGGAGCCTGCAGGCCGCGGGCGGCCGGTTAGTCCAGTACCTCGACATGGCCGTGGTTGCTGCGGATCACATGCACCGCTTCCGGCCAGTCTTCGGTGCTTACTTCTGCGGTCAGCACGTAGCGGAGATCCGCCGGGTCGCCGTCGTAATGGCTATCGCGGTTAATATCCTTGTCCAGCTCATTCAAGCCGACAAAGGCGGCCAGGCCGGAGCCGTTATCCGCCCCGGAGCCCGTAGCGGCCGAGCCGCCCACATACCCGCCAACGCCCGAGGTACCGTTGGTTGCCCCTAGTGCGAAAGGAACAAGCAGCGGGGCTCCGCCGCTGTACCCTCCCTGCAGCTCGCCGACCTCCAATCCTTCCGTTGTTATCGTCTGGAGGCGGATGCGGGCATCCTCCGCTTCATTTTCGGTATGAAAATACGCTTGAATTTTTCTTCCCATGGCTCATCTCTCCTTTGGTTGAGTAAATGCCGGATCCGCAAGGTTGCTTCCGTTCTTAAGGGCTTACTTGACCTTGGAAGCGTTCCCTCAAGCGGCCTGACAGGCATTTGGTCTTCTTCCCATTCCTTACCCGTTTTGGGGGCAAGTAAACCGGGCGGAGACGACAAGGACCGGTAGACTAGAAACGCTAGTCCGCCGAAGCCTGCACTGCTCTGGGGGCGGACCCATCCCGACCTTGCTCGTCTGCATAGGCCATGCCGGATAAGGAAAGGCTAGTAGCTCCTTAAAGCCCTTATTCTGCCCGACTGGAGGCCTGTTAGATGATCATTGACCGGATTGAAACCTTTCCCTTGTTTCACAAGCTTCGGGAGCCTTACGGAGACGCGAACGGATGGAAGGCCTACCGCACCTGCTACCTCTTCCGAATCACGACCCGCTCGGGCCTGACCGGCTGGGGGGAGGCGGCGGACTGGCTGCCGGTACTCGACCGCGGCTTTCAGGAGCGGATTATCCCCTTCCTGACAGGAAAGCGGGCCGATGAACGGACGGTTCTCGTGGAGACGGTCGGCAATTGGAATAAGCGTGCGGCGGCCGGGGTAAGCCTTGCGCTGACGGAGATTGCGGCAAAGGGTGCAGGCCTTTCCGTCAGCGGACTGTGGGGAGGAGCCCGGCGAAGCCGACTCCCGGTCTATGCCTCCCTCCAATCGTACCGTCCGGGGGAGGATTGGGAGAAGCGGTCCCTGGAACAGGTGGAAAGGGTGCTTCAAGCCGGCTACCGGCAGCTCAAAATCAAAATCGGGGGAAAGCCGGCCTGCGAAGACAGGCAGCATGTGCGGGCCGTCCAATCCCTGTCCGGCGGGAACGTTCCTTTGATCCTGGACGCCAATCAGAGCTACGATGCCGCCGCCGTCAAGGAGTGGGAACGGCACTGGGCCTGCTGGGATAACCTCAGCTGGCTGGAGGAGCCCCTTCCCCTGGACCGGGCCGCCGACTACCGGCTGCTCCGGGCGTCCCTGAGCATTCCGGTCGCCGGAGGGGAAAACCTGGCCGGCCCCGCCAAGCTCCTGCCGCTGCTCCAAGCCGAAGCGTTCGACATCAGCCAGCCGGACCCTCTCCACAGCGGGGGAATCGACGCGTACCGGGAGATGCTAAGCCTTTCCCGCCTGTACGGCAAGCGGGTTTCGCCGCATACTTATGACGGGTCGCTCTCCCGGCTGTATGCCCTGACGGCCCAAGCCTGCCTGGAGCCATGGAGCAAGATGGAGAACGAGAACATCGAGCCCGTCGAATGGGACGTCATGGACAATCCGTTCTCCCGGCTGTTCCCTCTGGAGCCGGTTGACGGATTCGTCTCCCTGCCCCAGGGGGCCGGCATCGGCCTGGAGCCCGATGAGGAGATCCTCCGTCACTACCGGTGGGACGGAAGCATTTATTCGTGAGCGCCCGGCTCGTACGGCTTGGTCCGGACGGCCGTTTCCCGGCCGAAAATAAGCAGCCCGGCCACCCCGAGCAGAATCACTACCGTGAACATCCCGAAGATGGCGGCGTAAGGAAGCTTAAGCATGACCAGGTAGCCGACCAGGTACGGGGCGATCACGCTGCCGATGCGGCCGATGCCGGAGGCAAGGCCCGCACCTGATGCCCGGACCTCCTCCGGGTAGCTTTCCGGCGTGTAGGCGTACAAGGCTCCCCAGGCCCCCAGGTTAAAGAAAGAGAGCAGCGCCCCGGAAGTCATGAGGAGCGCCGTTGACTCGCTGTAGCCGAAGAGAGCGGCCATAAGGGCCGTCATGACGAGGAACACGGCGAGGGTAGCCTTGCGTCCCCAACGCTCCACGAGATAGGCCGCGGCAAAATAGCCGGGCAGCTGGGCCAAGGTCATGTACAGGACGTATTCGAAGCTGCGTATCGTCGTGAAGCCCTTCGCGATCATGACGGAAGGAAGCCAAAGGAACATGCCGTAATAAGAGAAGGCCACGGCGAACCAGACGATCCACAGGGCGGCCGTCTGTCTCCCGTGACTCGTTACGAGGGTTCCGACCGGAACCCGGCTCTGAACGGCCTTATGCTTAGGCGACTCCGGGATCCCCCGCCGGACATAGAGCGCATAGACGATGGGAAGGGCTCCGATGAGCACAGCCGCGCGCCAGCCGTAGTCCGGCATCACGAAGTAAGCGATCACGGCGGCCAGGATCCAGCCCACCGCCCAGAAGCTCTCCAGCAGCACGACCGTCCGTCCCCGTTTCTCCGGGGGAGCGACTTCGTTGACGAGGGTAGAGGCTACAGGAAGCTCCGCTCCGAGCCCCAGGCCCATCAGCACGCGGAAGACGAGCATGACCCCAAGTCCCGGGGAGAAGGCGCTGCCAAGGCTTGCGAGTCCGAACAGAACGAGGGTAAAGAGAAACACGGGCTTGCGTCCGATGCGGTCCGCCCAATAGCCGCCCACCACCGCCCCTATGGCCATTCCCGCCGTCGTGGCCGTTCCGAGCAGGCCGCCCTCCGTCGGGGAGAGCCCCCACTCCTTAGTCAGCTGCACGATGATGAACGAGAGAAGACCCACATCCATTGCGTCAAACATCCAGCCGAAGCCGGCCGCCCAGAATACTTTCCGATAGGATGAAACCATCCCGTTTCCCCCTTAATTACAATATCTCCATACTATACCCCATTTTTGGCAGGATTTAACCAGCACCCGGGAGGCATCGTCCATTCGGCGCCACTGGAGAAGACAAATTCCAGCCCGCGGAACCTCATAAGAAAAGGCCCCGTTACCATCCCGTCAAGCAAGCGTGCTTGAATCCGGACTTCAACGGGGCCCTCCATCCGGGCCATGGCGCCTCTCGGGCCGATCAGCTTAGCGAACTCCAGCTTTCCCGCTCGATCTCCCAATCGAGCATGCCGTCGCGACTGCCCGTTTGGACGAAATCGGCCTTCTCCAGCACCCGGCGGGAGCCTGGGTTATCCTGCAGGCATTCGGCCGTCACCCGGTCCACTTGGCCGGTAGAGAAAGCCCACGTCAACAGGGCTTTCACCGCCTCGGTCGCATACCCGCGGTTGTGGACCTCCGGGAGGAAGCCGTAACCCACCTCCACGGTTCGGCCGGACGGCTTGCCCTTGAAGCCGAGGTCGCCGATGACCTGGCGGGTCATTTTGTCCACCACGTACCAGACTCCCCAGCCCATCTCTTCCGGATCCTCCTCCAGCCTTTCCAAATATGACTCCACATGGGGGCCGATGGGATACTGTCGGCTTACTTCCTCTACATTTACAGGGTTAAACGGGATGAGCTCCAGACGTTCTGTCATGATCATCGTCTACGCTTGTCCTCCTTCTCCGCTCGCCGGGTTGTAATAACTATGAATCATCGCATCCATCACTCGGCTCGTCCGGGCGGCGCTTTCGCCGGTGCTCGGGCATGTCCCGGCTCCCCGCAGTTCGTTCACGATCGTCTGGATGAGCGGCTGCTGGATATGGGCCGGTGTCTCATGCGGAATGTCCCGCGTGCCGGCCGCTGTCGTCAGTTGGATGGGCTCCGTCCCGAAGGTAGAGAAGCTGAGCTTCCCTTCCGAGCCGAAGACCACGTTCCGGTCCGCGGCCTCTCCGGCGCAGAAGCACCAGGTTCCGGTTCCCTGTACGCCGGACTCGAACACATAGGATCCGGTTACGAGATCCTCCGCCGGGTAAAGCCCCGCCCGGTTGGCGGCGTATCCGTTTACGGCCGTAACCGGTCCGAAGAGATAATCCAGAATGTCGAGCGTATGGCTCGCCAAATCAAGGAAATAGCCCCCGCCTGCAATCTCAGGCTTTACCCGCCAAGGCTGCTTGTCCGGATCCGCTTCGGACGGCCTCGCCTGCCGCAGAAGGGTAGTCTGGACGAAACGGGGCTTCCCGATCGCTCCTTCCGCAAGCAGCTCCTTGATCTTCAGGAAGCGCGGAAGCATCCGCCGGTAATAAGCCACGAAGAGCGGAACCCCCGCCTCCCGGCAGGCGCGGATCATCTCTTCGCATTCCGCGAAGCTCATCGCCATTGGCTTCTCTACATAAACCGGCTTGCCGGCAGCCGCGGCCGCCAGCGTATAAGGCTTGTGAAAGGCCGGCGGGGTGGCGATATAAACCGCGTCCACCTCCGGATCCCGAATAAGCGCATCGGCATCGTCGTACCATTTCGGCACTCCGTGCCGCTGCGCATAATCCGCGGCCTTCGCTCCATCCCGCCGCATGACCGCCACCAGCTCGGAATGTTCCGCCTTCTGAAAGCCCGGGCCGCTTTTGACCTCGGTCACATCCCCGCATCCTATTATGCCCCAACGTACGCTTGCCACCTGGAATCCCCTCCATTATCTGCTTGGTGTCACTTGTGCCCTATCCGCAAAGGAAGTTCTGCTTCCCTATTGATTTTTGCGCGCATACAGAAGTTATTCCGCCATCAAAGTTTACCGGATAAGGCACCAGGTTAAACTTGCTTCTATTGTAACGTGATGTCTCCACGCCGTCGAACAGTTTCGGCCTACTTGCCCAATGCCTCCCTCTCCTCCCCCGAATAGTTCGGGCTCTTTGGTAAATCCTACGAAGAAAGGAGGATTCGGCCCATGTTGTTCTTTAAAGCCCCCCCAAAAGAAAAACCGGTACCGCTTGCGGCCGGCCTGCCGGATGAGCCCGTCTCCCCATCGGTATCGGAAACCATTCAATGGCTTCAGAAGGAATTCGGCCATTCCAGCGATCTGGTGGTCACCCGTTACAAGGACGCCGAGAAGGAACTAGCCCTGATCTATGTCGATACTCTGACAGACAAGCAAAAAATTCAGCACGTGCTTCCGCATCTCAACTCTCCTCAGGTGCCGCTGTCCTGGCCGCCTTTCTCTTCTCCAAGCGCCCAAGCCTGCCGGACCTACCCGGAGGCTGTCTCCGCCCTTCTGGAGGGCTATGCGGCTATCGCCCGCGAGGGGATGCCCGAGCTGATTCTCATCCAGGCCGACTCGGCCTTTCAGCGGGATGTTAAAGAGCCCGAAGGCGAAAGGGTCATCAAAGGCGCACATGAAGGGCTTGTGGAAAGGCTGGCCATCAACGTGCATCTCATCCGCAAAAGGGTCGCGCATCCGAAGCTCATGATCGATCATTTGTCGATCCATACCGAGAACCGCACCACGATCGCCCTGCTCTACATTGACGGCAAGGCGGACCCCGACGTGATCCGGCAAGCCAAGGACCGCCTTAAGGAATTAGCGGGTGAACCCCTTTTGTCCATTAACCGGGTGGAGCAGACGCTTGAGGAATTTCCTTATTCCCCGTTTCCTCAAATCATTAATACGGAAAGGCCCGACCGGCTGACGAGCAACCTGATGGAGGGACGGATTGTCCTGCTCATGAACGGTTCTCCGGTAGGACTTATCTTTCCAATCTCGTTCCTATCGCTCTACCAGTCTCCCGACGATTACAACAACCGCTGGCTGGTAGGCACCTTCTTCCGGATGATCCGGCTGTTCAGCTTCGTCACCGCCATAACGCTGCCTTCCCTGTACATAGCCGTCGTTTCGTTTCATTTTGAGGTCATCCCGAACGAGCTTCTCTTCCCTTTGAAGAACTCCGTGCAGGACATTCCGTTCCCTCCGCTTGTGGAAGCCATCATCATGGAGCTGACCATCGACCTGATCCGCGAGGCCGGGGTCCGGCTGCCCACCTCCATCGGCCAGACGATCGCCATCGTCGGAGGTCTCGTTATTGGGGACGCCGTCGTCAAGGCCGGTCTCGTGTCCAACATCACGATCATCATCGTGGCCCTGACGGCGATCGCTTCTTTTGCCGTTCCGTCCTCGGATTTAAGCGGAAGCTTGCGGATTCTGCGCTTTCCCCTCATGGTTGGGGCCGCCATGTTCGGCTTTCTCGGCGTAGTGATCGGCTTCCTGTTCATCCTGCTGGAGATGTGCCGGCTGGAATCCTTCGGCGTCCCTTACCTGTCCGTCCTGGATTCCCGGCTGCGGCAAACCTTCAAGAAATTCATCCGGCTGCCAGGCGGTGGAACCGATGGCTAAAGAGGCCGGCCGGCTGACACTGCTGCACTTCTTCTACTTCCTTCTGAACGCGCAGATCGGGGGAGGAATCCTCAGCCTGCCCTACCGGGTTTATACCGCCGCGGGACATGACGGGTGGATATCCATTCTGCTCACAGGAGTGGCATGCGAAGTGAACATCCTGGTCATTTGGGCTCTCATGCGGCGTTATCCGGACTGCAATGTATACCAGATCATGCCGCGGCTTCTCGGCAGGAGGGCGGGGAAGGTCTTAATGGTACTTTATGCGGGGTATTATTTGGTTTTCGCGGGTACCTATATCTCCGTCTATACCCGTACGATCCGGACCTGGATTCTGCCGACGACTCCCCGCTGGGTCGTGATATTCCTCCTCGTCGCTATCGTTTACTGCATCGCCCGCGAGAAGACCAAAACAATCGCCCGGCTTTTTCTGCTGCTGTCCCCGCTTATTCTGACCCCGGTTATTCTGGACCTGTTCACCCTCCGGTACGCCCATCCGCTGTATCTGCTTCCGGTGGGGCAGACCGGGTGGAAGGAGCTCCTGAAGGGCGGGGAAGAGACCCTAACCATCCTGTATGGATATGACATGATGTTCTTCCTTTACGCTCGAACCCGCGGCTCCGACAAGGCGAAGCTGTACTACGCTCTAGTTGGGACGGCGGGGGTGTGCTTTCTCTATACGTATACCTTTGTCATGAGCGCCATGTTCTTCAGTCCCTTGGAGATGCCCTTGGTTCCCGAGCCGGTCCTCTATATGCTTAAAGAGATTACGTTCAAAATCGTGGAGCGGACCGACCTGCTCTTCCTTTCGATCTGGATCATCATGGCCATCACAAGCGCCGTCAGTTACCTGTATGGCTCTTCCTTGGGAGGAGCCGAGCTGTGGAGAGGCCATAGCCGCAGGAAGCTCATGCTCCCGCTGGCTGTCGTCAGCTTTCTCATCCCCTTATATTTGAACGATGAATGGAAGCTTCAGGCCTGGAACCAGGTGATTACCAGATGCAGCCCGTTCGTCACCTTCTTTATCCCCCTGGCTTTGCTGGCCGTCTCCCGCTTCGCTAAGAATAACAAAGGAGGGTAGGCCATGGGTTTTTACAAAATGATCCGAATGGGAGTCCTCCTCCTCATCCTTCTTCCTTTAACGGGCTGCTGGGACCAAAGGCTGCTGAAGGATTCCCTTCTCTTGATTGCATCCGGCTTCGACGTGGAGGACAATGGAAATGTCCGGCTCACCATGGCCGTTCTGTCTCCCCGGAACAAGGTGCTGGTGTTCAGCGGGACCGGGCTGTCCCCTCACGATGCGCGCAACAAGCTTGAAGAGCGGATGCCGGGCAGGCTCGACAATTCCAACAACCGGCTTGTGCTGATTGGTGAAGCGGCCGCCAAGAAAGGCATCTACCCGCTCTTAGATATTTTCTTCCGGGACCCGTCAAGCGCCCTGAATGCCAACATCGGGGTGGTCAAAGGGTCGGCCGAGAAGTACTTTACCCGCCATGCCAAGGATAAAATGGAGACCCTCCAGAACATTGACAAGATGTTTACCGACAAGCGGCAGACCAACCACATCCCGCTCGCCAACATCCAGTCCATTTGCCCGATCTTTCTCGATCCCGGTGAAGATATTATTCTGCCGTATCTCGCCGATGAGAAAGGGGATCTGTCCATTATCGGCAACGCCCTATTCAACGGCCTGAAAATGACGGGAACGCTCGAAAAGGATGAGTCTATTCTCTGCATGCTTCTGAAGGGCAGCATAGTCCGAACCGCCTCCTTTACCTTCCCCGTGAAAGGAAAAAAGGGACCCGCTTCCCCGCTGTCTTTCCAAATTTACAATAACAAGCGTAAGCTGCAGGTGAAGGCGGGACCGGGAGGCGTGGACGCCCGGATCGATCTGAAGCTGAATATCGAGATCATGGAGTATCCTCCGGATAACCTATCGGACCAGGATACGGCGGGCCGGATTGAAGGGCAGCTTGCGGATGAGCTCACCTCCCGCTCCCGCCGCGTGCTGGAGAAGCTGCAGAAGGCGGACTGCGACTTCCTTGGCATCGGCCGCCGGGTCATCGCCTACTATCCGTCGTATTGGAAAGAGACGGACTGGGACAAGGACTACCCGAAAGCGGCGATGACCCCGGAGATCCGTCTGCATGTGCTGAAGCACGGCATTCTCAATTAGGCTATGGCCCGGAACCAAAAACCCGACCGCATCCGGTCGGGTTTTTGGTTTATCCGTTTGGACTTCAAGAGAATCAAGCCTACAGCAGCCCCTCGAGCTTCCCTATCGCTTTCTTAAGGCCAGGAATCCGCTGGTCCTTCAGGAGCGCGAGCATGCCTTTGATCAGCACCGGCTGAGGCTCCGGCTTGGCCGCTTCCTCCTCCAGGAGCCGGAGGGAGGCCAGCGCCTCCTCCGCCCGGGAGGGATCCCCCTCTCCGCTGCCGTTCCAGGCTTCAATCAGCGCCCGCAGCTCGCGGACGGCTTCCTTCCAGGCAGGGACCCGGCCGGGCGCCTGCCCGCCTGCCCCTTCCAGAAGCTCGGCCAGGACCGCTTCGCCGAGGAGAGGGGGCCGGGCCTTGCCCATCATGCCGGTCATGGTATCGTCCACGCGGTCTACGATAAACTCCGCCAGCTGCTCCGGGTCGAGCACCTTGTCATAAAACAAGATATAGAAGAGATACTCCGACAGCATGCCACCGAGGAGAGTCGCCCCATCCAGAGCGTACGGCTCCGCTTCTTCCCCGTAGGCCGCCACAATCCTCCTGCGGTGACTGTCGAGAATGCCCGCTCTCAGCCCGAACAGCAGCCTCCGAAGCTCGTCGTTCAGGCTGAGGGGCTTCTCCTGCATCTGCATGCAGAGAAAGCTCCGGTGCTCCTGCAGAAACTCCACCTGCCGGAGGATAAGCCGCACGAGCCTTTCCCGGGGAGACAGCCTCCCCTCCTGAGGCCTCTCGGCCTGCAGCTGCATAATCATATCCCCGTAATACTGATAGACCGACAGAAGCAGGTCTTCCTTGGATGTGAAGTAGAAGTAAAGCGAGCCCTTGGAGATGCCGAGCTCCTCCACGATGTCCTGAATGGAGGCGGCATGATAGCCTTTGCGGGCAAAGCACCGGATGGCCGCCTCCAGGATGGATTTTTTCTTGTCATTCACCGGTATTCCGCCTCCTTATCCGCCATGCTCACTCCGCCTCAGTCCGCCAGGACGGCCGACCGGTCGGAGCGTTTCCGGCGGCTGAACTTCATCAGGAATTCATAGACAATCGGAACGATCAGGAGCGTCAGGAGCGTAGAGCTCACGAGTCCGCCGATAACCGTTACCCCGAGCCCCTTGGAGATGATCCCTGCGCTCTCGAAGCCGAAGGCGAGCGGAAGCAAAGCCCCGATGGTGGCGAGAGCGGTCATGAGAATCGGACGCAGCCGGGTCGAGCCCGCCTCGAGAAGGGCTTCCCGCGTGGTCAGGCCTTCCTTCTCCTTGTGAATGACGCGGTCGATGAGCACGATGGCGTTCGTCACCACAATCCCTATCAGCATGAGGGCACCCATCATGGCTGAGACGCTGAGGGATTCTCCCGCCGCCAGCAGACCGACCAGGCCGCCGATGACGGTAAACGGAAGCGAGAACATGATGGCAAAAGGAGCGAGCGCCCCGCCGAAGGTAATGACGAGCACGAGATAGACGATCGCGATGGCGGCCGCCATCGCGAGCCCCAGCTGGGTGAACGTCTCCAGGATCTGCTCGGCCACGC
Source organism: Paenibacillus aurantius (assembly GCF_032268605.1). Taxonomy (NCBI): domain Bacteria; kingdom Bacillati; phylum Bacillota; class Bacilli; order Caryophanales; family Paenibacillaceae; genus Paenibacillus; species Paenibacillus aurantius. Next base: position 5,247,153 of record NZ_CP130318.1, read on the forward strand.
CGCCGAACTGCACCTCGACGCCCGCCGGCTTCTGCAGCTCGTCCACCTTGGCCTTCAGGTCGTTGGACGCCTTGTTCACGTCTTTCGCCGTAATGTCGGCCGATACTTTGACCACCATCTTGTTATTGTTGCGCTCGATCGCGTTAGGAGAGGTCCCCTTCTCCACCTTGGCGACATCCTTGATCGGCACCTGAATGCCGAGCGGCGACGTCAAGGTCGTATTCTCGATGTCCGCGATGGACTGGAATTGATTTCCGTCCGCCTGGACATAAACATTATAGGACTTGCCGTCCACGGTTACGCTCGTCAAGGACGGCGTTTCCCGAACGGGGGCCAGCTTCATCGCCAGCTGTCCGGCTGTCAGCCCGAGGCTGCTCAGCTTCTGCTGGTCGGCGACCAGGGTGTACTGGTCATACGTTTTGGACAGGCTGGTGTCCACTTTCTCGAAATGGCTGTCGCCTTTCATCAGCTCGGTAATCTGATCGGTGACCGGCTTGATGGCTTCCAGGGTCTCCCCGTATACGCTTAGCTCCAGCTTGCTGCCGCCGACTCCTCCGCCGCCCTCCATTTCCTTCCAACCCCCGCCTTTGACGGTAGTCCGGAGGGCTTCCAGTACGGCTTTCTTCTCCTTATCAAAATCCTTCGTATCGCTCTTATACTGGGCATAGAACAGAGCGGACTTGGACGGTCCGGGGCTGAACGGATTTTTGCCGCCTACGGAGTATTGCAGGTTCTCCACGCCCGGCCGTTCCAGAATAAGCTTCTCCGCCTCCAGCGCCCGCTTCTCGACATCCTCGAGCCGTTCGCCCGGAGCCGGACTGTAGGTCACCATCACGTACTTGTCTTCCTGGTCGGGAAGGAAGCTTACCCCGATCTTCGGAATCAGGAAGAGGCTTCCCACCAGCAGGGCTACGGCCAGCAGGAACGTGACGAGCTTGTGATTCAGGGACCAGTTCAGCACCTTCCGGTACCCCCCCGCCAAGCGGCCCGGCTTGTCATGATCCGTGTGCTTCTTCTTAAGCCCCCGGCGGAAAAGCGAATGGGCCAGCATCGGCACCACGGTAACCGCCACAAGCAGGGAAGCGAGCAGCGCGAACACGATGGTCAGAGCAAACGGCAGAAACAGCTCGCCCACCATCCCGCTGACGGTTCCAAGCGGCAGGAATACCGCGATCGTCACGATGGTCGAGGACATAATCGGCACGAACATTTCCCGTGTCGATTCCAGAATGAGCTCCTTGCCGGAAAGCTTCTCTCCGGTGAGCGACATGCGCCGGTATATGTTCTCGATGACGACGATGGAGTCGTCCACGACCCGGCCGATGGCGACCGTCATGGCTCCAAGCGTCATAATATTAAGCGTAATGTCCATCTGCTGGAGCAGCAGGACGGCAATCAAGAGCGACAGCGGGATCGAGATGATCGAGATCAGCGTCGTCCGCAGGTTGCGCAGGAAGAGCAGGATGATCAGCACGGCAAACAGGGCGCCGAACAAAGCCTTGTTCAGCATGGTGGCGACGGATTCTTCGATCGGCTTGCCCTGATCCAGGAGCACCACCAGCTGAAGATCCTTGTGGGTGTCGTTGAACTTCCGGATTTCTTCCTTCACGCCGTTAACGACTTCCACGGTGTTGGCGTCGTTCGCCTTGACGATCTGCAGGCCGACCGATTCCTTCTGGTTCGTGCGGGAGATCGACTCGGCTTTCCCGACCAGCTGAATGTCCGCAAGCTCCGACAGCTTCACGGTCGGGATGCCCTGCGGGGCGGCGCCTGCGGCGGGCGGCTCACCGGCCGCTGCGGCTCCCGCGACGGGGTTCGCCGCCGCGCCCTGACCGGCAGCGCCGCCAGCAGCCGGGCCTGCGGCTTGGCCGGGCACTGCGCCGGCCGCACCGGCCGCACCTGGCATCGCGCCGGCACTTCCGGCCGCGCCTGCTCCCTGGCCTGCCGCCCCACCGGCTGCGCCGGCCGAGCCGCCTGCACCCGCTCCACCCGGGATGACCGGGATCGCCAGGTTCTTCAAGCCGTCCAGGGTGGTGATCCGGCCGTCGACGACGACGGCTTTATCGGACTTGTCCAGCTCGTAAATCCCGAGGGGAACCTTCACGGCCGAGCCTTGAACGATCCCTTTCACCGTTTCCTCGGAAAGGCCCAAAGCCTGCAGCTTCTCCTTGTTGAAGGTGAGCTGAACTTCCTTAAGATACTGCCCGGCGATGCTTACGCTCGCCACACCCGGCACGCCTTCCAGCGCAGGCTTAAACTCCTCCTCCACCACCCGGGTCAGCTCCTCGAGGTCCTTGCCGCCCGCCGCGCTTACGGAGATAACGGGAAAGGAGTTGAAGCTGATTTTGCTGATTTCCGGCTTCTGGGCCCCTTGCGGCAGCTTGACGGCATCGACGGATTGGCGGATGTCATTCATCGCCTTATCCATATCGGTGCCAAAGTTGTACTCCAGCGTAAGTGAGGAGACATTCTCCATCGAGTTGGAGTTCAGGTTCTTAAGTCCGTCCAGATTCTTCAGCCGCTGCTCGAGCGGCTTGGTCACCTGCTCCACGACGCCCTCCGGCGCAGCGCCCGGATAAACCGTGGTCACCACCAGGTACGGGAGGCTGATATTGGGCAGCGTCTCCTGCTTCATGTTGAAGCCCGAATAGAGACCTGCAGCCGTCACAATGAGCGTCAGGATCCAAATTGCAAATTTGTTGGTAAGCGAAAAACGAATAATGCCTTTCATACGGAATGTCCGGCTCCTCTCCGACTTGCTTTTTTCCGAATCGGCACAGTTGACCGTCCGGTCGGTTCTACGTTCATTATGGCAAAATATTAACCCTTCGGTCAAATGAACGAATCGTTACAATCTCAAGCCGTGCCAAGGCTTAGGGAGGCGGCAATCCGGCCCTCCGGACTTTCGACCGTCCGGTCGAATGAATAAAGCTTTGGAGTAAACCGTCTCCCGATCCGGGGAGTTCGCGGAGGTAAACGCAGGCCTGGTTTACGTTTGTTTTGAAGGGAAGTCCCGGGTCTGGTACAATACGGGGGTCAGATTAGGTTAACCCATTAAAGAGTAAGGAGGGACCGCATGGCCTCCACCCGCAAGCTGGTGACGAATCAAGACCTTAAGGAAGCGATGGACCGGGGCTTCTCGATCCGCGTCTTTCAGAACGACCTCGTGGTCGGGCACCGCGGAAGGATCATCCGCTTCGACGACCAAACGGTGTATATTCAATACGGGGTGAGCGAATTCACCTATCACGACCGGGACGAGTGCGAATTTTTCGGGGTTATTTAGTGCCCTATTTGTGGATGGGGTACTAGCCGGGGAGCGTGATCCGGAACCTTGTGCCCTCTCCCGGGCTTCCCTCCACCTCTATCCCTCCCTCGTGCATGTCCACGATTTTCTTCACGATCGCAAGCCCCAGACCGCTGCCTCCGGCTGCCCGGCTGCGCGACCGGTCCGCCTTATAGAACCGTTCGAAAATGTGCTCTTTCTCCTCCTCGTTCAGCCCGATTCCCGTATCCGTCAGCACGACGCTGACCTCCTTCCGGGTCCGCACGGCCTTTACCGTCAGCGTTCCTCCCGGGGGCGTAAACTTGATGCTGTTATGGAGCAGATTGATCCACACCTGGCTCATCAGCTCCTCGTCCGCCGTCACCGTTACCTCCTCAAGCTCCGCCTCCACCTCGAGCCCCTTCTCCGCCCACTGGGGCTCCAGGGAAAGGATAATGCTCTTAAGCTGCCGGTCCAGCCGGTAAAGCTTAGGTTCAAAGGGATGGTGCTTCGATTCGAGCGAGGTCAGCTTCAGCAGATGATCGCTCATGCGCGAAAGCCGGCTGCTTTCGGTCTCGATGATGCTCAAGTAATGCCGCCTCGTCTCCAAGGGAAGGTCCGGATTCTGCAGAGCACGGGCGAAGCCCCGGATGGACGTAAGCGGCGACTGGATTTCATGCGAAACGTTGGAGATAAACTCCTGCCTCATCGTTTCCAGCTCGCCAAGCTCGGCGGCCATCGTGTTGATGCTGTCGACCATATCCCCAAACCAGTTTCTTCCTTTCGCTTTATTCTCAATGGAAATATTAAAATCCCCCTTGCTCATCCGGCGGAAAGCGTCGAGGATCGGCTGAAACGCCCTTTGCTGCTTAGGCCTCGTCATATGGCCGGCGGTCATGGCGCTTCCGAAGATCAGGAAGAGGCTGATGCCGTTACTGAGAAGCTGGCGGCCGTAAGCCGACGGGCTCCATCCCGTCCATGCCGTTATTCCGTTCCCCGCGTAATAAGCCGCCGTCCAGACTCCCCACAGAAACAGAATCCACGCGAGGACCCAAGCCAGCACCTTTCCCGCCTGTTTCGCCTTCATACCGAAGCCTCCAGCCGGTAGCCAAGGCCGCGGATCGTCCGGATGCGGAACGAATGCTTGTCTTCGGGGAACCGCTCCCGCAGCCGGTTGATGTGAACATCGAGCGTTCGCTCGTTGCCCTCAAAATCATAGCCCCAAATGTCCTCGAGCAGCTGCTCGCGGGTCAGGGTCTGGCCGGGGACGCCGGCCAGCTTGAACAAGAGCTCGAATTCCTTCAGCGGGAGGCTGACGGACCGCCCGTCGGCAGAGAGCTCGTACGTTCGGCGGTCCATGAAGAGGCCCCCCGCCTGGACCGTCTGGGACGAAGCGATGCGGTACCGCTTCAAGAGCGCCCGGACCCGCACGACGAGCTCGGGCGGGTCGAACGGCTTGACAAGGTAATCGTCCGCCCCGAGGTTGAAGCCCTTCACCTTGTCCGCCGTCTGCCCTTTGGCCGTCAGCATCAGGACGGGAATATCGTAATGGCGGCGCAGCTCCTCCGTCAGGGCCCAGCCGTCCATCCGCGGCATCATCACATCGACGACGGCGAGAACGGCCTTCGTCTCCTGCAGCCTCTCCAGAGCTTCCGCCCCGTCGGGGGCTTCCGTCACCTCAAAGCCCTCCTGCTTAAGGAGCACATGAACGAGCTCCCGGATATGAGGGTCGTCATCGACGACCAGTATGCGGTTCATCCAGCCCGCCTCCTTCTATCTTTAATCGGTGAAACGGTTCATGCCGTTAACAAGCGGGATTAACCGTTATCGGAGTTAAGGATTCTGTCAGCTCCCCGCATTCCGCACCCTGCCCGGAGCCGGTACGGACACGCGCACGGATCCTGCATCCCGCTCCAGCTTATGCTCATGCGCCGGCTCTTGTCCCCGTTCCTGCCCTTGCTCCCTGTCTCCCGGCATGCGCAGCTGATGGTCCGCGAACTGGCGGTACATGTCGTGCGTCCGGTACAGCTCGGCGTGGGTGCCGATGCCGGTCACCACTCCTTTATCAAGAAAGACGATCTGGTCCGCATCGATGACGGTGGACAAGCGGTGGGCAATGACCAGCGTGGTCCGGCCCTTCATCAGGTTGGCAAGTGCCTGCTGGACATACTGCTCCGACTGGCTGTCGAGCGAGGAGGTCGCTTCGTCCAGCATGAGAATGTCCGGGTTCCGCAGGAGAGCCCTCGCAATGGCGAGCCGCTGGCGTTGGCCGCCGGACAGCTTAATCCCCCGTTCGCCGACCTCCGTCTCATAGCCGTCGGGGAATTCGCGGATAAATCCGTCGGCATAGGCCATTCGGGCGGCCTTCTCCAGCTCTCCATCCGGCACCTCGCGGCCCAGTCCGTAGCAAAGGTTATCCCGGATCGTTCCCGAGACGAGCGGGCTCTCCTGCGAAACATAGCCGATCCTGCTCCGCCACGATTCCAGTGAATAATCTTTCACCGGATCCTCCCCCAGCCGGATTTCTCCTCCCTTAGGCGTATAGAAGCGCTCCATCAAGGAAAAAAGCGTCGTCTTCCCGCTCCCGCTCGGCCCTACAATGGCGGTGACCTTGCCCGGCTGCATGGTGAAGGAAACCTCCTTCAGCACAGGCTCCTCTCCGTAGGAGAAGGACACGCGGTCTACCGCAATCGGCTGATGGGCATTCCGGACAGCGCGTCCCGCCGTCCGGTCCTCGCCATCCGCCTGAAGGGTTTCCAGGATGGTTTGGGTAGCGCCGACGGCTTTCTGCCACTGGGTAAAGAACTGGGTCAATTGGCCGAACGGAATGACGATCTGGAAGAGATAGAGGAGGAACGCGGCGAGCTTTCCTGCCGACAGCGTGCCGGTCGACACGCGCCAGCCGCCGTAGCCAATGACCAGGACCATCAGGGAGGTGATCACCAGCGCCATGACCGGCATGATCAGCGCCTGGATTCGGGCCTCCTTCAGCCCATAGCGGAACAAGGTGTCGATTCCGGACCTGCCGTTCGTGTGCTCCACGGGCTCGGCATTGGACGATTTGACAAGGCGGATTTCCGACAGTACCCGGCTCAGCACGGAGGTAAAGCCGGCCGTCTCCTTCTGGAGCCCGACCGAGACGCGGTACATTTGACGGCCCAGGGGCATCAGCACCAGGGCGGCGAAGGGAACGACAACCAGGAGCACGAGCGTCATTTTCCAGTCCATGTAGAACAGAATGGAGATGGATCCGATGATGGAAATGATCCCCGTTACGAAGCCGGACAAGTGCTCGGTGATGAGGTTCTTGACGACGGCCGTATCGTTGGTCATCCGGGAGATCGTCTCCCCCGTCTCGTGCTCGTCGTAGTACGAAACGGGCAAAGCGAGCAGCTTTGACCAGAGCCGCTCCCGCAGGGAAGCCACCAGCTGCTGTCCCAGCCGGTTAAGCAAATAAACGGATACGGCTCCGCCGACTGCCTGCAGGACGAAGGCCCCGACGACCATAGCCATCTGGGAAGGCTTCAGGGAAGTGAGCGAGCCTTGGTCGATGATGGTTTTCGTCAGCAGCGGAATGAGCAGGGACGCGAGCGTCGTAAGGATGCTCATCGCCAAGGCGGCGGCCAGCTGGCCCATGCGGGGCTTCGTGTCCCGGATCAAGGCCAGGAAGACGCGCCCTCCTGGACGGGGGGATGCGTTCGTTTGAGGTTCGGGCATGAATGTCTCTCCTTTACAGCCCGGAGATTCGACCGGGACTTTTCGTCTTGATTATGATTATAGAATAGACCGCGTGTGTAAATGGAATTTAAACGGAATCGGGAAAACTAGCTTTTGACAAAAGGAGCAAACCCGATCATAATTAATATATGAGCATATATTCATATATACATAGAGAGAAGAGGAGGATGAATCATGAAGGAGAAATCGGCAGCTCATAAAGACGGGCGCCCGGCCCCCCGCCCTGGAAAGCATGACCATGATCATGAACACGACCATGGGCACGACCATGAAGGGGCCTCCTCCCACGGTCATTCGCACGGAATCGGCCATCACCATCACGATGTGTCGCCGGGCAACCGCAAAGGATTGGCCATCGCCCTCGCCCTCACCGGCGGCATTATGCTGCTTGAATTTGCAGGCGGGCTGTATACCCGAAGCCTTGCACTGCTATCGGACAGCGGGCACATGCTGAGCGACACCGCCGCCCTCGGCCTAAGCCTGCTCGCCCTATGGTTCGCTTCCAAGCCGGCCAGTGCCCGGCGCACGTACGGCTTCCACCGCTTCGAGATTCTGGCTGCGCTGTTCAACGGGATCGCGTTGTTCGGCATCGCCGGCTTTATCATCTGGGAGGCGTGGAAGCGGCTCTCCGCACCGCCTGAGGTGGCGGGCGGGACCATGACGGCGATAGCCGTTATCGGCCTGCTGGCCAACCTGGGCAGCGCGTGGTCGCTCTTACGAAAAGGCGACGTGAAGAATAACGTGAACTTGAGAAGCGCCTACCTGCATATTCTCGGGGACGCCCTCGGCTCCCTCGGCGCCATTGCCGCGGGGGTGCTTATGACCGTCTTCGGCTGGTATGCCGCCGACCCGATCATCTCCGTGTTCGTTTCCGTGCTCATTCTGCGCAGCGCCTGGGGAATCATTTCCCATACGGTTCATGTGCTGATGGAAGGGACTCCACCCACCGTAAGCGAGCCGGACGTTCGAAAAGCCCTCGAGCAGCTGCCCGGGGTTATCGACGTGCATGACCTGCACATCTGGACCATCACCTCCGGGCTGAATTCCTTGAGCTGCCATCTGCTTATTGAAGATTCCCGGGACGCCTTTGCCGTTCTGCAGCAGGCCATCCAGCTCGCCGAAGACCGGTTCGGCATCCATCATCCCACCATCCAGATCGAGAATTCCACCATCCGGCATCTGGAGCTGCGGATCTGAAGGACCGGCCTTGGGGGCGGTTCGCTTGTGAGAAAATGCCCGGCTTGGTTATGATAGACAAGAAGCTATTCCTATTCCAACGAAAGCAGGTGCTGCCTCCATGCCCATTACCAGCGAATGGTTAACCTACGAAGACGGCGGGCAAGTCCACCGGATGTACGTGTCCCGTCCCGCTAACGTGAAGGAGCCGCTGCCCGCGGTCCTCGTCCTCCAGGAGGTATGGGGCGTGAGCGCCCATATCCGGGACGTGACCGACCGCTTCGCCAAAGCGGGCTACGTCGCCGCGGCGCCCGACCTGTACGCCGAGAACGGCGAACGGCCCGAGCTCCTGAGCGACGAGCGCATCGAGCGCGTGCGGACGTTCCTGCACTCGGCGCCGCCGCAGGCGTTCCGCGACCCGGCCGTGCGCGAAGCGGCTCTGGCCGAGCGGCCGGAAGCCGAGCGGCGCCTCGTGCAGCCGTCCGCGGACGCGCTGCTCGCCATGCCCGGGCGCCTGCCGGAGCTCGTGGAGCGGACGCGCGCGGCGTACCGCTTCCTGCAGCGGTACGAGCCCGCGAACGGCCGCACCGCCGCCGTCGGCTACTGCCTGGGCGGCGCGCTCTCCGCGCGGCTGGCGGCTGCCGAGCCGGAGCTGGCCGGGGCCGTCGTGTACTACGGCCGCCTGGCAGGGGAGCTCGCGGAGGGCATCCGCTGCCCGGTGCTCGGCTTCTTCGGCGGCCTCGACGCCGGCATCAACGCGCTCGTGCCGGACTTCGCCCGGGCGATGGAGGAGCAGGGCAAAGCCTTCACCTCCCACATGTACGACGGCGCCAAGCACGCGTTCTTCAACGACACCGGCGCCGGGTACAGCGTCGAAGCCTCGCGCGACTCGTGGGTGCGGACGCTTGCCTTTCTTCGCGACACGCTCGCTTAGTCCCTCCGGTTAACGCCGGGCCGCGCCATGAATCACAGGGACGAAAGGCCCCGCGGTTTATCTGCCCAACCTAAAAACGAAGCCGGGAAGGACTCCGGCTTCGTTTTGTCGTGTCAGGGAAGGGAGGAAATAAGTTCGGGATGAATGCTCAGGTGCCGCTGGCTCCGGATGCCTTGCCGGCCGTAGGCCCGGTTTCCTCCTCCCCTTATCCGACCTTCCCTTCCGCCTTCCCGGTCAGCCTTCCATAATATCCGCGTGCAGGTCGCTTGCGACCTGCATCATTCTCGGGATCACGGCCTCGTTCGTGCCCGAAACATACAGGTCCCCCTGGTAATGCCGGAAGGGAATCGGCTTGTCCCCGAAGCTCCACAGAAAGAAATCCCCTTCGATCGACATGGTCGTTTCTCCTTTGACCGTAAACACCGGGGTATACATAAAATCCGGCTGAGCGGCGAAGTACCGCCGGCATTCTTCCAGCGTAATAGCCGGGGCGGAACCGCCTTCGGCCGTCTCCTGCATAACTCTTGTAATCCGGTAACGTTGACTCATGATACGACCTCCAAAACGGTAAGTAGGGTGGTGTGCATTTCTCTCTATCCACTATACCAGCTTCGGGAAGAAGAAAAAAACACCCGCCTGACCGATAGGTCCCCTTGTCGGACAGAAGAGGCGGCCTGCGCTTCTCTGTCTGCTAAAGGAGATCGATCTGAAAGCGGGTGTTCCACTTTTCTCAGCATGGCCTAGGCCTTGCCGAAGGATTATCCGGTTGGAGCGGCAGGCCGCCCCTACTTCTTCGCAATTCTTTCCTGCAGCTGTTCCGCGAGGTCCTCAGGCGTGTCCCACACGATCGGCGGATCGCCCGACGGATCGAGGAGAAGGCCCGCTGTCGAATCCCGGCGGACCGTTCCGATCACCTTGAGCCCGAGTCCTTTGGCATAGCCCGCCTCAAAATAGACGCTCCGCGCCTGATTGGTAAAATCCGCAATAACCAGATCGCTGCCGCGGATCGCCTGCTCCGTGGAGCGGTCCACCCGCTCCTCCGCCTCCGGTGTCACCGCTTCATAGCCGCTTTCCTTCAGCTTAGGCAGAAGAGCGGCCTTCAGCGGCTCCAATAATTCCGGTTCCATGCCCACGGCCAGGAAGCACTGCTTGGAGCTCCGGTTCTCTTTCAGCTCCTCCGCCTTCGCCCATCCGGCCGGCGTCAGGCTGAGCGCCTGCCCGCGCCGTTCGACCAGCTTCTGCGTTTTCAGCTCCTCCAGCACATAGATGAATTCCTGCAGGCTGGGAGAATACGTTATGTTGTAGGAATGCTCAATCGGAGCGAGAGATAACAGCTCGTTCGGTCCCTCCACCTTGCGGTGAAGCGACAGAAGGCATTTCTCCATCTTCTCCTCCAGGCTTGTCGGGATCATCGCGGACGCCAGCATCGCATCCTTGTTCTCCCGCGTTATGTAAACGTCCTTGTTAAGCTCGAGCATTTCCCGGATCAAGCCGGAAAGCAAGTAAAACTGCTCCCTTTTCTCGGCTGGAGCCAGCTTGTTCAAATCTTCATAGAAGCGACGGTCGATGGCATAGGTCCCGTCTTGGCTGCACGAGCATCCTGTAAACAGGTATGCGCCGTCCTCATTCGGTTTAACCGGTACCGTTTTTTCGCAGAACATGCATCGTTTCTGTTCCATTATCATGCTGTCATCACCCACCCTATCATAAAATTCGCACCGCCTCTTCGCAATGCGGGGGTACTTTCCGACGGTCCATGTTCAAGAATATAACGAAGCCGGGGAGACCGCCAGAGAGGGAAAAAATTACCGGTTCCCGGATATAGGACCGTATTGCGACATTCCTCGGCCTTCGCTTGTCCATTTCCCGGGAAATTCCGTGTCGAAACGGCAGAAAAAAACACCGATCCGCGGATCGGTGTTTCCGCCTTCCGCTAATCGGCCGGGCGGGTATTATACCACCGTGTCATTCCGGTCGAGAATGTCACGGGCACGGTCCAGATCGGCTGCATGCACCTGCAGGGTCGCGCGGTTCGAAGGGGATACACCGCCGGTTTCCGGCAGCGGGCCGCCCGCCATCGCCATGTTGGCCGGATTCTCGTCCGTCTTGACGCGGCAGCGGACGCCTTCGTTCTGAAGCAGAGCATATTTCATCTGGACTTCCTCCGTCTGAGCTCCGGTGGCTACCTCGACGGTTTTCCAGGTGTTCTTGGAATACCAGATGTAGTAACCGATAGCTGCCGCCACAATCACAAGCACCAATAAATACATCATCAACACCGCCTTTTCGAGTTTGGGTTTCTCGTCATTTGGAGTTCTTCTGTATCTTGGATAGGAATGCTGCTTTAGCTACCATCTTTTAACCTTGCTTTCCGGCTTTGAAACTTCGCCAACGGGACGGTCTATCCGGATTGTCTCTCCACGAGCCGGGCACTCAGAATAATTTTCTCTGCCCACGAGCCCGGATTCGCGAGCTTGCGCTCCAGCGCCTGCACAGCCCTCCGGCCGAGCGCTTCCTTCGCCAGCTCCACCGTCGTAAGGGCGGGAACGGCATGGGCGGCCTTCGCGATATTGTCGATCCCGGCCACCCGGCAGTCCTCCGGCACCCGCAGGCCGGCCCGCTTAAGCTGCCCGATCAGATCGAGGGCGATCTGATCGTTCGCGCACAGGAAGCCGTCCGGTCTCTCTCCCTCTCCCCCGCTTAGGGCGGAGCGGTTTCCGGCATCATCCGGGGCTTCCCCTGCAGCCGTTAGCACCGCCGGGCCCAGAGCCTCCAGCCTCCTGCCCAGCTGGTTCTGCCAGCCGGACCCGCCGTACGGGACGGTCCACTTCTTCAGGCGCAGCCCGCTGTCGCGGGTCTCCGCCCGCCATTCGTCCACCGCCAGGCGGCAGCCCCACCACCGCTCGCGGAAGCTGACGGAGAAGCTGTCCCGGCCGACGAAGACAAGCGAGCGGCAGCCGGCAGCGAGCAGATGCCGGCAGGCGATCCGGGCCGCTTCCAGGTTGGCGTTCAGGATTACGTCGGCTTCGACCAGCGGCTCTTCGTGGTCGATCAGCACAAGCGGCAGGCCCAGCCGGCGGAAGCCGACCAGCCGGGAAGGGGCCGTTTTGCCCACGACGATAAGCCCTGCCGCAAGAGGCGCCCTTACGACCTCTTCGGCCGTTTTCGCCTTCCTGGCCCCCTCCTTCGCGGCCATTCCATTCCGGGAATCCTTGGCCCACTTGTCGTCTAGGATCATCTCGACTTCCTTCTCTTCCTTCTCTTCCTTCTCTTCCTCCGCTACCTTTACTTCTTCGGCTTCCCTTACTTGCTCGGCTTCCTCCGCTTCCTCCACAAAGGCCGCCTCCCAGCCCGACTCCTCGCAGGCCTGGAGAATTCCGTCGAGCACCCGCCTCCAGAAGTCGTTCTCGATCCGGTATACCGGGTCCATGTGAAGGAGGAGCTTCCGCTTCTTCGTTTCCGGCAGCCCGCTTCCGGGAGCACCGGGTGTACCCGGCGGAGCCGATGGCAGCCGGTAACCCAGCGTTCGGGCGGTTTCGAGAATTTGCTGCCTTTTGTCCCGGCCGACTCCAGGCTTGCCCGAAAGGGCCTGGGAAACGGTATATTTCGACAAGCCGAGCTTGTCGGCAATCATCTGCATGGTGATTTTGGCCATGGTCTTCCTCTTTTCTGCCCAACGGGAAACGCTGGTATCATTTTAGTCCGTTATAATCGGTTGGATTCGGCCGGATAACGGTTGACACACCGGGCGCGCAGCCTTACATTCTACCCATGTCGAAAAGCTTCTCTTACCTAACAAACCTAACTGGTTTACCAAAATCATACCAAGTCCGGCCCAAGCCGGCAAGGAGGATTCTCCATGAGTCAAATCGTTGTCTTTTATGATCCGGCTTTCCCCTACGCGGGAGACCGCCCCGACGAACGGACGCTCGAAGAGCTTGCTGACCGATACACGCTGGCCGATGCCGAAGGACTTCCCGGCGCTCTTGCGGGAGCCTCCGGCTATGTGCACCTTCACGGCCCGTATTTCCCTAAGGACGCTTGGCCGGCCCTGCTGGACCACCTGCATCAGGGAAAAGGACTCGTCGCCGCAGGAGGGGCGCCCTTCAAAATTCCCGTGTACCGGGAAGACGGCGAGTGGCGGCCGGAAGCGCCCCAAACGGGCTACCACCAGAAGCTGCTCATCCACGAAGCGCTTCCCGTCGATCCCTCCCCCTTCCATCACCTGGCGGCCCATAGGGAAATTCCGCTGTTCGAAGGCCGGGAGGCTCTTTTCAGCATCGAGCCGACCTTCGGCCTCGTGCTGCATGCGACCCACGCCGACGACCAGCCGGGGCAGGGCGGCACCTCGGGGCCGATGGATGCGCACCTCTATCCGCTGCTCAAAGGAATCAGCGGCTGCGGCCGGGAGCGCGAAGTAGCGGCGCCTGCCGTCCTGCTGGAGCATACCAAGGGCGATTATGCCGGCGGACGCTGGATTCTGATCAACCAGATTCTGCGCCGGGGCTTCTGGGACGGGGGCGGTGCCGAGGCTCTGGGCGAGTGGGCGGGCTATGCCGCCGAAGGCGTAACCGAGCTGTGGCTGAAGCCGACCTACGCTTCCTATGAAGAGGGGGAGCGGGCCACCCTCACCCTCCAGGGGCAGCGGCTACGGGCGTTCCGCGGCGAGGCCAAGGAGTGGACGCTCCGGCTACGCGTCCGCCGGGCCTTGCAGCGGACGGCCGAGCCGGCGCAGCCGGGAGATTTCCATCAGGAGGACCGGTACGAGACGGTGTGGGGAGAGGAGCGGCAGACCGTCCTGGGCCGGGAGCTTCACTGGACGCGCATTCCCGTGCCGGTTGAGCTGACACCCGGCTTCTATTTCGCCGAGTGCGAAGCCGTCTCGGAGGCCGGGGAGAAACGCCGGCTTCAGCAGGGCTTCTGGTGCCGGGACGAGGACCTGCTGCGCGAGGGCGAGATGCTCTCCTGCGGCCGTGACTATTTCGTGAAGGACGGCAAGCCGTTCCCGATCGTCGGCATGACGTACATGACGAGCGACGTCGCCCGGAAGTTCCTCTTCCTGCCCAATGCCGCGGTTTGGGACCGGGACATGGCCCAGATGAAGCGGGCCGGAATCAACTATATCCGGACCGGGCTCTGGACCGCCTGGCGGCAGGTCATGTTCGTCGACGGCCACGCCGTGGAGGAGACGCTGCGCGCCATCGACGCCTTCCTGCTCACCGCGAAGCGCTACGGCCTGGAGGTTACCTTCAACTTCTTTGCCTTTACGCCGGAAACGTGGGAAGGGGTAAACCCTTACCTGGATCCGCGAAGCGTGGAGGCCCAGAAGCGGTTCCTGGCTTCCATCATCTCCCGCCATGCGGAAACGACGAACGTTCATTGGGACCTCATCAACGAGCCTTCGATGTTCGATCCCAAGAGGATTTTCGCCGGTCCGCGCTCTTCCAGGGACCGCTTTGAGCAGGAGGCCTTCTCCGCTTGGCTCGAGGAGCGCCACGGATCCGTGCGGGTGCTGCAAGAGCGCTGGGGCATGACGCCGGAGGAGCTCCCTTCCTTCGCGGCGGCCCGGCTGCCGGAGAAGGAGGAGCTTAACTTCGGCACGACGGCGATCCTTCCGGCCAAAGGCGGCCCCTGGCTCGATTATTCGCTCTTCACCATGGACATGCACAACCGGTGGGCGGCGCAGCTGGTGGAGACGATCCGCTCCCTCCAGCCGAAGCAGCTTGTGACGGTCGGCCAGGACGAAGCCTTGAGCGGCCGCCGGCCCTCTCCGTTCTTCTACGCGGAGGAAGTGGATTATACGACCATGCACTCGTGGTGGAACATGGACGACCTGGTCTGGGACGGGGTATTTTCGAAGGATACCGGGAAACCGAACCTCATCCAGGAAACCGGCATCATGTACATCGAGACGCCGGACGGACGGGCCAAGCGGAGCGAAGAGGAACTGCGGCGCATTCTGGAGCGCAAGTACGCCTACGCTTTCTCGACCGGAGGCGCGGGAGCCGTGCAGTGGATCTGGAACGTGAATTACTACATGAACAACGTCAACGAATCGAACATAGGGGCGTTACGAGCTGACGGCACGGAGAAGCCGGAAGCGGACGTCTCGTACCAGTTCGGGGCATTTATGAACGAGATCGGGCATCTGTTCCGCGGCCGCCGGCTGGAGGACATCGCGGTGGTGTTCCCCTACTCCAACGACTTCTCCACCCGCCCGCTTGCCTATCCGGCGACAACGGCGGCCATCCGCACGCTGGCGTATGAGCTGAATGTCCACGTGCGGGGGCTGGGCGAATATCATCTCGATTCCCTGGAGACGGATCCGCCGGGACTCCTCATCCTGCCGAGCCCGCACAACTTCAGCAGCGAAGCGCTGGAGAAGCTGACCGGGCACGTGAGCCGTCACGGCGGCACGCTGCTTATCACGGGGCCGGTCGGGCTGGATGCCTACTGGCGGCCCGTCGAGCGGCTGCAGGCGGAGCTCGGAGCCGCCGGGCAGGCGAACGTGCTTCGCGAGGAGGCCGTTATCGTAGACGGCCGCGTCCTCCCGGTCACGTTCGACGGCCCCCGCATCGCCGACTCGGCGAAGCAGCTGGTCGGCACGGCGGATTCCCGCCGGGCGCAGCCGCTCGTCGAAGCGCCGCTCGGCAAGGGCCGCCTGCTCTGGTGCCCGCTGCCGCTTGAGCTGAACCGCCGCACAGATACGCTCGCGGCCGTCTACCGCCAGGCGATCGCGGCCGCCGGGGTCGTCCCCGAGCTGGAGTGGCTGGCCGGCGGGGAGCTCGCGGGCGTGTACGGGCGGAAGCTCGCCTTCGACGAGGGCAGCCTGTTCGTCTTCGTGTCCGAGTACGGCCTTCCGGCAGATATCGCCGCGAAGGACCCGGAGACCGGCGCCGAGTACCGCTTCACACTCGAGAGCGAGCGCTCCGTTCTGTTCGCCGCCGACCGGGAAGGCCGGCTGCTGGCCGTTTACCGGCCGGAGGAGGTGGCGGTCGAGGCGGAGCTTCAGGCGAGGGGATAGGCCTAAGCGAAAGCTGCATAGGCAAGGGCCGACCCGGTTGGGGCGGAAGCTGCACAGGTGAGGGAAGACCAGGCCGGAGCGAATGCTACCAGTAACACACTATCGCTCAACTGGCTTCGTGCTTCTCGGCCTCGAAGAAAGCCTCGCCTAGTCCTCCTTGAGACGGTGAATGAGGGTGCCCGCGCGGCTAACGAATCGAGGCATCCTTATTGGCTCAAAAAGCCTCCTTTTTTCTCATTAACGAATCGCAGACACGCTATTCGGTGCTTTTTCCTGCTTGAAGCAGCAAAAAGACCGAATAACACCATCAGGATTCGTTAGAAAAAAATCTGGGCGTTTTTGCACCAAATAAGCATCAGCCGGTTCGTTAGCTTCTCCCGACCTTCACCTAGCAGCGGCGGATGAAGCTTGCGGCCGGACCCGCAGGCTTCCAACCGGCTCCCCCCGGCGTCCCGTCGGATCGGCACCCAACCGCCCCCGCAGCCTTCCACACCTTGGCCGCTGTCCGGTCCGGTCACTCGCCAACGCAGCCCCGCCCATAAAAATCAAAAGCATCCCGACGGACCCTTTGGTCCATGGGATGCTTTTTCTATGGGTACGCCATCGGCACGGCAAGCCCTCGTCCGCTCTCCGGCCGGATCAAGGCAGCGCCCTTCGCTGCCGCTCTCTTCCGCTCATGGGCGGCCCGGCCATAGCAAAGGTGGCGGCCGTCTTCCGCCAAGCCGCCGTCCGTCCCGCGGCCCTATCGTTCGAGTCATGGGCCTGGAGAGCTTCCGCCCGAACCGCCTGCCGGCCGCTTCCGGCCCTTCTTCCTCCTGACGGCCCGGTCAGGGCCGCACCTTCTCACCCGGAACCGGTGCCGGTGCCAGGACAGGCGGCTCGGCTGTTTTGCTCTTGCGCAGGAAGCGGTACGTAAAGTATCCGCCTGCGAGGGCAGCGGCAACTCCTGCCAGCATGTAAGGATTGAGGCCTGCGACGAAGGCCGCCAGTTCCTCGCCGAACCCAAGCCCGAGACCGAAATACACCAAGGTCCAGACCGCCACCCCGGTGTACGAGTAGACCGCGAAGCGCTTGAACTTGGTCCGGCTGGCGCCCGCCAGTACCGGAACCGCATAGCGCACCACCGGAACGAAGCAGCTGAGCGCGTAAGCGGCGTTGCCGTATTTGTTTAAAATTTTCTCCGCCCTGCGGATGTGCCGGCGGTACTTGCTCTTCTTTTTGAGTCGGCGGATCACCTTGCTTCCGATGTAATTCCCCGCCGCGAAGCTGAGCGACACCGAGGTGAGCAGCCCCCCGAAGATAAAAACGAAAACGCCCCAAGGGTTCAAGGTGCCGGCCGCCGCCGTCACGCCTCCCGTCATGGCGGTGACCTCGTTCGGAACGGGAAGGCCGAATGGCCCGAGCGCCAGTGTCAAATAGAACAGGAGATAGCCGTACTGGTCAATGAGTTTGTGAAGCGTATCGGTAAACATGGCGCTCTCCCCTTTTTTCCGTGACTCACGGACAAAACCTGATACTTCTATGTAACCGCTCCGGGCCCTCTTGAATTATCTTTCCAACAAAAAAACCTGACCCTCCCGGTCAGGTTTAGGATAGCGGATGCGGCGATTCCCCCGTGCCTGCCCGTGAGCCAACCGGAGGCAGGGTGAAACGTCATTAGGTGGCGGCTTAGGACGCATGGGCTGCTCTCTAAAAGTAACCAACGCTCCGCCATCGAAACCTCAACGGCTATAACCATATAGGTAATCCATCATTTACATCCTTTACCACTGGTTTCATACTGGAGGAGAAGAGGGCCGCGCCTAAACGAACCAAGAAGGAGAGATCACCATGGGCAAATTGTTTGCTTCCCTCCAGCCGGAGCACGAGGAGTTTATCCGGAAGCAGCGCATCTTTTTCGTCGGGTCCGCCCCCCTGGATCCGATCGGCCATGTCAACTTATCCCCGAAGGGCTATGATGTGCTGCGCCTGCTGTCTCCGACTGAGGTCGCTTATCTCGATCTGACGGGAAGCGGAAATGAGACAAGCGCCCATCTGCTGGAGAACGGCCGTCTGACCTTTATGTTCGTGGCCTTTGAAGGAAATCCGCTCATTCTGCGCTTGTACGGAACCGGCCGGGTGATCCTGCCCGACACACCGGAATGGGAGGCGCTTGCTCCTCAATTTAGTCTTTATCCGGGAGCCCGCCAAATCATCCACGCCCGCCTGCACGCCGTCAAAACCTCATGCGGTTACAGCGTCCCTTATTTCGACTACGCGGGGGAGCGGGACCAGCTCCAGACCTGGGCGGTCCACAAGGGCGACAGCCTCCCCGCCTACCGCAAGGAGAAAAATGCCGTCAGCATGGACGGTTTGCCTACTCCGCTCGGGCTTCGGTTGGATGAGGAACTTTCCTAAGCTCCTTGCTTCTCTGCCATCCCCTGTTATAACGAGGCTGTCAACGGAAGATGGCCCCGAAGCCCGTCACGTAAACAGCAGACTTTTGGGGCGGATCCTGGGGAGGCGACGGGAGCAAGCCGCAGCGGTAGAACAGCGTCACCTTCCGGGCAAAAAAGCGGCGCTCCCCGGCTTGCGTTCCCACTACCCCACAGGCATCCGTTCTCCCCTTCTGGCCGGAATGAAAATGGGCGGCTGCCCAGCGAGCCGCTCGTTCCTCGCTCAGCCAAGGAGACCAAGCCAGAGCAGCGGCGACGCAAACGGTAAGGATCAAGGCCGACGTCCCGGCCTGGGCCATTGGCTTTTGGCTTGGACGGCTATTTTTTAACTTCATTAACCCCACCGTTCCCCACTGACGAGTTTCCTTACCATCCTGCCCTTCCCCGCCTCCATCCCTGACCTACCCTTAGTCCAGAAGAGCCAGGTTACTCAAGTACAAATAGAGAAAAACAAGCGAAAGTCCCGCCGCCAACGCTTTTCTCCAACACCTTGCTGCCGGAAACCGGCTTTCTGGCAGCAGAAGCCCCAAAACCAAATAGCCAGCTATCCCCACCAGACAAGCCGAAAGAGCCGCAAAGGGAAAGCCCCAGACGACCATAAGCCCCCTCCTCCATTAGAATGGATACTTTGTTATCCTTTGGACGTTTTCCAGCGGCCGGAGGTTGCAGGGCATGCCTCTCTTGAACCCGAATCGGCGGCCAAAAAAATAACCCTGCTGGAGCGAACTAATCACCCTACCTGCCGGAGGTATTCTGAATGGCGTTAAAGGGGTCAACGCTTCCCTCCGCTCCAGAGCTCACACAAGCGCCGTCTGTTGCGGGCCATCCAGAAAAGCATCCAGCTGTCCGCGCAGATCCGCCAGCTCCTCCTTCACCCTACCGCGGATCTCTTCATCGGAGATGGTCGAGAAGACGCGCATCGCCTTTCCATACTGTCCACCCGCCAAGTAGATGCGGCCCATCAGTTGCATGAGGTGGTCGCTCTGCGGCTGGAGCAGGGAATAAGGGTTCTCCAGGCTTTGCAAGCGGGCGAGCGTTTTGTCCGCTCCCTGGAGCATGGAGGAAAGCCCCAGGAAAACCAGCCGGTTCAGCCGGTAATACAGCCCGTCCGTACAATCCGGATACTGCTCCACAACGGCCTCGGCGGCAGGATTGAACGGCCCGAGCCGGGCGTCGAGCAGCTTTGCCTGAAGCAGAAGGGAGCGCAGATGGAAGGAATCGGGCCCGGCCTTCTCCGCCCGCTGCTTCAGCCCCCGGTCAATCGTTTCGAGTACTTCTTCCTCCGGGTAACCGGCTGCCTCCTTCTCGCGGGCAAGAAAATAATGCCACCTCATGTTGTCCGGCTCTTCCTGAACCATCCTCTCCTGCAGCGGAATGTTCCGGTTTGCTTTGTCCTTCGCCCGCATAACCTCAGGCTCATACCCGTCATGGCGGATGAGGTCGTCCGTCATCAAGTGCAGAAGGTCTTCTCCTCTCCGATCCGGAGCTAGCCGCAAATCCTCGTGGATGATCCCATAGTAATGAAGCCCGTCCTTCCTACGGTAAATCCGGCGGGTCAAAGGCAGCTCTCCCCCGTCTTCGTTCACAATCTTCGGGCTCACCACAAGTGAAGGAACCGGAAGGTCATACACGAGCTGTAGGAAGGCTTTGAGCGGCGCAGGATCGCTGACCAAATATTCATCGGCATCCAGCTGAAAAACCCACTCCCCCTCCGCCTCTGCCGTGAGGCGGTTTCGCATCGCCGCAAAATCGTCGGCCCACGGGGCCTGCAGGAGCCGAACCCCGGGAAACTCCTCCCGGATGATCTCCACCGTCCGATCCGTCGAGCCGGTATCAAGCACGATTGTCTCGTCCGCCAGGGCTTGTACACTCGCCAGACAGCGGGCTATGCAGCGTTCCTCATTCCGGGTCATGACCACGACGGACACTCTGGACCGTTCTCCGGTCTCCGTAATTCCGCGTACCATGGCCGTGATGCGCGACGGATCCGGCTCCTCCCGCATTCGGATGAGCTCCGCATCCTCCTCCGCGAACCAGAAGGCCAGCTCGTCCGAGCATTCCTCAATGGCCTCCAGCAGGCCGATGCGTTCCCTCAATGCTTCATACAAGGAAGGCTCTCCGAACCCCTCTTCCTCCATCCAGCGGCAAACTCCCTGCAGGAAGGGCAAGTTAACCCGGGCCCGCGTCATTCTCTCGTTCTTCTTGTCCATTGTCAGCCCCCTTTCTTATGTAGCAACACAAAAAGCAAGGCAGAGCCGGTTGGTCCCAACCGGCCCTGCCCGCTTGCCGCTGCCTTATCCCGGTGGATAAAGCTATGGACTTAAGTAGGATTAACAACGCTTGCTGGCGGGGTAAGGCGAGCAGCCACTGCTCGGCTTGCTGTTCCTGCCTGTCACGTCCCCAAGCCCGCAGCCAAACGGACTGGAGAAGAGTCCCCGGACAAAGTCCGCCGACCAGCGGGCGATATCCCTCCAGTCTCCTCCGTTTACGTCCATCATCTCAGCCTCGTTTAACTGCTTAAACGAGTGGGTGGTTTTCGTTTTTTTCATGGTAGTCATGCCTTTTCAACCCCTTTCTAAGGTGTATGTACTTTTAACCTATGGAACTGGAAGTGAAACCCATCCCAGTGCCTTATCCGGTAACATTATTAGTGAGAAAACCTTCATTTGCAAATAAGGCACCCCAAATATGGGATGCATCCGTATCCTCCCCAGTTCCCGCTTTCCCCCGTTTCTATCCTGATTAACCCTTTCCTGTTTATGGGTATGAACTACTAAGTTAGCGATTAGAAAGGCGGGACGGGATTGTTCAAACAAAAGGTCTGCATCCGGCAGCAGGAACGCAAGGATTGTGCGCCGGCCTGCCTGGCCACCATCGCCCGGTATTACGGAAGCAAGCTGCCGTTAACCATCTTGCGGGAAGCGTGCGGCACCGATCCAACCGGAACCAACGCCCTCGGCCTCGTCCGGGCGGCGGAATCCATCGGCTTCGAGGCGCAGGCGGTAAAGGGTGAGAGGGACTCCCTTCTGGAGCCGTTCCCGCTGCCGGCCATCGCCCATGTCGTCATCGACAAGGCCGTTCTTCACTATGTGGTCCTCTATGAAGTGAGCGAGGAGAAGGTTCAAGTGGCCGACCCGGCGGAGGGCATGCGTACGTTTTCCACGAAGGATTTTCTGGACATTTGGACCGGTGTCCTGATTCTGCTGGAGCCCGGAACCGAATTCAAGCCGGTTTCCATGGGAAGCAGCCCGATCAAGCGGTTCCTCCCTCTTCTTAATCAGAACAAGCGTCTGCTGCTTCCGATCGTGGCTGCTTCTATCGTGGTGACGGGCATCGGCATAGCAGGGGCCTACTACTTCCAGTACCTGCTGGACGGGCTCCTCGGTTCCCAGCAGATGGGCACCCTCGGGCTGATCTCCACCGTGCTGATCGTCCTCTACCTCGTGCAGACGGCGCTGGATTACGGACGGAACCATCTCTTTCTGCGGATGGCCCAGCGAATCGACCGCCGGCTCGTGATGGACTATTACCATCATGTGATGCGCATGCCCCTCGGCTTCTTCAGCGCCCGCAAGGCCGGGGACATTACCTCCCGGCTCACGGACGCCGCCCACGTGAGGGACGCCCTCTCCGAGGCTTCCTTGACGCTGGCCGTGGACACGCTCACCATCGGCATCGCCGCGTTCGTGCTCTATTACCAGAACCCGCTTCTATTCGGGATTACGCTCCTGCTCGTTCCGCTGTATGCGATCATCCTGACGGGCTTCCGCAAAGCCTTCGACCGGTACAACCGGCAGATTATGGCGGACCAGGCGGAGCTCACCTCTTATGTGATCGAATCCGTGAAAGGAATCGAAACGGTGAAGGCGGCCACCGCCGGGAACGAGGTCGGGGAAACCGCCGACCGGAAGTATGATGCGTTTCTCGCGAGCACCCTGACGTACGGAAAAGCGAGCAACCAGCAGGCGGCTCTGAAAAACAGCCTTCAGCTCGTAAGCGGGGTAGTTCTCCTGTGGATTGGTGCCAGGGAGGTGGCCAGAGGTACGCTGACGGCAGGCCAGCTCATCACCTTCAACGTGCTGCTGGCGTATTTCCTCACTCCTCTCCAGCGCTTGATCGACCTCCAGCCGGTGCTTCAATCCGCGTATGTGGCCGCCTCCAGGCTTGGGGAAATCATGGACCTGGAGCCGGAGCGGAAAGCCGAGCCGGACGGACGACCGGCGGGGGCCGACCTCCGCGGAGATGTCGTCTTCCGCGGCCTGTCCTTCCGGTACGGCAGCAAGCCGCTCACGCTGGACGGCCTCGACCTGACCGTGAAGCAGGGAACGGCGACCGCCATTGTCGGGCCGAGCGGCTCGGGGAAGAGCAGCCTGCTTAAGCTGCTCCTGCGTTTCTACGAGCCGGAGGGAGGCGCTATCTCGATTGGCGGCCGGGCCTTGGACGAGATCGGCACCGAGGGGCTAAGGGCCCGGACGGCTTATGTCGCGCAGGACTCGTTCTTTTTCCACGGGTCGGTCTACGATAATCTCTGTCTCGGGCTAAAGACGAAGCCAGGGCTCGAAGAGGTGGTCGAGGTATGCCGCCTGACGCAAATTCATGAGGATATCGCGGCGCTGCCTCTTCATTACGAAACCGTGCTGGAGGAGAACGGAGCCAGTCTGTCCGGCGGCCAGCGCCAGCGGCTCGCCCTCGCCCGGGCGCTGCTGCGCAAGCCCCAGCTTCTGCTGCTCGATGAAGCGACGAGCAGCCTGGACACCGTGACCGAGCAGGCGATTGCCCGGCTGATCGGCCGGCTGGAGGGCGTCACGACGATTCTCGTTTCACACCGGCTGCGTATGGTCCAGTCCTGCGACCAGATCTGTGTCTTGAAGAACGGGCGGATCGTGGAATGCGGGGAGCATGACGCCCTGCTGGCCCAAAGCGGCGTCTATGCCGACCTTTGGGAGAGCCAGTAGCTGCGTGGATGACTGGCAAAAAGCCGTTTCCTGGTGCCTTCGGGCATCAAGAAACGGCTTTTTTAGGGAGGGTGTATATTTAAAAGTTGTTCAATAAATTCTTCAATTCGATTGCGGCTAGATTCATCAACAAGAATCATGTCACTTCCCTATATGATTTTACCAATAGAACAAGTCGATTGTTATTCACTCACCACCATCGTTTACTATCTCTTATCTCGATCCTTAATCCAGTCCCAAAATGTTTTTCCACAATGCAACGGAACAGAAATAGTATCGTCTGGAATGAGTTTTCTTCTCTTTTCCAAAAACATTTCTTACTATGTAGCATCTGTATTTCATTCGTGAAATTTAAGGTCTGTTTTAATTGCATATCATAAACATTAACACTTAGCATTTCACATAGTGATTTGCAAAGTGCAATGGTTTTCTCATAAGTTTCAATAGGATTACTAACAGCAAATCTGATTGAAATCTCCTCAATACTACGTTCTGAAAACTCCCCACAATTAATCTCAATTTCAATTAAGCAATTACTATCGTTTAGAGAATAGTATCATGGAGGACTTTGATAGGTATATAAGTCTAGCGGTACATAAGGACTGACATTCTTTACAGAGGTTTTATTTCAACAGTTTCAAGAAATGAATTACCCACAACAACTCCGCCTACAATATCCAACAAATTTTCACCATATTCATCTGGCGTTCTCATTGCTATTTTTTTATCTATCAGATTTTTTCCATTAAAATACATCCTCTTACCGACAACAATTTATCAGCAAATATACGTTCGCATGAAAAAAACCTCCTGCTTGAGAGGGGGGAAGGAGTTTTTTCATTTTTCATAACGTACTAAACCGCAGCTCATAAAAATACTGTACACTTGGATGCTTGAACTTCATCTTCTCGGTCATGTTTAAAATTCGCTTTTTTCCAACTCGTCTGTCCAGCAAAGCTAAAATATTCAATAAGATATCATGGCTCTCTATGCTTTCCTCTATAGAAATAGATAAAAACTTATTAGCTACAACGACAAAATTTGATTTACTTAATGCTGATTGTGCTAACAAAAGCTCTTTTGCATATTCTGATTTTTTTCTATTTCTTGCCATTACTTCTAGACGATCCTCCGGAACCATCCCCTTGGTATCTTTTCTGACCGCTTCCATTTCATCATTGTTGATAGGAATTTGGATATCGGAATCATTCTTAATTTCTAACTCCGTCTCATACCATCTGATTAAGGTAGTTTTATCACTCATATTGAGTACGTTCTTTTTATCTACTGCAATATAACATTGTCCTGCTTTATCAGGTAAATATCGGTAACTGGTTGCACGGTATTCAACCCTTCCATATAACGCAGGACAGAGAAAACTCTCCAGATGTTGCTTCAATTTGCTCCAGGACATGTAATCCTCCTATGTGCCCATCTTAAAAACACATTTTTTTGTTTCTGTAGGTTTATCAGGCTATATGTTTCGCAAAGGTTCCTATTTGCTCACAATCTAGCGAATTGGTTGATCCTCGATGCCTGATCATTCTATAATTGCATAATCATATTATCAGGTTTAATTTATTTTTTTTTGCAAACAAATCGTGTTTATCTATTATTCAAATATTCATGTGCTATCTTTCTGCATACATCTTTAGGATCATGATCCGTATCTATTAAATATTTAATAAATATATCTTCAACTTCCGTACTGTCTATTGACGCCAAATAGCGAAATGCTTCCTCAAGTAGTACCTTCCAATTCGCATCATTGATTATTCGTTTGGCAAGTTCAATCGCTCTCTTAGGTTCTTGCAGTTCTAGTTTCTTAAAAATCATCTCTAACTCAAATTCTGCTTCCTCATCCCGCCTACCCATAACATCATGAACGCGTTCATCCGAAACATCTCCCGCCATATCCGAAAACGCGATTGATAAATAGTCAGGATAGATCCTCTTACCAAAATCATTTTCTGTGGTAGCTGTCTCATGTATCCATACGCACTGACAAGCACTAAGGAGCTCCTCAACCTCTTGAGTCTCAAGTTTCCATTTTCTCGAATCCATTATCTTTTTCAGATATTTATAAATCCTCTCAGGTTTACTAAATAAGTTAAAATCATATATTTCACCGCCAGCATAAATCTTATCTGGCTTTTTGTCTTGATTGAAACCCAATCCCGTTACTTTTACTATGGTTAAACAATCGATACTTTTATTTTCTATATAAGCTGCGGTTGCTCTATGATGTCCGTCTAATAATGTGCTCATGAACCCTTCGTAGTAATAAGCAAGCCCTGTCATGCTTTTACCGTGATTTAATTGATCTACGTAATGACTTACCCTTTCTTTATTTAAACAAGCAATACTTTGAGAGGGAAGAAGGAATTTGGGAGTACCAGAACTAATATGAAACTTATAATATACATCCGCTGTTGCCTTGTAGAGCTTCTTTGAACTGGGTAAATTCCAGAAAAAATTACCTTCTCCATCAGTGGGAATCATCTCGATGCGGGTTAACAAGTAGTACCCGTCTTCTAAGATTGATAGCATAGGTTTTATATTTTCAAAAGCAACCTTGATATCATTACCTACATTTTGTGAATGTTTAATGGTGTCAATTAAGCTTTGATTGACGTTCTCCCTGCCTAAACCCATACTTAAAACCTTAGCACATGTTGGACAGTACAACTCTTCACCGTAGCTGTTTATCAATGGTTTATTATCTAGCAACAAAAACCCATAGGTATCACCACTTTTATCCGTTCCGTACTTAGTGGTCAATTTCCCTGTCCCTTTGTTAACCCTGAAAAGAAGGGCATCATTCCCCCATCTATTATGCCTACCAGGCATTAGGGCTTCGTACTCTATAGGCTCCGATAAATTAAAGAATTTCACTTTATCACCCCTGAGCAATTTCACCCTATTTCTTATATTGTAAATTATTTACTGACTCCTGCAAAACAATGTCCCGCTCCGAGGTAAGCAGAGCGATGAGGGCCCCCCGTCAGCCCCCTTGCAGGGCATATTCATACAAGGCCGTAGGGTAGCGCCCGAACAGAAGGCGTTCGCCTGCCTTCCGGAACCCGGCGTACTCATAGAAGCGGCAGAGCTGGGGCCGGTCGGCGGCGCAATCGAGGCGGAGGAACGCTTTGTCCCGTCTTACCGCCTCCCGAATGGCCCAGCGAATCATTTCAACGGAGAGCCCGGTCCCGGCATAGGGCCTTCTCACGCAAAGCTTATGCAGGTAAAGGGAAGGACACCCGTCCGCATCGGCCCACGCCAGTTGATCCTGCTCCTGAAGGATCATGACGGCGGCGGGCTCCTTCCCCACGCTCCCCAAATAGAGCTCCTCCCTGCGGCAGGAAGCGAGCAGAGCGGTCAAGGAGACCTGCCGCTCCGACCACATCTCCTGCCCCCGGGCTCGTATCCATTCCGCTCCCTCCCGCAGAATGGATACGAAGAGCTCGAGCTCTTCGTCAGCCGGGTTCTTAACCTCTAAGTCAATCATTTTTTTGACTTAAACTTAAGCATTGTTTTTTGAGCAGCATGATTTGTCCTATATGATAGGCATTATGAATACATAAATTTGAGACTGCTCCCCACCATGGAGCATGGAAATAGGAGGGGATTTCCGTTAGCAGTTTAAGCTCCGTGCTTTCCTCAAGTGCCTTATTCCAGCTATCAAAAACGGTTTCCAGTCTCTGCAAAGTCTTCTTCCACTCCAGCTCATTGAGGGGATGCGGATTTACATAAAACGTATCGTCATTGTTTATGGGACTACTCCGGTCAACTAATTCCGTGTTATATCTTTCGAGCCATTTCTCATTCCAAAAAATTAGATGATTCACGATCGACCAAATGGATTGTTTGCTTTCATTCTCCCAAGCAGCTTGGCTTGCTTTTAAATCCATTAGAATCTCATGAAGAGGAAGAAACCAGCTCTTATCGTGATAACAAGCGTTCCATTGATCCAACAGAACAGATTTTATATTCATACCAATCACTCCCTTCTCAAGTTAGTTCTCGGTTCATCCGGATAACGTCAGATCGGATGCCCGTCTGACGGAGCGGGCTATTCCTCCGGCCGGTCATAATTCCGCCGGATGACCAGATGGACAACCTCCTCGAGGCCCCGTTCCAGCGCTTCCCAAATCCCCTCCGGATAGAGCGGTCTTTCCTTAAGCTCTTTAAGGGTTCGCCACGTTAACTGAATATCCGGGTGCTCCTTATGCGTGAGCGCCCCGCGGATGGCCGATTCCTCCACGGCGGCCCAATGCAGGACGGTGCAGTCGTGCCGCTGCCGACCGTCGAACTCCACCAGGCTCTCATTCAGGCACACCAGCGGGCCGACCTGAACGGGCAGGTCGAACTCCTCCAGAAGCTCCCGGCGAATGGCTTCCGCCGCGGTTTCCCCGAATTCCACGCCGCCGCCGGGAAAGCGGTAGAAGCTCTCCTCCCGGTCGCATTGGACCAAGTACGCTTCCCCGTCCGACCGCCGGATAATCGCTTCCGCTCTAAGCAGGGGACGATGCATCTGATTTCCTCCTCTTCGGATGTCCTTCCGTTACCGGTTACCGTATTTCTCCGCCGCTTCCACGGTGTGCTTAAGGAGTGTGGCGATCGTCACCGGGCCCACCCCGGCCGGCACAGGGGTAATGGCGGAGGCCTTCCCTAGGCAAGCCTCATAGTCCACATCCCCCACGTTGCCGGGGTTATATCCCGCATCCAGCACCACCGCCCCCGGCTTGAGCCAATCTCCCTGTACGAACCGGGGGCGGCCTACGGCCGCTACGACAATGTCGGCCAGGCGGACGAGGTCCGGGAGTCCCCGAGTGCGGGAGTGGCACGTGGTGACCGTTGCGTTCTCATTCAGCAGCATAGCGGATACCGGCTTGCCCAGAATGGGGCTCCGGCCAATGACGACCGCATGCTTGCCCTCCGCCTCGATCCGGTAATGCTTCATAATGGCCAGAATGGCCGCCGGGGTACAGGACGGGAAATCCGCCAGGCCAAAGGCCGTCCGCGCATAGCCAAGCGTCGTCACGCCGTCCACGTCCTTCTCGATGGAGATGGCCTCGAAGGCCTCCCTCTCGTCGATCGAAGCCGGCACCGGATGCTGCAGGAGGATGCCATGCACGGCCGGGTCCTCGTTAAGCTCCCGAATCGTCTCCACGAGCTCCTCCGTGGTCGTGTTCTCCGGAAGCACGACCCGCCTTGAGCCGATGCCGAGCCTCCGGCAGGCGTTCCCTTTCATTCTCACATACGTGGCCGACGACGGATCGCTGCCGACCAATACGGTGGCCAGGCAGGGGACGATTCCTTTTTCCCCCAGAGCCTGAATTCGTTCCTTTAGTGTCTCCTTGATGCTTTCGGCCACTTTGGTGCCGTCCAGCAGGAGTGCGTTGTTGGGCATGGTCTTCCTCCATCCTTTCCACCGATAGAATAAAAACACAAAGAGGCAAGGGATAGTCCCTTACCTCTGCCCAGGCGATCGGCGTGATAAGCAGGTGCTCCCCCGTGGTTCTCCACGTTTCGCCAGTTACACCTGCCAGATATTCCCTCTATTGTAACCCGAACATCCTCTTCCTTCAAGCGCCGTTTTGGCTTACCGCCTGCAGACGGAACATCACGCCGAGGAAATCCCCTTTCAGCACGGGAAGGGGGATCCCGACGTACATCAGATGATCGCCTCCATAAACCGCCCCTGACTCCAGTTCCATATAATCAAGGTTCGGGTCGAGGCCTTTCAGCTTCAGGCGCTTGATCGCCGGGGCCGCTTCCGACAGCGTCTCGAAATAGAAGGCCGCCGCCTCCTGCCGGTCCGCGGAGACGAACATCCAGGCCGTTTCGTTCCCTTCGAACGGATTGCGGAGCCGGTAGTGATCCCCGAATTGGACAAGCGGGCGGATCTGCTTGTACAGCTCAATCTGGCTGCGGATTTCCGTCTTGTCGTCCTCCGTCAGCCGGGTCAGGTCCAGCTCGTAGCCCAGGTTGCCCGACATGGCGACATACCCGCGCGTCTTGAGTGGCGTGATCCGCCCCACCTGATGATTCGGTACCGCGGAGACATGCGCTCCCATCGTGACGGGCGGATACACCAGGCTCGTCCCGTACTGCACCTTCAGGCGCATGACCGCATCCGAGTTGTCGCTCGTCCACACCTGCGGCATGTAATGGAGCAGGCCGGGATCGAAGCGCCCGCCTCCGGCAGCGCAGCTCTCGAACAGTACGTCCGGGAAGGCCGAGGTGATCCGCTCCAGCACATCATACAAGCCGAGCATGTACCGGTGGGCCGTTTCCCTCTGCCGGTCGGGCGGCAGCAAGGCGGAGCCGATTTCGGTCATGTTGCGGTTCATGTCCCACTTGACATAGCGGATCGGGGCACTGGAGAGCACTTGGCCGACGGTATCGACAATATAGTCCCGCACGTCGGCCCGGGAGTAATCCAACACGAGCTGGTTTCTCGACGTGGTCCGGGACCGGTCCGGGACGTGAAGACACCAGTCCGGGTGACTCCGGTACAGCTCGCTGTCCGGGGAGATCATCTCCGGCTCGAACCACAGCCCGAAAGCAAGCCCGTTCGCCGAGATCCGTTCGGCCAGATGCTCCAGGCCTTCGGGCAGCTTGTTCCGGTCGACGAACCAGTCCCCCAAGGAGGACTTGTCGTTATCCCTCCGCCCGAACCATCCGTCATCCAGAACGAACAGCTCAATGCCGATCTCTCCGCCCACCTTCGCGATCTGCCCCAGCTTGTCCGCATTGAAATCGAAATAGGTCGCTTCCCAGTTGTTAACCAGTACGGGCCTTTCCCGGTCGCGGTGGGTTCCCCGGCACAGGCGTTCCCGGTACAGCCGGTGATAAGTCCGCGACATGCCTCCCAGGCCCCGGTCGGAATAGACCAGCACCGTTTCCGGCGTCTGAAAGGACTCCCCGGGCTCCAGCAGCCAGCTGAAATCGAACGGGTTGATTCCGAGTGATACCCGGGTGGTGCCGAACTGCTCCACCTCCGCGCTTGCCAGGAAGCTGCCGCTGTAAACGAGGCTGAACCCGTACACGTCCCCGCTATCCTCATCCGCCCCTTTGGAGAGCAGCGCCATAAACGGATTCTGCTGGTGTCCGCTTGCCCCTCTCCGGCTTTCGATGGACTGGGTTCCGGGAACGAGCGCGCGCCGGTGAAGATGCCGTTCCCGCAGGACGGCGCCCGAGAGCTGCAGCAGGTCGTAGTCGGAGGAGGACATATCCACGCTCATGCTCATGGTCCGAAGCAGCTTCAGCCGCCCGGGGCCCTCGTGGGCGAAGCGGACGCTGCGGGTGATGGCGTCATAGTGCTCGAAGACCGTATAGGTCAAGATGACCTTCAGCCCGATGACTTCATCCGCCAACTCGATCTCGAGCGTCTCGGCTTCTTCCGGAGCCTCGGCGTAAGTAGCCGGCAGCCCCTCCAGCTTCGGCTTGCCATTCAGCAGGCGGTGGGCCCGGTATTTCAAATCGGTCACCGTCGAGCCGTTTTCGAGCTGAACCTGAAAAGCGGGGAGCCGGAAATCCCCCGCGCCGTAGCCCGGATACTCCTGCGGGATTGTGTCCGGCGAGTAGGTTTTGTCGGTTACGTCGGGAGTAGGGGACGCGGCGGAGCGGGCCCTAAGCTGCAGAATCCGGTCCAGCCCCGTCGGGCGGATCCTTTTGCCCCAATACAAATGAGCGAGGGTTCCCCATTTCGTGACTTGAAAAAGATAGCTGGAAGATTTCGTCTGCAGATGATAAATGTTTGCTTTTCCGTCAAAGTGCACAGCCAAGTCGGACTCTCTCCTTCTCTCTCTGTTTTCTCTGTCTTTCGCTAACCCATTCGCTATCGAAAGGGATATTCCTGCGAACAACGGCTATTATCCATCCAGCCTGCTGTCCGGAGAGCCGCCGGCTACGGAATCCGTCCCAGCCGTCTCCGCTTCAATCCGGCTCTGAAGCAACGTAAGCGTCTGCCGGAAGACAGCCAGCTCTTCCCCGCTTAAGTCACGGGAAACAAGCCGATTGACTTTATCGGGGATCGGCTGAAGCCTCTCGATGAGCCCCATGCCTTCCTCCGTGAGAAAAACCAGAAAGGAACGCCGGTCCTCAGGGTTAACCTGCCGGCGGACGGCCCCTCTCCGTTCGAGGCTGTCGAGGGTTCGGGTTATGCTGGTTTTGTCCTTATCGGCCATGACGGACAGGTCCTTCTGGGAAACCCCGTTCGTTTCCTGCACATGCTTCAGCACATTCCATTGCTCGGGCGTGATGTCATAGGGCTTCAGGTGAATGGACATGAGATACTGCAGCTTGCGGTTGACCCGGTACAGATGCAGGGCCAGCTGTTCCGAAGGGTGTTTCTTCATGGGTTTCGTTCTCCTGGTTCTTGATTAAAGATTTTGTTTTCACTATGACGGCTTCTGGAACGGTTTGTCAAGCATCCCAAAACAAGGGTGGCGGTGACCGAAAAAAGAGAGCCGCCCGCGACGGCCCTCCTCCGCTTGTCTCTTATTCCACGATGAGCTTGCCTTTCATCTCGGCATGTCCGGCTCCGCAAACGACCGAGCAGTGGAATTCGAATGTCCCGGCTTTGTCCGCCGTGAATTCGGCCGAGCCCGGCTGCTTCAAGTCGACATTGAACTCGGGGATAGCCAATCCGTGCATGCCCTCCTTGTTGTCGAGCGTGATCTTCACCTTCTGCCCTTTCTTCACGCGGATTTCGCTTGGCTCGAACTTGAAGTTGGAGGCGGCAACGGTTATTTCCTTCGTCCCGCCGGAATCGCCTCCGGAGGAGCTTCCTCCGCTTCCCGAGGAACCGCCGGCGTTATCCTTGCTCCCGCAGGCCGCGAGTACCGAGACGACGAGAATGATCAGAATGCTTGTCAGCCAGAATCGTTTGGTCATGAGAATCCCTCCATTGGTGTAGGTCTTAGGTGACGGTCTTCTTCTCCTCTTCCCCGTCTTCCTTCAAATCCTCGACAATGCCCTTGGTCGAATTCTTGAATTCGCGCAAGGTATCGCCGAAAGCCCGCCCCAGCTGGGGCAGCTTGGCCGGTCCGAATACGACGAGAGCAATGACCAGGATGATAATCAGTCCGGGCAATCCGATGTTGTTCAGCATCCTTTTCTCCTCCTTTTTCCTTGCTATAGGGCGGCGGCAGCCTGCATCCGCCGGTAATACCAGCCGGCGACAATCACGCTCAGCTCGAACAGAAGAATGAGCGGTACCGTAACCGAAAGATGGGAGACGAAATCGGGCGGGGAAATGCAGGCCCCCACCACCGCTAGACCGAGATAGGCGTATTTGCGCGTCATTTTGAGCCGGGCCGGGGTCAGCAGACCGAGCCGGGTAAGGAAGATAACGGCCACCGGCATTTCAAAGGCGATTCCCATCGGGAAGATGACGTTGAACAGAAAGGAAAAATACCGGTCGATGCCGTACCGCTCCGTCGCCCCGATGCTCACGTTCACGTTCTTCATAAAGTCCACCATCATTGGAAAGACGATGTAGTAGCTGAACGCCAGGCCCGCCACGAACAGGACGAAGGAGATCGGGATATAAACGGCCGTCCCCCGGGCCTCCTCCTCCGTAAGGCCCGGCTTGACGAAGGACCATACGTGGTAGAAGGCCACCGGCAGCGTGCACAGCACGGCAAAGAGGAACGCGCACTTCATGTAAATGAACATCCCGTCCGTCAGCGAGAAGACGTTCCACTCCACATCGGCCGCCGGCGGCGAGTGTTTAATATACAGAAGAATGGATCGCGACATATACAGCCCGGCGGCCATGGCCGCAAGAAACCAGAGAATGACGACAATGAGCCGCTTGCGGAGCTCCGTCAGGTGGCGAATTATTTCCTTGTCTTTGTCCATCCTCCCCCTCCTTCCTGCCTGGGGTTATACGAGCATGCCGGGCTGCTTCGCATATTTGGCGATTCCTTCGGCCGCCCGGTAAGAGAGCGCCCCTACCGTGCCCGTCGGGTTGTACCCGCTGTTATGAGGGAAGGCGGAAGCCCCGACGACGAACAGATTCTCCGCATCCCAAGCCTGCAGGTAGCTGTTCACGACGGAGGTCCCGGGATCCGCCCCCATAATGGCGCCCCCCGTATTGTGGGTGGACTGGTACGGAACGATGCTGTACGGCCCCAGCTCGCCCGACACCTCCATGTGGGTCGGCTTCATTTCCTTCATCACTTCCCCCGCCTTCTCCGCCATAAACTTTACAAGCTGGCGGTCCTGCTCCTCGAAATCGAAGGTCAGCCGGATAAGCGGATTGCCGTAGGCGTCCTTGTAGGTCGGGTCCAGGTCCAGGTAATGCTGCTGCCACGGGAGGCTGGCCCCCTGCGAGCCGACCGTCAGGTAACGGTTCACATATTTCAGGGACTGCTTCTTGAATTCCGCTCCCCATTTGGGCGTCCCTTTCGGAACGGTGTTGTTCTGGATCGGACGGAGGCCGGTTTGGGAAATGCGGATGCCGCCGCCGTGAAGAAAGTTGAGATTGGAATGGTCGAAGTTATCCCCGTTAAAGTCGTCGAACTCCATCCCAAGAGCCCCGGCTCCCATATACGTGTTGAATTCCCGGTCGTCGTAGAACCCGACCGCCTTGCCCGCCTGGGCCTGGTAGCAGTAGTTTTTGCCCACCGCGCCTTGCCCGCTGGATGGATCATAGGCCTTGCCGATCTTGGATTGCAGCAGAAGCCGGACGTTGTTGAACACATAGCTGGCGAGAACAACTATATCCGCCGGCTGCTGAAACTCCTCGCCCGACTGGGTATCCACATAGACGACACCCGTCGCTTTCTTCCCGTCGTACAGAACCTTCGTCACGTTCGCATAATAACGGACCTCCAGGTTGCCGGTCTTTTCGGCTACAGGAAGCACCGTCACCACCGCATCCGCCTTAGCCCCGTATTCGCAGCCGAAGCGCTCGCAGTAGCCGCAGTACTGGCATTGGGCGCGCTCGATGCCGTCCGGGTTCTTGTAGGGCTCCGACAAGTTCGCCGAAGGCATCATGTACGGATGGTAGCCGAGCTTCTTCGAGGCGTCCTCGAACATTTTCAGAATCGGGGACTTCTTCATAGGCGGCGTTGGAAAAGGGTTCGCGCGCTTCCCGACCATCGGGTTCTGTTCCTTCTCCCCGGAAATCCCGGCTATCTTCTCGAATTTGTCGTAATACGGCTCCAGCTCATCGTAGGTGACGCCCCAATCCTGCAGAGTCATGCCCTGCGGAATTTTGCTTTGGCCGTAGCGCTCTACCGTCTTGGAACGGATCTCGAAGTCATACGGCAGAAAACGGAACGTCTGGCCGTTCCAGTGAACCCCCGCTCCCCCGAGGCCTTCCCCAATAAGAAAAGAGCCCAGCGAGCGCATAGGAAGCGCCGTCTGTTTGCTGTTGTTGCGGAAGGTCAAGGTCTCCTTGGACAGATCCTGCATAAGCTCGTACCGCAGCGCATAGCGGAGCTCGTCATGAACGAGATAATAATCCTCCGTGCTGCGTTTCTTCCCGCGTTCGAGCCCCACCACCTTGATTCCCTGCTTGGTTAACTCGGACGCGATAATGCCTCCGGCCCATCCCATTCCGACGATGACGACCGGTACCTTAGGCAGCGTTTTGGCCACTCTGTTCCCTCCCTATCGTTATGTAACCTTACATCATGCTGTGAAGGCTGACCGGATCGTACTTGATGAACTTGTCCTTCTCAATGTCGTTGATATAGCTCATCTTGGCCCCGGGGTAGCTCCGCATTCTCCATCCCTGCATGTCCGCGTTGCCGCTGTACATAGGGTCGGCGTATACTCCCTCAAGCGTGAGCTGGCGGAGCAGACTGAAGAAAGTCGCGCTGCTCGCGAGACCGGACACCTTCACCTCGCCGCCCTTCTCGAACACCTTCAGCACCTCATCCTGCTCGACGCTCTCTAGCGCCTGGAACGACTTGTTGTATTTCTTCATGGAATAGTCCCTCAACGCCCCAAGGCCGGCGAGAAAAAGGTCGTTCCGCTTCAGCCGGGCCTGGTAGCCCTGGGTTTCTTCTCCCGGCTGGAAAGGCCCCATCATGTACTCCCTGGCGTTCACGCCCCACTGGCCGGCCAGCTGATGGTCGATATAGTACGCGACGCCAAGCTCCTTCGCCCCGGGTCCGGCATCGTCCTTTGGAAAAATGCGCTCGGCCGCCGCCTCCGTGATCTGAAAGGCCTCCTGGGTGAAAAACATAAGGGCCTGCTGGTAGGGGCCCTTGTTCGCTTCTTTCTGCGGCGGCGTCGTCTTCGGCTTGTCCTTCACCGTATCGCCGATGATTCCGGCGAGCACGCCCCCTGCCATGAGGCCGCCCAGAGCAACACCGGAGTTTAGCAGGAACCGCCTTCTGGACTCATCCTGCGGCTTGGATTTGGGATCAACCGGCAATGGACTCCCTCCTTTAACGGATTATTAAACATGCGAATAGTAAGCATGCTTACTAATGAGTAACCTTAATACTTATTAGTGAAACAGCCGGAACGAAAAGAGCCGCCGTAATGAAGCCACGGCGGCTGGTGGATGCGAAGCTTGGATAGGGGAACGGTTACCGGCGCCCTTTCCGCTTGAGCGCGCCTAACCCTAGAACAGCGAGAGCCGCGCCTGCCGCCGTCGCCAGCCACCGGAGCTTGCCCCAAATGGTCTCTCCCCATACCGGGGACCCGGAATCGGGCTTCTGGACGGTCACGTTCCGCTGCGCCGCAAAGCTCTGCAGCCGTTCCTCCAGCGAAGCCGTCTCCCCGTGAGGAAGTCCGACCATGACCTGGCCGTTCCGTACGGGAGAGGCCGTTCTCCACTGGGGCTCGAGCAGGCGAAGCCTCGGCGGAACGTCCGCCAGGAAGAACACATAGGCTTCGCCCGTCTTGAATCTCATGGAGAAATCCGGACAGGAGTACGGGGGGGCCGGCCGGCTGTCCTCCGTTCGCGGCAGATGAACCAGGCGCGGCGCGGGGCCCGGTCCCGCATAGGAGATCACCTGGAGGATGGCGGCGCGGCGGTCCGAATGGACGGCCGTCACCTTGCCGTAAACCATCGCCTTCGCCCGGTATGCCTCCTCGAAGGTCCAAGGGGCCGGGGAGCAGGCATAGGCGGGCGCTTGGTTTAATATGATGCCTAGAAGAAGCCCGGCCGGAACGAGCCATCGGAGCCGAATCTTTTTCATCCCACTCTTCCCCTTTCGGAGAGAAAAAATCATTCCAACGATTCTAGCCGTTGCCGCGTCCGGCGGGCTCCCTCATACTGGAGATATCCGCATCTCCCAAGCCAAAAGGAGGTTGGTTCCCATGACCGCTTACGAGAAGCCGGCTTTGTCCCTCCCGGAGGCAGAGCGTTTCCTGGAGGATCATTATTCCGCTCCGGTAGAGAAAGTCACTCCTGTCGACGGCGGCAACTTGAGCCGGGTTTTCTTCTTCGACATCGGCGGAGAAGGCCGTGTTCTCCGGTTCTCGGATCTTCCCCAGGGCTTCGCCCTGCAACACGTGATGTCGGAGCGCCTGCGCTCCCAAGGCGTGAACTACCAGCGCTTTCTCGAGTACGGCACCTTCGGGACCTTGACCTATTCCATCGCCGAGCGGATCGAGGGCACGATGCTCATTAACGCGCCGGAGGGCGTCCAGCGCGATCTCCTGCCCGCCGTCGCGGAGCGGATTACCCGGCTTAACCGGGTGGAGATCGGGGATTCGCACGGCTACGGCTGGGTCCAGACGGACGGCAGCGGCTCCTACCCTACCTGGCGGGACTACCTCGTGGACTTCTTCGGAGACAACCAGACCGGAACATTCTGGGAGAATTGGACCGACCTCTTCCGTACCTCCGTGCTGGAGAGGGAGGTGTTCGACGAGTGCTACGCGCGCCTGATGGCCTACAGCAAATACAACGAGCCGTACCGCTTCCTCGTGCATAACGACTCCCACCCGTGGAATCTCCTGACCGACGGCCGGACCCTCACCGGCCTGCTGGACGGCAACTTTATTTACGGCGACTTCCTGATCGATCTGACCATTGTCGAGCGCAGCCTGCCCTCCCTGCCGGTGACCGCAACGTTTCGGGCCGAATACGAGAAGCAGGGGCTCCTCCTGCCGGATTTTGAAGAGCGGCTCATCGGCGCCCATTATTACAAGGGACTGGACGGCCTGCGGTTTTTTGCCAAAATGGGCTGGACGCCCGCTTACGAGCACACCCGGGATTACTTGCTGTCACTTGTTAAAGGATAACCCCAAAAGACCCTCTTCCCTTAGGGAGGAGGGCCTTTTCTTTGATCCGGGAACTCCCTCACGATCCCGGCAGTTCCCCGTATTCCTTCTTCAGAATGTCCTTCAGCCGGCTGGCCCGGGCTTCGCTGATCCGGTAAGTGGTCCCCGTGTCGGGAAGTTTCATCAAGGTTCCCGTTCCATAACGTTCGTCCACCCAGAGGTAGTACAGCCGGCCGCCGCCTAACGTGAAGAGGTTAGGGTGGGACCGCCATATCCGCCTTCCCCGGCTGCTTACGGGCGAACCGGACGGCATAGGCGAAGGTCCTTACCTTCTCGCGGTCCGTGATGACCCGTTCCGTATCCGGCTGAGCCTCTCCGAACCTGACCATCTTCTCTACCACGACCCGTTCCGGGATCCGGAACAGGAAGAAGGCGGCCACGGCCAAGCCCAGGCCCGCTATCACCAGCAGGGTCACAACCAAGCGTCGGTTGGATGGCTCGATCGGCTTTCACTCCCTTCGTATGGGGTTAGGACGGGTGTGTGCAGAATAACCCGCGTCCCGCCAGGGTTTTTCCCTTCGGAGAATATATCCCTTAAGACGTTACCCGGCTTCGAAAGGTTGCGAAGGTCAGGCGGGGACAGCAAAGAACCGGCCACAGGGCCGGAGGCTCCGTTGCCGGTTACTTGTAGATTTCCTTAATAATGTCCTCGATGTTCGGTTCCTTCAGCTGCAAATCCACCACGGTGTTATGCCGGGTCAGCAAAGTCACGGCTTCGCCTGCCGGGATCCGGTCCTCGCGGAAGAGAATTTGTTTACGCGGCCCTTCCTCGTGCAGGAGGACCAGACGCTCATCGGCAAGAACAAGGGGCTGGTCACCCGCCAGCTCAACGGATAGGAGGTGGCCGGGGCTGAAGGTATGCTTGAACTCTGTAAGAGCCCCATCGTACAGGATGCTTCCCTGGTTGATCAGGACGATTCGGTTGCAGATCTGTTCAATGTCGTCCATATCGTGTGTGGTCAGAATGACCGTCGTTCCCTTCTCCTTGTTCACTTCCCGGATAAAAGAGCGGATGCGGCTCTTGGCGATGACATCGAGGCCAATGGTCGGTTCGTCCAGATAGACGATCTTCGGATCATGCAGCAGGGCGACCGCCAGATCCGCCCGCATTTTCTGGCCCAGGCTGAGCTGCCGGACCGGACGGTCCAGAAATTCCTGCATCGCGAGAAGCTCGATATAGAAATCGACGTTGCGGCGGAAGACGGCGTCATCAATTTTGTACATTTTACGGTACAGGTCAAAGGTATCCCTCATGGGAAGATCCCAGTACAGCTGGGAGCGCTGGCCGAAGACAACCCCAATGTCCCGGGCGTTCTCCTTCCTCTGCCGATAAGGAACCCGCCCCGCCACCTGAACACTCCCGGAAGTAGGCGTCAAGATGCCCGCCAACAGCTTGATGGTGGTTGATTTGCCCGCTCCATTCGGTCCGATATAGCCCACGAGTTCGCCTTCCCGGATCGACAGGTTGATTTCCTTCAAGGCCTGCTTGGTGTCATACTCCCGCGACACAAGCGATTTTACCGTATTCCAAAAGCCTTCCTGCCTCTTGACGATTTGAAAGCTTTTGGACAAGTTCTTCAATTCAATCAAAGCCATCCTGGCTGCCTCCTACGAACCCGTACTGCGGTATCGGGTAATGCCAAACTTCCAGAACGCGTAGGCGCCCAGGAACAGAACGATGCCGACCAGCGGCGTTAGAAGCGGAACCCCCGGCTGCAACACCCCTTCTCCCGCCTTTCCCAACAGATGCTGGGCCGGGTAGAAGTTAATAAAGGCGAAGGGAAGGACCAGCGTAAGAAGGATCTGAATGGTCCAGTGGTAGGCCGTTAGCGGGTACCGCACGAATTCCTTCAAATCGAAAACCAGGCTCACCAGACTGTTATTCTGAACCATCCAGAAAGCGGGAACCGACGTGAAAATGAAAAGGGACGCTTGAATCAGAGCCCCTCCGAGCAGGGTGAGAACCAGGAATAAGAGGTTGCCCGGGTCCATGGAAAGCTCCAGCTTGCGGATGCAAACCATCATGACCGTCAAGGCCACTCCCAAATTACTGAAGTACCCGGTGCTGAACTCGCGGCTTAGCAAATAAAGAAACGGATTAAGCGGTTTGGTCAGAATTTCATCGAACTCCCCTGTCTGGATGCGGCGGGGCAGGTAGGTAAAGGGATGATAGAAGAAAAATCCGGCAAGCGCATAAGAGGCCAAATTCAAGCCGTACAGCAGAAGCACTTCATAAGGCCCCCATCCCGCTATCGATTGAAACCGGTCCACCAGAATCCAGATGAGGCAAACTTCCACGGTCCACAGGGACGCCTTGGACAAGGTTATGATCCAGAAGGGGCCGCGGAACTGCGCCATGCCTTTTAGCTTCATCTTTACGAACTGCCCGTATAGCGGAAAATAGTCCATCTCCCCTTCACCCTCCGAAAACGTCGATATGAGTTTGAGCCCTTCTCCACATCCATTTCTCCAAGCCGAGCAGCAGGAGCATCCAAACCAGCTGACCGCCGATGATTAAGCCTGCTTCCGTTAGGGTCTTTTTGCCGAGGTAAATGGCGATTGGCTGAAACGAAACCAGGTGAAAAGGAAGCAGCAGGCTGATCTTGTACAGCGGCTCGGGATAGAACCACAATGGCACGAAGGATCCGGCAAAAAGACTGATGACGGCACCGGTGATGAAGTTGATGAAGAACGCCGTTTTGAGCCAGATCGCCAGGAGGCCGAACAAGTAGTTGATTTGATTCATGAGGGCGATGCCAAGCAGGAGGCTGATGACGAACAGCGGAAACCGAAACGGCTCCCCCGGTACGGCGAACCCCCACAACAAAGCCGCGGCAGCCGCAGCCGGGAGCGTGGAGAAGAGAAAGCCGAATACATTCTCTCCGATTTGATCGGCCAGGAAATAGCCTTTCAACGTGATGGGGCGGATCAGATCCAGGCTGATGGCTCCGTTCTCCACCCGCTCCCCGATCTTCTGGCCGATTCTCGACCGGATTAGCGACTGGATGGCCATGTTCAGAACGAGAAATTGGAGCATGTTCTCGTAGGTGATGCCGTTCACTTCCGTCTTCCCCGCATACAAAGCCTTCCAGACGCTGATCAGAATAAGAAGGCCGAGAAAGGAGCTGACGATCATCATGTAGGCATTCAGTCGGTAAATGAACCGCTGCCGAAACGCTTGCTTGGCGAATTCCAAATAGATGGACATTGACGTTATTTCCTTCCCATAGGCCCGATCTGTAAAACTATACCATTATCATACCTGTATTTAGTTAAACTTGAAATACCTTTCTTTTCACAATTCCTTTTTCATAGAAAAAGCACCCGGCCTCGGGGCCGAATGCTCCTTATTCCCAATGCTTTTCCAAAGCTTCTTGGCTCGGGACGAACCCATGCCGCTCATAGAAAGCCCCGCTCGCCTCGCTCGGCCACAGCACGAGGAACTCGACCTCATGCTCCTTCGACCACCCTTCCATCGCCTGGTGAATTTGACCGCCGAGTCCCCGGCTCCGGTAGCCGGGCCGCGTGTAGACATTGGTCACGTACCCGAAATACGGATCGGGGCTTTTGCCGGGGCGCGGAACCTTATGGATGAGCTGCAGGTACATATGGGAGACGAGCCTCCCTTCCGCCTCTGCCACCCAGATGAACCAGTTCCCGCTGCCCAGCGCTTTCTCTAGAAACCCGGTGCAGGTGCGGAGAAATTCCTCCCGGTCCAGCCCCTGCGTTCCGGTCTCCTCCACGGAGTAGTCCCAGCGCATCTGCGCGAGCGCGTCGATATCGTTCGGATCAGCCAATCGGATGACGGCCATAGTCGGCTCCTTCCTGTATTCACGGCGGACGCAGGGCCTTATCCGCAAATGAAGTTCTGCTTTCCTATTGATTTTCGTGCGCATACGGATGATTTCTCGCCAACAAAGTTACCGGATAAGGCCCTAGGGAGTCATATCTCCATGTCCACGATCTCCTTCGTCCGGGTATATAACGCCAGCTTCTCCGCTTCCCGGTACACCCTCCGGCGTCCCTTCTCCTGAAGATGCCAGTTGTCCGGCCGGGTGTTCCGGTCCTCCACGCGGCAGAAGCTGTAGTCGATCCACTCCGGCATCCAGGTCTTCATCGTCAGGTAACAGCGCCTCATATGAAAAGCATTGGTCACGAGCAGGATCCGGCGGATCCGGTCGAGCCCGTAACGCTGGTCGAGCATCTTGCGGGACAAGAGGGCATTCTCCTTCGTATTGGTCGAGCGGGTTTCCGTCCAGACGGCCTCTTCCTTCACTCCCAGCTTCACGGCGGCCTCTTTCATAGCCAGCGCTTCGGGGATCGTGGAGGTTCCGCCCGACATGAGAATAAGAGGGGCCCGCCCCGCCTTATAGAGCTCCACCGCCTTCGGAACGCGAAGCTCCGGGGCCCGGATGCTCCCGAAAACGAGAATCAGATCCCCCATCTTGCCGTCATCCTCCAAACCGGCAAATACCGCACGGTGAATCAGGTCCGCCTCGGCTTGCTCCACGTCCAGTTCCGACAGGTACATGATGCCCTCCTCGTGTTCAAAGGCTGGGGCGAGGACGATTCCAGCGCCGCGCCTGTCTTTTTATGGTGTGTTCAGCGATTCCTCTTATGCTGCTAATCTTCCATCCGCTTGGGAAGCGGAAAGGGAGCCCCAGCTTACCGTACTGTCCGACAGTCCGTATGAGGACGAGAAATCCCGTCTCGCTGTCCTCTCTATGAATCATTGTAGCACTCTTCCATAAGGGCTGACCATCTGTCGAATGCCCGTTCCCGAACGGCCGCACACCAAAAACCGCCCTTGAGGAAGGCGGTTCACTCTAATGGTATAGGACTTTCCTCGGCTACTGTCATGGGGCACCTAACACCGCGCATGGGGAGATTCGCGCGATGCAAAATGGGCCTGATTCGGCAGCTTCGTTGGGAGGGACACCTGGCATGCGGCAGGAGGCGGACCACTTTTGTGGGACGCCGAAATCATCTGGGACGCGAAAACTACTCGTTGGGAGAATTGACGGTGGGCCCGAAACAATAGGGAAGCGGAACAAGACTCACGGATAAGGCAGCGGTAGATGCTGCCCTGGGGGACATCACCAAAACAGCAGGCCAGCTTCGCCAGTCCGGCTATTCCCGGTCATGCCTCCCTCCTGGAAAGGCGGTTCTTTGCAGGCAGCCGAAAATAGAGGAACAAAAAGGGCACTAAATGCCCTTTTCTTAGCCTCTGCACAAATTTAGAGGAACAAAAGGGCCTTATTTTCCAAAAAGTTAGATGAAAATGGGCTTTAGGGAAGCCATTTCGGACAAATAGCTTCCTTTTGTTCCTCTATTTTTTGAGCCATATGCCAAAAAGACCGAATAGGGCATCCTAGTTCCTCTATTTGCGTCTCCTCTCTTGCGCGGGAAGGAGTGGAGAGCCCTGCCCTACGGCAAAAAGGAACTTGGCGGGCACTCCCCGCCCTCACTCCTTCCTCCGTTTCTTCCCGAGAACATACCATTCCACGAGAATCAGATTGACCAAGAGCCCTGCCCAAATGTTGACGGCAAGAACCTCTTTAATCATGTCCTCCCGCCCTCCCGGCAAGCTAAACCCGTGAAGGGCCAGGTACAGCAGAAGCAGCAGGGGGACAAGCAGGCGGGCACTCACCGCCGCTAGCGTAACGCCGAAGCTGCGGGTCATCCAGCGGCGGTGGGCTTCCCAATCTCCACAGAGGGCCGCCCTCCAGCCATGACCGGTCGTAAAAAGCCAGGCTGCCGCAAGCGCAAGAAAGGACGCCGCTCGGGTATAGTCCGGCTCGTAGAACGCAAGCGGAACCGCAAGAATGCCGCTTGCGAATACACAGCCCGCGTAGATTCGGCCGGTAATGCGGTGAAGCCGGGGCCGGGCCGCCCTCAGCCCCGCCAAAAACTGAGGGAACCCGGCCGCTAGGGCGGCCAAGGCAAGCCCGACGTGCGCGACCAGGAGCGGATACTGAATGGCGACGGAGTCGATCGTGACCCGGCTGCGCTCCGGATCCAGCGTCAAATAGGGCGCGGCGAAGGGAGTCATCACCCCGAGGGATACGGCGAGGAGGAGCCACCAGCTTCGCGAGATGTGGCCCGCCGCGCGCTTCATTTTGTCCCTCCCGGCTTCCGCCTGGTCCGCAAGCCGCAGTGGCTCTCGATGGCTAGCCCGACGAAATCTGCCCGGCCCCTCGGCCTAAACACGACGGCAGCCCGGCACCCGAGGAAGAGCGGGCCCGTTCTTGCCAGCCTCGGCGCTATCATACCGTCTTGCCTCTTTCCTGCCGGCCACCACGCACCCTTAACGTCCTGAATCTTTCCTACCGGCCACCATGCACCCTTAACGTCCTGAATCTTTCCTACCGGCCATCCCGCCTCCGTACGCCTCCTTCCTATCAGCCGCCACGTAGGGGATTCCCCTTGCCTCTTTCCTTTCGGCCACTCTCCCGTACCGCCTTGCCTCTTTGTCGGCCGCTCTCCCGTACCGCCGTGCCTCCTTCTTGCCGGCGGCCATGCAGCAGCCGTACCATCGTGCCCTCTTACCGGCCGCCACGCTTCCATGGCGCCCCTCTTGCCTTGTGCTTTTCGCATTCGCTTTTTTCCTCCTTCTTTCTTTACTCTTTGTAACCCTAGCCTCAGCTTAGCCCCCGCCTCTTTCCGCTCTCTAAAGAAAAGATTAAAAAAGTCTAAAGTCCCGCCCCTGCAGTTGGTCAGAAAGCTGAAAACCGGCCGCTTATCGTAATTCCAGGCTTTTCGCTTTCCCGAGGCTTTCTGGTTTCAGGTCCTTCGTTTCCCTGTGGCTTTTTCTTGGTTCCAGCCCTTCCCAACACGGAATTTTCCGGCTTCCATGCCTCGCTTCTCCGGGGTTTTTCTTAGTTCCAGCCCTCCCACTTCCCCGGCAAGCCGGCTTCCGACAAGCTTCTGCGCCGAGCCTTTTAGATTTTATTCTTTTTTTAGATGAGCTTTAGAAGGAGGTAAGAGACGGGGGTTAAGATGAATTCAGAAGGCTTCAGAGCGGCGCAGCCAAGGAAAGACAGACGACAAGACCGCCGGAGGCTTCCCATTACACAAGGTCAGGCTGACCAAGAGCAGC
The DNA here is from genome assembly GCF_032268605.1 of Paenibacillus aurantius. Lineage (NCBI taxonomy): Bacteria > Bacillati > Bacillota > Bacilli > Caryophanales > Paenibacillaceae > Paenibacillus > Paenibacillus aurantius. The sequence goes on from NZ_CP130318.1 coordinate 5,292,044, forward strand.
GCTGGCCGACAGGAGGATTTACTTATGAAAAGAAAAACAGCCATTGCCGGAGCCGCATTCGGACTGGGAGCGGTTATGTTATTCGCCAGCGGGTATTCCGCCATGGCGGACACATCCGGCTACGATGTCTACAAGACGGCCGCGAAGAACCTGAAGACCCAGACGAGTCTCACCGTCCACGCGGAGTGGTCCGTCTCGGACAACGGCAAGCCGCTTGTGACCGGCACCGCGGACGCGAAGGTTAACAAGGATGACCAGACCGGCAGCATGAAGGCGACCGTCGGTGACGGATCCCTCTCCAAGACCGTCCAGGCATTCCGCCAAGACGGCAAGGTGATCGTGCAGACCGGTGACTCCGACGTCTACCGTGTGCTCGAGCAAGGGGACTCCCGCTGGCAGCGCCAAGGTGCTCATGCCGGGCCTCCCGCCGCGGCGGAGCCGGTCCTTGATGCGCTGATGGGCCACGTGCGGGAACTCGCGACCGTCGAGAACGCGGCCGACGGCAGCAAGCAGGCCGCCCTGCATCTGGAGGGCCGCCAGGTGCCCGCGCTCGTGAATGCGATCGGCTCGATGCTCGTCGCCCATGCCTCCGGCGAAGGGGCCGGCTGGCACGGGAAGATGGCGTCCGATGATCCTGCCGGCCTGCCGTGGGGCGGCCAGCCGATGGATCTCTCCGCCGCGCTCCCCAAGCTGAAGGATAAGATCAAGGTCGAGACCGTTGCGCTGGATGCCGGCATCAGCCCTGCCGACGTGCTCACCAGCCAGAAGGCGGAAATCCACGTGACCGGTAACGACGAGGAAGGGAAGCCGCATGAGCTCGTTCTCCGGGTAGCGGCGGATTTCTCCGATCTGAGCACCACGACGCCCGACCGGGTGGACCTGACCGGCAAACAGACGGTGGAAATCTCTAAGGACGACCGTAAATGGGGCTGGAAGCATTAAAGCTTCCCTAAGCCGGCTCCGCTAAAAAGGCGGAAGGAACCGGTGTGTTCTAAGAAACCAGCCATAAGCCCCGCCCTTAAGAAGAAGCGGATGCGTCCGGCCGAGCCCCCCTCTGTAGGCTCTAGAGCCCCAGAATGATCCGGTCCGTTAGACCTTCTGCTTCTTCTTACGCCCGGCCGGGGACGGCAGACAGCAAAAGGAGAGAAACCATGAGTGCTATATTGGAAGTAAACCACCTGACGAAGCGGTACCGGAACGGACGGGGCGTGGAAGACGTGTCCTTTGAAGTGGCCGAAGGGGAAGTCTTCGGCTTGGTCGGCGCCAACGGAGCAGGCAAAACCACCCTGCTCAAGCTGCTAACAGGCCTGCTGCGGCCGGACTGCGGCACGGTACGGATCGCCGGCCACGACATCGCCGAACAGTTCGAGCAGGCGATGGAGCGCGTGGGCTGCCTGATCGAAACGGCCGATGCCTGCGGGCATCTGACGGCGTACGAGCATCTGAAGCTCGCGGCCCGCTTCTATCCCTCCCTGCCTGCCTCCCGGATCGGGGAGGCGCTCGAGCAAGCGGGGCTCGCCGCCCGCGCGAAGGAACGGGTCGCCGGCTTCTCGCTCGGCATGAAGCAGCGGCTCGGGCTTGCATTGGCGCTGCTCGCCAAGCCTAAGCTCGTCCTCCTGGATGAGCCCTCGAACGGCCTCGATGTTCAGGGGATGATCGACCTGCGCCAGACCGTTGTCCGACTTGCCCGGGAAGAAGGGACGGCCTTCCTTCTATCGAGCCATCTCATCCATGATCTCAGCCTGATGGTGACCCGGACCGGCATTATGGAGGAAGGGCGGCTCATCGGGATGGCCGATCCCCGCCGGCTCGAAGAACAGGGAACCACGCTGGAGGCCTACGCCGTTTCCCAAATCCAGTCATGGAAGGAGGAGGCCCGCTATGCATAAGCTGTACGCCGCGGCCCGGAATGAAGGGGAGAAGCTGTGGAAGCGGAGGAGAACGAAGGCCCACCTGCTCCTCTCCCTGCTCCTTCCCCCGGTCATCGCTCTCTGTTTCAGCTGGCTGAACGGCCGGACCGGCCTGCCCTTCGGGCTCTCGGGAAACCTCCCGCTCACCGTGCTGTCGCTGTTTACGTTCCTGTTCCTCCCTCTCTTTCTGGCCTCCGCCGCGGCAGATTCGTTCACGGGCGAAGCCGCCTCCGGCACGCTGAAGCTGACCCTGCTCCGCCCCATTACGCGCAGCAAAGCCTTCGCCGCGAAGGTGCTCGCCCTCGCCGCCTGCCTGACCCTGCATCTTGCGGTGTTGTGGGCCTCGTCCGTGCTTTCGGCACTGGCGATGCCCGGCCTGGAGATGACGGGAGGCTGGGTGGACAGCCTGACGGCTTACACCGCCTCCTGGCTGCCGATGCTGGCCGTTGTCCTGCTGGCCGTCCTGCTCTCCCAGCTTTTTCAGAGCGGCACGGCCGTGATGACGGGCTTCGTGCTGCTGTACGCGGCCTTCCGTGCGGCTCCACTCTTTTACCCGTCGCTGTCCGCCTGGTCCGTCTTCTCGTATGCCAATGGAGCCGCCCTTCTCAGGGGGAACGGCTGGTCAACGGAAACTTTCGCCGGGGCGCTCGTCGTACCGCTTTCGTATTGTATAATGGCTTATACGGCGGGAATGGTGAGGTTCGAACGAAACCCGCTTTAAGGAGCTGTCTTCATGTCCATCAAGGTAAAGCTGCTGCTGTCCTATATCCTCATGACCTTTCTTCCGGTTGTGCTTTTTGCGCTGATTACCACCGGCCTTTCCCTGACTTTTTATGGGGACAAGGAGAACGGAGGAACCACGCCCTTCTGGGAACAGACGAACGAACGGAACGACTGGGTCGCGGGGGTGAGAACCTTGGCCAAGGCCGACCCCGAACGATTCACCGACAGCGCCTTTCTAAACCGGATGGACCAGCTCCTAAGCCCGCTTCAGATCGGACTCGTGGTGGTGAAGAACGACCGGATGGTCTATTCTTCTCCTTCCGTAGACCGCCCCGGGCTTGAGGAGGAGCTTCGCCGCCTGGAACCCGATGAACCGATGCGCAAATGGAAGCCGAATGCCGCCGGACGTTACGCCGCGGAACGCCACTCGCTATCCTTCCCGGACGGCGGGAAGGGGGACGTCTACATCCTCACCGACTGGAGCTCGTTCTTTCAGGGCATGCGCCAATTCTTCCCACTGCTGCTGCTTACTCTTCTGGTGGTCATCGGCCTGACGAACGGCCTGGTCACCTTTCTCGTTTCGCGCAACCTGATCCGGCCCCTCTACCGGCTGAAAAACGCCGCAGAGCAGATCAAGGAAGGGAACCTGAACCACGAGATCCACCTTAACCGCAAGGACGAAATCGGGCGCCTCGGGGAAGCGTTGGAGGAAATGCGCAGCCGCCTGAACGAATCCATCCGTCTTCAGCTTCAGTACGAGGAGAACCGCAAGGAGCTCATCTCGAACATCTCGCATGACCTGAAGACCCCCATCACCGGAATCCAAGCATGCGTGGACGGCATACGCGACGGAATCGCGGACACCCCGGCCAAGCGTGACAAATATATGGGCATGATCGCCCGCAAAACGGAGGAAATGGACCGCCTCATCGACGAGCTGTTCCTCTTCTCCAAGCTCGACCTGAAGCGGCTGCCTTTTCATCCGGAGCCGCTCGATCTTAACGCCTACCTGCAGGATTATACGGTTGAGCTGGGTCTGGATCCCCGGCTGGAGGGCGTTAAGGTCTCCTACACGTCTTCCGGTCCGGGTCCCGTGACCGTGCTCGCCGACCGGGAAAAGCTGGAGCGGGTGCTGATGAACATCATCGGCAACAGCTTGAATTATATGGATAAGCCGAATAAGGAAATCCGGGTGCGGCTGCAGGACGGACCGGAGGAGGCCATCGTCTCCCTGGAGGACAACGGGCCGGGCATTGCGGAATCGGCGCTTCCCCATATTTTCGACCGGTTTTACCGGGCTGATCCTTCCCGGAACACGGCGGCCGGAGGCAGCGGACTGGGGCTCGCCATCGTCAAGCAGATGATAGAGGGACAGGGAGGAGCCGTGGGAGCCGAAAGCCGGTTAGGGCAGGGCACCCGCCTTTTCTTCACGCTGCCCAAGCCGAATCAGGAGGGAAAACGGCCATGAAGCGGATTCTTATGATAGAGGATGAACAGGTGATTGCCGAGGTCGTCCAGGACTACTTGGAGGCAAGCGGGTATGCGGTAGATAGAGCGGATCAGGGAGACACGGGGCTGGAGTTGGCCAAAAAAGGCGGCTACGATCTCCTTCTGCTCGACCTTATGCTGCCTCACACGGACGGCTTCGAGATCTGCCGACGGGTGCGGGAGACGAGCAACGTCCCGATCCTGATGATGTCCGCCCGCAAGGAGGACATTGACAAAATCCGGGGGCTCGGGCTCGGAGCCGACGATTATGTAACCAAGCCGTTCAGCGTGGCGGAGCTGGTGGCCCGCGTGAAGGCCCATCTGGCCCGCTACGACCGGCTGGTGGCCGATCAGCCCGTGCATCCCCGAGACGAGCTGCGCCTAAAGGGCCTCCTCCTCGACAAGCAGGCGCGCAAGGTGTTCGTGAACGGCAAGGAAACGGCCCTGACATCGAAGGAATACGACCTGCTGCTGTTCCTCGCCTCCCACCCGAACCGCGTCTTCACCAAGGATGAGCTGTTCGAGCGGATCTGGGGCTGGGACGCGTCCGGGGACAACGCTACGGTCACGGTCCATATCAGCAAGCTGAGGGACAAAATCGAGGCCGACCCGTCGAAGCCCCAGTACATCGAGACGGTCTGGGGCGTCGGGTACCGGTTTCAGGTATAGCCCCATTCAATCGGCCGCCGAGGGAGAGAAACGGCGGGGCCGATCCAGGGCACCGGATACCGGTTCCATGTAGCCCTATCCGATCGTCCGCCGCCAGAAGAAAAAGCGGAGCCCGCATACCGCCGGCTCCGCTTTTTCTTCTGTTAGTGCCTTATCCGTGAGTGTTGTTCGGCTTCCCTCTTGATTTTCGTAAGCATAGGGAGGGGGGGCGCCAACAAAGGTACCGGATAAGGCACTAAGCCCGTCCTTCCGGCAATTGGCTCCACTGCCGGTAGGCCGCCTCGAGAATCCTCCGGTCCCGAAGGACCATGAACCGGGAGGAGTAGTCATGCCGCTCGTTCTCGGCCTCCCTCATCCGTTCCCGGGCCTCCTGCCAAGACATCCACCTAACCTGCATGCCCAGCCGTCGTTCATTTTCGGTCAGCTTGATTTCGTCCGTACAGGAAAGAGCACGGGCGATGTAGCAGTAGGAAACCTGCATGTAGCGGTTTTTGACCTTGTGCTCTTCAAAATACCCCAGCTCGTGGGTAATTTCCGCCTCGCAGCCCGTCTCCTCGAGCAGCTCGCGGAGAAAAGTCTCCTCCCGGCTCTCGCCCGCCTCCATTCCGCCTCCGGGCAGCTTGTACAGCCCCCGGCGGGCCATAAACATCAGCGCCACCCGGTCATGCTCGTCCATCAGGACGCCCCGGGCCGCCTTCCGGGAAATCGAAGACAGCCATTCGGGCGGGCCTCCGTACAGATCGCTGTCGGTCAAACGGTCCATTAACTTCATAGCTCATCTCCTGACCTTCGTGTCTCGGGGTGGTTTCTCTTCCCATTATACCCGTTTACAGCATCAGAAGCTCGCGGATTTCATTCTCCGTTAAGGAAGGCAGCCCTTCCTCGGCCGGCTGAAGCACTTCCCCGATCAACGCCTTCTTGCTCTGCTGCAGCGCGTACATCTTGTCCTCCACGGTGCCCCGGGCTACCAGCCGGATGACCTGCACGACCTTCCTCTGCCCGATCCGGTGGGCGCGGTCCATCGCCTGCAGCTCCACCGCCGGGTTCCACCACAGGTCGTAAAGGATGACGGTGTCGGCTCCGGTCAAATTCAGTCCTGTCCCTCCGGCCTTCAGAGAGAGAAGGAACAGGTCACGTTCTCCCTCGTTAAACCGCCGGCACAGCTCCACCCGCTCCAGGGGCGGGGTTTGCCCGTCCAGGTAGAAATAGGGAACCTCCCGTTCCACAAGCTCGCGCCGGATGAGACCGAGCATCTCGGTGAATTGGGAGAAGATCAGCACCCTTCTCCCCAATCCCCGGTACTCGTCGACCAGCTCCAGAAGCTGATCGAATTTGGCTGAACTTCCCCGGTACCCTTCCACGAACAAAGCGGGGTGGCAGCACAGCTGGCGAAGCCGGGTGAGGCCCGCCAGGATACGGATCCGGTTACGCCGGAGGCTGCCCGCCTTCAGATGCTTCACCGCTTCCTGCCGGAGCTCGGCCAAGTAAGCCACGTACAGCTTCTTCTGCTCCGGAAGAAGCTCGGCGGCAAGCGTCGACTCGATCTTCTCCGGCAGCTCCTGCAGCACGTCGCTCTTCAGCCGCCGCAGCATAAAGGGCCGGATGCGCTTAGCCGCCGCTTCCCTCGAGAACTCCTTGAAGGCTTTGCGGTCGGGCAGAAGCCCCGGAAAGACGACATCGTAGAGGGACCACAGATCCTCGAGACGGTTCTCGAGCGGCGTCCCGGTTAGGGCAAAACGATGCCGCGCACGGATGGCCTTCACCGAGCGGGCGGTCTGCGTATCCGGGTTTTTGAAGGCCTGCGCCTCATCGTAGAAGACGGTGTGAAAGGACAAGGCCATGTAGCGGAGCAAGTCCCGGCGCAGCAGCGGATAGGACGTGATGATCACATCGGCCCCCGCCGGATCGCTCAGAATGCCGCTCCGCTCTTTGGCGCCGCCGTCCGCAACCGTGACCCGGAGCTCCGGAGCAAACTGCCGAAGTTCCCGCTGCCAGTTGTACAGGAGCGAGGCCGGGCAGACGACGAGAGCCGGCTCGCCGGTCTCCCGGAGCTCCGGGAGGACGGAGACGAGATAGGCGATGCTTTGGACCGTCTTCCCGAGCCCCATCTCGTCGGCCAGCACCCCGCCGAACCGGTAGCGGGCGAGCGTCTTCAGCCACTGGTACCCGTATTTCTGGTAGCCGCGCAGAACCGGCTCCCAGCCTTCGGGATAAGGATGCTCCAGATGATCGGGGCTGCGCATGGTATCGAGCAGCCGCCGGAAGGAGGTCCCGAGGCTGACGGCCCGCCCGGGGGCGGCGTTCTCCATCAAGTGGACGGCGTGGGCGGCCGGCAGACGAAGCCGGTCTCCCGCCAATTCCAGCCTTCCCCCGAGGCTGTTCAGGAAACGGATAATGTCTTGAAACTCCTCGCTGTCGAGCGGCATAAGGGCCCCTCCCGGAAGCCGGTAATAGCGGCGTTTCTCCGCGAGGGTTTCGAGAAGGCGGGAGATCTCCCTCTCGGGAATGCCATCCAGCTCGAACCGGAACTCGAGCCAGTCGGTGCGCTCGTCCACCTCGGCCCGGAGCCTCGGCGGGGCATGGCCGGTGAAGAGCCGCTCCTTTGCCGCGGACGTGGCGTACACCTGCACCAGCTTCTCCAGCTCGGGAAGCACATGCCGGAGGAACTCGTATTCCTCCTCTTCGCCCAGCAGCATGTAGCCGCCTTCGGTCTGCAGGAAGGCCGCCTGCTCCATTAGGCTTAGAATCCTCTGCTCCTTCTCTCCGTCACGTACGAGAAGCCGGCCCCGGCCGGCCCGTGTGCCCGGGCTCTCCAGCGGGTCGACCACCCACTCGCCGTAGTGGAATTCGAGGCCGGCCAGAAGGCGGTCCTTCACCCGGTCGAGGAACAGCTTCGCCTTAAGCGGAGCCTGCACCATCCGTTCGGACACCTCCTGGGCCACCTTTACGGCGCCGAGCTTCAGAAGCCCCGGGATCACCTGCTCCAGGAAGAGCTCCATCTGCTCCACCGGGATCCGAACCGAAGGCATCCCTGTTTCCTCCAGCATCCTTATCAGGCCGGCAAGACGCTTCAGTTCCTCGGCGGGAGGCTTCCGCAGCCTGCCTTCGGAGAGAATCATGCCGTAGGCTTCCATGACGGTCACCCGGTCCGATCCCCTTATCTCCAGCCGTCCGTCCTCCGCCCCTTCCGAAGCCGGCTCGAAGGCGAACACAAGGGGAAGCGGCTCCTCCGTCAGCCCGATGCCGGAGTAGGTGAGGCCGTCATGCACCAGCTTAACCTGCGGTGCCGCGGCCAGCAGGGGCAGCAGCCCCTCCCAATAGGCGGCCGGGATGAGCGGCATTCGTCCCTCTCCACCGTAAGAGGACCCTTCGGGCTCCCCCTCGCTCCGGACGATTCGGAGCAGTGCCCTCAGGACGGCATCGTTCTCCGGCTGGAAGCTGTGAAGCTCCGGGACATAGGAGAAGGTCCCGGTCAGGGGATAAGGCTCCCCGCGCTCCACCTGCTCGAGAAACTCCCCGATCCGCTTCACCGCGTACAGCCGTTTCGCTCCGATCCGGCATTCGACTCCGAAGCGAAGCCCTCTGTCCCGGTGCGGAACGGTCCGCACGGTAAACTCCGCCTCCAGCACCTCCCGTCCGTCCACGAAAGGACGGGCCGCCGTCGGCGGCACCGGCTTGCGGCTGAACAGCTCCAGCAGCCGGTCGCTTAAGCCCGTGCCGGCTTCTCCGGCGGACGCGGCCTCCCCGACTCCGGACAGCGAGGCTTCCAGGCCTGCCCCGCTTCCGTCCTTCACCCAGAAGAGCAGCGCCGCAATATGCCGGCAGTACAGGTCGTCGGGGTGAAAAACCGGACAGGAGCAGACCGCCTCCGCCTTGCCGGCGGAAGGGAGGCCGAGCGTCACCGGATAGACCGAGCCGTCCTCCCGGACGTCCGCCTCGTACCGATGTCCGGAGCGCCTGGTCACGTTGACGCTTCCCGCCCGGAAGAGGGCCTCGCCGTCTTCGCAGGCGAAACGGCCGCAGAGCGCCCGGATGGTTTTTTCCTGGATGGGTTCGTTCACGTTCTTCCTCCTCCTTCCCTGCCCTATGAATTATCCCTACATTATACCCGTTCCCCGGACAAAAAGGGACGGCCCCTTTACGAAAAAGGCCCCGGGTGAGAGGCACAAGCGCTCAAGCGGAGGTACCGGTCCTTTCATACGCTGAGGGTAAGAAGGAGGCTTGAATCGATCATGACACGCTTCGGCATTATGCAGCTCGCTTTGCCGGCAAGAGGGTCCGGGGCCGAACGTTCCGGCACCTATGTCCCGGACCGGATCTGGAGGGGATTTCATTCGGATGGCAGAAAGCACGGCCTGCAGGTATTGTTTTTTCGCGTGGAGGATGTGGACTTTGCCCGGGGCCGGGTCCATGCCTGGACCTCATCATCACCCGACGGCCGATCCGGCTGGAGGCGGGGCTGGCACCCGCTCCCGCATGTGCTGTACGAGAATTACCCGATCGGCCCCAAAGGAAAAAGCCGCCGCGCCGTTGGCATGAAGAGGGCTTTCGCGCGTCTCGGCATTCCCGTGTTCAATCCGTCCTTCTTCAACAAGGCGGAGCTCCAGAGGCTGCTGTCGGCTTCCGAGGTCCGCCGGTTTCTTCCGGCCGGCAAGGCGGCACGAAGCGTATCGGACGTGACGGGACTCCTGAGAAGGCACCGGAGCGTCTACCTGAAGCCGGTCAACGGCACCCAGGGGCGGGGAATTCTCGAGCTGAAGCGAAGATCGCATGGACGGGTTAAGGTGAAATCGGGGAAACGGGCGGACCGGGTCGGGCGGAAGGAGTTTATCCGCATCATGAGCCGGCTGCTGAGGAGAGAACGGTACCTCGTCCAGGAAGGGCTGTCCTTGCGCAAAAAAGGACGGCACAAAATCGACTTCCGCGTCATCGTCCACCGGGGAGCCGATGGCCGCTGGCATTCCGCCGGCATCCGCCCCAAGCTCGGAGGGTCCGGGTCCATCGTCACCAACATCCATGCCGGCGGCTCCAAGACGACCTGGACCCGCCTGTCCGCCTGGGCCCGCCGAAGCGGAAGACCGCTTCCGTCCGCCCGCCGGCTGGAGGAAGCCGCCCTGGTGGCGGGGCGCGTCCTTACCCGCTTCCGTCCGACCTTAAGCCACCTCGGAATCGACGTGGCGTTGGACCGGCGCAACCGGATCTTCCTGCTGGATTTTAACCCGGTTCCGGGGCGCGGCCTTCTGACTCCCTCCATGATGAAGCGCGTGACCTACCTGACCACGGGGTTTGCCAAATATTTGGCCTCCCGGGGAGCTTCCGCCCGAAACCGGTAGGTTCGCGGGAAGGGTGCAGGGAGAGGACCAGCGGGCGGGTTATGCTAGTTTCTGCGGCGGCTACTGCAGGAGCGGGCATCGTTTAGACCGCGGGAGTTGCTGCGGGTAAGCCGGCGGCATAACGAATCGTGAATACCTTATAACGGCAAAAAAGGCCCCCGCGGCTTTCTTACGAATTCTGGTAACGTTATAGGCGGGATTCGGCATATCTTTGACCGAAAAAGCGCATATAGCGTGCTGACGATTCGCAAGAAGGAGCGAGGGGGCCTTTTTGAGTGAATAAGCGTTGTACGATTCGTTAGGTTCCAGCCCTCTTGCCTGAAGAGGCTAGAGATCCGCTAATGGAAAAAGACCGCTTTCCTTCGAAAACGGTCCTTCTCTGGGACTAGGGACGGCCTCGTTTTTATGCCGGTTCCAGCCGGTCCGCTCCCTTCCCTGCCGTGGCACCGGGAGCGGCCTCCAGACCGCCGGCCAAGCCGGCTTGCTCCGCTTCGGCCAGCATCCGCTCCACGACCACCGCCACCCCGTCGCGGTCGTTCGTCTCCGTGATTTCCCGGGCCCTCTCCTTCAGCTCGGGAACGGCGTTGCCCATGGCCACCGGATATCCGACGGCAAGGAACAGCTCCAGGTCGTTCCGGTCATCCCCGAAGGCGGCAACCCGGGACGCCTCCAGCTCATAATGGGCGCACAGGCTCAGAACGCCGGAAGCTTTGGTCACCCCCCGGCCCATCAGCTGGACCAGCTTGCCCTGTCGGTCACGACGAGGCTCAGCTGCTCCCGGAAGGCTTCCTCCAAGAGGTCCGTGCGGCGGCTGTTGGTGAGCAGAAGCTTCGTGGCACTGAGCTTCTTCAGCTCGTCCATGCTGACGACAAGCGGGACGAAATGGGAGTGGTAGAAGGCCGGGTCGGACTCGGCCGAGAGACTGTACCAAGCATCCCGGTCCTCCAGACAAAGGGTGCCGTCAAGGCCGTTCTGTTCCCAGAACTCCAGCACCTTCAAGCTGATTTCCGGAGGAATGGCATAATGCTCGGTCAGCCCGGTATGCGGGCAGTGAACATACGCCCCGTTGTAATAGACGAAGGACGCCGCCTGGAGCAGGTCCTCCGGCAGCAGCTCCTTAACGGAACGGGGCGGCCGGGCCGTGGCGATGATGATTTTCCACCCTTGCCGGTAAGCGCTCATCAGCGCCTGAAGGTTTCGTTCGGACACTTCCTTGCAGGAGTCCAGCAAGGTTCCGTCGAGATCAAGGACAAGGGCTTGAACGGAAGCGTTCGGCCCTCCTTTCATCGTTTGGGTATTCACTCGTACGCCGCCTTCCTTTTGGTATTTGGAAGAGCGTACCATTCCTTTTCCGGGGACGGCAACCTTTTTTCTTAAATCATAGGGTCCTAAGGGATTGTATATAACAAAACGGAAAAGCCTTAAGACTTTTCCGTTTTGTTCCTAAATTAACATTTTAGGGGGATTAGTCAGCCCATCGGCTACTTCTTCTTGTACTTCGCATCGTAGGCGGTCTGATAAATTTCCAGGTACCGCTTCAGGTTCATGTTGTCCAGGTTCTTCACGTACGAGTCCCAGTTCTTGTCAAGGTCCAAGTCTCCGGTGATGAACCGGGCGGTCATCTCCTTCATATGATCCAGCAGCGTTTTCTCGAGATCGGCCACCTCGGAGGACTGCTCGGCGGTGAAGAAGACCGGAGGCAGGATGTTCTCCATCGACTGCTTGTAGGGCTCCATCTTTTCCTTCGTCTCCTTGTAAAGCAGCGGCTCCAGCGGTTGGGACGGGTCCGCTACCTCGCCCAGCCGGAGGTCGCTCGGCCGGAAGCCCGTCCCCCGCTGGCTCCAGTTCACGTTCTGCACCCCGCCCCAAGGCTTCAACTGCTTCCAGATGGCGGGCTTGCCGTTGATGCCGATCTCTCCCTTCTCGGCCCAGCGCCATTCGGTGCCTTCCCGACCGGCATACCAGCGGAGCGTGGCTTCCTGGTTGTACAGGAAGTCCGCCAGCCGGAACGCCGCCTCCGGATTTTTGGCCTTGTTCGTGATGATGAATTCCCCGTTGTTCACCGCAAAAGGATGCAGGGGCGTAATCTGGAGCCCCTTCGGCCCTTTAAGGGGAGGGACGGCCGTATACTCCAGCCACCGGTTGCTCGAGCCGGCCAGCTTGGCCACGGAGCCCATGTTATGCCCCGACGCCGCTCCGAGAATCGGGGTCGCGCTCTCGCCCATCTCCTGAAGCTGGGTGCCGTCCTGCGTGAACGTCTGAGGAGCGATCAGCCCTTCGCTGTACAGCTTGCGCAGGTACGCCAGGCCCTCCTTCCATTCCGGCTTGTTGTAGGGGATATCCACCTTCCCGCTCTTCAGGTACAGCTTGTTGGAGCCATGGTTGTAGATGAAAGCATTCATCAGGAAGGAATCGATGGAGGTGTGGTAGCTTTGCGGAGAGCCCGAAAGCGGGATCTCGTCGGCTTTGCCGTTGCCGTTAGGGTCACGGGTTTTGAAGGCCTTCAGCATCTCGTAGAATTCGTCGGTTGTCGTCGGCATCTTCAGCCCGAGCTTATCGAGCCACGGCTGATAGACCCACATCCGCTGATGCAGCGTACAATGGTAGCATTCGTTGATTTGCGGCATGGCGTAGATTTTGCCGTCGGGCGCCGTGCTCAGCTCCTTGGCCATCGGCATGGCCGCATACCCCTTCTTCGTTTCCTCCCCATATTTTTCGATCAGGTCGTTCAGCGGAAGGAAGACCCCTTGGGACCCGTAGATCATCATCTGAGAGGGGGACACGCCGAAGCCCATGATGACATCCGGGTAATCGCCGCCCGAGAGCACAAGGTTCAGTTTTTCCGTTGCGGTTTTCTCGGGGGCTACCTCGAATTCAAGATGAATGTTCGTTTTCTCCTCCAGCCATTTTGTAAATTCATTCGTCGAGAAATCTTCTACCGTGGACGCCCCTTTTACCAGCACCTTGAGGGTCGTTTTCTCGTTCGTGATCGGAAACTGCCCGGCGGGATTAACCCCGCTCGCCCCTTTGGCCACATCCGGCTCTTTGCCGGAGCAGGCACTCGCCAATAACCCGAACCCCAGGACAACGGACAGAAGCATGCTCCATTTCCTCATTTCCTCAACCTCCCGGATTAATGAAATCCATTCCGTACCATTCCCTTCGGGCCGTCCTCTTCAGGAATTCCCCTTTCCAGTTCAACCCTTCAAAGACCCGATCATGATGCCTTTCACGAAATACTTCTGCACAAAAGGATAGACAATCAGCAGAGGAACGGTGGCGACCACGATAAGGGAAAATTTCAGCAGCTCCCGGAGGCCTTCCCTTTTGGCCTGCTCGGCTACATCTATCAGCATGGACGCATCCACTTCGTTCTGGACAAGAATTTCCCGGAGGACGAGCTGAAGCGGATAGAGGCTCTGGCTCTTCAAGTACATCAACGCACTGAAATACGAATTCCAATGACCGACCGCATAGAAGAGGGCGATGACCGCGATGATCGGACCGGAGAGGGGAAGAACGATGCTCCAGACGAAGCGGAAGTCGTTGCAGCCGTCCAGCTGAGAAGCCTCCAGAAGCTCATCGGGAATGGTCGTCTGAAAATAGGTGCGGGTGACGATCATGTTCCAGATGGCCAGCGCTCCCGGCAAAATCATCGCCCACGTCGTATTGAGCAGGCCTAGGTCCTTGACCACCAGATAGGTCGGAATCAGACCTCCGGAGAACATCATGGTGAACACGAACAGAAACATGAACAGGTTCTTCCCGTAGAAATCCTTCCGGGCGAGCGGGTAAGCCGCGAGAATGGTCATCACCACATTGACCAGCGTGCCTGCCGCCGTATACATGATGGAGTTGGCGAAGCCGCTCCAGATGAGCTTGTGCCTGAACACCGCGGTGTAGCCGTCCAGTGTCGGCCGAACGGGCCAGAGCCACACCTCGCCCGCAATCACGGCATCGGCGTCGCTGATTGAAGCGCTTACAACATAAACCAGCGGATAGAGGATAATGAGAAGAAAGAGGGACAGCACCGTATAGTTGATGACGGTAAAAATCCGGTCGCTCCGTGACTCTCGAATGGCGGTCGATTCCATGAGCGCCTCCTTTCCTAGAACGGGACTGGGTTTACCAAAGGCTCGACTGGTTGGTCCGCTGGGCGATCTTGTTGACGGCCACAAGCAGAATCAGGTTGATCAGCGACTTGAACAAGCCGATGGCGGAGGAATACGAATAGTTGACGGCTTGGGAGGCGAGACCGACCTTGTACACATACGTGTCGATCACCTCGGAGGTCCTCATATTGAGCGGGTTCTGCATGAGAAGCACCTTCTCGAACCCAACGTCGAGCATATGGCCCGTGTTCAGGATGAGCATGATAATGGCGATCGGCATCAGACCCGGCAGGTCGATATGGCGCATCCGCTGCAACTTGCTGGCTCCGTCGACGACCGCAGCCTCATGCAGAGCCGGGTCGATGCTCGAGAGCGCCGCCAGGTAGATGATGCAGGAGAACCCCACACTCTGCCAGATGCCCGACCAGACATAGATGGACTTGAAGTATTCGGGAATCCCCATGAAGTTGACCGGCTGCAGGCCGAACAGCTTAAGAACCGTATTGACGATCCCGTTGCGGGGGTCGAGCAGCTCCAGAATGATCCCCACCATCACCACGACGGATATGAAATGCGGAGCATAGGTAATCATTTGCACCGATTTCTTGAACCGTTCGTTCCTTACATAATTAAGACTAAGAGCCAGCAGGATCGGAAACGGAAAACCGGCCGCGAGGCTGTAGAGGCTGAGCGTGATGGTATTTCGTATGATCCGCCAGAATTCGTACGATTCGAAGAAGCGGATAAAATGCTTCAAGCCAACCCACTCGCTCCCCCAGATGCCTTTCGTCACGATGTAATTCTTAAAAGCGATCTGGGCCCCGTACATCGGCCAGTACTTGAATAGAAGAAGGTAAATCAACGGCAGCGAGATGAGCACATACAGGCGCCAGACCTTCTTCATCTTCTTCAGCGGAGAAGGCCGTGCGGCCGCCCAAACCGCCGTCCCCGGCGCCCCCCTGCTGCGCACCGCGATTCCCGTTTCCGTTTTCGTCCCGTCCATGAGGTCTCCCCTTTCCCTTCCGTAAATAGCGGCACCCTTTCATCGCGTTACCGCCTGTCTATACCTTATCGCCGGCTTCCCCGCCGGTAAACAGGAAAGCCTGCAGGCAGATGTGCAGGCTTTCATAATGGCGATGTGCAGTTGACCGGACAATGTGCACCGGTTAAGATTCGTTTTCAGCGCCCCCCTCCCGGTAAGCGGTGGCACTTACCCCGTTAAGTCTTTTGAAAGCCCGGCAGAAGGTATTGGAGGAGCCGTAGCCAACCTTTAAAGCAATTTCATACACCGGAAGCCCCGACGTTTCCAGAAGCTCCTTAGCCCTATTCATCCGGAGGTCCTCCAGATAATCCGAGAAGTTGACTCCGGTTTGCTCCTTGAAGAACTGGGACAGATAACCCTTCGAGATATCCAGCCGGCCCGCCACCGAATCGAGGCAGAGGTCGGAATCGGAATACGAATCCTGAAGCAGAGCCATAATGCTCTCCAGCAGTCCAATGTTCTGGCTCTTCTTGTGCTCGTTGACGCAGATGCAAATGTCACGGTACACCCCCGCGAGCGAACTCAAGCTTCTCTCCAGCCCTTCGTAGGATTTCATGTCGTCGGCAAAGGGCTTGACCGTATCCAAAACGTATGTCTCGTCCATTCCGACCTGGGGCAGCAGCTTGACAAGCGTCCCCCACATTTCGTTAACGAGAAGCCGTAGCATAAGGATGGACAGCTGCTTCTCCTTGAAGTTCACGTTATACAGCTCGTTTAGCAGTGTCTCGACCGCTTCCTGCTCCCCGGCCTTCGCCAGGTGGGAGAGCCGGACCTCCAGGTCGGACGGATAATAATAGCTGCGGTTCTCCCCGGGAATCTGGTCGTACGCCATGACTCCGTCAAGGCCTCTCCAGCGCATATACTCCAGGGTATTTCTCGCCTCTTCATAAGAGCGGGAGATGTTGACCAGTTCCTCCTGCAGCGGGCCAACGGCGAACCGGACCTGAATGTGCAGCTCCGTCTGGATCTCGGCCGCCGCCCTTTCAAGCCTCAGGCGGACCCTCTCCCAATCGTTGTCCGGCCGGGAGGGGTAAGCGAACAGCAGGGCGATCTGGTCCTCCGCCATGTCATGGGCAAGCAGCGGCTGAACCTGCTCCCGGGTCAGCACATCCTTGACGAGCACCCGCTTGCCGTCCAGGTCCACAAGCATCTCCCGGCTTAGGCTGCCCTCGAAGCCTTGCAGCTGCAGAACCGCGGCCCGGAACCAGCGGCCTTCGGCTTCAATGCCGGCGTGCCTCAGCAGGACGGGCGTGTCCGTCGGGGAGGAATAGTCGCCGCGCAGCAGCCGCTCAAACGAAGCCGCCTGGAGGAAGGGAGCTTCGCGGGCGATGCGCTCTTCGAGGTCGCTGTTATTCTCCAGGAGCCGCGTAACATGGTCGCGGATGAACCGGTAGGCGTCCCGCCCTGCCGGATCGGCCGCTCCCGCACGCTCGCGCAGGGTATCCAGAATCCCTTTCAGCGGGCGGCTGTTGCGGTAGGCGATCAGGTAAGCGTAGAGGAGCCCGAGGGCCAAGAACAGGAAGGCGAGGCTAAAGGTGATTTTCTTGATGTACAAAACCTTCTGCAGCACGACCCGAACGGGCTGGGCCACGAGATAAGTCCAATCGTTGGTGGGCGATTTCGAATAGGTAACCAGCATGCTCTTGCCGTCAATGGTCCGTTCGATGCTGCCCTTCTCTCCCTTCAGCAGGGCGGGATCCAGCCAGGCGGGAGTATCGGAAGACGACGCGGTGCTGACGACCTTCCCTTCCTCATCGACGATGCAGGCCCATCCTCCTCCCGATAGGTCAAGGCCGCGCAGCAGCTTCTGCAGCTCCCGGTTGTCCACCGTAATGCCGATGGCGCCTTGGGGATACCCGGGCATGCCGAGGGAGCGAAGGTACGTCAGCAGCGTGTAAGGCTGGTCATTCACGATGACCTCTTGGGCGGGGAGAATCTTTTTGTGGCGGTAAACGCTTACAAGTTCATTTCGAAAAGCGTCTTCCTCCCAGCCTTCATACCGGAAGTTCCGGTAAAATTCCGGATAGCTGTAGGTCGAGTCTTCCGTGAAGACCAGATTGCTGTTCTTGAACAGAATAAAATACTTGAAAATGAAGTTATTCGCCAGACCGTAATGGTACAGGCTTTTGCGCGTTTCGAGTACCCGGTTAACGTTGGCTCCCTGATAAGGATCGGTAATCCGCTGAAATTGCATGATCCGGGTATCCTCGGTCAGCTGCATGGCAATGGAAGAGAGCTCCTGGAGCCGCCGGTCGAGAATCTCCCGGTTCTGCTGAAGCATGTTGAAGTTGGCGGTGGTGACTTCCTTCTCCATCTCGATCAGCGTCTGATGATAGATCACCCAGCCGACCAGCAGAGGAAGCAGGAGGAACAGCAGGTTCGGCACCAGGAGGCGGAGAAAGACGGGATGCCCGCCGGCCTCTCCTTTTTGGATTAACCACATGTTCAACCCCTCCGTTCTCCGTCGAAAGTTGTTTCTATTGTAAGCCACGTTTCCCGGGGGAGACAATGGGCGGTAAGATGTAGGAGCTAAGATTCGATCTTGGACAAAAAAAGAACGCCTCGTATGATGGGGTTCGCGGGCAGCTGCCCTAAAACCATCAGGAAGCGTGTACTAGGAAGTCCACATAACCCGCCCGTTCCGCTCGCCACTCCTGCACGGTTACGCCCCCCCCTACCCCGCCCGGTCCGACGATGCGTGCTGCGTGCGGTACTCGCCCGGCGTGATGCCGCAGATGCGCTTGAAGACGCGGATGAAGTTCTGCGCGTTGTTGTAGCTGAGCCGGTCGGCGATGTCCCCCACCTTGAGGTCGGTGGTCACGAGCAGCTCCTTCGCACGGTCCATCCGGTACGCAATGATATAGTCCGTCAGCGTCATGCCGGTTTCCTCCTTGAACATGGAGCTGAACTGGGAGCCCGGCAGGGAGACGAGATCCGCGAGCATGGGCTGGGACAGGTCCTCGTCATAATGCTCATGAATGAACTGGAGCACCTTCTCCATCGTCTTCCGCTGCCGCTGGTTCCGGAAGCCGGAGATGTGGGCGACCATGGCCGGATAGACCTCCGTGCCCAGCCACTGCACGATGGCGTCCCCCGTCTTCAGCTGGGCGAGCCGCTGGTACAGGTTGTACGGGAAGAGCTTCGGGCCGCCCTCCGGGTCCAGCTCGAAGAGCGTCTTCAGCGAGGCGGCCACGAGCTGAACGAAGGACTGCTGGATGTGGTCGACCGAGGCCTGCCTCCCGCACGCCGTCAGCTTCGCCGCGAACTGGTCCGTCCCCTGCCGGATCTGCTCCAGGCGGCACAGCTTTAGGCCGGTGACGACGGTCAGCTCCTGCTCGGCCGGGTAGAAGAACGCGGACCGCTGCGGAAGCATCGACCCGATGAAGATGACCTTGTCGTTGCCCTCCACGAGCTGGAACTCGAGCGCCTCTTTCGCCTCCCGGTAGGACGACCGGATGCGGGTGCGGCACGGGTAGCAGCGGCCAATGCCGATCGTCACGGTGACCTTGAGCAGCTCGCCGATCACCCGGTGCAGCTCCTCCGCCACGGAGAACACGGCCGCCTGGGCATCATGGGCGCTCGTCTCCTCCCCACCCAGGTTAAGGATGACGGCCGTCTGCTCCGTGCCCGTCTGGAACACCGCCCCTTCGGCATGGTGGCTGATCACTTCACGGGCTATATTGTTAACGGCATAGCCGAAAAGGTTCAGGTCCTGCTCCGTCTGGCCGCGCAGGTCGTCAAGCTCCAGGCACATGACCGCATAGTACCGCCCTTCCATCGGAAGGCCGTAATACCCGAAGCGCTGCCCGAGCTCCTCCTCTTTCATGGCTTCGTTCAGCACCCGCCGCAGAAAATGCGTCCTCAGAAGCGGCATGGAGTCCTCCACCTGCTTCTCCAGCTCGTCGTTTGTCCGGTGCAGCGTCTCCACATAGTGGCGGATCAGCCCGAACTCATTCAGCCTTCCCGCCGCCGGTGCGGGATGCTCGCGCCCGCCGCGCCGCAATAGCTCGAGCAGGCCGTGCCAGAGGCCGAAGAAGCTGCGGGACAGCCAGAACACCGCCAGCAGGCTGACCGCGATCAGGAAGAGGCCGAGGCCGATCATCATCTGCTTGATCCAATCGAAATGCCCGGTCAGCTCCTCCACCGGCAGAACCGAGATGTACTTCCACCCGCTGTAGGACGACTGCAGGTAATTGACCAGCATCGTCCGCCCGTCGATTTTCTCCGAGAACCGGTCCTCGGGCTTGGTGGTGGCAAGCAGCTTCTGAATGAGAGGAGAATGCAGGTCGGGGCCGAGCAGGTTTTTGTTCCAGTCGGAGAAAATGTTGCCCGAAGGCGTCGCGATCAGCATCTCCCCGCTGCTTCCGAGGGTCATGTGGGAGAACACATCGAAAAAGGCCCGGTCATTAAGCTCGATGATGAGGTAGCCCATCGGCTGATCCAGAACCGACACGGGCAGCTTGCGGACATAGGTCACCACATGGGAACCGCCGCGGGGAAGCCGGGACTCCGATTTGCGGTCCGTCAGGAAATAAGGCCGGCCGTTCTCCAGCTCGGAGGCTTTCGCCTCGAGCCGTTTCCGAAGGTCCGGGTCCAGCTTCCCCAGGTCCGTGACCCCCTGGCTTGGGCTGACGAGCAGCTTCTGTTGAGTCATATAGAGAGAGACAGCGTTGGCATCGCTGATCAGCCCTTCCATGGAGGTCAGGACGGTCATGACGTCGCGTGCTTTCTCCGGATTCTCATAAGGATTCGACAAGGACAGAAACTCCTTGAAGTTGGGGTTGAACGCATGCTGAAGGGCAATCTTGTCGAGTGTGATGAGCTTCTCGTCAATCCTCTCCTGCACCTGCTTGACCGTTTCCCGATTCGCCTTCCCCACTTCCTCGGAAACGGCGTTCTCGGCAACCAGATAGGCAATTCCGCCGAAGACGGCAACAGGAACAATAACAAGCAGGGAAACCGCAACCAGAACCTTAAGCTTCATGGACCCTTTCGTCCACATGCCGTTCACGATCCGCAGGAGCAAGGACATCCCTTCCTTCCTTAGCTAGTAATGTAACCCCTTACATTCAGTATAGCGAAGTTTCCCCGGCCTGTCCCCGCCCCCACCCTCCTCTATCGGCAAAATGAGCCCTTCCCCCTAAGAGGAAGGGCCCTAGGTCCTAGTGCCTTATCCGCTGCCCTACACCCTCAGCCGCGGCCTTATTCATCCGGGGGCTCCCCCCCTTACCCGTTACTTCTTCTGGCTCTTGTACCACTCGTTCACCTCTTTGGTGATCTGGGCTCCGCCCTTGTCCAGCCACTCCTTCGCGAAGCGGTCGAAATCATCGAGCGGCACCTTGCCCATGACGATCTTCACGTATTCCTCATCCCGAAGCTTGCCGAGGTCCGCCCCCTTCTCGATCGAGGTCGGCGCCACGAAGGACAAGGCCGGGTTCTTCACTCCGAGATCTTTTACCAGGTCCAGGTTCTCCTTCTGCGCCTTCTGAACCGCTTCCGGAGCAGTCATGACCACGTAGCTGTACGGGTCATACGGGTTATGCTGGATGGTTGCATCGACACCGTCGGCCTTGTATTTCTCCACGTTCACCTTCGGCTTGCCGTCCGCTCCCTTCGTGTAATGCACGCCCTCCAGGCCGAACCGCTTCATCTGGTACGCTTCGTCGCTTGCCTGCCACTCCAGGAACTCCATGATGCGCTTCGCCTTGTCCTTGTCCGTCTTCGAAGGAATGACCCACTCCCCGAAAAATCCCGAGGTTTCCCCGAAGCCGAATTTGCCCGTCGGGCCAGCCGGCGGCTTGATCATGATGAGATTGGCCTTCGGGTCCACCTTGGCGAGGTTCTCCACGTAGCGGGCATAGTCGCTCGTCTGCGCACCCAGCAGCATGCCGGCCTTGCCGCCTTCCAGTTTCTCCCACACCTGAGAGTTCTTCAGCACGGCGAAGTCCTTATCCAGGCCGCCGTCCTGGTACAGATTGCGCAGCCATTCGAGCGCCTTCTTGCGGCCCGGCGTGATCGAATCGCTCATGAGGGTGCCGTCCTCCATCACCCTCCATCCGCTGCCGGTATCGAATGCCGTGAACAGCGGGTCCATGTGCGAGACGTTCTCGCCGAAGGCGATACCGAACGTATCGGCCTTGCCGTTCTTGTCCGGGTCGTCCTTCGTGAATTTCACCGCCGTCTGGTACACCTCGTCCATCGTCTTCGGAACCGGAAGACCGAGGTTGTCCAGCCAGTCCTTGCGGATCATGACGGCGGCGCGGGTCAGGGCGCGCGTACGGGGAACGCCGTAGAGTTTGCCCTCGATTTTGATATTGTCGAAGACCGCCTGAGGGGTTTTCATAAGGTTAGGCGACCCCTTGATGAGGTCATCGAGCTGGAGAAAGGCTCCCTGCTGCACGTATTTGTTGAATTCCGGATCGGGATACTTCGTCCACAGGATGATATCCGGCATGTCCCCGGAGGCCAGCGTCACCTTCAGCTTGTCCTCGTAGCTGTTGTTCGGGACCGCCATCGGTTCGAATTCGATGTTGAATTTGTCCTCGATGTACTTCCACACTTCATTCTTCTGCGGCGGCTCATTGTACAGAGGGTACATCATGCTGATCTTCAGGCGCTTTCCCTTGCCTCCTCCATCTCCCGCATCCGCTCCCGATTCCTTCTCCTTCGTGGAGCACCCGGCCGCCGCTCCCGCGGCAACCGCTACCGTAAGTCCAAGGGACAGCGCTTTCAACCATGGTTTTCTCATCCTACAGAACCTCCCATTTTGGTATGAATTGGTGACGGAGCACCGGATGTTACCCCTTAACGGAGCCAAGCAGCACCCCTTTGGTAAAATGCTTCTGAAGAAACGGATAAACGAACAGGATCGGCACGGTGGCCACGATAATCGCCGCCATCTTGATGGTGGCCGGGATAATCTTCAGCTCTCCCATCGCCGCCTCGAAATCCTGGGTAGAGCCCTCGATGATCATCTGCCGCAGCACGACCTGGATCGGCCACAGATTGGACTTCGTGATGTACATGACCGCCGCGAAGAACTGGTTCCAGTGCCCGACGGCATAGAACAGGGTGAACGTCGCAAGCGCGGGCATCGACAAGGGAAGCACGATGCGGAACAGCACGCCGAGGTTGCGGCAGCCGTCGATCTTCGCCGCTTCCTCAAGCTCCTCCGGGATGCTCTGGAAGAAGTTCCGCATAATGATGAGGTTAAAAGCACTGATCGCCCCCGGCAGAATGAGCGCGCCCATCGTATTCATGAGCCCGAGCGCCTTGACCACCATGTAGGTCGGGATCATGCCGCCGCTGAACAGGATGGTGAAGACGACGAGGAAGAGGATGGTCCGGCGGCCCTTGAGCCTTTTTTTGGCCAGGGGATAAGCCATGAACACCGTCAGCACGAGGTTGGTAAGCGTCCCGACCACCGTAAGAATCACCGTCGTATACAGGGAGTGGACGAAGTGCGCGTTCGTGAAAATCGTCCGGTACGCATCCCACGTGAGGGATTCCGGCCACAGGATGACGCCTCCCCGGAGCACCTGGGTCAGCGGGGCGAGCGACGTCGCCAGAATGTACAGGAACGGAAGCAGCGTAACTCCCGCGAAGAACAGCAGAAGGAGCACGTTGCAGACGTCAAAGATTCGGGTGCCAATCGTCGGTTTGTACAGCATGGTAGCTCCTTTCCGGCATCAGAAGACGCCTTCTTCTCCGAATTTTTGGCTGAGCCAGTTGGCTCCCGCCACCAGCACGAGGCCGACGAGCGATTTGAACAGCCCCACCGCCGTCGTGTAACTGAATTTGCCCCCGATCAGGCCCTCCCGGTATACATAGGTTTCGAAAACATCGCCCACGCTGTTGACCGTGGAGTTAAGCATCAGGAAGATATGCTCGAACCCGACGTCGAGGATATTGCCGAGCCTCAGGATCAGCAGGATGAGAATCGTGCTGCGGATCGCCGGCAGCGTGATGTGCCACAGCTGGCGCCAGCGCCCCGCTCCGTCCACAATCGCCGCCTCGTACAGCTGCGTGTCGACCCCCGAGAGGGCCGCCAGGAAGATGATCGTGCCCCAGCCGGCTTCCTTCCATATGCTCTGCGAGACGATCAGGGTCCGGAAATATTCCGGGGTGGTGAGGAACGCCACTTTCTCTCCTCCCGAGGCCTGGATAAGCTCGTTGACGATCCCGCCCTGCGTGCCGAGAATGAGGTACGTCATCCCCGCCACCACCACCCAGGAGATGAAATGCGGGAGGTAGATGATCGTCTGGACCGAGCGCTTGAACCAGCTGATCCGCAGCTCATTGAGCAGAAGGGCCAGAAGGATCGGAGCCGGGAAGAAGAAGATCAGATTGTAGAAGCTGATGAGAATCGTGTTGCGGAAGATCGCCCAGAACTTGTCGTAGGTGAACAGGTTGACGAAATGCTTGAGCCCGACCCAGTCGCTGTGCAGCACCCCTTTGAAAGGGGAGTAATCCTGGAACGCGATGACCACGCCCCACATCGGCACATACTTGAACAGAAGAAAAAACAAAAGGCCGGGCACCAGGAGCAGGTAGAGGTCCCAATCCATCAGAAGCTCTTTCCCGCGCCGTCTCTTGTACAGGACGCCCGTTTCAGCGGCACGTCCGGCGGCCTCGGCGGAACGGACATTCATAGCGGCTCACTCTCCTTCGGTAGTGCCTTATCCGGGAGTATTGATCTGCTTCCCTATTATTTTTCGTGCATACAGGGGTTTTCTCGTCCACGAAGTTACCGGATAAGGCACTGAGTCATGTGCTTATTCTAGGACAAGCCTCCCGCCAAAAGATACAATCATTTCAAATGACACAAAAGCGCTTACAATCCGCGGCTCTCCGGACGTAATCATCTGAAATGATTATCCGCCGAAGCGGATGCTCCGGGGAAAAGATTATATCCCTGGAAAGCGTTTCCGGCTACAATGAAGGGGAATCGGGCCGGGTCCTTGGGAGCAAGGGCCGGCTTACCCTAGTCAAGGGAAAGGATGAGAAATTCATGCTTCAGGAAAAGTATTCGGAGGAAACGTTGAAGAGTATGCTTCTGCCGAGGGAGGAGTACCGCCCTTACCCTCAGGCCCGGGACCGGGGCTTCTGGGAAGGGCTCCCCGATCCGGTTCGGGAGGCGTACCTCGCGCAAGGGGAAGCCCGGCTGGACTTCGACTGGCCGGCTCTCCCCGCTTCGCGGTATATGGATTTCGTCAAGAACGGCAACCGCTCGCGGTACGAAGAGGCCTACTTCGACCGGCGCCGGGCGCTTGGGGCGCTGGTGCTGGCCGAATGCTTCGAGGGCAGCGGGCGGTTTCTGGAGACCATCGCTAACGGCCTCTGGGCCTTATGCGAAGAATCATCCTGGGTCGTCCCCGCCCATCTATCACTTTCCCAGCAGAGCAAGGGTCATGCCCTTCCCGATGTGGATGATCCGGTCATTGACCTCTTCGCTGCCGAAACGGCCTCTCTGCTCGCCTGGACGGCCTACCTGCTGGAGGAGGAGCTGGATCCGTTGTGCCCGATGCTTCGGAAGCGTATCGGAAGGGAAATGGACAAGCGGATCTTCATTCCCTTCCTGGAACGGGAGGACTTCTGGTGGATGGGCTTCTCCGCGCGCAAGGTCAACAACTGGAACCCGTGGATACTCTCCAACGTTATGGGCTCCTTCCTTCTGCTGGAGAATGACCAGGGCCGCCGGGCCCAAGCTCTGGCGAAGGCGCTGCTCAGCCTGGACACCTTCCTCGCGGTCTATCTTCCGGACGGCGGCTGCGACGAGGGCCCCGGCTACTGGGGACATGCCGGAGGCTCCCTGTTCGACTGCCTGGAGCACCTGTACCTGGCCACCGAGGGCCGGATCACTTTCTACGAGGAGCCTCTTGTTCAGGAAATCGGCCGCTATTTCGCCCGGGTTCATATCGCCGGGGATTATTATGTGAACTTCGCCGATGGAGACGCCCGCCTCAAGGTATACGGGGACTTGGTGTACCGGTACGGCCTGCGGATCGGTGATGAAGCCCTATGCGCTCTCGGGGCGGATGCTTTCCGCCGCAGCTCCCTCGACATCCCGCGCATCTTCTCGCTCTTCCGGATTCTTCCCGCTTTGGCCGACTTCGACGAGCTGCAGACGTACGCCACCCCTCCCCTTCTGCTCCGGGATGTGTGGCTTGACGGCATTCATCTGTTCGCCGCCCGGGAGCGGGCCGGCTCGGAGAAGGGGCTTTATGTCGCCGGGAAGGGCGGACACAACGACGAGAGCCATAACCACAACGACGTAGGCCACTTCATCGTCTATGCCGACGGCGTGCCAGCGCTCATCGACATCGGCGTGGAGACCTATACGTCGAAGACCTTCAGCCCGCGCCGCTACGAGATCTGGACCATGCAGTCGGCGTACCACGCCCTGCCCACGGTGCGCGGCATCCAGCAGGCGCCCGGCAGCGACTTCCAGGCGGCGGATGTCCATTATGCGGCGGAGGAGGAGTCGGCCGAATTCTCCCTCGAGCTCGCGTCCGCCTATCCCGCGGAAGCGGAGCTGGCCAGCTGGAAGAGGACGATCCGGCTCGACCGGCCCGCTGGCGGGAAGGCGGCCGTTCACGTCACCGACTCGTTCTCCCTCTCGGGAGAACCCGCCGACGTGACGCTCAGCCTGATGACGCTCCAGGAGCCGCAGCTTGCCGAAGGCCGCTTCACGCTGGCGGTCGCCCCGGGCATGGCGGTGCGCGTCGCGTTCGATGCGGACCGGCTGGCCGCCGAAAGCGAGCGCATCGAAGTGGGCGACGACAAGCTCCGGGCGGTCTGGGGCGACCGGGTCCACCGCGTGGTGCTGAGGGCGAAGGAGCCCGTCAGGCAAGAGCAGTGGAGGCTTGTGATCACGCAGGAGCACGAGTAGGCGCGGTTATCCGGCCTCTGCCAAGCAGGAGGCGGTCGAACCGGCCTTTGGATTCGAGGCTCACGCTTTCCCTGCCGCGCCGCTCCGGCCGGTTTACCACGCTGCTAATTTCAGCCCAAAGAACCCCCTCGTCCGGGGCCGTTCCTTGGGCTATTTTGTTTTTGCATGGGTTTCTTTTTATATTTTTTTGAGATCGGAATAACTTATCCGGCTAATCATTCGTCTACTAAAGAGAAGGATGCCCAGAAAGGAGAATAGGATAGATGGAAAGGATGCTCGTATTAGGAGCAAGCGGTCTCGTAGGAAGAGCCTTGATCCGGCAGTTCCAGGACAAGTACGAGCTGTACGGGACCTATCGTTCCTCGTTACCCGATCTTCCCGAAGACAGGCGTTTCCAGCTGGAGGTTGGCGAGATCGATAAAGGGAGCAAGATAGTCCGGCACCTTCGTCCTGCTGTCGTGATCTCCTCCCTTCGGGGAAACTATGACGAGCAGCTCGCCCTTCACGAGAGAGTGGCGGTGGAAATGAACCCCATCGGGTCCCGGATGTATTATTTCTCGACCACCAATGTGTTCGACGGGGATGACTCCCGCCCTCATACGGAAGAGGATACCCCCGTTTCCACATCCGACTATGGATCATTCAAAATCCAGTGCGAGAATCGGCTGAAGGACGCCTTGAAGGAAAGAGCCGTCATCATTCGGATTCCGGCCATCTGGGGTAAGGAATCCCCCCGATGGAATCAACTCGTCCAGAGCCGGCGCGGGCAGAAGCCGGTGGAGGTCTATGCGAATGTCCGGTGCACCCATATGCTGGATGTGACATTAGCCAAGCAGACGGCCTTTCTTGTCGATCATCGTCTGGAAGGAACGTTTCATTTGAGCTCCTCCGATTCCATAACCCAGAGTGAATTTTACGAGCAGCTTCTGGAGAAAGGGGGCGGGGATTCGAGCCTTTTGCAGCACCGGTACCATCAGGATAAGGAAACGATGTATTACTTTGCTCTGGCCTCCGCCCGTAAGGAAATCCCGGATTCTCTAAAAAACACAAATGCCGATATCATTGGCGCTCTGCTGGCCCGATAGACAGTCTCCCTCACGATAATTCATAAGAATTGGAGTTGACCTTAATGCTGCGTAAATGGATGATCTTATTGGTTAGTCTTGTCCTGTTTGGTTTGGCCGCTGCCCCTCTATCGGCTGGCGCGGCCTCGGACCACCCGTCGGCCCCTCCCAAGCAAACGATAACCAACGAAGCCGGCACCATTGTTCTGACTCCGCTGAACGCTCAAGTTTGGGTGCATACGGAATATACCGATCTCGGCGGCGTTCCGTACCCGTCAAACGGGCTGCTGATTCGCACCTCGAAAGGCTTGGTTCTGGTCGATACGTCATGGGACGAGCCGTTGACCGCGGAGCTGCTGGATCTGGTAGAGGCCCATTTCAACCAAAACGTCGTCCAGGCGATCATTACCCATGCCCATAATGACCGGATCGGGGGAATCGGGGTTTTACGCGAACGGGGCATCCCCGCGGCCAGCACCCCGCTGACGGCAAAGCTTGCCGCGGAGGACGGCTACCTTTCCCCGGATGTTCTTCTGAACGACGAAATCACCGAGCTTCAGATCGGCAATGTCAAGCTGGAGACCTACTACCCCGGCCCTGCCCATACGGAGGATAACATGGTCGTCTGGCTTCCCCAGTTTAACTTGTTGTTCGGCGGATGCATGATCCGTTCCCTGGACGTGAACGGGCTGGGGAACCTGGCCGATGCGAACGTGCCCGAATGGAAAACGTCCCTGCAAAAGGTCATCGACCGCTACCCGAACGTCCGGACGGTTGTCCCCGGTCACTTGGCTTGGGGAGACGGGCGGCTGCTGACGCATACGATGGATTTGGTGGATCAAGCCTTGGCCGGAGCGAAGTAGAAGGCCGGGAAGGAGAAGGGATTCACGTTGGGAAAGAAGGATGCCGCGATGGAGATCCGGCTGCTGGGTCCTGAGGATGCCGGACGCTACAAAGAAATCCGGCTGAAAGCCTTACAAACCTCTCCCGAAGCTTACAGCGCAAGCTATGAAGAGGAGTTGGCTATGTCTTTAGAAGAATGGAACCGACGGTTGGCGGCAAATGAGCATACGTTCACCTTCGGAGCCATCCTCAAGAGCCGGCTGGCCGGAATCGCTACCTTGGTCTTGGGGCAGAAGAAGAAACTGGCCCACCGGGCTCAGATCGTCGCCGTGTACGTGGCTCCGGAGACGCGGGGAAAGGGACTGGCCAAACAATTAATGACAGAAGCCATTAAGAAGGCGAAAGAAACGGAGCGGGTGGAGCAAATTCACCTTACGGTGACGGCCTCTAACGAACCCGCCAGGTCCTTGTATGCGGGATTAGGCTTTCAAACATACGGATTCGACAAACAGGCGATCAAGCTGGATTCCGCCCGCTACCTGGATGAAGAGCTTATGGTGCTGTATCTGGATCCCCCTAACCCGCCGATTGCTTAATCTGGTTAAAAAAAGAGTTACCGCCCTTTCGCTTCCCCATCGGAAGTCGGAAGGGCGGTATTTTGTGTTCCGCAGCGACCGAAAAACGTTCGCAAGCGTAAGACGTTCGGCCATGGAGACTCGCATGGCCGTTATGGATCACCTCATCAAGCATGACTTTTAACTCTTTCCGGTCAGCGTTCCCTGCCATCCGCGAAAACCGAAGTTCCCCGCTGGCTGCGCGCCCAATCCGCCACCCGAAGCGGGTCGCCGTCCCAGAGGCGCTGCCGGCCCCATTCGTTCGCCTGCGGCTTGCCAACGCATTCCACCCGAATCACGGGGAACAGGCGCGAAGGCGCCTCGACGGGCAGCCCCTTGATGAACAGCTCGTCGCCGCTTTGCTCGAACGCAAGCTCCTGTCCGGTCGTCAGCAGCTTTACCGATTGGACCCGGGAGCTCAAATCCGCGAGCCGCATGACCGGACGGCCGTCCCAGAAGCGGATGATCAGATACAGATAATGGCCCCGTGTCGTCTGGCGGCCCCGCGTGATGAATTCGGTAATGGAGCCTCCGTCCGAGCCGTAGATCGCCTCGCCGTGCACCTCCAGCCACCGGCCGATCTCGAGCGCGCGCTCGACGAATTCCGGCGGCATCTCGCCATCCGCGGTGGGTCCGCAGTTAAGCAGCAGGTTGCCGCCGTGCTCGCCGCCCTTCTCGGCACATTCGACCAGGGTGTCGAGCAGTACGTCCGCCGGCTTCCAGCGCTCTCCCGTGACGTGGCTCCAAAGCCGCCAGGTCATAACCTGGCAGGACTCCCAGAGCCGCTTCTGGTCAGCGACGATCAGATGCTCGGGCGTGCCGAAGTCGCCCAGCGTATCGGAATCGCCTGCGCCGATTCCTCCGTCGGCCCGGTATCCGTCATGGGTGCTGGAGTAGCCCAGCCGGTTGTTGACCAGAATGCCCGGCTGCAGCCTGCGCATCTCCTCCACCAGCTCGATGCTCCCGAGGTCATCGGCATTTCGCGGCCAGACGCCATCAAAGAAGAAGTGATCGATCTGTCCGTAATTCGTAAGCAGTTCCTTCACCTGGTTATGCAAATAGGCACGGACCTTCGCCCATCCTTCGGGATTCCGCGCAGGCCCTTCGAAATACGCCGGAAGGCGCCAGTCGATCCAGGAATAATACAGTCCGATCCGCAGTCCCGCCTTGCGGAAGGCGTCCACGTATTCTCGGACGAAATCCCGGCCCGCCGCCTGCTTCGCGCTGGAATAGTCGGTGTAGGCGCTGTCCCACATGCAGAAGCCGTCATGATGCCGCGTCGTGAAGCACGCATATTTGAAGCCCGCCTTTTTGGCGGTATCCGCCCAAAGCTCCGGATCAAAGTGCTTCGGGCTCCAAGAAGCCGCCTTCTCGGCGTATTCCTTCTGGTCGAGATGCTCCCGGAACAGCACCTGCTCTCCGCGGGCGTACTGGGCATACGGACCCCAGTGTATAAACATGCCATACCGGCTTTCGGTGAACCATTTCCATTTGTCCGGGACGGTGAACGCTTTCGTCTGCAAGCTCATAACGGCAAGCTCCCTTCTTCTTTCGTGATCTCGGCGCGCGGGGATAACGGACCTGCCCGGAATTCAGGCAGCGTCCGGTCCGTTCGCGCAAAGGCCTTGGACAGCCCCGTCCTTATTTCGACGCCGCGGCTTTATACGTTTTATACGCTTCCTGGTAGATTTCCAGGTAACGCCCCAAATTCATGCTGTCGAGCGTAGACAGGTACTGACTCCACTGCACATCGATGTCGGCATCGCCGATAATGAAGCGCGACAGCATTTCATTGGTGTAGTCGTAGATCGTTTTGGACAGGTCGGCAATTTCCGCCGACTGGTCGACCGTCAGGTTCACCGGCGGCATGACCGTTTTCACCTGGACGCGGTAAGGCTCGTATTTCTCTTTCGTTTCCTTGTAAAGAATGGACTCGAGCGGGTTGTCCTTGGTGTCGACAAGACCGAGTCTGAGTGAGTTCGGACGGTAGGCAATACCGCTTTGGGACCAATGCTTGTTCTGGGTGACGCCGAACTTGGACATGTCCAAGTAAACCGCCTGCTTGCCGTTCAGGCCAATCTCTCCGTCCTTCGCCCATCTCCAGTCCTTGTCCAGCTCGCCGACCGTGGAACGAAGCGTGATCTCCCGATCATAGAGCGCGTCGGCGAAGCGGAAGGCCGCTTCCGGATTTTTCGCCTTGTTCGTAATGACGAATTGTCCCGGTGCCACTTGATACGGATCGTACTGGGTAAGCTGCACCCCTCCTGGACCTTTGAGCGGAGGAACGGCCACATAGTCCAGCCAGCGGCCGCTTGAGCCGTTAAGCTGCGTCATCGCGCTCATGTTAGGCCCGGAAGCCGCTCCGAGAATCGGCACACCGGGATTCTCGCCCAGCTGCACCAGCTGGGAGGCGTCCCGCGTCAGCGCCTGAGGATCCATCAGCCCTTCCTTGTACAGCTTGTGCAGGTACTTCAGGCCTTCCTTCCAGCCGTCCTTGTTAAACGGCACATCCACCTTGTCCTGATCGTTGATGTACAGGCGAGTGAAAGGCGCATACGTGAAGGCGTTCATCAGGTAGTTTTCGACGCTCGTCGTCAGGGTGGACTTCTGACTAGTCTGCGGCGCCCCCGAGAACGGAATTTCGTCGGCTTTCCCGTTGCCGTTCGGATCCTTGGTTTTGAACGCCTGGAGCACCTCGTAGAATTCTTCTGTCGTAGTCGGCATTTTGAGGTTCAGCTTGTCCAGCCACGGCTTGTAAATCCAGAGCTTCTGGCGCATGGAACAGTGGTAGCATTCGTTCGGAGCGGGAAGCGCGTAAATGTTGCCGTCGGCGGACGTGATCGCCGATTTGACGAGCGGGCTTTCCTCAAACATCTTCTTCGTGTTCACGCCGTATTTCTCAATCAGTTTGTTGAGCGGAAGGAGTACTCCCTGCTCCCCATACAACGCCTGCTGTTCGGGAGTCACGTTCATCGTCATAATGACGTCCGGCAGGTCGCCGCTGGCGAGCGCGATATTCAGCTTCTCCGCTCCCGTGCTCGCCGGAACAATCTCCCACTCGACATGGATATTGGTCAAATCCTCAAAATATTTCGTAAAGGCATTCGTATCGAAATTCTCGACGGCCGGGTTGGCCCCGATCATGACGCGGAGGTTGGTTTTCTCAGCCACGATCGGGAACTTCCCAGCTTCCGACACGCTCGCGGCGCCCCCACCGCCGTCTCCCTTGGTAGTATCGCCCGCGGAGTTGCTGTCTTTGCATGCGCTCAGGATGCCGGCGAGCATGCCAAGCGTGACCAACATGGACAACCATTTTTTATTTTTCATCCTTCTGCTCCCCCTTCTATTAGCCCTTAAGTGAACCGACCATGACGCCTTTTACCAAATACTTTTGGACAAACGGATAGAATATCAACAGCGGAACGGTTGAGATAACGATCAGCGAATACTTCAGCAGTGTCTTCAGCGCCTCGCGCCGGGCGGCATCCTGCGGATCCCCCGACAGCATCGTGACGTCCACGTCGTTGCTGACCAATATATCCTTCAGCACAAGCTGGAGCGGATAGTGCGCCTGATTTTTCAGAAACAGCATGGCGTTGAAATACTGGTTCCAGTTGGCCGCGGCGTAGTAAAGCGTGATGACCGCCAGGATCGGCCCCGACAAGCGGACGACGACCCTCCAGACGAATTGGAAGTCGTCGCAGCCGTCGAGCTGCGCGGCTTCCAGCAGTTCATGGGGAATCGACATCTGGAAATAAGTCCGGGTGATGATGACGTTCCATACCGTCAGCGCTCCGGGAAGAATCATGGCCCAGATCGTATCGAGCATGCCAAGCTCCCTGACGAGCAGATAGGTCGGAATCAGCCCTCCGGTGAACATGGTCGTGAACATAAACAGGACCATGAAGAGGTTTTTGCCGAAGAAATCCTTTCGGGACAACGGATAAGCCGCCAGCACGGTCATCACGATGTTAACCAGCGTGCCGGTTACCGTGTAGAGGATCGAATTACGAAATCCTACCCAGACCTGGCTGTACTCGAATACCGCGTTGTAGCCGTCCAGGCTCGGACGAACCGGCCACAGCCATACTTCGCCGGACACGACCGCCTGGGAGTCGCTGAAGGAAGCGCTGACAATATAGACGATCGGATACAGCACCGCCAGAAACATCAGAATCATGAAGGTGTTGTTCAGCAGGGTGAACAGCTTATCCGTTCGCGATTCGTTACGATAGGTTATATTCATGTGCGTTCCTCCTTTCCCGCAAGCTTCGAACAAGGGGTTACCATAGACTGCCCTGCTTCGTTTTTTGGGCAATTTTGTTGACCGTCAGCAGCAGAATCAAGTTAATGATCGATTTGAACAGGCCGATTGCCGTCGAATAGGAGTAGTTGGCCACCTGGGACGTCAATCCCACCTTATACACGTAAGTGTCGATAATCTCGGACGCCTTCAGGTTGATGGGATTCTGCATCAGCAGCACTTTCTCGAAGCCGACGTCAAGAATGTGGCCGGTGTTCAGGATGAGAACGATGATCGCCATAGGCATAATGCCCGGCAAATCGATGTGCCACATCCGGCGCAGCTTGCTCGCCCCGTCCATGACAGCCGCCTCATGCAGCGACGGATCGATGCTGGCCAGCGCGGCCAGAAAGATAATGCAGTTGAAACCGGCGTGCTGCCAGACGTCCGACCAGACATAAAGGGAAGAGAAGTACGAAATCTCGCCCATGAAGTTGATCGGAGCGATGCCGAGAAACCCGAGAAGCTTGTTCAGGATTCCCGTCCGCGGATCCAGCAGCTCCTTCACGATGCCGACGATGACGACAATGGAGATAAAGTGGGGTGCGTAGGTCACCATCTGCACGATTCTGCGAAATCGCACGCTTTTCAAATAGTTCAAGCCGAGTGCCAGCAGAATCGGAAACGGAAATCCCGCCGCCAGATTGTAAAAGCTAAGAATAAGCGTGTTCCTCAGGATCCGCCAGAAATCATAGGAATGCACGAACCGGTCGAAATGCTTGAGCCCCACCCAGTCGCTTCCCCAGATTCCCTTGGTGACCGTGAAATTCTTGAAGGCGATCTGCGCCCCGTAGATCGGCACGTATTTGAAAAGGATCAGATAAAGGAACGGAAGGGCCATCAGCACGTACAGCTGCCAGCTTCGGACCAGCCTTTTCTTGAACATATAGCCGCTCAACAACAGTTCTCACCTCCTCCAGTGTTTAAGATGGAATCACACAGGCGATTCTCCCCCATAGGTTGGTTCGCGTGTTTTCCGTGTCCCCAGCATAGGCCGGCAGGAGGTGGAACGTAAATTGTAAATCTTCCGGTTTTGTCGTCAATCGTTAAGAAAACCGGGTTTACACTTCCCCGATCGATGTGCACAGGAACAGAATTCGACTAGTTTATTCCAAATATTACAAGAAAATAGGCCTCTTCGGCTCCAACCTGATCAGGACTAAGGGATCAGACAGGACATCATCCATGTAAAAAAAGCCGGAACGAAACGTTCCGGCTTTCCTACGAGCGAACGGCACGCCGACCTTCAGCCTGCTTCCGATTCGCGAAAAGCAGTGGCGCTGAGGCCGTTGCCCCGTTTAAACGCCCGGCAAAAAGTACTCGTGGAATGGTAGCCCACCTGCTCGGCGATCTCCCGGACCGGGAGGCTGGTGGTGGCCAGCAGCTGCTTCGCTTCCTTCATCCGAAGGCTCTCGAGATAGTCGGAGAAGTTGGTTCCGGTCTGTTCCTTGAAGAACTGGGACATGTAACCTTTGGAAATGTTCATGCGGTCGGCTACGACATCCAGGCTTAAGCTCGGCTGCCCGTAATACTCCTGGATATAAGCGAGTATCGACTCGAGCAGCTTCACGTTGCGGCTCTTCTTGCGGTGATCCGCCTCGGCGCTCATGGACAGGAACAGCTCAGCGGCGCTTTGGTACGCTTCCCGCAGGTTCTCCGTCGTGCCAAGCAGGCGAAGCAGCTCCTGCACCTCTTCCGAATACGGAAGCATCAGCTGCTCCTGCAGCTTCATCAGGCAGCTGACGATCTCATAGCAGAACAGCTGCTGCTTCTCGAGCGGCAGATGGCGCTCCTGAAAATTTTCCCGGTATAGCGAATCCAGCAGCTGGTTCAGCTCCTCGGTCTCTCCGGCTTTGGTGAAATTGCAGAGACGGTTCTCCACTTCCCCCGGGAAGTAGAAAAGGCGGTTTTCACTCGGCAGATCGGAGAACCACGCCGTCTGGACGATGTCCTCGTACGTCAGGGAAGAAAGCGACTGCCTGGCCTCCTCGTAAGACCCGGAAACGTCGAGCAGCGAATCGCGGAATCCCCCGATGGCAAAATAAAGGCCAAGCGGAAGCTGCTTGCCGATCTCGGACGCCACATCCTGGATGATCCCCTCGATCGTCCGCCTGAAGGGAGCTCCGTCTTCGCCGGAATCGACGAACAGGATCGCGATTTTGTCCTCCGTCAGGTCATGCACATAAAGGCTGTCGGCGGGTGCCCGCCGCAGTGCTTCCTTGACCAGCACCCGCTCGACGTCCAGCCTGCGCAGATCGTCGGCGTCCAGTCCTCTGGTGCCCCCGCGGAAATGGAGGATGCCGAGCGCATAGCTCCGGCCTTCGATCCGAATATGCTGGTGCTTCAGCAGCGTATTGATTTCATCCAGGCTGACGAATTCGCCCTTAAGCAGCCGTTCATAGAAGCTTTCCCACAGCAGGGGCGCCTGGCGTTTGATCTCCCTCTGCATCGCCGTGTTGTTGTCGATTAGCGCAGCCAGGGAGTTCTGAATAAATCCATACATTTCCTTGGGTCGCCGGGGCTGCGAACCGCCGGGCCGTTCCGCCAGCGTGGAGAAAAGCTGGACCAGCGGCTTGCCGCTTCGGCTGGCGAACAAATAGGCGAGCAGAACCCCGATGAGCAGGAACGCCAGCGCAATTCCGGTCGTGATCTTCCGGATGGAGATTACTTTGCCGAGCACGACGTGGGGCGGCTGTGCCACGATGTACGACCAGTTGTTATACGAGGACTTCGTATAGGTGACCATCATCCCGTTAGTCTTCGGGCTCGCTTCGATGATACCGGATGACGCGGCATACTCGGCAGGATTCAGATCGGGAACGGCTCCGTCGCCCGACAAGGTGCTGACGACCCGTCCCTGTTCGTCCATGATAGACACCCAGCCTCCGTCGGAGACGTTGACGCCACTCATCAGAGACTTCAACTTCTGGTTATCGACCAGAATGATCAGGGCCCCTTGGATGTAGCCGGGGTAGCCGAGCGATTGCACGTACGTCAGCATATCGTAGGGCTTTTCCTGGTACAGGGTCCGACCCGAAGCCATGACCTCGCGGTTGCGGTACGAACCGAACAAGTCGCTTCGCCAGGAGTCGTAATCGGTGCCCTCACGTGACAAAATATGCTGATAAAAATAAGGAAGGTCATAGATGGAATTGGCCGACAGGGCCACGTTGCTGTTCTTGAAGGTCAAATAATAGTCCAGGACGAAATTATTGGACGTGTTATAGCTGTACAAATTCTTCTTCGCTTCGAGCACCCGGTAGGTCTCCTTGCTTCCGAATGCGTCGTGCACCCTGGCGAAGCTCATCACCATCGGATCGTTCAGCAGCTGAAGGGCGATGGTATTGACTTCGGACAGCCGGATGTCCATCGTTTCCTTGACCTGCTCCAGCAGCTGCATATTGCTGCCCGTCACTTCATCTTTAACGATGTCGTAGGTCAATTTGTAGAAGCAACCCCCGATGATCAGGGCCACCAGCATGAACGAAATATAAGGAATCATCAAACGCATGAATAACTGCTGATGTCCCAGGCGCTTAATCAGATTCATGGACGTCTTCCCCCTTGTATAGGCCGAGGCCCTTGTAAGCGGTGCCACATGTTAATAATTATAACATCTACTCTGCCTAAGGGGTATTTACATTTTTTTAATTTTTTCGATTACGGCCAAGTTCAGTATCTTTAAATATACATTGACAGGAATATTCCCTATTTGGTATATTGTCATCAACAGCAAAAAATTGGAAGAAAGCGAGGGGTAAAGAAAACGGTTTGGATCCCCTTGGTCCTGGTCGCGGCCATCAGTTTTTCCGCCGGGTCGGCGGCTGCCTTTGGGGATGTGGACCCTAAGAAGGGTGAAGCCATTCTGGCTCTGAAGGAAAGAGGCATCGTGTCCGGTGTCGGCGGGGACCGGTTTGCCCCGGATCAGGACATGACTTATGCCGAGGGCTTGAGCCTGGTGATGAAAGGCTTGCTGCAGGGAGCCGTCGGAGAGAGGGAGGCTGATCCAACAGCCGGCCCCTGGTATGCCGGCCTTGTGGAACAAGCGAAGACGGTTGGCCTCCCTCTTCCGGCCGGCGTCGACCCTTCCGCGTCCCTTACCGAGGAGGAGTTTGCTTCGCTGCTGAACGCTGCCCTTACGGCTGCTGCGCCGGACCGGACGCTGCCGGAAGCGGGGAAGCCAGCCGGCCCGTCGAAGGTAACCCGTGCCAAAGCGGCAGAGTGGGTGTACCAGGCCATCCGGTTCCTCGAGACCGCACCGGCGATTCCGATAACGTCAGACCGGATCACGCCGTCGAGATGTTCCGGCTGCTGGGCGGCGGCGTTGCCGGAGACCTGGCGGGACTGCCGAATGCGCAGCTGGCCGTCTTCCCCGGCACTACCCATTACACGATGATCTCGCGGACCCATCTTCTTCTTGCCGCCGTCGTACCCTTTCTCGATGCCGAGGCTTCCAAACCGGAATCCTCGCCAACCAAGTAGCCGGGTAAGACATTAGCATTTACTTCAAAATTTTTACATGATAGAGTGATATTGGATATCCCTTCTTAACCAAACCAATTAACAAGTGAAGGAGCGGTACTTATGAATCCCGAAGTGACGGCATTTATCGATAACCTTAACGGGCAGTGGCAGGCGGAGCTTGGCCATAAGCTTCGTCAGATGGTGCAGGAGACGATTCCGGGGGTTGAAGAAAAAATCCAGTACAAGAAGCCGCATTTTCTCAAAAACGGCCAATTCGCTGCGGTGATCTCCCCTTCCAAGGATGCGATTGCGTTCATGATCATGAATGCGGAAGGCATTGAGTTCCCCAAAGGCTTCGAAGGCCCGGCCGAACGCAAATGGATCAAATTGAAGGAAGGCGTGGAGCCGGACCTGGCTCAATTGTCGAACCTCCTGGCGCAGGCGTCCGAATCGTTGTAAGCACGATAAAGAAAGCGGCTGATCCTCGAGGGTCAGCCGCTTTCTTCCTGCCAAGACCGGGCAAGGCGGAAGCCCAGGTCGTCGATGCCGAAGGTCGGATGGCTGCGGCGGCGGCACGTAGCCCCGCATCCCCGGGCCTCTTCTGCCCAGCTGCCTCCCCGAAAGATCCGGTAGGACCCGTAAACTTCCGCGTCATATACGTCCCAGCACCATTCCCACACGTTCCCCAGCATGTCATACAGCCCCCAGGCGTTAGGCACCTTGCCTCCCACGTCCTGTACGGCGCCTCCTGAATTCCCCTCATACCAGGCAATCTCATCCAGTTCCCCGTACCGATAGCCGGCTGTGCCGGCTTTACAAGCATACTGCCACTCCGCTTCCGTAGGAAGCCGGTAGCCGTCCGCCTCCTCGTTCCAGCTAACGCTTTCCCCATCCCTTCCTACCGAGTAGCATTCCTTCAGCCCCGCCTGCCGCGACAGCCGGTTGCAAAAGATAACCGCCTCGTTCCAAGAAACGTTCACGGCCGGCTTCCGGTCGTTATCCCTGGAATTCGGGGAGGAAGCTTGGTACAGGCCTCGCGTTACCGGATAGCGGGCAAGAAAGAAAGGCTGGACCGGGGCTTTCCACTGCTTTTGGATTCGGTCATCCCGCAATTCGATTTCTCCCCCTGGAATAAGGACCATGGGATAATCATTGTTTCTCCGTCCATCATCCGCCATCCGCCTTCTCCTCTCCTTCCTTATTTGACAGAGCCCTCGCGCCCCATCCGCTTGTCCAGCTAGTGAATGTCCCGCTTCCGGAAGCTCCCGCCGCGCACCTCCGACACATCCGAAATGACCACGAACGCGCCTTCGTCGATATCCCGGACAATGGACATCAGCTTGGTTTCTTCCATCCGGTTGATTACGCAGTTCAGGATTTCCGTCGGTTCGTTCGTGAAGCCTCCGCGCCCTTGGGTATAGGTTACGCCGCGGCCAAGACGCGCCTGTAGGGCCTCCCCAATCTCTTCGGATTTGGGACTGATGACTTTGACGGACTTGGATTTTTCCAGACCGACTTGGATAATATCGATCACATTCTTTGCTATGTAATAGGTGATGGCGGAATACAGCGCGTTCTGCAAGCCGTAGATAAAGCTCGCCCCAATAAAGATAAACGCATTGATAAAAAGAATAACGTCTCCTACCGAGAACGGAATGCCCCGGGACACCAGGATCGCCAGCACCTCGGAGCCGTCGAGGGCTCCCCCGTTCCGAAGCACGACCCCGATGCCGACCCCCAGCAGGATTCCTCCCGCCAGCACGATCAGAAGCGGATCTTCCTTGCCCAGGATGGTGTGGACATGATGAAGCAAAGAGGTGGAGACGGACAAAGCGGCGATCCCTACCGTACTCCGGATCGCGAAGGTCCTTCCCACCTGCTTGTAGCCCAAGTAAATGAACGGGATGTTCAGAACGAAGAGCAGGATACCGAGCGGGATTCCGAATAGATGCGCTCCCATCATGCTTATCCCGGTTACGCCGCCATCCACGACATCGTTCGGAATCAGCACGGCCTCCAGCCCGTATGCCGCCATAACAGCGCCAATGATGATCATGACAAGGCTTCGGACGTGATCGACGAACTTGTTTTCTCTGTGGTGTTCCTTCATCTAATCTCTCCTTCATGAAATTTACAGCATGGCCCCCCATCCGCGGTAAACCCATATCTACCCATTATAGCACAAGTCATAGGGACTCAACCTTTGGCCGGCCCGCCATCTTGGAGCCGCTCGACGAATTTATCGAAGGCGCTCGTGGGAAAGGCGTCGCGCCGGTAGACGAAACTGACCACCGAGGAGCGGAACCGCTCGGGAATGCGGAAGCAGCGCACCCGGCCCGCGGCCTCCCAGCTGCTTACCGACGAACGGGTCAGCAGCGAAACGCCCAGTCCGGCGGAGACGCCTCCCAGGATGGCCTCGAGCGTACCGAACTCCATAATGTTCAGCGGCCCCGGGCGCTCCTCCCGAAGCCACTGCTCAAGCCGGTCGCGGTGAAAGCAGCCTTTGCCGAAGAACAGAAGCGGCTTGTTCAGCATCTCCTGCAGCCCGGCGTCCGTCGGCTCGGAGATGAGCACGAGCTCCTCCTCGAAGGCGGGCAGCACCGACAGGTCCGGATGCTCGAACGGGCCGCTGATGAACGCGCCGTCCAGCTCATACTCCAGCACGCTTTTTACCAAATCCGACGTATGCCCGGTCTGAAGCGACAGCTTCACCTCGGGAAACTGCTTGTGGTAATTCTTCATGATGCCGGGCAGATGAACCGCCGCCGTCGTCTCGAGAGAGCCGATCCGCAGCGGGCCGGCCGGGGTTTCCGAGTACTTCGTCGTTTTGACGGCCTCCTCGAGCAGATGAACGACCCGGTTCGCGTAGGTGAGCAGGGTCTCCCCGGCCGGCGTCAAGGCCACCCCGCGGCTCAGCCGGTGAAACAAAGGGGTGCTCAGCTCCGCTTCCAGCTGCTGAATTCGCGCCGTGACGTTGGACTGCACATACCCGAGCTTGGCCGCCGCTCTCGTAATGCTTCCTTCGCGCGCAACCGCCTGA
This sequence comes from Paenibacillus aurantius, assembly GCF_032268605.1. Lineage (NCBI taxonomy): Bacteria > Bacillati > Bacillota > Bacilli > Caryophanales > Paenibacillaceae > Paenibacillus > Paenibacillus aurantius. Next base: position 5,332,540 of record NZ_CP130318.1, read on the forward strand.
AAGATTTTCAAATCTCCGCTTTCCATCGTTGCCCCTCCTTCTGGTATCCTTTGAAAACATCAAATGAAATGATGGGTCTTATCTTATTTAATTATTTTACATGATACATCCCATAAAATAAACTGTGATTATCCCTTAAACAGAATGAAAGGTGTGACGACATGAAATCTCCTCGGCTTTTGATTCTCACGTTCTTTACTATGCTGGCGGCCGGTATAAATTTTCCCGTGGGGAAAATGGCGCTTTCGTTCGGTTCCCCTTTTGTCGTTCTGGCGATCCGTTTTGTGGGCGCGGGTTTGCTCATGCTGCCCTTCCTGTGGAGGCGCCCTCACCCGCAAAGTGCGGCGCTATGGCTGAAGCTGGCGATCATCGGGTTGTTCCAATCGGCCCTGGTCATGGCGGGCATTTACTGCAGCATGCAGACGATTCCGTCGGGCAGCGCCTCCCTCCTCTCCTCCACGAACCCCCTCTGGTTCATTATCTTCAGCTTCCTGCTGTACGGGACCCGCTACCGTCCCATCCAATGGGCGGGAGCGTTCCTTGGTTTTGTAGGCGTTGCGATCACGCAGGGCTTCTCCATCCAGCTGCAACCGGGCTTCTGGTATGCCCTGGGGGCCGGCATGGCCTGGGGCTTCGCCACGCTGCTGACCTCGCGATGGGGCCAAGCGTTCGACTCCTGGGTCATGGCTGCTTACCAGATGCTGATCGGCGGGGTGCTCCTGCTCATCGCCTGCCCCTTACTGGAAGAGCCCCGCTTCGTCTGGGACACGGGCCACCTCGGGAAGGAGCTGCTGGTGCTGGGCTGGATGATCGGGATAAGCTCCATCGCCCAGTTCGTTTCCTGGTATTATGTGCTGCGGAACAGCGACCCGGGCCAAGCGAACGTCTACCTGTTCCTCATTCCCCTGTTCGGCATGCTGGCCGGCTGGGCTCTGCTCGGCGAAACCTTGCACGGATATGTGTGGGCGGGGGCGCTATGCATCGGCCTGGGCATTTTTCTCGTCAATTTCCCGGGGAAAGCGGCCTTATCCCCGGCGAAAGCGGCGGGTTGACGGCCCCAGCCAAAGAGGACCATCCTTAGCCGGATGGCCCTTTTTGCTGCCTTCTTTAGCTGTTCATGGATAGCGAAAAAATTTCCTCTCCGTCTTTGGAATAGCCGGTCAAAAGAAATCCAGGATGAATGTCACTGTAACGATCCTGAAGGGCAAACCAAATCCGGTAGTCCTGGGTGGGTACAATTTCCGCATCTTTGTTAATGGTGCTTAACCCTTCATTATTGTGCTTAATGTGTAATCTCGCTATGTTATCATTTTTCACTATTCCATAATATACTTGGTAACGCTTCTCTTTGGAATTCAAGTCCAAATTCGTCCAAACCCAAGGCACATCATCCTTTTCATAGGCTGTGCCGCCGCCGAATCCCCATTTGTATCCTGTTCCCGTTTTATTGACAAGTCCAGCGTCTAAACCACCAGTCGGTTCTTGATAAAAAACAAGGACGACATCCTCCAGTTCATGCTCATGGATGATTTGCCTATCCTTTATTCCGGCTGCTTGCATAGCTTGGGGTATGGACTCCGAGCTTTCATTCTCACACCCTAAAGGAACAAACATCAGCCAAACGAAGATCAACAATCTAAGCCTTTTCATCACCAATCCTCCCGTAGTAGTAAACGTCTGCTTCAAGCACATTCTAACGGGAGGGCCGGCTTCCAAGCTGGAGGGAGTGACACCCGATGCTTTGGCGGCCCGTCTCGAAGAAGGGTACCGGAGCCGACTATATTAATGAAGGTAAAAAGGGCCAGTCATTTTCCCATGACGAGCCCTTTTTCCGGCTTATAACGTCTAGTTATCTTCCTTGGGCCAGCCGCCCCACAAATTGCCCAGATGGCCGTCCGGGTCACGGAAGGTAAAGCTGTACCCGCCCTGGGGCTTGTACACCATTTCGCCGACGTCGGGCCAGTTCTTCCTTAGCTCCTCGTGGGCCTCGTGAATGTTGTCCACTTGAAGGGAGATTAACGGCTGCAGCTGCCCCTGGCTGTTGGTGAAATCCAGGTTCGGCACCTCCGGGCAGTGAATCAGCCCCAGCCCGACCCCTCCGACGTTCAGCCAAGCCTCTTGGTCCCCTTCTTTGTATTGGAACGTGAAGGGAATGCCCAGCCTCTCCCGGTACCACTTCAAGGAAGCCTCCAGGTCACGAACCGGCAATTGGACAACCGCATAGTTTCTCACTTGAAATGCCATTAGGTATTCCTCCTACCATCTTTATCTTTATTCTAACCGCAGCAAAAGAGACGAGAGCCCCCGGAACAAAATCAGAGGGCGCCAATCCGGGTGCTCCGCCGCTAATTGCATACGCGGGAATCGTTTCAGCAGCGCAGCCAGGGCGATCTCCCCCTCCATCCGGGCAAGAGGAGCCCCCAGGCAATAATGGGACCCGGTGGCGAAGGCTATATGTGGATTGGGCGTTCGGTCTATAAGGAATCGATCCGGCTGATGAAATTTGGCGGCATCCCGGTTTGCCGCAGCGAGCATGACTTGGACGGACTGCCCTTGACGAATGGCCTTGCCGCGGAGCTCATAATCGGCCGAGGCGAAACGGGAGGTCATCTGGACCGGGCTTTCATAACGCAAAACCTCCTCAATCGTCGAAGGCATCCATTCGGGCCGATGGAGCAGTTTCTCCAGTTGATTGGTATGAGTCAGCAGCGTACGAACCCCGTTTCCAATAAGGTTAACTGTCGTTTCATGACCGGCTACCAGCAGAAGCGTACAGGTAGCGATGATTTCCAGATCGGTTAGTCCTTCTTCCCTTTGTTGAGAAGCGAGCATTTCGCTTATCAAATCTTCACGCGGTCTCGCCCTTCGTTCGGTGATCATACATTTAAAGTAATCGGAGATCTCGTCCCCGGCTTGGCGGGCACGGCTCGCAAATTCAGGGGAGGTGTCGGTTCCATCCAGATCCCGCGCAAAAGTGTGGGACCAAGCTTTGAACAGCTCACGGTCTTCCGCCGGTACGCCCAGTATTTCGGCAATAACGATGACAGGCAGCGGAAACGCAAAGGAAGCGATCAAATCAGGCTTTGCCTCTCCCTCCAATTGATGAGCCAGCTGTTTCGCGATTTCGATAATTTTGGGCTGCAGCCGTGTCATCCTATTGGGTGTAAAGGCATGACTGACCGATCTCCTCAGCCTGGTATGTACCGGGGCATCGCGATTCAACATGGAATGATAGAAAAGCTCGTCTATCTTTCTAGAGAAGGTCGCCGCTTGAGCGGTTTCGGGCAGGGGGACGGCATTCCGGTATTCTTTTACAAATACAGGGTCCTTAAGGACTTGAGTCACGTCCTCATAGCGGGAGACCACCCAGGTTCTCCGTTCCTCCAGGAAGTAAACCGGTTCTTCCTCAAGCAAGTACCGGTAAAACGAATAGGGATCCCGATGAAGGGGATCCGAATATTGGCGAAACCATGCTGCAATGTCAGGCTGCTTGGAGGATATAGGCCATTCCACCGTCATACCACCTTCTAACGATACTTTGATCAGCTCAGGTCAAGCTGCACCGCTTGACTTCCATAATATTACTATTTTATTGGTCCTTTGAATATAGCTTTTGGATGGGCGGCCGAAGGGTTAGAGTAGTTCATTTTTATTGGCTATGATAAAGCCGCCTTCCCTTGTAAAGGCGGCTGAATTTATGATCGTATAATCCGTCTGTTATTTCTGCGGCATACGATTTGAATCATTGTAGAAATTCTGAGAAAACCCTTTCCAAGCCATCTCGGAATTTCTACTGCTGCTGGCTTTGTACCATACACCATCAATTGAAAAAAAGTTACGGGGTCCTGAACGAATGGAATGCGTTACGCCCTTGGCATCAGTGACGGTGATGGAGGAACCGCCTTCGGATTCAGGGAAGGGAAAGATTTTCTTTCGGAATCTCATGGATTCCATCGCATACTGGTACTTGGAGGTCAACACCTTATCCTCTGTTTTGTAATACCTGCCATCGCCAGAATGCCGGGTCTCGACCGAGGAAATCGGCACCTGGATTAACTGCGTAAAAGTATGTGGTCTGTTCACGTAACAAAAACAAAGCAGAAGCAAATGCTCCAAAGACTAGCCATTTTGTCAAATGACTTCTATCCGAGTCGTTTGATTCCAATTCGACCACCGCCTTTTTATTCTGTCAACTGGTGACGGTTATTAAAAGGAGAAAACCGACTGTCTAAGCTTGCTGTTCGTCTCATTGACATGAAACAGGCAAGAGGTAACCAGCCTATATTCGATGCCGCATTCTCTTATTCCTTGCTGTCTAAATAACGAAATCAAAGCTAAATAATGTTGCGAATATTGGTTCCAGTGCCAGTAAAGCGGTCAATCCAACGCTTTAATCGGCTGTAGTAGCTATTAACGATTCTAAAACTGGTAAATACCCTTCACACGCTGCTTTCCGTCGGACTTGGGGCGGAAAGTGGCTCGATTTCTTTCTCCGCAAAAAAAGCACCCTATAGAGAGACTTTTTTAAGTGTCAGCTCTACAGGGTACCGTTTAGTTTATCTCATCCAACCAAAGCTTCAGGGCTTCGACTGACCTTCTCATATCTTCTGCCATCGTGCGCTTGGGGAAGGTATCCTCGCGGTGCCATAATTCGAAGCACAACCAGCCTCGGTAATCGATAGTATGGAGGGTTCGAACCAGCTCGGGCATGTCGATCTCGCCCTCCAGAATATCCTCCGTCGGAACGTCCCCGATCTGATTCCGCAAATGCACCGCTGCGATTCTTTGGGGGTAATCCCGAATCCACTGGATAGGGTCGGCCCCGGCCACATGGGCCCATCCGGTATCGACACAAAGATGAACTTCAGGTGAGGCATAGTCCACAACAGAGCGCAGGTCGCCTTCCGCGTTATGGTTATCCGCTGCATGGTTGTGGAGACATACCTTGAGCTCATAGGGACGAACAGCGGCTGCGATCCTCGCCAGGTTAGCCCCCTGCCGCTTGAATTCCTCTTCGGTCTTGGGCTGAGGGTTCCCCCAGCCCCCTTTCGGATTGGCATTGAGGATGAGATCGCTGCCGCCTGCATCCGAAAGCCGCCTCGCCGCCGGCAGGATGCTCTTCTCGATATCGAGCGATTCGAACAGCTCATGAAGGTCCAGCCCAATATACGTCCCGGAAACCGCCAAGCCGTAAGCTTGAGCCGCTTGCACTTTCTCCGGAGAGGCATCCAGCTCAACCGCATGGAGTCCGGCTTCCGCGCAATGGCGAAAGATCTCCTCCAGGGCAGGCTCTTTGTTCTCCCTCCAATAGGGGATGTTCCACCCGAACATTGCGGACGAGAATCCTTTAATGTCCATGTTTCAGCTCCTCTCCTTGATCACTTATGTACGGTTGGAGGCTGCCCAAGCTCGACCACTTGCGGTTGACCGGATAGATCACAATCGTAGATCGCCTGCAGACAGGAGAAATTAAAAACAGCCTGGTCGTTCACAATGGCCGGCGACTCCTCACCCCTGACCTTGCGGACAAAAAAGAGGACCGGATGATCCAGGAATTTGAATCCACTCTCGTTCGCAGCCAGCCGCTCACTGGACTTCGGTTCTCCCTTCTCGTCGTACGTCGTCACCACACCATCCGATCCGAAATAAGGCGACCATCTCACCGCCCCAAGGGTGCCTTCGATTTCCACACGATTGTAAGGTTCGCCATGTGTACAGGAAGCCCGTTCATAGTGAACCCTGACTTCGCGGGAATCCTTCAAGCGGCAGTTCAGCATAGCCCCAACGTGCCCTTCCACATCATAGACGATGTCGGTCGGATCCACCTGTGTCTTCGGCTGGCTGGTCCAGGCCGCCGCCACCTTCACGGAAACCGGGGCCAGCAGCTCGTTAATAACGGCTATATCATAAGGACCCCAGTCCATCACGATGCCGCCCGCACACTTGGAGCGATCGAGAAACCAGCGGCTTTCCGGCTGGTATTCGATCCCCGGGCGCGACCGCTGGCTGCGGTGGACAAAAGTAACCTTGTAAATATCGCCGAGCGAATGGGAGTGGACAATCTTCTTGACCTCTTCCATCTTGGGGAGCCCGAGGAAGCGGTCACTGCAGCACCCGATCAAGCGGCCATGCTTGTTGGCGGTTTCCAGCAGCTCTTGGGCTTCCTCCCGGTTCATGACAAGCGGCTTCTCGCACAAAACATGGCGGCCCGATTCCAGCGCCAGCTTGGATAATGGGCAGTGCGTGACGGGAGGTGTCCCGACAATCACGATATCATCATCCTCGGCTTTTTCCGAAAGCATCTCCTGTGCGTCGCTGAAAACTACCGCCTCCGGGAACAGCTCGGCAAAGCTGGACCTTGCTTGCGGGTTGGGGTCCGCCACTTTAAGCTCTACCCCTTCCTCCAGGGACAGCTTGCGAATGGCTTCGGCATGCGTTCTGCCGATGACGCCCGCACCAATTAAATAAAATCGCATCGATAAGTACCCCTTTTCTCCTAGAATCCAAGTCCGGTCTTCTTTCCAGCTGGTCCAGCCTACGACAACACGATTTCTTTGCCCGACTGGGAAGACTCGTATATCGCCCGGATGACCCGAACGGCTTTTCTTGCTTCTTCTCCGTTGATTAACGGCTCCCGGTCGTTGCGGATCGCATCGATCAAGTCGGCGATCAGCGTACGATGGGCCTGGGCAAAGGCCGTCCCCGATGTGTCACGGTTCAGGTATTCCACCCGGTTCCCCTGATCATCGACCACATCCCATTGCTTGATTCCACTATCCGTGAAGATGATCGTGCCTCTGGATCCGTGCAGCTCGAATCGTGACTCTTGATCGGGATAGACCGATATGGCTCCCTCGATGACGCCGAAGGCGCCGCTTTCATATTTAATTACGGCAACGGCGGTGTCCTCGACCGGAACGTTATGCACGAGCGGAGCGGTATAAGCGAAGGTGGAGGCGATATCCCCCATCATCCATTGCAGCAGATCGATGCCGTGAACGCCTTGATTCATCAGCACGCCGCCGCCGTTCGCCTCCCATGTGGCGCGCCAGCCGGCAGCCTGGTAGTACGTTTCGTCCCGGTGATATTTGAGATAAGCTCCCCCAGCACCAGCTTGCCGAGCTTGCCTTCCCGGATCCATTGTCTGGCCGCGATCGCCTCCGGCATCATTCGCCGTTGATACACCGTCGCCAGCTTGACGCGATGTTCCCGGCAAGCGTCGATTAGAGCATCGATCTTCTCAACCGTCACGTCCAAGGGCTTCTCGCAAAAGATGTGCTTGCCCGCCTTCGCAGCCGCAATGCCTGCTTCGGCATGCAAGCCGTTGGGCAGACAAATGCAGATGACGTCCAGATCATCCTGTTGAAGCATCAGCTCGTAGCGGTCGTACACGTTGGGAATCCCGTAGGTTTCCGCCAGGGCAGCCGCCCTTTCCTTGCGAATATCGCAGATGGAGACAAGCTCCGCGTCTGCCTGCTGCTGCACCGCTTCCGCATGAAGCGGGGTGATGGCTCCCGCTCCGACGATGCCGAACCGAAATTTGCGGCTCATTGTGCCGCCCCCTCTCCTTGTGTGCTCATTCCATATTTCCAGGTGCGTGACGATGGTTCAACGAACGGGCGAGATAATCGTCCAGGCGCTCAAGCCCGTATTCCGTCAGGATGTCCTGCACCGTAAATTCCTCGGTTTCGCTTGAAATTAGCACCGATCCCAGTCTTCCCGGATCGTCGATTTTCACTTTGCTGCCGTACTTCTTTTTGATGGCAGGGAAGTGTTTGGCGTTATGGTCAAGGTGGATGACCGCACAATCCAGATTAACGGTGCGTGTGACGTGATGAAAATAGTTCGTGCTGGCGCCGATAATTTCACCGACCGGCGTGATGATTTGGCTCGGCGTCGTCGGATAGACGGAACTGGCCAGGTGGGCGCGGCAAGAATACGCCCAATACTGCTGCATAAATCCGCCGTGGAAAATTGAACTAAACAGGATGAGATCCGGCTTTGCCTGTGCATAGTGAAGACGCAGGTCGTCGAAATTCAAGTCGAAGCATATCACGCAGGCGACACGGCCGAAATCCGTCTCGATGATCGGCGCTTCGTTTCCATAACGGGCATTGTTCTCGGTACATTCCTCGATCAAGAGATGATTCTTGTTGTAGACACCGGCAACCTTGCCGTCCCGGCCGATCAGCTGCATGGAATTCCGGAAAGAACCGTCCGTCATCAGACGCATGGCCGAGTAGGCCATATAACAGCCGTGCTCGCTGGCTTCTTTTGCAAAGAAGTCGCGAACCTGATCCTTTCTTTGGCGATAATAGTCTGCCATACGGGCGGCGGGGAACAAGGCGCCGTCCGGCGCATCGCACATTTCCGGCAGCAGGATGAGATCCGGACGATCCGGCAAAACCTGCTCCAATTGCTCCCGCCAGTAGGCGATGATTTTATAAACGATTTCTTGATCATCCTCGTGCTCTCCGACCCGCAGCGGAGGTGCGGTTAAACAGCTGATTTTCACATAATTGGCCATGACAGGATTACCTCCTTCGCCGCATCGTTCTTTAGCGGCAGTTCAATTGCTCGATCAGGGGGCGGATCGGTTCGGGCTTTCGGCTATTTAGGGATTCGATCGCCTGCATAATCATTAAAGTGGAATACAATCCGTCGATATGATTGACCGGAGGCTCCGTTTCCTGCTGCAAGCATTGAAGCAGGGCTTTGTTTTCCTCGAGCATTCCGGCTTCCGTGCTCCGGAAGACGACCGGTTCTTCGTCCGCCGCGTTGTAGGTCAGCGTCGTAAGACGATCCGACAAGGTCACCGACTTGCCCTCGGCGAAAATTTGCATATAAAATTTGCTCGTATACGACGGAGTGTTGGCATCGCCTACGATCAAATTGCCGGCCACGCCATTATCGAAGCGGTAAACCGCGGATATGTTGTCCGGAAGACCGTTCGCCTGGTAATAGTGGCCGCCTGTTGCGTAAGTTTCGACAGGGTCGCCGCCGGCTACAAACCGAAGAATGTCAGTGGCATGGCATCCTTGCGACAAGATGTTGCCGCCGCCTTTGATCGGATCGTTCGCCCAAATATGATCTCCCCACCGGTTATCCATCAACTGCATCGATACCATAACCGGATTCGGAATAAGCTCTTTCGCTTTCAGAACCATTTCGTGAAAACGCAATTTGAAAGCAGCCATCAGCTTTTTACCCGATTGATTCACCGCGTCCCCCACTCGAACGCACTCTTCCGCCGTTAAGGCCAACGGTTTCTCGACCATCACGTGCTTGCCGGACAGCAGGGCCCGGATACTGTATTCCGCATGCGTGTCGTGCAGAGTGGTCACGTAGATGACATCAAGGGAATCGTCGGCAAAAAACCGGTCGATATCACTCGTTGCATATTCGCCTCCGTATTGTTCCAGAAGCGATAGGGCATTCTCCTCGAAAATGTCGCAGTAGGCCACCATATCGAAACCGTCGAGCTGCTTCACACACTCGGTGTGAACTTTCCCCACGCTTCCACAGCCGATCACACCGGCTCTAAATGTACGCAATGTATTCTCTCCCTCGTCCTGCAGTTTATCTAGTGTTGCTGGCATCGAACAGCTTCTCCCCAAGCAGCCTGGCGTCAGAAGCTTTGGATCTGTGCCATCCAAGGATTGTGGCTGCGGTTGTGATGAGGAGCATACTGCCAATCGCTCACGCGGATTCCTTCGCCAGTCGAAAGGAAATGACGGGTGGGAGCATAAACGACTCCAGCCAACTCGCCATCGGATACTTCCACTTCCAAATCGACGGGGCTATCAAAGACAAGCGTGCATTCTCCCATGCGGAGCGTACGAGCGCCGATAATGGCCAACATCCGCTCGCCGTTATCGGCCAAGACCGCTTCCGCCTTCATTTCCAAGCCGGCTATCCGGAACGGATCGTTATCGGCGAACAAGAGACGGGCGCCGCCAGCAAAGCGGACGGTGTTTCCCTCTGCCGATACTTCGCCGGGTTTGCCGGTCAGCGCGAATAGAAAGGCACCGCTCTTCACCCGTGAAGGGTATTCCAAACGCCAACGCCGGTAACGCGGAAACCGGCCAAACCGGATGTCCTGCTCGCCGGCATTTCCATTCAGGCCGTAAATATAGCTCGGATGCCAGGACGGCTCCTCGATCTGTACCGCGCAGTCCTGCCTATCGTTCAATATGGTTACGTAAATCTCGCCTTTCTCCTCATCGGTCAAGCCCTTGTCGCCGTCTTTAATACCGGCGATCAGATTGGCCTGCCCGCCCGTCAGCCGGTATTGGCCGGCCCCCCATTCCGTGACGGAGCCGGAGCAGTGCAAATGCGTCGCAAAGCGCAGCAGCTGCTCGCCCTCAAACGAATCGGAGATCACCATCGTTCCGCTCTGCAGGTCCACGACCAGAATCCGCTCCGCATGATTCACCTGGTGCTTCGGATGCAGTTCGTCCGTCAGGACGGCATGAGCGTAGAGGAACCGATCGGTTATCAGGAGGCGGCGGATATAAGAGCTCTTCTCCGGCCCGACATTCCCGCTCAGGTACTGCCCTTGCGTATAGATGCCGCCATCCTCGAAGCACATCGTATTGCTTAGCGAGCTGTCCTGACCATAGGACGAGATATCCACGAGAACCGGACTGCCGTCCACGTTAAGCTGGAGACTCCCCAGGGAAGGAACGAACTCGCGATTGTGCGGCATGATCCGGAAGCTGACGGAGCGCCCTGCCTTTAGGCCGGCGCTGAGTGAGCCGGTAATGGCCGATTGGCCTTCGGAAGCGAATGTAATCATGCCGATATCCTTCGCGAAAAAGGGCGCGTGCGGAAACGGCGCCGGGCTTGCCGAAGTCCGCGGCGCGTACAGGAGATCGAATAGCGTCAAGGCGACATCGCCGGCCGTTCTACGTTCCTGCTCGACAAAGGTCTCGTAGATGGACGAGATATCCGGTGTCGGATGGAAGCGGTTCAGGTAGGCCGCCAGATGACGATGCTCCTTCGTCCGCAAGCCACGCTGCAGCTCCTGGCTGTTAGGAGCGTTGAAGCAAGCGAGCATGGCATGGCCGAGACGGTCCAGGAAAGGACTGTCGCTAAGCTCGGGGCGATGCCCGCCAAAGGTGTGCGCGGCCGCCAAATAACGAACCAAATGGTACGGAAAATAGGTGACCCACACGTTCTTTCCGTCCAACGGGTATAGACGCAGGCTGTCGCAAAACAGCCCATGGAAGAAGGGCAAAATTTTGCGGGCCAAGGGAAGATCATCGTAAAACGCCATGCAGGCGATCGCCGTGCCGTTCCAGGTGCCAAGCGAATGCGGCTCCGGTGACGGACAGCCCATATACGCCCGCTGCAGCACGGTGAAATCGAATATTTTCTGCAGATAGGTGCCGACTTTGTCTTTAATGACGGCCTGCTCGTTACTATCGAATAATTCCCGGCACCAATCCCAGGCGAGGGCGGTCATGTACAGCTTCAGGGAAATTCCGCGGTCGTTGTCTCCTCCCATTACCAGTGGATCCGCTTTGCCGGACCAGGTGGGAAGAGAGCATACCTCCAGAACCCTCCGTTTGATCATTTGGCCGATCTCTTGGTCTTCTGTAAGCAGATGCGCCAAGCAAATAAGATCGAAATCGACCTCGCCCGCCGATCCGTCCTTCCGGATCCGATCGCATATCCGATCGAATTCCGGACGGCCGATCAGCTGCTCCCGCAGGCGATCGGCATCCTCCGCATTCAAATATAGGCGGGGCCGGCTCTGCTCGGCAGGAAGAAGCTCGCGCCAGGAGCGGTCGTCCTTGCGGATCTCGAGGAACCGGATTCGCTGCCAGTCGATGCGGTCGCGATCCCGTTCGACGAACTCCAGCTTGATTTCCGTCTCGCCTTCTGTTGCTTCAATGCCGAATTCCGCTCTTAACCGGCTGTTCGCAACCTCTTCCGGCCCCGGCATATCGAACCACAATCCGCCTACCAGCCGGCCGTTCACATAGGTTCGGGCCATCGGCATGGCCATGACATTGCTTAGGTGGTCCAAATCCCACGGGCCGACGGACTCCAGCCGGCCATCGGGAACCTGGACCATAGGGACTGCCGCCGTATTCATGTCGAACGCGCCATCCTTCGTTTCCAGCCGGAAGTGATAGAGACCGGGCGGCAGGGCGGCTCTCAGCACCAGGCGATGCGGTTCGACCTTGATGTCCGATAGATAACCGGTGACGTCGCGCCATTCCATGGGATCATACCGGTTAGGCGCCGGCTGCAAATAAGCGACGAGATCGTTATTCATCATAAGCCTTCTCCTTTCCCTCTTCCCGATCTCCGATGGCATAAGGAACATAGCCCCACATCACCGAAAAATCCTTCCAAGGGAAGAAAGGAGGAATCGGGGTAAAGGGTTCCTTCAACAAAGGCAGCTCCGCGGTGTTCAACCCGTCGATCTCGACGATCGGATGCTCGACGCGGCGGCCGTTAATCGTCGCATAGCGCGGCGATAGGCCGCCGGGACTCCAGGAAGTCTCCAGCTCCAGCGCGGGTCTGGTACGGCCGGCTGGACGCCGGTAGCGCGCCCGGCGTGTCGTCCAGTAATAGTCGGTGAACCGGGCGGCCCCAAGCTCTTCCGCGAAAGCAGTTAAGGAAGAATAGTCGGAGATTCCGGCGTGTTCGGCGACGAATCCGCTCGAGAGGAGCCGCATTTCATCGCGCGAGAAGCATCTCGGTTCCCCGTTGTACAATTGGATGCGGATGTATTTGTACTTCCCGTTGGACTCTAGAGAAATCTTGACCGGGTCAGGCAGTCGGGTATAGGCCATCGGACGGAAGGCGGCAAGCATTCTTCCGGAGCGGCAGGCGATCCATTGGCCCTGCTCGACGGTTCCGGACCATTCCTTCCTTGGAACCCCGCCCACGATCAGCTCCTCCACGTCACCACCGTGCGTCGATAAGATGATCAGCTCGCTTACATCCGTCAGCGGCTTCATCGCCGCCTCTCCATCCAATACCGGATGGGTCAGCACCATGGCCGTGGATTCGGATTGCATGGTAAACGTGTTGGCATAGGAAGCCAGGTTATCCACTTCGCCGGCATTCGGGTAGACCCGGTCGCCGTCCATGGCATGTGCTGTCGTTCCGGGCACTTCTCCGTTTAGGACAAGCTTGGTAAACACCGTGCCGATATCCCGAAAGGACTGAACGTGCTCACGCCGTTTATAGGTGACGAAGTAGCTTTGGTTCTGCGCGATGCTCCCAAAAGGCGTGCTGGAGGTGCCCAAGGCGAAGTCCGGAAACAGGACCGTCTCGATCCGGCCCGAACGGGCGAGGAAATCGGTGTCGGCACTAGCTCCCAGCTCGCAAGTGGCCACCGCCTTGAACGGGTAGGACTTGGAGGTGAACATGGCATAAGCTTCGTCTGGAATATGATAGCGGCCGCCGGCAAACCAGCTGAACTGGGCAGCGTTGAACGGCACATCCCCCATATGATGGAGAACGAGATCCTGCGGCAGATCGAACAAGGCCATCGGCGAAGGATGGACCCGTTCACCCAGGCAGAACCACAGCAAGCTCGAGACACCACTGGCATGTGCGACGCAATCCACCGTATAGGCCCGGGAATAAGGCCCCGCCAACACGCCCATCTCCGGATGGAACCGCGCCGCAAGATCGAGCCATAAGCGTTGTTCGATGCCAAGGGCCAAGCTTCGGGCTTCCTCATCATGCGCATGCTCGGCGATTTCGCTTAAAGCGCGGATGGTCAACCCTGCATAAGTAGGCGAGTTGAACTCGCTGTTGATACCGTTTCTAACCAGCGACGCCTTGAACTGCCGTAAGTTCCACAATCCATACTCCACGGCTTCCTGGCATCCGAGCAGTTCCCCGCCCAAGATCAGCCCCATCGTGGCCTTGGCGGGCATGTTGTCGTTATAGCCGTGAAACTGATAGTCGGGCTGCCGGTTTCCCGGCTTAAAGGAAAAGCCTTCCCGCACCAAGCGTTCAAGCTTTTGGCGAACCTCCGCCGACATTTTATCGCGATGGCCGACCAGCAGGCTGGTGGCTAGATTGGTCTCGAAGATCCCGAAGGGGACTTCGCCGTATTCCGGTACTTCTCCCCTTAGGACAATGGCGTCGGCCCAGGAAGATTCCCCCGCAGCATAAAGCAATTCCGCCAGCCAAAATCGTTCTCTTGTATCCGCCGGCAAGCTGTCCGCGATCCACTCTCCTTCGCTGTCATACCAGCCGCGAGCGGCTTCTGCAGCCTTGGCGGCGAATCGGTTCACTCTATCCGCAAACCCGTCCGGGTTCTCCTTGCATTTGTCCGTAACCATTGGTTGTCCCTCCCTAGCGTTATCCCTTCACTGAACCCATGGTGGCCCCTTCCACAATCCACCTCTGGCAGATAATGAACACGATAAGAGAAGGAATCATCGTAATCACAACACCGGAGAACAGCGTCACCCAGTCATTCGTATACTGCATCCGCATGTTCGCCTGGTAGATATTCACGCCGATCGTATATTTGCTCGAGTCGCTCAGATAGATGAACGGCTGCAGGAAGGTGTTATACAGACCGAGGAATTTGAAGATGGCCACCGTAATAACGCCGGGCATCGCGAGCGGCATAATAATGCGCGAGAATATTTTAAAAAGAGAAGCGCCGTCGATCTTCGCGCTTTCTTCCAGTTCCATAGGCAGCGATTGCATGAACCCGCCAAGCAGCATGAGAAAGAAGACATTTTCCCCCAGGACGTCCAGGATGATGAGTCCGGTAAGGCTGTTGGTCAAATGCAGATCACGCATAAGGATATACTGGGGGATGAGGGCGTTGATGCCCGGCAAAAACAGGGACAGCATAATTAGGCTCCAAATGAGCTTCCGCCCTCTAAAATTCATACGGGTGAGGGCATACGCATTCAAAGAGGTAAGGAATGTGCCGATTACCAGACTCGCGCCCACATAATACAGCGTATTAAGCAAGGTGGTCCCAAGTTTAAATCTCTCCCAAGCCGAGAGATAATTGCCCCAGTTCAGCGTTTCCGGAAGCGTCCAAACGTTCTGGAAGAACTCCTGATTCGTTTTCAACGATTCGTATATGACCCAAACAACCGGGAACAAGATGGACAGCGACCAGGCGGCGAGAACAACCCACCAGATCAAATCGAAAGCCGTGCGATGTTCTTTCATGCTCTACCACCTTCTAATATTCGTATTCGCGGTTAGGCAGCAGCTTGTCTACCGCCAGTTTCGCGCCAACCAGAATGACGAACAGGAACATGCCGATGGCAGAAGCATATCCGTAACTTCGAACCTGTTCCCCGAAAGCCATATTGAACATATACAATCCGATCACATCGGTGGACCCTGCCGGACCTCCGCGGGTCAAGATCAGAACCATATCCAAAGTTTTTAAAGTTCCCAGAACGAGAAAGATAGCGCTCACGCGGATGATCGGAGTCATGAGGGGAAGCGTAATGCGGAACAGCCGCGTCATATTTCCGGCTCCCTCCAGAATGGCACTTTCGTACAAGGATTTCGGAATCGTGGTCATCGCGTTAACGAAGATAACGACATACAGGCCGACCCCCGCCCACACGGATGGAGGAACGAGTGCCGTGAGTGCCGTGCGGGCATCTCCCAGCCAGTAGTAGCCTTGCATATCGATTCCGATGAGCTTAAGCAGAGCATTCAGCAGACCGAAGCTGCCGTCGTAGATGAACGCCCATAGCAAGGAGACCACAACGGTTGACAATACATTAGGGAAGAAGAACAGTACTTTCAATAAGGACGTTCCTTTATACCCCTTGTTGGTCAGCAAATAGGCTAGAAGCACGGAGATGGCCAGGATGAAAAATGGCACAGTCGCCATGAAAAACAGATTATGGAGGAGTGCTCTCCAAACATATTTATCTTGGAACATGTTGACGTAGTTCTGTAACCCAATAAACTTAGGCTTGGTAATGCCGTTCCATTTCAGCAGAGAATAGTAGACGGACATTAAATTCGGATACAAGCCAAATAGCAGGTAACCGCCGAAGGTAGGCACGATAGCAATCAGAAGAAAGACCGTCTTCTGGAAGCTGGCTTTCTGCAGCTGCTGACTAAGCTTCGGACGAGCGGAGGTCAAGGTTGACGAATTCTTAGTCAATAGACGCGCTCCTTTCTTGATAGGGAATATGATCTTGGGTGATATAAAAGGGAGGCGCTAACCTCCCTTTTACAAAGGCCCACTATTTTTTCTGTGCCTCAATGGCTTTTTTCAGCAAGGCTTCGGCTTCCTGCAGCTTCGGCAGCGGCTCCTGCTTGCCGGTGGCGATTTGCGCGATCGACTCGGACATGAGCTTAAGCGATTGCTCGTAAGCCTCATCTGTCAACACCGTGTCGGAGTAACCCGAGTCAACCTTTACCTTGTTATTTTTCAGATAGTCCAGGAAAGCGCTAGGCACGCTTTGCAGCTTCGCCATACGAGCCTGATCTTCCGAGAAGTCCGCCCGCAGCGGAAGCATCCCGCCTTTTTCCGCAATCTGTGCCTGCACATCCAGACTCCACAGCCAAACAATGAATTCCTTGGCCCATTTCTTGTTGAGGTCCGGCTTCTTCGCCCAGATCAGGAATCCCGAACCGGGCGTGAATTGCACCCATTTGGTATTGCTTTCCGACTCTCCGAACGGCACGGTCATAAAGCCCCATTTGAAGCCTTGCGGCGTGGAAGCCTTCATCTCGTTCTCCACCCACGTGCCTGTCGATACCATAGCCGCTTTTCCTTGCAGAACTTGCATTTGGGATTGCGTATGGTTTAGCGCGGCCAAGCCGGATGGGAAATAGCCTTTCTTGCCCATCTCATAGATCCGGTTCCAGCGTTCCACATTTTCCGGAGCGAGATAATACGGCAGCTTGAAATTGCGGTAATTATCCTGTACCTGCTTCAAATTTCCCTTGGCTTCGGCCAGCTCGTATAATTTGGCGGTGCCGAACCCATTATTGATATAATCCGGGTACATTCCGGGGAAAGTAATCGGGATGGCGCCGGAGGCTTTAATCGTTTCGCAGAGCTGCAGGAACTCGCTCCACGTCTTGGGCGCCTGGTTCCAGCCTTTTTCCTCGAACAGCGTCTTATTGTACATCAGGCCGGAGCCGCTGCCCGCAATCGGGAAGGAATAGACTTTCCCAAGTGTATGCTGCGTGGATTCGAAAGTGCCGGAGAAAGCCAGTTCCTTTAAGGTTTTCCCTTTACCATCACTAGCTTTACGATCCCAGAGATCATCTTGGGGCTCCAGCATACCGCTCTCGGCGTAGCTTGTGATTCCCCCGGGTATGCTTCCGGAGAATAGATCGAACATGTCCTCATTATCGTTTGCTGCGATTTTGGTTTGCGTGATTTGACTGATGTTCGGAGAAGAGTTCACGTCAATCGAGACGTTCGGGTATTTCTCCTTAAAGGTTTTGACCGCATAATCGAACCATTCCCGGCCCATGCCGCCCTCGAAATTGCCGATCTTCAGCGTTACCTTCTGGTCTTTCGGCAAGCCGTTCTCATATACATCAGATTTTGCCCCAGGCGTCCCGGAGGCCTCGGTATCACTGGACGGCTTCGAACTGCTGCAAGCCGTAATAGACGAGGTAATAAGGGTAAGGACACATGCAAGTGTAGCCGCTTTCAAAGGAGCTTTCATTTGGGTACAACCTCCTCGATTAATATAAAATGACCAGCCGTTACGTTACTTCCCTTTACGTTACTTTACTTTACGCTACTTCCCCTTACATAGCCTTTCCTTCCTCAATAACTCCTGCTGCACCCCCTCGAAATGGTAAAAACTGATGTACAAATTAAATTATTAACCATCATATGTACTGCATCTGCCGTAAAACTGATTTACTTTACGTTGTCATTCTAAAGGCTTTTACTCCATCAGTCAACAAATAAATTACGCAATGGTAAATCACGGAAGGCGCAGCTGTATTTTGAACACAACAAAAAAAGGAGAAAGCAAGTTCCTTTCTCCTTTTCTATAACTGCTCCCGTATTTTCTCGCACAACTCGTCCTCGTCTATGAGATTAGACCAATACTTTTTCAATAGTTTACCGAGCAAATGGAACGACTGGGCGGATAGGTTTAACTTGCTGCGCGTTTGGTAAGAAGCCATGATTTCGCGATACAAAGCATACCGCGGCGGCCGGTTAATCGGATCCGGTTCTTCGATTGGCGATTCATTCAGGGATCGGACGGCGGGAATACTGACCGTCCCTTGGCGGACAATCTGCTGCGCCCTGGACGATCCCAAGTAGTCGACCAACAAGCGGGCCGCCCCATTTTCTTGGTCCGTTCGGCGAAGGGAAGCACCGATGGCATGCAGCATCGTGCAGGGGTCGTGCAGGAACGGGGCGGGCGAAATGTCATAATCCAGCGTCGATTCCTTGAACTCATTGAGCGACATATAGCTGGCCAGCATCATGGACACGTTGCCTTGACGAAATAAATCCATGATGTCTTTGTTATCTTCGACCAGGAACCCTACATAATTGTCCTGTGTCGTGATAACACGTTTGGACAATTGGATGCCCTCCAGAAGCTTGCTGCCGGCAATGTCATACTTGCCGTTCCGATCGGGCTTGAAGTCCTCGCCGCTTTGCATAAGAAAGACGGGCCACCGCAGGGAAGATACCATAATGAAATAAAGGCCATGCCGTCCTTTTACCCGGGAGAGCGTCGCGGCGTGCTTCAGCGCGTCTTCCCATGTCCAGCTTCCGTCCGGTTCGGGTACGTTCATTTCGCGAAAATGGGCGCGGTTATAAGCGAGGACAATCGGCGAGAAGACGATAGGCTTGGCGAAGTATTCCTTGTCATGGCAGAACACGTCGTTCAGAAAAGGGTATATTTCACGATCCGCTTCCATCGGCTCCACCAGTTCCAGCGCTCCCGATTCCGCCAGCTCCTGAAAATGCAGGCTGTTCAACGTAAAAGCATCAATCAGGCCGCTCTCCAAATAATTCTTGATCTGGCTTGCGTATTCGGACCGGGTGATCGTTACGGTTTTGACGTGTACATGGGGATGCAAAGTGCCGAAATCTTCTAGTAACTTGGCCAATACAATGTCGTCTTCGATGGAAGAACTGACGCCAAGCTTAACGACAGCGGATTGGCTCCCTTTCTCCGTGACTTTGCTTCCCACCCGATTGATCTTAACGATCAAACCCTCGGCCACCAGCTCGTCAAGGGCTTTTCGAACGGATTTGTTGCTTAGCCCGTACTGCTTGACGAAAGCCGTCTCGGAAGGAAGAAACTCGCCGGGCTTATACGTGCCGATCAGGATATCGTTTCGCAGCCGTTCGATCATATGCTGCAATTTGGAACGGAACTTACCCCGGCCCGATTTATGGTCGAAGTCCATACGTGGCCCTACCTTTCCTGGATACCGATTTGTAACGATTTGGAATAGTTGTATTGCCTTTTTAGACTCCAACTAAAAATATATAGGAAATATGCATGACTGTAAAGCAATCTGCTGTACAATGATGGAGAAGGGAGAAGCGGCGGTGCTCCAGTAATTCCTTCCGTCCCTTGTACTTTTCTTTAAAATCCCAAGAAAAATACAGCAGGAATCGGAGCAACTCACGGAGTGCCCCGGACAATGGTAACGTTATTCGCTTTATTGTTTATTCGTGTATACAGCCCACTAAAATTTTAATGGGGCGGTAGCGAATGTAACCATTTTACTGGAGATCATTCTACCTCCCAGTGGTTTTACCCTTTCAGCGGACTTATGGATATCCCGCTAATCCTCGAGTCTCCTCAACGGATAGCGGTTCTTTATATAGCTCATTCACCTGCCACATGCCGCTTTGCTTTATCTTCTGGACCGGAGAGGAAAGGCCCAGCCAGGAACCGGACGGTCCACATTCCGTACAGCAGGATACCGTGGAAATGAGCCGGGATTCCAAATAGAGGCGTTCTTCTTTCTCCGCCACTTCCAACAAGGCGAAGGAAAAGCTGCTTTGAATGTATTCACTTACTTTTGATTCTATATGCTGCTGGTAGACACCATCAACAAAATGCCCATTTCGTGCCTTACTCTCTCTTGTCGTAAGATCAAGCTCCCATATTGGGAGGTAAGGATCATTAGCATGATTTAGGAAGCAGCGGCCAACATTCTTCCTGAAGATACTGCGGTCCTTGTTTTGCTGCACAAAATGCTGTTTCAGTCTAGACCGAAGCTGGTTTTTTCCGGTATGTGTTCCGATCCGTACTATCCTTTCTCCACCATGCCCCGACTCACCCTTTTCGAAGACAATGTATATTCCATTCTTAGGGATTTGGGTGTACTCAATTGGAAAATGGAATCTTGACCTAGTACTCACGATTTGATGCAATCGGGAACATTGGTTGTTCATACCCCACCCCGGTAAATGTATTACCATACCGATAGCCTTATTCTATCGTCATTTTCATTGGTTAAATAATGGATATTTTCAAACCGATTCCTTGTTGCATTTTCAAATAGGGTTTCAAGCAATGCTTTGTCCTTACAATAAATATCCACATAAACACAGTCGGTTACCAAACAAACGAGCTCACAATGGCTATTCATAAATTCCTCATAAGTATGAACATCCACTACATTCTTATCTTTAGGAAATGCCTTTAAATTAGCAAAGATAACGAACGTGTCTTTTTCGATAAGCTCTTTAAGGAGTAAACCATCCAGCCCGTGTATCTCGTCAGGGAAAAGTGATTCACCTATTTCATTTTCATTAACCAAATAGGCTTCTTCACTCCCGACATACCAATGAAACGATGTGATTTTCATAGGCTTAAGCATTTCTCCAAGGAAACTTCCATACTCATTGGGTATCTCAAAACGGATTCCTCTTTTCATTTATTCCCACCTTTATTACAAGATATGGCCCCCCCCTGCCCTCAGGTAGCTTTAGCCCGTTTCTTCCGTCATTGCTTTCCCTCCGAACGCTCATAGGAAGCCTTATACAGCCTATTCAGTTCTTCAAACTCATCTTTCGTAAGTCCGTACACATACTCATCATAATGCCTGCCCTGCGTAAAAATCATATCTCGGAGTATCCCTTCTTGGATGAAGCCCAGATGCTCCTGCAAAGCACGAGAGCCTTCGTTGAAGGCATAGACATGAGCATTCGCCTTACGATACCGCAATTCTTGAAAGTAATAATGAAGCAAAATCCTAATGGCCTCGGAAGCGTATCCTCTTCGCCAATGACTTCGAAAGACAGCGACTCCGTATTTAAAAGTGCCATTACGCCTATCACAATGGTTTGCCGTTATACTGCCTACAAGAGTCCCCTCTAAGGTTTCAACGGCAAGAAAGATATTATCTCCTTCCACCCCCATGGAAGAAGTACGTTCGGCCCAAGCCTTCGTTCCTTCTTCAGACCGCGGAAAATGAAGAGAGTCACAAAGTCTAGCTCCCTCTGAGTCTTGGTCATTCTCATGAAAGGCTCGCCAATCCGTTGGCTGGACAGGACGTAGTCTGACTTTAGTGCCTGACCAAATATTAGTGACCATCGGCATCCCCTCCACTAGCTTTTGTCCCTAGTATAGCAATCTTGTTTGGTTCACCTTCTAAGAAAGCAGTCGTGTCCGCATAAAATCATAACCACTTCTCAAGCTCCAGCTCATCCCTTTTCTTTGGTCAAGAGTTTCTTTGATTATCCATCTTTATCCAGTATGCGTCTATTCTAACTTGTAAAATAACTCCGGAAACATAAGCCCCATCATGACCACTCGCTCGTCCTCGTTCTTAACTTGGTAAATCCGCATCCCGCCCTCCGTTTTGCCAATTTGTTTGCCAAGCTTTAAGTCCTTATAAAAGGCCGGATTGATATACTGTTCTGGCTCCGAGATGTACGTTTTTCCACCATAACTTAATTTATGAAGAGCATATTCCGTTCCCTTAATCTTTACCGTTCTAAAATTATTTTCTTCCTGATAAACAGGCAAGCTGCTACTGCACCCATTCAAAGTAGATAGAATCACCAACCAAATCCATAAAGCTTTCCGCATTTTTCTTCTCCTTTGCTTGGAGGGAACTGGGTACCCAGAACCCCCCTTCATTATCCACTTTTACCCATAAAAAAGGAAAGATCCACAAGAGTTTACTCCAGGTGTCCTTCCCTAACTAGGAGTTTTGTAGGCGATAAATGTTTAGGAAAGTCATATTGACAGCGGTTTCACGAAAGGGTAATTTATTCTAGATGGTATACATATCGCTTAGAGACCCGCACATCAGTCCCATGTATGCTGTTACTACTCGGGAGGAGGAATTTTGTTTGAAGTGGAAATCGTTATCTAAGGTGCTGCTGTGCACTTCCTTGGCTGTTCCGGCGATGATCCCTGCCGCAGGGAACGTCTATGCCGAGGAGCAAATCGAGTATGAGCCGTTGACGGTTGCCAACGGGAGCTTTGAGCAAGCCGGACT
The DNA here is from genome assembly GCF_032268605.1 of Paenibacillus aurantius. Taxonomy (NCBI): domain Bacteria; kingdom Bacillati; phylum Bacillota; class Bacilli; order Caryophanales; family Paenibacillaceae; genus Paenibacillus; species Paenibacillus aurantius. The sequence goes on from NZ_CP130318.1 coordinate 5,354,974, forward strand.
GACCGGCTGGACGATCAGTCCGGCTCTGCCTGTGACCGGCTTAGACGTTCAGCAGCTTCAAACCAAAGCATTTTCCGGTACCAGCAGTATCAAGATCATCGACAACAACAATACGAAATCGCTCGACGTCTTCAGTGATCGCGTTCCCATAGTGGCCGGCCAGACGTACCGGATGACCGCCAAAGTCTTTGTGGAAGCGAAGAGCGTCAGGGGCTACTTGCGCTTCAAGAAGAGCGGCAGCAATACGGATTTGGCGGGCAGCGCTAACACCCAGCTTATCAGCATCCAATCGTCGGGGAACGGGTGGCAGACGATGACGATAGAAGGCAAGGCTCCGGAGGGGGCTGAGTTCGCCGAGCTTTCGTTTTATATGGGCGGCTCGGGCACCGGAACTGCCGCTTACATCGACGATGTCCGGCTGGAGCACAAGAAGGTGACGGAAGTTGCTCCCCTGGATTTGCCGTATGACGCACCTGTTCTGTTGGGAGATGCGGTGAAGATAGCCTTGTCCCAAGCAGCTGCTTATGGGACTGGCCCGGAGGGACGCAATGAACAGTATGTCACCACCGTCGGCTCGCCTGTGGCCTTTCATGTGGTGGATGCCGTTACCGGGGAGAAGCTTTTCTCTCAAGACCTGCCTTCTTCCGATACGGTATGGGGACTCACCAAGGCAGCGGATGGGAACCTTTATTTCTGCTCCAATGGCGAGCTTTACCGCTACCTGGTCAATGAGCGTCGTATTGAAGCGCTGGGGCAGAACCCCTCCAACAAGCAAGTATTTGACCTGAAAGCCAGCTCGGACGGCAAGCTGTACGGCTCCACCTATTCCAATGTCAATCTGGGCCGGGTGTTCGAATACGACATTGCCACCGCCACCTTCCGTGACATGGGTGTTATGAAAGAAGGCCAGCAGTACGCACGCGGCCTGGGTGTCACCGACAAGTACGTATACGTCGGCATTGGCACTACGTCTTACGTGGTCCGGTACGACCGGAGCACCGGCGAGATTACGGATATCCCCATCCCGGGCGTATCCGGCACCTCCGGCACGCTGTCCGAAATCAACATCTACGGCGGCAAGCTGCTCGTCTACGGAGGCTCCAAGCTTCATGTGCTCGACGAAGCGACCGGCGTCTTTATCCGAACGATCGATTTCCAAACCAAGGTATCTCCGCCCTCTCCTTATAATTCGGATCTGGTTTACTACAAGCTTCAAGGGGACCTGTATTCTTACAATCTGGCAACCGACACGATTGCCAAGGTAGAAGGCATTCCGGAGCTTCCGGACGATACGGCCGTCAAGGCCCACGCCTGGATCACCCCGACTTCCGGTAAGTTTGCCGGCAAGCAGGTACTTGCTGGCATGGCCGCCTTTGGCGAATCGTTCCTGTACGACCCGGTTTCCAATCAGTATGAAGAGCATCTGGCTCAGGTCCCGCCTTCTCCTGCCAGTACGAATTCGCTGGCTGCCCACGGAGACTATGTGTATACCGGCGGCTACCAGCGCGGCATGAGCATCTATGACACGAAGAGCGGCTCTTTTATTTATAACAACCAGGGCTTCCATCAACCGGAAGGCATCGGCTTCCTGAATGACATCGTCTACTTCGGCACGTACACCGGCGCCAAAATGTACCGGCTGGATATGACCAAGCCGTTGAATGCTTCAGAGCTCGTCACCGGCAATCCGGGCCTGGCGGCCGATCTGGAGGACGAGCAGGACCGGCCCTTCACGATGACGAGCGGCGACGGGCAGCTGTTCATCGGGACGTTCCCGACCTACGGCAAGCTGGGCGGCGCCCTGACGATTCTCAAGGAGCAGCCGGCCGCAGACGGATCGGGAGGCGTAAGCATCCAGACGGAAACCTTCCGCAATCTCGTTCCGAACCAAAGCTTGTTCGGCTTGGCTTACCACAACGGCAAGGTGTACGGCGGCACCTCCCGCCTGGGGGGTCTTGGAATCGAACCTACCGAGACGGAAGCGAAAATGTTCGTCTTCGATACGGCCACCAAGCAGCTGTCGACCACTCCGTTTGTGCCGAGCATTCCGGGCGTTACCGGCAAGCTCAATGTCATTGGAGAGCTGTCGATCGGCCCCGACGGGCTGCTGTGGGGAATTGCGGATGAAACAATAAACAAAGCGGACGGATCCGTCAGCCATTACAACGCCGTCTTGTTCGCTATGAATCCGGACACCCTGCAGGTCGTCAAGAGCAAGATCGTCACCCAGTCGCCATTCAATACGAGCAAATACCGGCCTTATTACCTGCACTGGGGGCCGGACGGCCTGCTGTACACGACCATCGGCCGCCAGCTTTTTGCCGTCGATCCTTCCGACCTCCGGACGAAGCAGATGGTTTCCGGCACCGTTAACCTGATGACGCTCGGTCCGGATGGCAGCATTTACTACACGGTCGGCTCCAAGCTGTACAAAATCCCGGTAAAGATTGACCATGCCACCATCCAGGCTGCGAATTCACAGCTGTATGCCGGTGAGAACACTGCGCTCTCCTCCGAGGTCTGGCTCGTGAACGGCCAAAAAGCGGCTTGGAACGGAGCGGCCGTCTCGTACGTGTCTAGCAATCCGGAAGTGGCCTCCGTGGATGGCAAGCAGCAGCTTCATGCGAACTCTGCCGGAACAGTGGAGATTCGTGCTCAGATCACACTGGACGGCCGTACGGTCACCTCCGATCCGGTTTCCGTCCGTGTCTATCCGAACCGGTTTTCCGGCTTGATGTTTAACCCCGGCGGTCACGTGAAGGGCATGCTGAGCTTCGACACCCTGCAAAAGGGCCATGTCGTCAAAGTCGAGCTCCACGGCCCGAACGGCTTGATCGCGACGGAGACGGTCTCCGTCGACAAAACGGACCCTGGCGCTTCCGATGCTCCCGAGTACGACTTCTCCTTCAAGCCCAAGGATGTGGATTCGAACGCAGATCGCATCCAGCTGAAAGCATTCCGGGACGGTGAGCTGGTCAGCCTGTCTCCTTGGATGCCCCGTTCCGCTCCAGGTAATCCGTGACCAAGCGGTAATCCGTTTGGTTAGGACCCTGGAACAAGGCTATATTTCTAAACAAGGACCAACAACAAAAGGCGGCGCTGGTGTTCCCGGCGCTGCCTTATTTTTTCGATTAGGGCTGCCTTCCCCGGCAGTCTGTTGATGTCAGACCGTGGTCTGCAAATGACCCTTTAACTCATGCAAAGTCGAGATCATTCGTGGAAAAGATTTGTCCTTACCTTCCTTCCCTCTGTTTAACCATACACCTCGTATCTTAAGAGCTTCACAAGGTTCGATGTCGGAATCATAATCGTCTCCAATGTAGGTAAGCTCTTTAAGTTTACGTCCGGCGAGCTCCGCGGCCCCCTCGAAAATTCGGGGATGGGGCTTCGAATATCCGACGTCCCCGGAGGCGACCACGATTTCAAAATAATCCGCGATCCCCATCCGGTCAAGCTTCTGCCGCTGCTGGGTCCGATCCCCGTTGGTTATAACCCCAAGCCGGTTTCCTTTCAAGGCTTCCAGGCACGGAATGACATCGTCAAACGGTTTCCAATGGGTCTCGAAGCTCCTTACATATCACTGAAAATACTCCGCCGCTGCCTCATCCTCAAGCCCTTCAGCCAATTCTTTATGCGTTCGATTTGCTGCTGGCGGAAGGTCAGTTCTCCTTGTAAGAACCGGATATAATGCTTCTTCCCGATCTGACACCACTCTTGATAGAACTCCATCAGATCCACGGTCAAGCCAAGATTAGAACCATGCTCCAGATGAAAGGCCTGAACACCCCGAAACTCCGCCCCTTTAAAATCCAGTAACGTTCCATCCAGATCAAAGAAAATCATATGCCCTCCCGGGTTAAAAATCTTTTCTCTATAAATTCGACGAAAGCGTAGGACTCCCTTTTTGGGGAAGACACCGGGAGGCCAAGAGGCCCCCGCCGGTCATGATAGCTTGCTTTTCCCAAAAGTCGGTTTCAAAAAATAGGATTGACAATAAATGGGTTCAGGCATATTCTATTTTTGAGTGAATAATTCACTCATTAAAAAAACACTGAAACAATAAGGAGAGGAATTATGAGCAAAACCAATGTCTTGCCGGATCTCTTGATGAGGACGTTCAATCAGCGTAAAAACGCCCGCACGCTTCGTTTGACCTCACCGGACGGAATCGCGGAGAACCGGTATGTCTTAATCGGAGGCATCGAACAATGGATCTCGATACGCGGGGAAGATCGCCGCAATCCCATTCTCCTCCTCATCCACGGGGGTCCGGCCTCCTCTTATTCCATCTTCAGCCCCTTGCTTCGCTCGTGGGAGAAGCATTTTACGATCGTGCAGTGGGACCAGCGCGGAGCGGGCAAAACTTTTGGAAAGCACGGCAGGGAGGGCACCGGGGCGATCTCCTTCGATCGGCTCGTGCAGGATGGGATCGAAGTGGCACAATACTTGCTTAACGCGCTTCAGCAGGACAAATTGATTCTTCTCGGCAGCTCGGTGGGGAGCGTCATCGGGATGCAGATGGCCAAACGCCGGCCAGAGCTGTTCCATGCCTATGTGGGGACGGACCAGAACGTCGGCATCGAAGGTCACCGGCTGTCGTACCGGCTGAATTTGGAGGGGCTCCGCAAGGCCCGCTGCGTCAAAGGCATCCGGCTCTTCGAGCAAATCGGGCCCGACCCTTCCCTGTGGAGCCTGGAGGAGTTCGACCGCAAGAATCGCTGGATGGTCAAAGTCATCACGCCCGCTCCCAACATGATCATGGATCTCATCCTGCCTTCTATGCTGGCTTCGCCGATCCATTCCTTCCGGGACATTCTCGATTATTTCAAAGGAATGAACTACTCGCTCGAGCAGCTTTATGACGAATTGATCTCGTTTGACGCCCGCAAGCTCGGAACCCGGTACGAGCTCCCGTATTTTATCTTCCAGGGCGATACCGATTGGGTTACGCCGGTTGAGACAGCGCAAAGCTTTTTCGAGGACATCGAGGCGCCTCACAAGGAATTCGCCCTCGTTCCGAATGCCGGGCATCTCGCCTGTTTTGCCCGCCCCGAACCGTTTCTCGAGCTGTTGCTCCATCGCGTCCTCCCTGTGATCCAGACGTCCGGACCGCCGCTAACGGGGGCTTGCCCGATCCCGCATGTGATATAATGGGAGCAACATTATCCAAGAACGGAGCTTGAGTCCATGTCTCCTTTAACCAAACAGCAATTGGATCAAATCCGTGACGAACGCACCCGACAGATCAAGCAAGCGGCGCTGAAGGTTTTTGCCCGTCACGGATTCCTCCGCACGAAGACGAGCATGATCGCTTCGGCCGCGGGCATTAGCGAGGGCCTCATTTACCGCTACTTCGAATCCAAAGACAGGCTCTTCACGACGATCGTCCAAGAGCTGATGGAAGCCGCAGAGAGCGAAATCGACGACAGCCGCCAGCTGCCCGGGACCCCCTACGAGCAGATTAAGGCGCTGACTCGGAATATGCTGGACGAAGAGAACAAATTCGCCTTCATGCTCGTTCTCCAAGCGCGAAAGTCGAACGGTCTCCAGCCGGAGCTTGCTCAAATCCTCGAACACTATTCCGTCGATTCGATGATCGATCGTCTCCTGCCCCTCGTCGTGCAGGGCCAGGAGACCGGCCAATTCGCAGCGGGGGATCCCCGGCAGCTGCTTTGCTGGTACTTCTCCGTTGTCAACAGTCTCATCCTGCAGGAACAAGGGGACGAGGAATATGGGTTCCCGGACGTGGACGTCCTCCTGCGAATGCTGACCAAATAAAAAAGAACCGCAATCGCATGCGGTTCTTTTATCGCCTTATGACACCCGGTCGGAAGAAGCTATTAAAAAATACTATCCGAAACGTAATAAATCTTCTGGGTATTCTGCTTATTGACCGGGTCGGTCACGATCGTGAAATACACATTGCCATTCTTCGTTTGGACCCCTTCGATTTCGTGGGTTCCCACATTGGTTATCTTCACGAGCGTCTGGTAGGCTCCGGTGTTGGACATCCTGGCGATCTGCGGGGTATCTCCTTCCGCGCCGCCGGACGTATAAATTTCCGTTTTATCCAGCATATCCAGGCCTTGGAAGGAACCGTTCGGCCGGACGATATCGCTGCCGGACTGGGTAAAGCTCGTGATGCAGGCACTGGCCGCCGCCGCACTGTCCAATCTTACCTGGTCGGTGCTGTCCAGCAGCTGGTTCAGGGCCACCGTATCGTAAATGGACCATGTGACCGTTCCCTCTTTCGTTTGGACGCGGAAAATGGTGTAGAGGCTGTTGCCGCCCCCATCCACCCGGTAGGTCTCTCCTAATCTTGTTCCGGTCTCATTCGCATAATTCATATAGGTGAAGCGGTGAAGATCGGAATAATCCACCGTCGTGCCGGGAGAGTATTGAAGCCGGGCTACCTGGAGCGACCAGTTGTACGTCGTGGTAGGGTCCGCTTTGGAGCTGAAATAGAAGTAGTTGATATTGTTGTAGGTGTACATATCCAGCGTTTGGCAGTGGCCGGAGTTGGTAACGGTCATTTCATCCACGTATGTAGCGTCCGTTCCGTTAATAAGCAGCCGGGATAGATAGCACGTTCCTCCGGAACGCTGGGTTACGTAAACATAAGTGGAAGCTATGTAAGCCTTCTGGACAGCCACGTTATGCTTAAGCCCTTTAAGATTGTAGGCCAAGGTGGCGGAAGCGCTTACCGTTTTGGCAGGCGTAGCGGCAAATGCGGGCATGACCGACATACCGAGCAGAAGAACGGTGAGAATAAAGGATGTAAGCATTTTCCGTTTCCGTTTTGGTAACATGCGGATCCCTCCATATGGTTGGACTGATACCCCTGAATTTCATGCTTCGTTCCATAAGCTCCATGATTCTACCGGCTAGGACCACCTCCTTAATGGAATCCTCGTTACATTCAACGTGCCGGATCGTTATTTTCTAACGGGGGTCTCGTTAAAATTTCGGTTCATGCGGTAAAGGCCGCCGAGCTTTAACCGGCAGCCTGTAGTGGTATTATTTCTATTGAGCCCCGTTAGGATGAACCAGGGATTAAAAGATACTATCCGCTACGTAATAAATTTTCTGGGTGTTCTGCTTGTTGACCGGGTCGGTCACGATCGTGAAATACACTTTGCCATTCTTGGTTTGAACCCCTTCAATTTCGTGGGTTCCGACATTGGTTATCTTCACAAGGGTCTTGTAGGCACCGCTGTTCGACATCTTGGCGATCTTAGGGGTCTGCCCTTCCGCTCCGCCAGACGTATAGATTTCCGTCTTATCGAGCATATCCAGACCTTGGAAGGAACCATTGGGCCGGATGATATTGCTGCCAGACTGCGTAAAGCTGGTGATGCAGGCGCTCTTTGCCGCGGCACTGTCCAGTCTTACCTGTTCGTTGCTGTCCAGCAGCCGGTTCAAGGCTACCGTATCATAAATGGACCAAGTGACCGTTCCCTCTTTCGTTTGGACACGGAAAATGGTATAGAGGCTGTTGCCGCCTCCATCTACCCGATACGTCTCCCCTAATCTTGTGCCGGATTTATTCGCGTAATTCATATAGGTGAACCGGTGAAGATCCGTATAATCCACCGTCGCGCCGGGCGAGTACTTAAGTCTGGCTACCTGGAGCGACCAATTATAATCGGTGGAGGGATCCGCTTTGGAACTGAAATAGAAATAGTTGGTATCCTTGTAGGTATACATATCCAAGGTCTGGCAATGGCCGGTGTTGGTAACCTTCATTTCATCCACATAGTTCGCGTCGTTTCCGTTAATCCGCAATCGGGAAAGATAGCACGTTCCTCCGGACCGCTGGGTTACGTAAACATAAGTGGAAGCAATGTAGGCTTTCTGGACGGCCGCATTATGCTTAAGCCCTTTGAGATTATAGGCCAGGTGAGCGGAAGCGTTTACCGTTTTGGCAGGCGAAGCGGCAAAGACGGGCATGACCGACATACCGAACAGAAGAATGGCGATAACAAACGATGTAAGCATTTTCAATTTCCGGTTTGGCAACATATGTCCCTCCATTATGATTGGAATAATTATCCTTACCCTTTGCTCCTTAGTCTTAATCCACGAGCTCATAACGTAATGACGATCGAAACCGCTATCCCCCCAACCGAAATCCAAAACAGGCAGGACCTTAGCATTCGACCTGCGAATGACATTTGATGCTCGATGATTTTCTTATGATCATGTTCCAGTTGCAAATCCGTTATACTGCCGGCCGTTGGATTCCTCAAGTCATGATTGGTGAATCCTCTGCGTCCCAGCCCATTTAATAAGCAGGTCAGGATCAAAAGCAGCATCGATCCCATAAACAAGTAATTGGATAATTTGACTACCACTCTCCCCTCCTTCCAGCTGTTTCTACTAACACTTCTATAAACGGTTTAACTTTACGCTTTCTGACGAAGGATTAGACCATTGCGCGCACTAGAGTCTTTTCGAAAAGCGAAACCCGGTGACCGTGTAATCTGACTGTTTATAGAATCGGTGTGCATGTTCCCGTTCCGGTCTGCTGCCGCTGGTGAGGACCATTGCTCCGCCTTCAGTCTTTTTTCCATCTGTTCCTTGGAGGAAGCATGACCCAGGTCCGCCATCAGCCCGGTTACCTCGTCCAAATCCCTTGGGGTAAACTCTCGGATCTTTATCATTGTTAGTCACCGCTCTTATTGAAATTGGAATGGCCACTAATTAAACAAAGACAAGGGATAAGCCGTTCCAGCCAAGAGGTTCTCCGCGATCTGCCTAATAACAGCCTCTCCCCGAAGCTCGTACCGGCCCGGAATCAACAGCTCCGACAGCGTAACCCACTGGCTGTCACGGATCATTCCCTCTTCCAATTGGAGAGAACCCCCTGTAATCTTACCGATAAAATGAAACATCACGACATGATGATTCGTGCTGCTAATAAACGAGTAAACGCCGGTCGTTCCCATCAGTTCGACTAGATAACCGGTTTCCTCCTCTACTTCTCTTAGTGCGGCAGCCCGAATATCCTCCCCTGGCTCCAAACATCCACCGGGAAAATTCCATTGGTTGCGAACCTCGGGTTTGTTTTCTTGCAGGATGAGGACCTTATCGTCTTGAAGAATGGATACACTTGCAACCAATACAGTTCCGGATGGGTTCATCGACATAGTCTCCTCTTTAGTTTCTTACCTGACTTCCTTCCTCCTTAGACTGTTGCCCTCTCTACACCCTATCCCCCTTCAGGCTCCAGATTTTTCACCAACTGAAGGGCTCCACTCAGCCAGAGCTCGGTATATTCCTTTCCCCTGCTAAACCCGTGTCTCTCATAAAAATCCACCGTCCGCTGATAGGCTGGCTTCACGCGAGGCGGTACCGTTAAGGCAACGATTCTCGTAAAACCCATCTGCCTAACATGCTCGAACAAATAGAGCAGCAAGCTGGACCCAAATCCCTTGCGATGGAACGCAGGATCAACAGCCATCAAAGATATGGCGATGGTGCCTTCCGTGCTCGTAAACATGAGAAAAGCGGCAAGGTGTCCATCCCTCTCCGCGCAAAGCACATTTTGAAACATCAGATCCTTGCAGGCGTCCTGCCCAACATCCTCTGTAAACCACTCTCCAGTCAAGGAGTGAATCAACGTCGTTATTTTATGTACGACCGGGTGACCCGATCTAGCAGGTCTTTCATATAGGTTAATCGAAAAATCCATCTTTCCTCCTATGTCCTCAAAAATCTCCGTTCCCGTAATTCCCGATACGTGTCGGTAAAACAGTCATAGATTTGGTGACAATTCCTCTTGCCAAACCCTTCCCCTTCCTCTTCCGTTCCAAAATGGGCCGGGAGAACCTCCCTTTTTCGATACTTGTCCCCATGGAAAAGAGGACAGGGTCATTTAAAATCGATTTACTAGTACCTTATCCGCAAAAGAAGTTCTGCTTCCCTATTGATTTTCGCGCGCATATAGAGGTTTTCTCGCCAACAAAGTTACCGGATAAGGCACTAGCTAGATTCTCCGTCGCACCGTTTCCTCTTTCATCAAGACTATTCCATGTGCCGAAAGGAGACAAGTCATTTGAAAATGAAAACGTTTTTATCGCGGGTAACCGGATCTGCTTTGGTCCTCCTCCTGCTCGCCGGCAATCTCGTAACAGCAGCACCAGCGGAAAAGCATTCCTATCTGGTAGGCCTCACCCCCGGCGTTTCCCCAAAAGCTCTGGCCGCCCCGGGTATTGAGCTGAAAGAGCAATGGGACAAGCTGGGCGCCGTTCGGATTGTAGCCTCGGCGGCAGCCGCCAAAGGGCTGGAGAACAATCCCCGTGTCAGCTATGTGGAAGAAGACCGCCCTGTCTACGCCAGCAGCACGGGAACCTCTTATACGGATGGGGAATATACTTGGGGCTTGCAGGCCGTTAACGCCGCCGAAGCCTGGAACCTGAACGCAACGGGACAATCGATCAAGGTATGCGTACTCGATACGGGAATCGATTACAGCCACCCTGAATTCACCCGCGGCGGCGTTTCGGTTATAAAGGGAAGTCAAAACTTCGTCAACGACGGTCATCGGGACGCCACCGACGGATTCGGGCACGGCACCCACGTTGCGGGAACCATTGCCGGCCAGACCAGCAGCAGCGGAAGCCGGATTGGAGTGGCACCCGGAGTCGACCTCTATGTAGCTAGAGTGCTGGGTGACGATGGCAGTGGAACCACCAGCGGAATTATCAATGGCCTGAATTGGTGCCAGCAAAATGGGGCGAATGTAGCCAACCTCTCGTTAGGAAGTGACCGAGGCTCCCGAACGGAGGAAAAGGCTTTTGATCAGGCTTATCAAAACGGGATGCTAAGCATCGCCGCAAGCGGTAACGACGGAGGCCGGGTCGGCTACCCCGCTCATTACAGTTCCGTAGCAGCCGTAGGAGCCGTCGACAGCGGCCTGCAGCTTGCCGGATTCTCCAATTACGGCAGGGAGCAGGAACTGGTAGCGCCGGGTGTCGGAACCCTATCGAGCGTACCACGGGGAACGGGCATCCGCAGTTCGGTCAAAGAAGGGCAGAACGGAACCGAAACCGGCTACAAAAGCATCGGGCTTGAATACTCGGCTTACGGCAATGTAACAGGTCCTCTGGTCGAATGCGGCTTGGCCGACACGGCAGCCTCGTGCAGCGGAAAGCCGCAGACCGGAGCGTGGATCGCCTTGATCAACCGGGGGAGCAACGCCTTCTCCGAAAAGATTCAGAATGTCATGAACCAGGGAGCATCGGCCGCCATCATCGTCAACAATGACACGGCAAGCACCGATGATCCGGGCAGCTTTACCTTGGGAAGCGCCGCAGCTTGGATACCCGCCGTTTCCGTCTCTTATAACAGTGGGAATTCGATTCGGGCCTCCGGTCTCGGTACCGGGAATGTCACGGTTTCCCAATGGGATTACAGCTATTACGAGGGAACTTCGATGGCCACACCGCATGTCTCGGCGGTAGCCGCCCTTGCCTGGTCCGCCAATCCGAAGCTGACCAACGATCAAATCCGTTCCCTTCTGCAGAAGTCATCTAAAGACCTGGGTAAGACCGGATGGGATTCCAGCTACGGATACGGTCTCGTCCAAGCCGATGCCGCGGTGAAGTTAGCCGTTACCCCATAAATCGCTAAAGAACTCACGATGACAGGAGTCTTCCTTCCTGCTCACCATGAGTTCTTTTCTTTTCGCCTAAACCTCGGTTAATCCATAAAGACGACGATCTTTCCTTTCGCGCGGCCTTCTCCGAAATACCGAAGCGCATGGGCAGCCTCACTTAAGGAATACCTCCGATCCAGGACGGGCGTGATCTTGCCGGCTTCGACAAGCGTCTTCCAGACCAACTGATCGGCATGGTTCGGTTTATGGACGAGCACCGATACTTTCTTCTTTTCCAGCCAAGCGGCCAGCGGTGCCGCCAACAAGGTCTGCAAGATACGAAGGAGAGAGCCGCCGACCATGACATACGTGCCTCCCGGCTTAAGCGCGCGTTTCAGCGCGAAAACAGACCGATTACCGACGACATCGAGAATCAGGTCGTATTGCTGTCCACTATTGGTGAAGTCTTCCTTCGTATAATCCCAAACATGCTCCGCTCCGAGGGAAAGCAGCATATCCCTTTTCTCGGCGTTATCCACACCGGTCACTTCTACTCCAAGCAAACGGGCATATTGGATCCCGAATGTTCCGACACCGCCCCCCGCGCCATTAATCAGAACCCGTTGTCCCTTCTTAAGCTTTCCTTTATCCCGTAATCCCTGTAAGGCCAGAACGGCTGCCTGGGGAATAGCCGCCGCTTGCTCGAAGCTTACTCCATTCGGTTTTGGCGTCAAGGCCTCCTCATGTGCGCATACATATTCCGCAAATCCGCCCCATCCACAACCAGAAAGGTCTCCGAATACTTCGTCCCCCAGTTGAAAACGACTAACGGCGGAGCCTACGTCGACTACCCGTCCCGCGACGTCTGCCCCCAAGATGCGGTAACGGGGCTTACGAAGTCCTCCCAGCCGGTTTATGTACGGTTTACCGCGCAGGAGATCCCAATCCCAGGAGTTCACCGATGCGGCATGCACCGCAATCAGCACCTCGTGGTCCTTAGGTGTAGGGACGTCTACCTCTTTAATTCGGAGAACATCCGGCGTTCCGTAATTTTCATAGACCAGCGCCCGCATCGTGCGAACTCCTGGGTTCCCCCAATGTTCGGGAGCCTTTGTCTCTGTCCTCATCGTCGACCCCCTCCTTCCTCTCATCGTAGGTTTATAAACGTTGTATACCTGGGTTAGGTTTCGCTTCTATGGCTTACGCGCCGACGCCACCAGGCTGTGAAGGCCGGGCCGCATACGGATGGCTCCGAATCGAACCGGTAGCAGCGCTCGAGAAAGGGGAGAATGATTTAGGCCGTTCCTTCCCAAACTACATAAGAAAAACAGCTGCCGGGGCAGCTGTTTCGGAGGCTAACTATATGAGTGGTTTCGGGATCGGTTGCCAGTAGGTTAGAAAGAGGCACTCCGGCGGGTGACGCGCTGCGTGGAGCTTTCCTCGACGAGCCCCAGCGTCCGCGAGGTCGCGGCCTGGATGTCGTGGAGCAGCTCCGGGTTCTTCAACAGCGACAGGCCATAGGAAGGAACCATTTCCTGCAGCTTCGGCTCCCATTCCTTCTTGTACTGCGGGAAGCACTTCTGCAGCACCTCGAACATAACGTGAACCGCGGTAGAAGCCCCTGGAGAAGCACCAAGCAAGGCCGCGACCGAGCCGTCCGCGGCACTTACCACCTCCGTGCCGAACTGAAGGGTTCCTTTGCCGCCCACTTCCGTATCCTTGATAACCTGCACACGCTGACCCGCTACGACAATTTCCCAGTCTTCGCTCTTGGCGTTCGGAATGAACTCGCGCAGTTCTTCCATCCGCTTCTCATTCGAGAGCAGCACTTGCTGGATCAGGTACTTGGTCAAGGCCATCTCTTTCATGCCGGCGGCCAGCATCGTCAGAAGGTTGTCCGGCTTGACGGAGCCGATCAGGTCGAAATACGAGCCGGTCTTCAGGAACTTAGGCGAGAACCCGGCAAATGGTCCGAATAGCAAGGACTTTTTGTTATCGATATACCGCGTGTCCAGATGCGGAACCGACATAGGAGGGGCGCCTACCTTGGCTTTGCCGTAAACCTTGGCGTGATGCTTCTCGATCACGTCCGGGTTGTTGCATACCATGAACAGGCCGCTGACCGGGAAGCCTCCAATATGCTTGGACTCCGGAATGCCTGTCTTCTGAAGAAGAGGCAGACTTCCGCCCCCGCCGCCGATGAAGACGAATTTGGCCGCATGGATCTCGGTTTGGCCGCTGTCGAGGTTCTTCACTTTCAGTTCCCACAAGCCGTCGCGGCCGCGCGTAATATCTTTCACACTGTGCTTGTAATGAAGGGCCACGCCGCTATTCTCCAGGTGCTCGAACAGCATACGTGTCAAAGCACCAAAATTGACATCCGTCCCGGAATCAATTTTGGTGGCGGCGATCGGTTCGTTCGAGGTGCGGCCTTCCATGATGAGGGGAATCCATTCCTTCAGCTTCTCGGGGTCCTCCGAATATTCCATTCCTTGAAACAGAGGATTGGCGGCCAGCGCCTCAAACCGTTTTCTCAAGAACTTCACGTCGGCTTCCCCTTGGACCATACTCATGTGAGGGAGGGGCCGGATGAAATCCTGTGGATTGTGAATCAGCTTGCTTTCGACCAGATAAGACCAGAACTGGCGGGAAAGCTGAAACTGCTCGTTAATCGTTATCGCTTTGCTGATATCTATAGATCCGTCCGGTTTCTCGGATGTATAGTTAAGCTCGCACAGGGCCGCATGGCCCGTACCCGCATTGTTCCATTCGTTGGAGCTTTCTTCTCCGGCTTTAGCGAGCTTCTCAAACACTTTGATTTTCCATTCCGGTGCCAGCTCTTTAAGCAGGGAGCCTAAAGTCGCGCTCATGACGCCGGCACCAATCAAGATCACGTCTGTTGTTGTTTGTCTGTTGCTCATTTTGAACCGTCCTTATGCCCTAAGATTTATAGAAAGGATGCAGGCGCTCCTGATTCAAACGCTGCAGCAAGCCAGGGGCAGCCTAGTCACAAACCTTTTCTGGATGGAGATCAATGATCCACCTAAACAAATATAACCCTAACCTCTAGTGTACCACTTTTGCGTATAGATTTTAATATTTATTTACTATATATATGATAGTTATTGGCTATCAAAAGCTGGTAATACGCGAGCATTTCCTCCAAAAGCACCAGGAACCCACTCCACTGCCAAAAGACTCTCCCCTCGAGCAGCTAAAGATGAAGGCTTGGATTCCCTCCCCTTATTTTACCAGACTCCCTCTGCGTTTGCATGTTTAGCGCATCGCTCGGGACAACAATGCTCTAAAACAAGATCACGGCCTTTCATAGAGGCAGGCTCTCCGGAAAACTTTTAATGGCATTCATTAGTCTTAATGCTGCCTTACCTAAGAAGGTTTTATCTTTATAAGCAAACCCTATCGTAACAACCGGATTCCTATCGGCAAAAGGACGGATGACCAAGGAGCCCGACTGCTCCAGACCCTGGTACAGGGGCACAATCCCGACGCCGAACTCTTCTTGAATCATTTGTTGAATCACAAAGAAACTCCCCACCTCTATGCAGGAGAATGGAGTGGGTTCGATTGTCCCCACCGTCCTTTCCCATATTTCCCGATAGATGCAAGTCGGCTCTTTGACGAGAACGGTTAGCCCCGCGAGATCACTCACCGCGATGCTGGCCCTCTCAGCTAACGGGTGATTCACGTTCAGCATGACCCCTAGTCTTTCTTCGAGCAATGGCTCAAACTCCAGCCGGTAGTTCGCCGAAGGAGTCGAGCATACGCCGAAGTCCAGTTCTCCGGTCCGTACCCTCTCCGCGATCGAGCGGCTGCCGCCTATTTCCATGGTTAACTCCACATTCGGTCGATTCCTGCAAAAGTCCGCTATAACGGACGCCAGCCGCTGGCTTGCAACGGGCTCGATAGAGCCAAAGCGAACCGTGCCTTTATCCCCCGCCCCGATATCCGAGACGGTCTGCCTGATGGAACCGATGGATTTCAGCAGAACCAAAGCCTCTCGATGAAGCCATCGGCCGGCTTCGGTTACAATCACGCGTTTGCCGTCGCGTACGAATAAGGAAACGCCCAAGTCAGCTTCGAGACGCTGGATCTGAAGGGTTACCGTAGAGGGGGCATATTGGAGTTCCTCGGCCGCTTTCAGAAAATGACCGAGACGAACGCAAGCCTCGAAGGTCTTTAAAGCTCGAAGGTCCATCGTCATCACCTTTTGTTCATTATTTATGAATCATTTATTCATATTATTCAATTTTACAAAATTATCTCCGGAATTTACACTAAGGGCAACAAATGATTTTAAGGAAAGTTGGGGCTATGGAGACAAAATCCGCATTAAACCGTGTCACTATATGGGCATCGCTTTTGTTTGTCGTCATTCTTGGGTTTTCCCGGCTCTCCTACGGCATGTTTTTGCCTGGAATCCAGAGGGAGATCGGAGGAAGTTACGGACAGCTGGGGATGTTGGGTACGGTCAACTTTATCGGTTATTTGGCCGGTACCTTGTGTCTGTCCCCTTTGATCTCGCGGTTCCCGGACCGTAAGCACGTCATTAACCGGCTGAGCTGCTTTATGCTCGGGCTGGCTATGATCGGCTCGGCTTTCAGTGATCATTTCCCTTCACTCGGGCTGTGGCGTTTCGTCATTGGCTTGTTATCCGCCGTCGCTACCGTATTGGTCCTGTCCCTTGCCCTGGATGCCGTCCGGCCGGCGGAACGAGGAGCGGCATCGGGTCTCATATGGCTGGGCGGATCAGCCGGCATTCTAGTGACGGGTTTATTCGCCCCTCTCACCATTGATCCTTCCCATTTGCAGGGGTGGCGGTATGCCTGGATAGCCATGGGCGTATTCGGAATAATGGCCGCATGTGGGTTCGAGTTCGCCACCAAAAAGCGGAGTTCCGTCAAAGCACCCTCGCGGGCGGAATCAAATCCACGTGAGCCAGAACGGGAGAACGTGTACCGACTCCTGTTGAGTCCGAAGAAGCTCTTGTTCTTAACCGGTTCTTACTTCTTCTTCGGCTGGGGGTACATTATCTATTTTACGTATTTGATCCCTTATCTGGTAAGCAAAGGCATTCCCTCTCTCTACGCCGGCTTGATCTGGTCTAGTCTAGGGCTGGCGGGTTTATTTAACGGCTGGATCGGAGGAAAGGCGATCGACCGATGGCCGAGCGGCTATACGCTTGCTTCCGGTCTAGCCTTGGGGACCATCGGCGCGATGGGCGTAACCACCCATAATGTGGTCATTACCGCTTTAGGCGCGGTTACCATTGGGTTGGCCTCCTTCCTTACCCCTCCGCTTATGACGACCGCCCTTCTTCGGCGTCATGTCCCTCCAGGCGCTTACGCGGCATGCCTCAGCTTAACGACGGCTTTTTTTGCCATCGGGCAGATAATCGGCCCCCTCGTTGGAGGAGCGGTGGTCGAACGGTACGGCTTGCCGTTCGGCGTCGCGTCCAGCGCCATCTTCCTGGCGATAGCCGCCGCGCTGGCTGGTGTATTTGGACAACAGCAGCGAAAGCGGGAGATCCGTCATTTGCCTATCAAAGCCTGAAACAATTTATCTTAACGATGACAATAGCTGTCACCATTAACGAGTAAGATGGTTCTGTAAGAGACTAAAGATTATTACGCAGGGGAGAGAAAAAGGATGAGGAATTCCGGCCCTAACATTACGGTCACAAGGAAATACTTTCAATCGGGGAATCTTCGACTTTCCTACCTGGATACGGGCGGAGACAGCGAACGCGTGCTTGTTATGCTGCATGGCTATATGGCCAATGCGAGATCCTTCTCGGAGCTGGCCGCGCGCTTCCAAGATTGGCGGGTTATTTCCCTGGATCAACGCGGACACGGTTGGAGCGAGCATCCTCCCGGTATGGAATATGCAAGGGAGGATTACGTGAAGGATATCCTGAACCTCATTCATTCGGAGCTCGGGGGACAACCGGTCACGATCCTGGGGCATTCTTTGGGCGGGTTGAATGCTTATCAATTCGCGGCCCGTTATCCCCAGCTGGTGAAATCCATTATTGTCGAGGATATTGGAGCGGAAATCAAGGCCGATTTCTCCTTTGCCGACAAGCTTCCTTTCCGATCCGCTTCCCTGAAGGAGCTGCGGGAATCGCTGGCCGGAGCAGGGCTCCGGGCTATTGATTATTTTGCGGAGAGCGTGTTTGAGGATGAGCTCGGTTGGGGATTCCGGACGGATCTGTCGGGCCTGCGGGTATCCGTTCCTCTATCAAACGGGGAGTGGTGGGAGGATTGGCTGGGTTCGAGCTGCCCGATCCTGCTGATTCACGGGGGAAAAAGCTTCCTACTGGATACGGAGCAGGCGAGACGTATGGAAGAAAGAAGACCTAATACCAAGCTTATCGTGTTCGAACATTGTGGTCACGGTGTCCACGCCGATGATCCCGACGGGTATTTTCAGGTGGTAAGCGATTTTCTTACCAACCCAGCGTGAAGCAAAACGATAACCGGAAAAGAGGATGAGAAGATGTACGTAACCGTAGAGGATTGGCTTACCGAATGGGAAAAAGAGGCCGTCCTGACCCAGAAGGTGTTGGACGGATTGACCGATCCCGCTCTCCTGCAGGAGGTCTATCCGGAGGGACGTACGCTGGGCCGGATCGCCTGGCATTTTGTCACGAATATTCCGGATTATTTAACGGAATTCGGGGTCACGGTAAACAAAGTGCCCCATCCGAACGACGTGCCCTCCGCCAATGAGATCGCGAAGACTTTTGAGGCGGTAAGCTCGGATGTAGTCCATGCTCTTCAAGAGCAGTGGACGGACGATTCGTTGAAGCAAGTCCAGAATGCGTTTGGAAGAAGGGAATCCAACGCGACGATCTTCTTGGGACTGATCAAACACATCGTTCATCATCGGGGACAGATCACCGTCCTGATGCGCCAAGCGGGGCTGCCTATACCTGCGGTATACGGTCCTTCCAAGGAAGGTTGGGCGAAACTGGGAGCGACACCACCGCTTTGAGTGGACCTCATTTGCGGGTGTTCCGCCTAACGGAAAGATGCAGCAGCGGCCGTTCCAGGGCTTTATAGCCGCGTCCTGGTCCGCCGCTGTGTTTTTTACCGTAATCTCCCCTAAGGTCAAGCAAACTCCAGCAGTTTCTTATCGATTTCGGCTATCCTTCCGATCTCGGAGCAGCCGTCCCATAGAACAATCGCGTTGGCTTCCTCGTTCTCGATAAATTCCTCCAGATGCTCCAATTGGCCCGCAAACAAAGCCCCATACTCCACCCTCAAAGGGCCATGATAGCCGGGCTGAAGCCGGAGTTTCATCAAGCCCTTGAACTCCACCTCTCCCACGGCTTGATTCGTTTCCTCCTGCAGCTCCCGAAGGACACATTGCCTCGGCGTCTCGCCCGGTTCGATCACTCCACCCGGCAATTCCCAACAGCTTCTCCACTTGTTGAACAGGAGCAGGTAAGTGCCCCGGCATTTTACCGCAATCAGTGCATGGGTTAAGGGGGCATCGAGCGGGACGGTCCCGATCCGGTCCTCTTCGATTGTTATAAATTCCAGAAAAACATTGCCCGCAGCATCGGTTAGAATGGCCACAGCTCTCTCCTCCTTATATTTTTGCTTGAATAATAAAAAACGCGCCGGACCCGAGGTCCTGCGCGTGCTTAACGCAGGGCGGGAAGCGCGAAAAGCGTCAGCCCACCCCGTTTTTTTTGCTGGGGAGTGTGCTAACGCCTTTTGTGATGATGAAGGGAACATAGCTTTACCATTTGCATAGCGGCCATCCTCACTTGGAAAATCTTATGTAAGTTTAACCGGGACCAAGTCCTTTTTCAAGTAATAATGTGTGTGCCCGCCTGCATTGGGCAAAGTGCCATACACTTCATAGCCTTGCTGGAGGTAGAAATCCAAAGCCTGAAAGCTTAAGGTATCCAGCTTCATAAACTCACACTTTCGGTCTCTCGCGATTTGTTCCGCGGCCGCGAGCAGCTTTTTTCCGTATCCCTTCTTGCGGACCGCATCGTCCACAAAAAGATACTTCACCTCCAGCCAGTTCAAGCACACCGCCCCCGTCAGCCCGCCGTAAAGCTTCTGCTCCTTATCCTTCAACAACAGGTGAATGGCCTCATATTTCTCTTTCCACTCATCAGGAAAATGCTTGGAATTAAACCGAATCAATTGGTTTACCACATAAGATTTTTCGTCTGGATTGACCTCGTTTGTAATCGACAGCTCCATTGCGTCTCTCTCCTTTTCCCGCAGCAAGGGATAGTAAATCCAGCTTACCATTCCTGCCAAGGTTTAGGCTTGGAGAAAATCGTTATAGCATAACATTCCTGCTTTCTCCATCACAAAAAGCACCCGCTCTACCAAAAGAGCGAGTGCCTTCACGCAAACGGGGACACGTTCCGGTGTCCTATTTAACGTCTCGGAGCGAAAAGGTTCCTCACCCTTTCATCCCGCAGCCACAGAGCCCCCCAGAACAGCAGAGCCAGGTAAACCGAGAAAAGGATACTAGAGAACAGCGGAGCATCCACCCTCACCTGAGCCGCTATCGCTCCCCCCAAATAGCCCGTCAAGAGCAGTCCTCCCAAGAAGGAGGTCCGGGGAATGGCATACAGCAGCGTGGAAAGCAGGCCCAGCACGCCCATCACCACCATATGCCGCTCCGCAAAGCCAAGGGCGAGCGTCGCTTCCACCACGGGGGCCGGGGCCGTGAGCTTGCCGATTCCGTCCATCAGCATGAACAGAATCCCGATCCCGCTCATAATCCGCGCCGTCCACAGCCGCCCTTTGGATATACCGCCTGTTGGAAGCCTTTGTTCTTTCCGTTCTCTGATCATCATCGTACTCATCTTATTCATCCTCCTGGTTTCGGTTGGGTAATGGCGGTCCCGGTCTGGTAGCCCCGAAAGCCGCCTTCACTTATACAACGAACAGGAGAATGGCTTATCGACAAACCGTAAAAAAATTTTTTTATTCCGGGATGATCCCCAGCTTCAAAAGAGCTTCCTTTGTCAGCTGCCGGGCTTTTGACCCGCTTCCGTCGATGTTCGTGGCGAACACCCACGTGGCCTTCTCCGTTTCGACGTAACCCACATACCAGCCGAGCCCCATATCCGACAAGCGTGTTCCCGTTTTGCCGTGCAGCGTATAAGCGTCCTTCTCTTCGTCGATTAGGATCCGCTTGACTGTCTTCATTGTCTGCTCCTGGAAGGGAAGCTCTTCCTCCACCAGCTTCTCAACGAATGCCTCCTGCTCTTGGGCGGAAATCTTCAGTGAGCTGTTCAGCCAGAAACGGTCGATTCCCCCGCTGATGTCCCGGTTCCCGTATCCGATCCGGTCCAGGTTACGCTGCATCCGCTCCGCTCCAATATCCCGTGCCATCGCCTGGTAGTACCAGATCACCGAATGCCTCATGCCCGACGCGAGCGTATGATCCCGGTTCCACGCCTCGAATTCCCGGACGACCCCATCCCAGCGCTTGACCTCGTATTCGTCGGCCACCGCCTTCTCCTCCAAGCCGATCAAGGCATTCGGCACCTTAAAGCTGGACTCCGGGGTAAAGCGTTCCCGGCTTCTCTCCCCATTGTAGACGTACTGCTTGTCCGTCTTGAGATTCTTAAGAACCATCGTACCCGGCACTCCGCCAAAGCTGTCTTCCAGGGGAAGCTCCGTGATAACGTTGTGCGCATCCGCTTTCGGCATTAAATTTAGAGCCGATCCCGACAGAACGACAGCCAGAATCAACGTGAGCAGCAGCTTACCGTTTTTCATATTATGGCACACCTCCGGTTTATCTTACCTCCGTTGCCGACGGCCGCGAGCGGCAACCCTTTCCCCAAATGCATCTGGTAAGGTAGAGTATAGGGGTCCGCTTGCCGCAAGACTATGCTCATATTCATGATCTGTACCCGTACAGAGGAAAGGAGGCCCTCCCATGCTCTACACCCGAATCATTCAAGACATTGAGGAACAGATCGACAAAGGCCGCCTTAAGCCGGGGGGCCGGCTGCCATCCATCCGGTCCCTCTCCGACCAATTGGCGTGCAGCCGCAACACCGTTCTCAAGGCGTATGAGGAGCTGGAGAAGAAACACCTCGTCTATTCCGTTGCCAAAAGCGGCTATTACGTCGTGGAAGCCCCTATGGAGCGGCGGACCGGAACCGGGACAAATGACGTCATCGATTTCTTATCCGCCGGACCGGACAAGGCGGTTATCCCCTACCGGGAGTTCCAGCACTGCCTCAACCAGGCCATTGAGACCTACCGGGAGGACATGTTTACGTATTCCGACACGCTCGGCCTGCCTTCGCTTCGGACCGAGCTGGCCCGCCATTTGCGCGATCTTCAGGTGTTCGCCCCTCCCTCCCGCCTTGCGGTCGTTTCCGGCTCCCAGCAGGCGCTTCATCTGCTCGTCTCGCTTCCTTTTCCCAACGGACGCAGAGGCATCTGCGTCGAGCAGCCTACTCATCCCGCCATGGTCGAATCGCTGCGGCAGCAGGGAGTGCCGGTCCACGGGATCGAAATCACGGGGGCGGGCCTTGACCTGGACCGTCTGGAGCGCCTTTTTCGCGACGAGGACATCAAGCTGTTCTATACCGTCTCGAGGTTCCACAACCCGACCGGCTACAGCTATACCAATGCGGAGAAACGGAGAATCGTGGAGCTTGCGGAGAAGCATGATGTGTATCTAATTGAGGATGACTATATGGGGGACTTGGATTCCGACGCCAAGCAGGATCCCATGTTCGCCTATGAACCGTCGGGACGAGTGATCTATACGAAGAGCTTCTCCAAGGTCATGCTTCCCGGCATCCGGCTCGGCTTGGCGGTGCTCCCGGATTTCCTTCTGGGGCCTTTCGAAGCCGCCAAGTTCGCGTCCGATCTGCACTCTCCCGTGCTGACCCAGGGAGCGCTTGAAATCTACCTTCGAAACGGCTTATTCGCCGCCCACATTCAGAGAATGAGAAGCCTGTACCGCCGCAAAGCCCTCCTGCTGCAGGAAGCTTGCCGTAAGCATCTTCCGGCCTCGGCGTCCTTTTCGGGCGCTCTGTCCGGCTTCTATTCCACCATCGGGCTTCCTTCTCCCCTCCAAGCCTCGCAGCTGATCGAGTACCTGAAACCGAAGAACGTCCTTGTGGACAACGCGCGTAAAATGTTTCTTCCCGAGTGGGCCCGGGATAATTTGCTCCGGCTCAGCGTGTCTCAAGTGGAAGAGGCCCGGATCGAGGAGGGAATCCACCGAATCGCGGAAGGCATCCGAGAGCTCCTTGGCAGCCGCACCCGGGTGCGGTTTATCTGAAGCCGCCGGCCGCGCTTGACCTTGGAAGCAGGCCGTGCCTGGATGGGGCTTGGCGTTTTATGCTATACTCCCGGTAAAGTGATTTGATATAGGGGCGGTACACCTTGCTGCGTAAACGAAATACCTTTCAAGAACGGTACAGCCGGTTTCTCCAGGAATTGCGGGAGGAAATCATAAGCGGGGAACTGGCTCCCGGGGAGTTCATTCTGCCCGAGAATACCTTGAGCGCCAAATACAACATCAGCCGCGTCTCGCTGAGGAAGGCACTGGCCGAGCTGGTGGACGAAGGCCTGATTGAGAAAATAGCGGGAAAAGGAAACCGGGTCACCATTCCCGAAGCCGCACAGGCCACGGTTACGCTAAGGCTCGCCTGGTTCTCCCCCTCGTACGAGATTGACATCGTGCGGCGGATTCTGGAACGGTTCGAGAAGCAGCACCCCTTTGTCCGGGTGGAGCTCATTCTCCTGCCGGTCGAAGGCTACACCTCGACGCTGATCCGCCTCATGGAGCAGGGGCGGGGGCCGGACGTCTTCATGATGTCCGACACGCACGTACGGGACTGGATCGATTCCGGCCGGTCCGATTATGTGAGCGGCTACGTGCCTGGCCATCTGAGCCCGGACGGGACCAGCTACCCGCCGGTCTTTGAGATTTTTGCCCATGGGGACCGGACGCTGGCGGCACCGTTCATCTTCTCGCCGGTGATGATCTGCTACAACCGCGCGCTCTTCCGGGAGTGCGGCCTCCCCGAAGACACCCGTCTCGAGACGTGGGAGGAGCTTCTGCACGCCGCCAAGCAGTGCACCCGAGACCTCAACGATGACGGGATCATCGAGCAGTATGGCTTCTGCTTCTCGTCCTCCCCGAACCGTTGGCCCGTCTTCCTGCTTCAGAACGGCGGGCAGTTCATGACGGACGACCGGAGCCGGAGCACCTTATCCCGTAAGGAAAACATCGAGGCGCTGGAATTCTGCACCTCGCTGATGTACAAGCATTCCGTCTCCCCGATCTATTCGCACGGAAGCTCTCACTTGGCCGAAAGCCTGTTCAAGAAAGAACGGGTCGCGATGATTCTGACCACTTACTACTTCATGAATGAGTTCCGGGAGCATTCGATCGAGTGGGACGTGCTTCCGGTGACGAAACGGAGCCGGGAAGCCACCTTGCTCCTGGGCGGCGGCCTTGCGGTCAACAGCCGCAGCGAGCACGGGAAGGCCGCCCGCAAGCTGGTCGATTACATGACCTCCGTTGAGGCGCAGACGCTGCTCAAGCAGTACGGCTGCACCATTCCCGCTCTGCGGAGCGTAGCAGAGGATGACTCGCTGCTCGATCCCGCCATCCATCCCGAGCATTACCAACGGTTCCTCGAGGTGCTTCCCTATGCCCGTCCGCTGCACAGCCTTCAGCTCCGGCAGCGGGAGATCCTGCTCCTCGCTGATGAGCTGACCCTCCTGTGGGCCAGCATGGAGAGCCCCCGGGAGGCCTGCCAGCGCATCGAAGCGAAACTAAACCGGCTGCTGAAGGACCAGCCGCCCGGGAATGACAGCAAGGGGCTGTCCCAATAGTAAGTTTCAAATACCTTTGTGAACAACCCCATTGTGTAAAAGTTGGTATGGAATCCAAAAATGGTGGCGCAGGGAGGCTATCCCTGCGCCACCATTTTGTATAGTTGGTTGATTGCCGCCTTTGTGAGCAAGCTGTGGACGAACGAAAGCCACCCGACCTCCAGACTTACGCCTTTGCCTCCCGGAGAGGAAGCAAGATGATCAATTTGTGCTAGAGATGATTGGTTTGCCTGCTGTTGTCCGCTTATACCGAAGATTAGAATAAAGCTGTAACACATTTCTGATTAATTGGGGGAACCTTCCATGATCACCAAAGGCAAACCGTTCTCACAAGCAGAGTATGCCGAGCAAGGTTTTTGCGGACCTGTACAAGGACTAAGTTTAGAGGAGGCGGACTCGGCCTATCAGCAGTTCTTCACCACGTTAGGCCAGTCCCGCTTCGAGCCCAAGCCGACGGACATGAACTTATCGGCGTGGCATCACCGGTACGTGTGGGCGTACGAGCTGGCCACGCATCCCGGCATCGTTGCTGCCATGAAGCACCTGTTGGGAGATAACCTGGTGCTGTGGGCGATGCATTTTTGGTATAAGGAGCCTGGCAATGAGAGGTTCATTCCCTGGCATCAGGATATCAACTACTGGCCAATGGAGCCGGCCATCAACGCAACCGCTTGGGTGACGCTGGGCTTCTCGATCAAGGAGAATGGCTGCCTGAAGCTGATCCCAGGGACGCATCGTTCCCTAGTGGAGCATGTGGCGGTGGGGGATGCCAGAAGTACGTTCGGGCAAGGTCTGTCCTTGGAGCAAGTGGATGAATCAAAAGCGATTGAGATGGAAATGTCCCCTGGCCAAATCGTATTTTTCAACGAGGCGATATTTCACGGGTCGGGGGACAACCGTTCGAATATTCCGCGTGTAGCGTTCTCTGTCCGTTATACGACTCCCGAGGTGCGTTTCAAGTTAGACGAATGGGGTGGGGACACGGAACGAATCAAGACATTTCTGGTAAGTGGACGTGACGATTATCGATACAACAATTCGATTCGGGGAACCGTTCCCGAACGTTGAGCGGCAAAATCCCTGTCCTGCGAAAGGCGAGCCATTCCTTGTCATCTAGGGGAACGAACGTTGGTGGACGACGGCCATGAATTAGGGATGCATTATCGATCGTAAGCGCCGGGTCCGCCTCGTTATGAACGGGCAGGGAGAAACAATCGTTATGCGGTCATTGCTCTAAAGGAGTTGGACCGGCCCTTGTTGAATTCTCCATAGGGAGCTTAAATTATGCCGCCAGGCAAGCGATCAAGGCAGGTGAGAGCCTTCATGCATCCTTCTGCCCAGTTGTTGACCGATGCGCTTCGTGTTCGTTTCTTGCATATTAACCAATATCGGCTTGATTCCGCATGGAAGATATCCCAGCGAAAGCTTGAGCCCACCGTGCTCTGGTACATCTCGGAAGGGTGCTGCCATCTGAGCGTTGATGGGCATCCGTATATCGGCGAAGCTGGCGATATCCTGGTCATTCCCGGCGGCTCGATCCTATCTAGCCGCACCTTGTCGACGACGGCGGTGGTCGTCAGTGTAAACCTCGAGGCGGACATTTCTTTCCTTAGCCAACGCAGTTGGGCGCTGCTCCTGCATGTGCCCGTTAAGCCGATGCTGAACAGCTCGGAGCTTGTGACACTATTCAATCGGATGTTGAGAACCTACGAATCGCCAACGGCGGGACAAGCGCTGTTGCTGCAGGCCGATTTATTGAGAATGATGGGCATTCTTCTCGACCAAAGTCATAGCGACGATCTGGACGGTTCTACGCCTCTCGTCACGTGCACCGACCCCAGAATCCGGTCCGTGATAGAATACCTGATTCGGAATCCCGCCCGTCAACCGAGCTTAACCGAGCTGGCCGAATTGGCGGGTGTCAGCGAGTCCCATCTGCGCAAATTGTTTGTGCGTGAAACGGGGCTTGCTCCGTTGTCATTCGTTCAACGGCTGAAGATCGATCAAGCGAAGCGCCGCCTTCGGGAGACGAACGAGCGCATATCCGATATTGCTTACAGCCTTGGCTATGAAGATGCAAACTATTTTAGCCGCCTCTTCAGAAGAGTGGTCAACAGCTCAGCTGTAGATTTTCGGCGGCGGTATCGCGACTGGATGAGTTGAACCGGACCGCCGTGTGGCTTGATCAGCGGACAGTCCGGATTACGCTCTCAAAGCCGCCTGACGCTTGTAGTGATCCTCGAGCACCAGGCAGGCCATCGCTTCCACCACAGGCACGATCCGCGGGCAGATGCAGGGGTCGTGCCGCCCCCTGGTCTGGATCACCCGCTCCTGTCCATCGGTCCCGACCGTTGGCTGGGGAACGGAGATGGACGAGGTCGGCTTGACGGCTACGCGAAATAGAATCTCCTCTCCCGTGCTGATCCCGCCCAGAATGCCGCCGGAATGGTTGCTCAGGAATCCTTGGGCGTTCATCGGGTCGTTGTGCTCGCTTCCGAGCATCCCCGCCGCGGCGAAGCCTTCCCCAAATTCGATCCCCTTGACCGCTCCGATGGAAAGCATGGCCTTGGCAAGCTCCGCATCCAGCTTATCAAAGACGGGCTCCCCCAGTCCCGGAGCCGCTCCCCGGATGCGGCATTCCACCACCCCGCCGCAGCTGTCCCCTTGGGCCGCGATCGCTTCGATCCGCTCCGCCATCCGAATGGCGGCCTCCGGGTCGCAAGCGCGGACCGGGTTGGCTTCTATGGCGCTCTCCACGAACCGTACGCAGCGGATGCCCGCAGCCTCCACCGTGTAGGCGGTGATGGAGACGCCCCGCGCCTCCAGAAGCTTGCGGGCGACCGCTCCGGCGGCCACCCGGGCCGCCGTCTCTCTTCCCGAGGACCGCCCGCCGCCCCGGTGATCCCGCAAGCCGTATTTTGCCATATAGGAATAATCCGCATGTCCTGGACGAAAGGCCTCCTGAATGTCGTTATACGCCGAAGGCCGGCTGTCCCGGTTACCGATCAGCAGGCAGAGCGGAGTGCCGGTTGTCCGTCCTTCGTACAGGCCGGACAGGACGGTCACCTTGTCCTCTTCTTTCCTCGGCGTGGTCACCGACGATTGCCCGGGCTTCCTCCGGTCCATCTGTACCTGCAGATAGGACTCGTCCAGCTCCACACCGGGCGTCACCCCATCCACAATCACCCCAACCGCCGTTCCATGGGATTCTCCGAAGGTCGTCACCTTCAGCCTTTCCCCAAATGTGCTTCCCGCCATCTTTCATCTCTCCCTCTCTGGGCTTTCTTCTTAGAATAGAGCCTAAGGAGAAGGGAAGGAAATCGTATCTTTTCCACTGTGATATAGAATGGTTCTATACCAAGCGGCGGCGGCTGCGGGGGGAGGCGCGGTCAGGTTGTATTCCGGCTTATACAGACCGTGCTTGACGAGGAACGGCTTCAGGTTATGCTTCACGTGCACGGCCGCCATCCGGTTCTCCTTGGTCAGGAGCAAGACCGTAGGGGGATAAGCGGGGGACGGACTGACAAAAAGCACCGCCTCCGTCACCGTCCCTTGGATCCAGCGGGTATTCACCTGACGGGGCGGAGCGAGCACGATTTTGACGCCGATGCCCTCCTTCGGCTCGAAGCCCAGCCCACCGGCCGGTCCGCTGATCGCGGAAAGCCACAGGGCTGCCTCCTCCTGCAGCGCGGCCGAATCAACCAACATCTGCACCACCCCGCCCTCGCGGATATCAAACACCTCCGCTCCTCCATCCGCTTTCACCGTCTTCACGGGTAAGCCCGCGCACAGCATGGTAAGTGCCAGCAAGCATGCTATCTTTTTCATTTCTGCCATCCTCCTTTGGTTGCCCGAACTTGATGGTCCGGGTAGTTTGCCCTGGAATGGGCGGATTAACCAGCAGGATGGCCGGGTGGCCGCGAATAAGGAAGCGCACAGGAAGCCGGGTCAACCGGAGATACGGCCCGCTTTTCCAATGGGATTGGCACTGCCGGCCGAGGGGGAGGGCCGCTTCGGGATGGCCGCGAAAAGGAAAAAGGCCGCCTGCCGCGGCTTTCTCATACGCCCGCGACGGCTGCCTTCCAATAGGTCCACGCCTCCAGATAAAGCGGCAGGTCCTGGGGATGGTGCCTCAGGCAAGTGCCGATCCGGCAATAAAGCTGAATCATCATTTGTTCGACAAGCTCCGCCTCCTCCGGCTTCTCCTGTTCTAATTCCGCAGCGGCCGCAAGAAGGGTCTCCCGGCTCAAGTCATCCGGAGACGAGCAGAAGGCATACAGGAAATCGTAAAGCACCGGGCCTGCCGCCGGGCAGGGATCGATCACACCCGCTAACGCCTCATCCTGAAAAACAAAATTATGAACCCCGCAGTCCCCATGCAGCAAAAACTTCTCCGGTCCCCCGCCTTTCGGCGGCTTGGCCGCAAAAACCTTCATAAGGAGGTAATCCTCCGAGGTCAGGTGGTCCCGGATCGTTTCCCGGGCATAGTCGATCCCGCGTTCCAAATACTCCTGCCAGGTCCCGCACGGCTCCGTCGCCCAATACCCCCAGCGATCGGTATCGTCCAGCCTCCGGTAGTGGTTGAGAAGGCCCTTGGTGAGCATTGTAAGCCAGGTCCGCTTGTACCCCCTGCCCGAATAAGTCGTCCCGGGAGTATAAGAATAGACATAATAGGCTTTATCCGGTGCGGCATACAGAAACGCAGGCAAAAGTGAACTGCCGGCATAGCTTCGCAGAAACCGCTCGGCCAGCGCAGCGGAAACCGGGTCATCCGTTTTGATGACATACCCCGGCTTTTTACCGGATGTCACGAGGTACACATGCCCTTCCGTCGTCCCGCTCCGCCTGCCGGCGAGCTCGGCGTTCCAGGGCAAAATGCCCTTGGCTTGAAGCTCCTGAAGCACGGAGTCGGGTTCGAATGGCGCTTTCATGGCGTGGCTCCTTTCCGTAGCAAATGCTCCCCTACAAGTAAACCATTCACCCGCTAAATCATTAACCCCCGAAAGGAAGAAGCTTTCCTTTAATTGAAATAGCAAGCAAAACCCCGTATAGTATGACATATTGCAAGTTATTGTTCCCATTCCCTTACCAATTGGTAATTGGCACAGGAGGATACGCTCATGGAACATCCTTTTTCCCCCGATCATCCGGAACCGCCGATCGATGAGATCGACCGCCGGCTCATCAGCCTGCTGAACCAGAACGGCCGGGCTTCCTATACGGATCTGGCCAAGGAAGTCGGCCTCTCTAGGGTCGCCGTGCAGACGCGCATCCAGGCGCTGATGGAGAACGGCACCATCGAACGGTTCGCCTGTATCGTGAACCCCGAAAAGATGGGCATTGCCGTTTCGGCGTTCTTCAACGTGGAGGTCGAGCCCAAATTCCTCATGCAGGCGGCCGAGCTGCTGGCAGAGGAGCCAGAGGTCACAAGCCTTTACCATATGTCGGGTCCCAGCAAGCTGCACATGCACGGCCTGTTCGTGAGCCACAAGGAGATGGAAAGCTTCCTGCAGAACAAGCTTTACCGGCTCGAAGGCATCACAAGCGTGGACTGCCAGGTGCTGATCAAGCGGTACAAAAGCCGTATGGGCATGAGGCTCTAACCCATGCCCGGAAAGGATGCCAGCATGAATGACTCTTACCCAGCCTTAACCGCGGCCATGGTCCGCACCGGCGTCCTCGGCTTCGGCGGCGGACCCTCGACCGTCCCGCTCTTCCGCCATGAAGCCGTGACCCGCTACCAGTGGATGACGAACGAAGAATTCGCCGAGGTGCTGGCGATCGCCAACGCCCTGCCCGGCCCCATCGCCACCAAGCTGGCCGCTTATATGGGCTACCGGCTGAGGGGCACAGCGGGCGCGGCACTCGGCGTGATCGCCCATATTCTGCCGACCTGCGCGGCCATGGTCATTCTGTACTCGTTTATCTCGTTCTTCCAATCCTCCCCCGTCGTGTCGGGGATGATTGCCGCCGCGGTTCCCGTCGTCGCCGTCATGCTGGGCCAGATGGCGTATGAATTCGGGGAGAAGGCGGCCAAAGGGCTCGGCCTTTACGCCGCGCTTGCCTGGGGAATCGTCGCCCTGCTCCTGCTGGCCGTCATCCAGGTTCATCCGGCGGCCGTGATTGTGCTTTTTCTCCTGTACGGCTCGGTTCACCATAAGGTGATGGACAAATGGCGGGCCAGGAAGCGGCCGGCGGAAGGAGGAAGTGACTCATGATGGATATCCTCCGGCTGCTGCTCGGATTTTTCCTGTCCAACGTGTTCGGGTATGGCGGCGGGCCCTCCTCCATTCCCCTGATGTACCAGGAGATTGTGCCCCACTACCAATGGCTGACGGCCACCGAGTTCTCGAACATGCTCGCGCTCGCCAACTCGCTGCCGGGCCCGATCGCCACGAAGATCGCCGCTTATACCGGTTTCCAGGTCTCCGGCTGGACGGGGGCGGTTGCCGCGCTGGCGGCCACCGTGCTCCCTTCGGCGGCCGCCCTTATTCTGCTGATTAAGCTGCTGCAGAAATATCGGCAGTCCCCCGTCGTGAAGGGCATGACCCTCTTCGTGCAGCCGGTCATAGCCGTGATGATGATCCAGGTGACCTGGCAGAGCTCCCGGGAATCCCTGGCGCAGATCGGGATTGTTCACTTTGCCCTTCTGGCCGCGGCGGCCTACTGGCTCATGCTGCGCCGGAAGGTTCATCCGGCTTTCGTCATTGCCGGGGCTTTTCTATATGGGGGGCTGTTCATCCGCCTGTAAGCCTGGTCTCTATTGACCATTCGCATGAATTTTGCCGCCCATCCAAGTTACCGGGCCTGCGCCTTGGGCAAGACTCGACCAGGTCTCCGCCCTATTTCTCCTCCGGATGATACACGGAGCCGGTGAAGAGCCAGGCTCCGGTCTGCCGGTCCTCAATGGCGAGGAAGAACGGACGGTTCACAACCATCGTGAACGGCGTGTTTGGTGGGGGCGCCGACCCCGCCTTCATGACCGACGTGACCGCGGCAGCCTCCGTTCCCTGTTCGTCCACCTTGAGATACGTCTTGTGCTTCACTTGGCTGATGTAGAGGCCCTTGGAGCCTTCCCCCAACTCCGTGAATTCAGCTTTGCGGGGATCAAAAGCCACTCCCATGCCCAATGCGGTCAAGGAGTCGTTCAGCTTGCGGTCGAGTTCCAGCTTGAAGCGGGGAAGCCGGATTTCCCCCCGGCTGGTCTCGAACGTTTTTTGCCATGGAGACGCATCCGACCACAGCTTCTCATGCAGGGCCTCCAAGGAGGAGCCTTCCCCCGGAAGGATCACGAGCATATCCATCTGCCCTTCGCCGTACGGAAGACGGATGGCCTGGAACCCCGTTTCTTCCAAGTATTCGTAGCTCCCCGACCGGGCCATCATCGGCACGTTCACCGTGGAGCCGCCCGGAAGCCGAAAGCTCTCTTCCTTCGTCCGGGACGGGGAGAACTCGTCCTTCCAAGTCCCTTTGAAATAGATGGCGTTGATCAGCACCATCCTATCCTGCGGACTCAACCCGTCTACGATGACCGGGATCTTTCCGTTCGTCTTGTCCTTGACCCAGCGGTTGATCGTCGGGGCAGCGTCGGCTTTGCTGAAGTCCAGCTCTTTGACGTAGGCATCGTAATACTCGCGGTTGGTCTGCAGGAAGCTCTTGGAGAAGGTCAGCCCCTTCTTCGTCCACACGGAATTCGCGATGTTCAGCTGGATCCCTTTGCCGCTCTTCTCCAGCAGCTCCTTCATCGTCCGGTTGCCTCCGTTGACCTGTTCCGGCTTCCACCCTTCCCAGCCCAGGGTCCGGCTCATCGCCTCCCGGGTTTCCCCGGCGCTTCCGTTGTAGGTCATGGCGAGCGCCATGGAGACGCTGACCGGCGAGAGGAAGACGTTCTTCTCCTTATCCTCTTGAACGAGCTGCCGGTGAAGCTTCAAGCCAAAAGCATTCTGGGCCTTCACGACGGCCGGATCCAGTGCGGCAGCGGCTTGGGCTCTTTTTTCCATGGAAATGCCCTCTCCCTTCATCCCGCAGGCAGTCAGCAGCACCAGGCATGCGGTCAGCAGAGCCGGCCCTGCCTTACCCGGCAGCTTGGCGGCCGGCGTGCCTCGCTGGCGCAGGCGGGACAGGCCCGACAGGTACACTAGGAAACGGAACTTCTTTTGCGGATTAGGGACGGAGCTTGGTCTGGTCATGATCGGTTCCCCCTTTTACGGCCTCTATATCTTCTAGACGGGAGAAGTCCGCTTAAGGTTTCAGCTCACGCCCGCCGTCTCATGGATAATGGCCACAAGAGTCCTCAGGGCATCTCCATTGTCCCCCTCGGCCATACGGAGCTTGAACTTCGTCCGGTTCTCGTACAGCTTCGTCACTTCCCGGACCAAAGCCTCGGGAGTCAGGTTCTCCTCCTGCAGCACCTCCGCATAGCCCGAGGCCCGGAACGAGGCCGCGTTGAGCAGCTGATCCCCCCGGCTCTGCTCCTTGGAAAGAGGGATCAGAAGCATGGGTTTCTTGAGCGCCCGCATTTCAAAAAGAACGTTCGCTCCCGCCCGGGTCACCACCACATCCGTCATGGCCAGCACATCGGCGAGCTCCTCCTTGAGGTAGTCGAACGGCCGGTAACCTTCTGCAGGAGCAGAGGGGGCGGGCTTACCTTGTCCTTTGCCGCATAGATGAACGACTTGAAAACGGGCAAGCAGCTCTGGGAGGCAGGAGCGGACGGTTTCATTGATTTTGTGAGAGCCGAGGCTCCCTCCCATGATGAGCAGAACGGGCTTTACCCGGTTGAATCCGCAAAAGCTCCTCCCCCGCTCGGCCTTACCTTCCTTCAAATCCGGACGGACAAGGGGGCCCACATAATGGGCTTTGCCGGCAGGCAGGTGGGAATTCGTCTCGGGAAACGTCGTGCAGACCGTTTGGGCAAGCGGAATGGCCAGCCGGTTGGCGAGCCCCGGGGTCACGTCGGATTCGTGGATCACGACCGGCACCCGGTTCAGCCAGGCTCCGATGACGACGGGAACCGAGACGAAGCCGCCTTTGGAGAAGAGCACGTCGGGCTTGCTCCTGCGGATAAGGGAGTAGGCCTGCAGAACCCCGCGGCCGGCGCGGAAAGGATCCTTCAGGTTCTGCCAGGAGAAGTACCTCCTGAGCTTCCCGGTCGAAATACCGGAATAAGGAACATCCCCCAGAGCGGTGATGAGCTCCTTCTCGATTCCGTTCTCCGAGCCTATGTATTCCACGGACCAGCCTTCCTGGCGGAAGCAGGGGATCAACGAAAGATTGACCGTCACATGGCCCGCGGAGCCTCCTCCGGTGAAAATGATTTTAGGCATGGGTTCTCCTTTTCTTTAGAAAACATTTATCTGGGTTCTCAAGCCGATGTTCACCAGGCTGAACAAGCTTTCCCCGTTGTAATAAGCCTGCCTTACCTCCAGGTGCCTATATGACCTGAAAGTGCGTACTTCCCGGCTGGATTCCATTGCGGCAGAATAACAAAGAGGCTTCATAAACTCTATGTTAGGGGAGTGGATATGTATGAATTCGGTAAATCATCGCACGGACAAAACGGCGCTCGTGATCGGGGCAAGCGGGGTCATCGGCGGGAATCTGGTGCGCTACCTGGAGGGGCTTCCGGATTGGACGGTCATCGGTGTTTCCCGCCTCGGGGGGCCAGCCGGCAGCCGAATCCGTTATGTGGAAGCGGATCTTCTAGACGAGTCGGATACCCGAGAGAAGCTGGCGGGCCTGACGGAGGTCACCCACGTGTTCTACGCCGCCTACCAGGACCGGCCGACCTGGGCCGAGCTTGTTCCTCCGAATCTCAAGATGCTCATGAATGTGGTTCAAGCGGTAGAAGCGGCGGCTCCGGGGCTCCGGCACATCAGCTTGATGCAGGGGTACAAAGTATATGGGGCCCATCTTGGCCCCTTCAAAACCCCGGCCCGGGAATCCGACCCGCCCATTCTGCCCCCGGAGTTTAACACCGCCCAGCAGCGCTTCCTGGAGGAGAGCCAGAAGGGGAAGACTTGGACCTGGTCGGCCCTCCGTCCTTCCGTCGTGTGCGGGTTTGCCCTCGGCAACCCGATGAACCTGGCCATGGTGCTCGCCGTCTATGCCTCCATTTCGAAGGAGCTTGGGCTTCCGCTCCGCTTCCCTGGCAAGCAGGGGGCATTCCGTTCGCTCTTGGAGATGACGGATGCCGATCTGCTGGCCAAGGCGACGGTTTGGGCGGCAACGGAGGAGCGCTGCGCGAACCAGGCGTTCAACATCACGAACGGCGATCTGTTCCGTTGGGAGGAACTCTGGCCGAAGCTGGCCCAAGCCTTCGACCTGGAAACCGCGTCTCCGCTGCCTTACTCTCTGGAGGAAGCCATGGCCGACAAGGAAGAGCTCTGGAATACCATGGTGGAAAAGTACGGTCTTCGGCCTACCTCGTACCGCGACGTTGCGTCTTGGGGTTTCGGAGATTTCGTGTTCTCGTGGGATTATGACTTCCTGTCGGACGGTTCCAAAGCCCGGCAGCTGGGATTCCATGAGTACGTGAACACGGAGGAGATGTTCCTTCGCCTCTTTGAGGATTTTCGCCGGAACAAGATTATCCCTTAAAGCCGTTCGCCGTCCGTCCATAGCCCGCGAATCGGAACGTTTTCGGGAGCCGCAAATGCTGCACGACCAGCCCGGCCCCATGGGGAGCCGGGCTGTTTTCATCGGTATGGCTGCCGTTATTTTGTGCCGCGTGCAGCTCCCCGCCCGAAACCGCGTGGCGCCACTTACGCACGACGAGATCACAGCAAACGGGCGGCTTTAACCCCTGTGAACTGTGGAACGTATGCCTGCTAGGTGCGCCGTGCCGCATTGGGTCACGCGTGGCTTGCCGATGAAGGCATCAAGGGTTGTCGGTGCTGTTAAGGATACGGGCTTTGTCACCATATACACGCTCCACGTGCATGTCCCCCCAGCGGCAAAGAAGATGAAGAATTTCTTTAAGACTCCAGCCGTATTCCGTCAGCTCGTATTCCACCTTAGGCGGAACCTGATTGTACGATATGCGCCTGACGATTCCATCCTCCTCCAGTTCCCTCAGCTGCTGGGTCAGCACCTTCTGCGTAACAGCCGGCACAAGGCCCATCAGTTCCCCGTTGCGCTTCTTGCCGAAGGTGAGATGGAACAGCAGAACCGGCTTCCACTTGCCGCCGATTACTTCTAAAGCGGCTTCTACCGCAGTGTTGTACCTTTTGTCTGGATTCGGGACGTGCATAAAAATCGCCTCCTGCTTTACACGATACTTCCTGGAGGCCGGGAGCGCAAGACGGGTTTCAGGCATCCCTCCTCTGGCCGGCATCCGCCGTTTCCGACTTATTGCTCGAGAAGAGGGTCAAGCTTCATAGGGATTGCCCGTTAAAGAACCCCGCCTTTTCCCTACCTTTGGATTCAGCTCGTTAACGCTCCCAATCCCGGATATCCATTACCGGTTCCTCCCCAAAGCGGGGGTCCTCCAGCAGAGCAAGCAGCTGCTCCGCTGCGGTATCCGGGCTCAGCAAGCCTCCGGTTTCGTGAAGCTGAACGAAACGGGAGCGGCTTGGGAACAGCTCCTCTTCGGTCCCGCGGATCTGCGCCTGCATGGAGGTGTCGATGACACCGGGGGCGACGGAGGCGATCCTCGCTCCATGCGGCATTCCTTCTTGCTCCAGCTTCACGCAGCGGGCATGATGGTCGAGCCCCGCCTTGGCCGCGCCGTAGGTGCTCCAGCCGGCATAGGGCTTGCGTGCCGCGCCGGAGGAGATCTGCAGGATGCGCTTGTCCGCCGCCAGCTGCTCGGTCAGGCGAAGGAAGGCCCCCGTGAGCAGCAGCGGCGCGGTCAGGTTCACGGCGATGTGGCGGGCGACGGCTTCCGGATCGTTCGCCTGGGCTGGCCCGATCGGCTCCAGCACGCCGGCGTTGTTCACGAGCCGCAGCCTGGAGGCGCTGCTGAAGCCGGCCCGCTCCAAGCCCGGCTTCAGCAGCGCTTCCACCCCATCGCCGGCTGCCAGCTCGGCGAGGTCCGCCTTGATCCACTCCAAGGCGACGCCGGCCGCCTCCGCTTCCCGGTCCAGCACCGTGCTGCGCGTGCGGGCCAGGCAGAGGAGCACGTTCCCCGGGCTCAACAGACGCAGGGCAAGAGCCTCGCCCAGCCCCCGGGAGGCTCCGGTTAAGATGTAAATGGTTGACATCGTAGTCCCTCCTTTATGGTATCTCCACTGTAGCGTAAACGGTCCGATCAGGAAAGGCGACCATGGAACACAACGGAGAGCCATTCCCGCTGCTTCCCGGTGGATCTTTCCGTTACGGCGAAAAAGCCGGACAACGTCCGGCCTTCCTTATGCACCGCCCCCATCCCCAATTGATTCGGCACATGGGGATGGAGAATAGCCGCTGCCTGTCTAGTCTGGTCTGGTCTGGTCTCCCTGATTCTAGTCTGAGTAACGCCGACGTAGGTTTTGGCGCCAATGAATCTCGTTAAGATCTATTTACTCCACCCTCGTGTTCTCTTACCCAAGGCCGCCATCATTGGCCTATCGGCCGTTACTTCTTCATCTGGCAAACCAAAAGGCGGTTCCCGTCCGGATCGAGCAGCGCCATTTCCGATAAATCCGCAAAATGGTTCGGCTCGCCCGCCAGCTCAAACCCGTTCTCCCGAACGTAAGCCAGTGCGGCTTCGAAGTCAACCGTATCGAAGTAGAACAATTCGGGATCCTCCCGGCCCTGCAAAAACCGGTTCTGGTCCAGCAGCAGCACCGCTCCGCGGGTGACAGGTACGGAATGGACGGACGGATAGTCCGTCCTCTCTTCCGCCGGTAACCCGAACAGGCCGGCATACCAGCGGGCGGCGGAAGGCATGTCTTTCACATCCCCGAACACCCCGCCGATCCGGGCTTGAATCGGACTGCTTCCGATGACGGCCGACTCGTTGCCGGCCGGGTTAGCACTCCAGCAAGCCATGAGAGCATTACCTTCCGGGTCCCGGAAGTTGAAATACGCCATGCTGCCGTGCCGCTCCGGCCGGGAGAACGGCTCTGCCATCTCGCTTACATAGCGGTATGCCTCATCAATGTCCCTAGCCGGGAGCATAAAACGCGGCTTCATCTCCTCCCGCCAATCCGGATTTTGCCGGTTGGCCGAGTTGGAGTCGAGGATGAGATGCGTTCCCGGCAGCTCGAACCAGTACACCGGCCCGCCGTTCAAACGCTCCTCCAGTAAAGGGAGCCCCAGCAGCCGGCTGTACCATTCGGCCGAGCGGCGAAGGTCCGTCACATGAACGAAGACGCTTGCCACGCGGTTCTCCAGCGGAGCTTCCAATGCCCGCCGGACCGGAATCCATAGCTCCATGACCGATTCCGGGTCAAAATTGCCCTTATACCGGTCATCGTAGTACTCCAAATCCGCCCCATCCGCCCGCACATACCCGGACTGCGGCAGCCACTCGTCATAGAAGTACCGATAGGCCACCCGGATGTCATCGATCACCCCCTGCCGGGTAATCACGGCGTACAGCGCGCCAGGTAACGATACGGAATCCATCCCTTCCGGGACCTTCCCTAATCGGGATACACCAACCGCCGCCATGTAATCGAAGGGGCCTCCCGGCGTGTCGTCCGGACCGAAGAGGTTCAATCCATAGGTTCCGCCGGCATAATGAGGGATTTCCCCCACCCGTTCGCTGAAGCGCGGCCACAGCCGGGAAATCTCATTCTGCGAAGGCGGAACCGGTTCGGAGGGATCGAAGCGGACTTTTTGGCCTACCGCTTGAAATCCCTCCTTCCACATCACTTGAGTGCGAACGATTCCTGCTGCCTGCGTCAAGCCGAATCATCTCCTTCTCTTGTTTAATGCCGTTGCTTGTTTACCTGCTTAAACGAATCTTGTTACTATTCCTCCTCCAGAAGCCAGTGGAACCAGCGTCCGTGGCCATCCGTCTCCGCCATGATATTCCGGTACTCTTTCCCGTCCAGATAATAATCCAGGTGCAGCCGACCATCCTCCATGTTGTTGTACAGATGGACGAGACTTCTTCTTTTCCCGATCATGCGAAGGTGCTCCCTCAGCTCCGCCTTATCCCCTGCACTAAACTGATTCGCCACATGGGTATGGAACACGCATAGAACGGCGTCGTCCGGCATTCCCGCCGCCAGCTCCGGCAGAAGCCGCATCGCATGGCCTTCGCGGAGGTCAACGGGGTGCTCGTTAAGAAGGCTGGCTCCCCGCTTCAGGTGCTCCAGCCGCTCGGTATGCTCCGGCCAGATTAAGGCGCTTAACCAGAGTCTGTCCTCCGGGTCGCGAAGATCATTAACATGCAGATCGACTCCGATTCTTGCTTTTACGGGAGGAGGGTTGATAAGGAGACAATTTGGCCGCTTCCCCCGAATGTCCGACTTCAGAAGCATGGCAGAACCTGCTTTCCCATATACCGCTCCCCCGCCATAATCGTACCCGTACTCATCCCAAAGCAGCTGCAAGCCGGCGCTGGTCCCGAGCTCCAGCAAAGCAAGGGGCTTCCCAAATCGGGCATAGGCCCAGCAGAAGGCCGGGTACAAATAAGCGCACCGCCTTACCTCATTGGTCTGGACCAGCTTCGTTTGCAGGAGAGGAAGGATCTCGCCGGCATTCTCCAGGCAAAACCTCCGAAAGAACGGATAAGCCTCCCCGGGCTCCCCCGGCTGATCCGTAAGCGTGCGGTAGAACCCCGCCAGCCCGCACCGGTCCTTTCCCTGCAGGAGCAGGTAATGAGCAGCAGCAAAAAGAAGGTTCGGGACCGGCTGTCCCGGCCGGGCATGAGAAGCCAATGCCAGCATTTCCGGATCGCCGGCGACCGCCGCAGAAAGCCGTTCGTATAATCGGCTAGACCCTTTGCATTCCTCGGTAAAAGCTCTAAACGTTTTCGCCGCTTTGGCCATATCCACGATCATCCCTCCGCCAACTGAGATACCCTCATTGTAAGCGGTGGTTTCAATAAAGGAAACTTTAAACATTTGATCAGTCGATATAAATTATTTATCAGCATCCATTAGAGAAAAACGGTTAACGACTAATCATAAGGAAAGTCTTCCCTCCCTGTTTTCCCAAAACCTAAAGGGCTCCTATGTACTCGTTCAGATAGGCATTGCGGAACTTGCCCTCTGGGTCATTCTCCCGTAGGAGCTTTCTAAAATCAGGAAGCTTCTCGTAAAGAGGCTGCAGCCGGGCCGGGGACATGGTGAACAGCTTGCCCCAATGCGGGCGGGCTCCGAACGGAGCCAAAGCCTCCTCGATAAGCGGAAGCACTCCCTCGACTCCCTTGCTGTCCGGCTTCCAGGTAAAATGAATCCCCGCTGAGTCCTGCTTGTAGCAGGGGCTCATCCACAGGTCGTCGGCGGCTATGGTCCGGATCTCGCTAGCGTGCAGAAGAGGCGCGATCTGCTCCCGCAGCCGGTTCACAGCGCATAGAGCCTCATAAGCCTGCGCCCGGGGAACGAAGAACTCGCTCTGCAGCTCATCTCCGACGCTTGGAGTAAACTCCATGCGGAAGTGAGGCATCCGCTCATGCCACGGTCCCGGAATCCCCAGCTGCTCGCTGCAATTCTCGGCCGGGCATCCCGGCAAGGGATGAAGGGTCTCGGTGGCTAACCTCGCACCGTAAAACTCCGGCCCCGGCTTCCCAAATTCTTCGGCATCGGCGTGCTTCCGCTTGATCCACACCTGATGGAAGCTGGAGTCCCTCCAGTCCGTAAAGAGGCTGACGCTGTAAGCGTATCCGAAAATCTCCTCCAAATGGGTTTCCAACCTATCGAGAGACAGCCCTTCGTAAAGGACCTGGCTCATGTCAAAGGTCGGACTAACCTCCAGGGTCAGTTCCGTGACGATCCCGAGTCCCCCCAGGTTTACCACCGCCCCGGCAAAGCCTCCGTCCGGCTGCTCTCGGG
The DNA here is from genome assembly GCF_032268605.1 of Paenibacillus aurantius. NCBI lineage: Bacteria > Bacillati > Bacillota > Bacilli > Caryophanales > Paenibacillaceae > Paenibacillus > Paenibacillus aurantius. The sequence continues at coordinate 5,395,377 of NZ_CP130318.1, forward strand.
TGTACATGACCTCTTCCCCATCGGCCCGAACGATCTTCATGGCCCGGACGGCCGTCGCCAAATTCCCATTCCGGTTTCCGGAACCGTGGGTAGCCGTTGCGCAAGCTCCCGCCACCGTGATATGCGGAAGGGAAGCCAGATTGGGAAGCGCATACCCGTTCTGGTGAAGATACCGGCACAGGTCCCCATACCGGATCCCGCCCTCCACCGTGACGAGATTACGTTCCCGGTCCAGGTTTTTTACCCGGTTAAGCTTTTCTAGGGAGAGAAGGCTCTCGGAATCGGCGATCCCGTTGAACGAGTGCCGCGTTCCAAGAGCTTTAATCCGCCTGCTGCGGGCGACGATCTCCTGAACCTGCTCCGCCTTATCGGGAACCATAATTTCCGAGGCGCTGTACCGGTAGTTGCCGGCCCAATTACGATTGTCAGGCATATCCTGGTCTCCTTATCGCGGCCGTATGTAGGAAAGAGTGCTTTTCCCGGCCAAAAGTTTAGGATAGCGCAAAGCACTATTAAAACGGATGATACCGGAAAGACTCCAGTCTCGTCCAGCCAAAAGGGCTGAGAGGTCTTTCGTCTCTTACCGCTTGCGCACCGGATAAAGAATCGTAAAGCGAAACGTGCGAACCGCCTCATAAGGAACCGTCAGCGCATTAACCGGCTCAAGCGGAACCGTCTCCAGGCCGAGCACCCCCGCCCGGGTATCCAGCTCATACTCCTTCGAATCCCGGAGCCAGGCGAAGACAGCATCATATACGCGCCACATATGCTCCTCGTCCCCATACACTTCCGCGGTTACACACCAGCCCCCGCCGATCTCCAGCCTTTCTACCCCCTCCGGCACATCACCGAATTCGTCCACGGCGATGCCGACCCACAGGGTGTCGACCGACCCGCTCCACTGTTCCTGGGGGATAAAAACATAAACCGACGGACCAGCGGATAGACGAGAATCGTCCAGCGGAATCCGGGCCGTCAGCTCGCTCCACGCTTTTCGGGTTCCGCTCTTGTCCGGTGTCATCGGGGTCCGCACCGCCAGCGCCCGGAACGGCTGAATTTCCGTCAATCCGACGGTAATGGTCTCCTGCATACTCCTTTGCCTCCTTAAAAAGGATCCATGCCGGTTTCGTTTCAAGGATCCGTTTTACAAAAGATTCCATACCTAGAATACCGAATATATGTTCGCTTGTAAAGTATTACAAACGGGAAATCTTTCTCTATAACCAGACTCTCCTCTAGGACGCCCGGCCGGGTATGCGATAATAGGCTCAGAACCACAAAGAGAGGCTGGGATGTGCCAAAATGAAAGCCTATACCATCCGAAAAATGCGGCAGCCGGACGATTATGCGGCGGTTGCGCCTTTGGTAAACTTGATCTGGGCGGAGCCGACTACGGCGGACCGGCTGCGCGAGGATGAGGAGAAGATCCCTCCGGGGAAGCTGCATTACGAGGAGGGCCGGCTGATGGGCTGGGACCGCCCGAAGTGGGTGGCCGAAGACGAGACGGGACAAGTGATCGGCTATGCCACCGCTTGGCGGGCTCCCTGGACGGAACCGGGAACCCTGCAGCACACGATCGTCGTTCATCCGGACCATCGGGGAAAAGGAGCGGGTACCGCGCTGTATGAGACCGTCCACCGGTGGGCGTCCGAGGTCCGGGCTTCGCGCTTTATAGACTATTTGCGGGAATCGGATCTCGAATCTCTGGCCTATGCGGAGAGAAGAGACTACAAGAGAGAACGCCATACGTTTGAATCGGTGCTCGACCTGACCTCTTTTGATGAAGGAGCGCTGCGGGAGACGATAGACCGTGTCAAGCAAAGCGGCATCTCCTTCGTGACGCTCGCGGAGGAGCCCGGAGAAGAGAACGAACGGAAGCTGTACGAGCTGTACAAGGTGACGAACTTCGATATTCCCGGTCATTCCGGGGGATACCCTTGGTTCGAGGAATGGAAAAAATGGAGCCTGGACCAGACCGGATGCCGTCCCGAATGGATGCACATCGCCAAGGACGGCGAACGCTACATCGGCGTCGTCACGCTGGTGCATATAGAGCAGACAGGAGCCATGTACCACGAATTCACTGGGGTGCTCCCCGACTACCGGGGACGCCGGATCGCGCTCGCCCTTAAGCTGCTCGCCATTCGGACGGCTCGCTCGTTCGGCGCTCCGTATTTGCGCACGCACAACGACTCCATGAACGCCCCCATGCTGCGCATCAACCGGGATCTGCTGGGCTTCCGGGCGGAGAAGGGGCTGTACAAAATGGTGCGCGAGCTAAACGGGTAACCCGTCCTTCAGCGCTAAATGACCGTTCCGATAATGGCGACCTGCACAGCTCACCGAGTACGGCGTTTGGCTCCTCATGCCCGTGGCCTTATGTTGATAGTTGACCATAAAAAAACCGCCTTATATGAAAAGGCGGTTTTTTGAGCTATCTTGCCCCGTTAACGAAGTGTCCCCTGTCATCTAGGATGACGTTGGGGACAGCCATTTGTGTTCATCCGCCCCATTTACTTCGCGGCCGCAGCCGCCTTAGGGCTGTCCGACCTGAATACCGGTCCCGTTCATGCTGATATAGATATAGCCGTCGGGACCGATATCGATTTTGTACGGGAAACTGACGTTGGCCCGGTAGTAGGCATCCGAAATATCAGTCAGCGTTGTGCCTTTGTCTGTCGAGCGGTAAATCCGCGCCTGGGTCGTGCCGGCCGACCGGCTCGTTACGTAGAGCACGCCGTTCGCGTCCGTCGTGATCGGTCCCGCGAGAAGCGGAGTGGCGGTCAACTGCACGGGAGTCAGCGTCCCTCCGTCGACCGAATTCGTATCCGCATTGTCCAGCCGGTACAGATTGTCGAGGTAAGAGACGTATAGGGTGCCCGGCGAGGTGGGATCGGCGGCGACGTAACCCGTCATGTCCGTCTCGCTGTTGATCGTCCAGATGTGCGTCCACGTTCCGCCGTTGTCGTTCGACCGCCATACCCCCGTCTCCCTGTCAAACATGTATACGGTGTTCGAGCCGCTCGGCCAGGAGAAGACAGCCGAATTGGTCTGCTGGTCGTAGAGCGCCGCCGTTTCGCTGATCACCTTGCTCCAGGAGGTGCCGGATTTCTTCCACAGGCCTCCGTTCTGGATGGCGCCGAGCACGATTTTGCCGCCGCTCGCGATCTCGTCAACCCCGTAGTTGTCGAAGGAATACGCAATGGAATTCGCGTAGCTTCCGTTCGCCCCCGCTCGCAGTCCGTTCTTGCCCGCGATGGCGATGCGGTCCGTTGCCGAGTCGGAATACGTATAGGTCCAGGTCGTCGGCTCCTCGGTGCCGTCTTTCCAAACCCGTACGTTCAGGACTACAGGGTTCGTACCCTTCACTTCATATCGCATCCAATATTTGGCTCCCGCCGTATAGGAAGCCGCAACAGAGAGCTCGGTTCCGAGCGATACCGTAACGTTGTTGACGGTCTTTTGCGCCTGAATCAACACGGCACCGGTTGAGTCGTTCCGTAGCCGGAAGCTGTAATAGTCCTTGATGCCGTTGCTCATTCGCGCGAACGGAGCGCCGAAGACGTCGCCTGCCGTCGGCACGCCGTCCCAAGACAAGGAAACGAGTCCGGCTGTGTCCTGAATAGCGGTGCTGCTGTTCAAGCGGGAGTAACGGTTCGCGGTCGAATTCACCAGAATCTTGCCTACGCCGCCGCTTACGCTGAAGTCGGTTGCGGCTCCGCCCGCGTTCGTCCAGGCTCCGCCAGCCTCAGCTGTCCCCCAGCTGCTTGCTGAGGTGCGGATGAAACTGTCGCCGGCGGTGCGCTTGTTGTAGTTCTTGACCGCGACGCCCGCCACGTAGCCGGCAAGCGATCCGGCCGCCGTATCGATGCCTTCGTCCGTCCAAGCCGTCCCGGCGGCCGGGTCCGGATTGGAAAAGATTTTGTTCGCGTCGCTTTGAGACAGGTAAACCGTCCCGGGGGAGGTCGAATAATCGAGGAAAATTTCGTTCCCATCCTTCGTGCCGAGACCTGTCACATTCCCGTTCACGTGGGCCGTCCGATCTTTGGAGTACAGGAATCCCCAGTCGGTCGCGGGCCAGTAGACATGACCCACGCTGTTCTTGTCCGCGGCGATCGACCGGTTGAAGGTCACGTTCATATTGTGCACAAGCGGGTACCAGTCGTATTTGCCGTCCGCCGCCTTGGTGCCCTTCCATACGCCGGATCGTCCGGATACGAAGATCTCGTCGCTGTTGGACGGATTGACGGTGATGTAGGCGGCGCCGTACGTGTTGCCGCTCATCATCGAGCGGGGGGAGAAGGTGGACAGGTACCAAGTGTCGCCCGTCGGTCCGCCCATCGTGTAATTGATGCGTCCGGAGGGAGTCGTGGAAATGGAAGTCCACGTGGCGCCGCTGTCTATGGATTTCAGCACGCTCTCTCTCTGCCCGGAGGTATTCTTCTGCCCCTGCCAGGCGCCCACATAAATCGTGTCGTTCGTACCCGCAACCCCATCAACGGACATGTAAGTCGTCTGGTCGGAACCCGACCATGGCGTGGTGAGCAAGCTGGTCCAGGTGCTTCCGCCGCTTGTGACTTTATAGACTTTGCCATTGGTACCGTCCTGACCGGCCGCGTAGAGATTGCTTCCGATGAATTTCATTTCCTCGATGTCCGCCGGTCCGTTCGTAAGCTTGGAGAAGGAGCCGTTTCCGCTCGTCACATTCGCGGAAGTCCGCGCCGTCGTCGTTTTGTAAACCCCGTCCTTAGAAGCCGAGGTGTAGAGAGTGTTCTTGTCGTTTGGGTCGATTGCGATCGTCCGGAGGTATTTGCCCACAAGGCCGATCGTGGCCCACGTGTTGGTGGAAATGGTGTAACGCATGACCCCCTGCTTGTAGGTCGCCACATACAGGTAGCCGTTCGCTTCATCGAGCGCGATCAGATTGCCGGTGGAGCGGGGATGCGGGCTGTACAAGCTGTCCGCCGGGTCGGTGTTGCCGCCTGCGAACTGCGGGATATTGGACAGCAGCGTCCACGAATCGCCCTTGTCGCTCGAGACGTAGAGGCCGCCGTTCTGGCCGAATCTGCCGGTGGCGGCGTACACCTTGCTGCCGTCCGTCTGGGACCAGGCGAGCGAAGCGATCTGGATCTGGTTCTTCTCGGTAAAACCGTTGTTGGAGGGCGTCCAGTTCACACCCTTGTCGGTTGTCTTGTGAATGCCGGAAACGTCCGCTCCGTCGATCAGCAGATTGGCGTTGGTCGGGTCGACCACAACGACACTCTGCCAGCCGGAGCCGTCCAGCCCGCTCGGTCCGAACGAATTGGCGTCCGCCAGAGACGAAAAGCTGAAACCTGCGCATGCCGTCAGGGAGACGAGCAGTATCTTTCCGGCTTTTCCAAGCTTCGCAGTAAATTGGATTAACATGATTACCTCCTGTGGTTGATAGATTCGGAGTCTGGACCTGGTATCCTATTCGTTCACATCCTGCAGAAGCTCCGCTCTTCGAGCGGCGGTTCGGCACTGCCGCCGATCACCTCCCCCGCTTTCAATGTAAACGGATTGACCCCCGATCTCTATACAAAAAAGCGCATTTCCTATAACAAAGCGGCTTTGTTTTGTTTTTTAAACGTTAAGACAAAATTAACATTCTCCGGCGCGTGAAACGGCCAGATTTCGGTTGCCGGTCCGCCATTTTTTTTGCCATAATAAGGATAAGGAAACGCTTTCGGGAGGGATACGCCATGAAGCTCGCCAGCCGGCTGAACACAGTATTCTACAAACTCATCATCTCGTACAGCCTCCTTGTGCTGGCCACCACGTTCACCGTAGGCGCCTCGTTCTATTTCTACTACACCTCCCGCTACAACGACGAAGTCACCAAGGTGGCGGAGCAGCTGCTCGATTACCAGCGCAAAATCACCGATGAAACCGTATTCCTCAAGACGGAAAATCTGTATACGGGCATCGTCACGAACCGCAGCAGCAACAGTGATCCGATCCTGTTCCTCTTCGACGAGCCTTATCTGGGGAATCAGGCCAAAATCAGTGAAGCGCAGCGTGTGCTGCAAAGTGTGGTGAAGACGAACGCCGATCTGGTGCAATCGATCGAAGTGTTCTTCCGCCGAAACCGGATGACCTTGTCCTCCACGAGCGGCGTCACGTTCCTCCGTCCGGACGATCCTGTCCCACTGGAGCGGTGGTGGAAGCCGGCGCCCGGCACGAACCGAAGCGCCCAATGGGTGCGGGAGCTTCCGGCGGGTGCGGATGAAGCCGATACGCTGTTCATCGGGTCGTACCCGTTCAACCTGCCCGGCAACGAAAACAAAGGCCTGATCGCCATCCATCTGAAGCCCGGGGCGCTGTACACCGTGCTGCAGGATTCCTCGCGCAATACCCCCGGAGCCGTCATCGTGATTGATTCGACCGGCGAACGGGTGACCGATTCCCAAGATGCGTCCGCGCCTGACGTCAAGCTGATCGGGCAGGTGATGGAGAGCGCTGCGGATCACGGGCATTTCCTTCATGCCCTGGATGGGGTCAAAACGATGGTGTCTTACACCACCCTGAGCTCCAACGGCTGGAAGCTTCTCAACATTACCGCCGTCGACACATTCTATAAAGGGCTGCAGAACATGCAGCGCGTGCTGGTTCTCGTGACGCTTGGAGCGGTTTTTCTCGGCCTTGCAGCCGCTTATATGTTCACCTTCCGGATGTACAACCCCTTGCGGAGAGTACTGGAGAAGACTCGTTCGCTCTTCGGCGAAACACCGCAAACGCCGGGCTCCGCCCTTCACAACGAATACGCCGTCCTCGATCATGTTATCGACAATCTGTCCGTTAAAGTAACCGAGCTGGAATCGACGCTGGACGTCAGCCGGCCGCTGATTCAATACAACCTGGTGTCCAGTCTGCTCCAAGGAACGATCGCCGATGCCGCAGAGCTGGAGGAGCGGCTGAAGCTTCTCCAGCTGAATATGGAAGGAATGTGGTTTACCGCCGTCCTGATCAAGCTGGATTCCCGTGAGTTCCGGCGGCTCAGCGTGGAAAATCGCCAATTTGTCACGTACAACCTAATCAAGGAAATGGAGAGGCTGAGCGGCGCCCAGTCCCTGTGGCTCGCCATTGAAGCGCCGGGCAGCGGGATCGGGATTTGGGCGGCGGCAGGGGCGGCGGCGCCCAACAACGCAAGCCTGTATTCTTCGCTGCGTCAGATTGCCGAATATGCCTGCGACAACTTCACGGCGAATCCGTCCATCTCGATCGGAGGATGGGTGGCTTCGCCGCTTGAGCTGCAGCGTTCCCGCCAGCAGGCCGAAGAGCTCATGAGATACGGGTACTTCCTGCCCGAGGCGGACCTGCTCACGCCGGAAGCCCTCCTGCAGCGCGAAGCCTGCGGCGAGGCGCTTCCCGGGGATTGGGCCGTCCGGCTCGACAAGGCGCTGCGAAGCGCCAGTCAGTCCGACGTCCGGTCGGTCCTGGACGAATTCGCCACCGCCAGCCGGGAAGGCCCCTTCTCCGCGGAGGCGTGCCTTGCGTGGACACGGGAGGCCATAGCCATCTTCCACCGGTATGTCAAGGACATGCACTGCTCTTCGAGCGACGTGCTGAGCCCCGAAAGCCAGGCGGCATTCGCCGAGCTGTTCACGGCGGATCAGTTCGTCCGGTGGTTCGAGCAGGCCGCAGCCGCTGCCTTCCGCTACCTGGAGGAGCGGGGAGCGAACCGGCATACGGAGATCATCGCGCGGGTCAAAGCGTACATCGTCCAGCATCTGGAGGAGGACCTGTCCCTGAATCTGCTGGCTGATCAAGTGCAGCTGAGCCCCCGTTACCTCGGCAAATTGTTCAAAGAAGAGACGTCCATGAGCTTCGTGGATTACGTAACCGAGGAGCGCATGCGAAAAGCCCGAGACCTGATCGTCTCGGGCAGTCAAACCATCGAACAGATTGCCGAGGAGGTCGGCTTCCACTCTCCCGCCTATTTCATCAAGAAATTCAAGGAAACGTTCGGCATGACGCCGAAAGCCTTCCGCCACGCCTACCTGATGCAGGCGGAAAGCCTCCCCCGCGAGAACGGGATCTAATCCGCCTGGACCTGCGACGGCCGTTCGTTAACGATCGCGTCCAGCGGACCGTAATCCGCTGTGGCCACCGTCAAATATTTGTTGAAGATCGTATCTTCATAACGGAACGCATTCTCCCACATCAGCCGGTACATGTCCCGCTTCACCGGCTCCAGCGCTTCCAGCTCCGCTAGATTGGTCAGCTCATAGGGATCGGCGTGCAGATCGTACAGCTCGTCGATGTCCGTCGGGTGATAGACGAATTTGTACCGGTCCGTGCGGACCATCCGGCTCGTATGGTAGACCTCGACCCCGTCGCACTGCGTATACATGGACGTCCGCCAGCCGGCCGGCTTCCCGTTCGCAAGGAACGGCAGCAGGCTCCGCCCGGCGCAGCGGGAGAGCGGCTCGACTCCCGCCGCTTCAAGCAGCGTCGGCGCCAAGTCGGCCAAGGACACGAAGGCGTCCTCGCTGCGGCCGGGATGCGCCATCCCCCCGGGCCAGCGCATGACGCAGGGCACCCGGTAGCCTTCCTCGAAATGGCTGAGCCCCTTGGCGTACAGACCGTGCGCGCCCGCATGCTCCCCATGGTCGGAGAGGAACAGCACGAGCGTGTTGTCCTGCATCCCGCAGCGCTCCAGCGTCTCCAGCACTTCCCCAAGCATGTCGTCCATCATGGTGCAATAACCCCAGTAATGCGCGATCGATTCGCGAACCTCCGACTCGTCCAGCTGGTCGAAATTCCGGCGCATTCTTCGGTATAGACCGGGTTTATCCTTCAATGAATCGCGATAATTCGGCGGGAGCGCAATCTGCTTCGGATCGTACAGGCTGGCGTACGGCTCCGGCACGATGAACGGATCGTGCGGACCCGTCGTGCCGATGTACAGGCACCAGGGGCGGTCGCCGCCCTGCAGCTCCTCCAGCTGTTCGATGCCGCGCCGCACGACCTGGTAATCCTCGGTCTGCTCGTAAGTGAGCGGTGAGGTTCCGTACAGCTGCACATTCCCCCAGCCCGGGCGGACGATCTCCCCCCTATGCCGCCCGCGCCCCGCCTCCTCTCGCAGGACGGGCGCAAGCGTCGGCCACGTCTCCCGGCGGACGCCCATGTAAACGTCCGTCCCGGCTTTGACACTGAGCTCCTCCCATCCGCGGTCCCTCGGGTTCTCCGTGCCAGAGACGTGCCATTTGCCCGTGAAAAACAGGCCGTAGCCGGCGTCCTTCAGCTTCTCCGAGAAAGTCTCGGTTCCAGGCTTAAGGCTGCGCCCGATCGCCTGCTCGTTCGAGACGTTATTGTGGATCCCATGCTGCGAAGGATACAGGCCAGTCATGAAGCTGGCCCGCGCGGGGCTGCAGTGCGCCATCGGCGGATACACCCGGCTGAACGAGAGGCCTTCGGCAGCGAGACGACGCACATGAGGCAGCCTGCATGGATGGCCGGGCTGCACGACCTGCGCCTGCTGCTGATCCGTCATGAAGATCAGAATGTTCGGCCGGCTGACAGAGCCGGCCTCGGATGGTTGCGTCACGATATTCCCCTCCTGTACGGTTGCTCCGTTCGTTGGATCGCCCTCCCTATCGGCAGCTTAGTCCGCCGAGGCATTCGGGAGCGGCGCCGTTTCGATCTCTCGCAGCTGCTCCTCCTGAAACCGGTGGGCCTTGTCGTTCTCCTCCTCCGGCGAACAGATGCGCCGCAGCTCGGCTTCCAGCTCCGCCGCTTTGGCAGATTCCCGGTCCCACAGGTTCACGAGCTCCTCCGGATCACACTCCAGGTTGAACAACTGATGCGGCCCTTCCATGTAGTACAGGAGCTTCCAGGCCTCTTTGCGAATCATGTAGGCGCCCGACCGCGTGCCGTGTCCGTGGTATTCCGCGAAGACCACGCGGTCCGGATCGTCCGCTTCGATGTCCTGCAGCGGACGGCCGACCCAATCCTCGGGGCGTGCGGCGCCCACCGAGCGGAAGATAGCGGCCTGCACGTCGTGCAGGTCGACCGGCGTGCGGACGACCGCGCCACTCGCAAAATCCGGTCCGGCCGCGATGCAGGGCACGCGCGCGGACGGCTCGTAGAGCGAGCATTTCCACCACATGCCGAATTTGCCCTGCATGTCCCCGTGATCGGAGACGTAGATCAGATTCGTGTTCGCCGCGAGGCCGGTCTCCTCCAGCTTGTCGAGCAGCCGGCCCAGCTGGCGGTCCACATACGTGACATTGCCCAAATACCCCCGCCGCAGCCCGCGGATCTGCTCCTCGGTGAACGCCTCCGTCTGGAAATGCTCCCGCAGGTCCCGTGCATACGGGTGCCCAGCGGACTCGCCATTACGCTCGGACGGCGGGTATGCCGCTCCGTCGGCTCCGTCCTCGTATAGGTTCCATAATTCCTCCGTGTTCCACTGCGGAAAATGGGGGTTCAGGATGTTCACCGTCATACTCCAGGGAACATCCAATGTCGGGGCCTTCTCATCCAGCCACAGAAGCGCATCCTCAATGACGGCATTGTCACCGTCGAAAGCGTCCGCTCGGACGCCGAAGTTCATGGCGCGGGCGGCCGCGCCCTGGCGAACCGCCAAGGGCCGGCGGCGGAAATTCAGGTCGCCCTGCTTCTTGCGGTTCTTGTTCAGGCGCATCTCGGAAAAGCCGAGTGCCTCTCCGGGGTCATACACGTCTGCTTTGCCGATGTGGGCCGTGTAGATGCCCTGCTCCCTTAGGACGGAGCCGTAGGACGGATGCCCGCCCTTAACGTGAATCCGGCAGTTCGAGTAAGTCTCCAGCTCGTGTACCCTGCGGCCTGACATGAAGGCCGACCGGGCCGGCATGCACAGCGGCGAAGGGCTGTACGCGCTGGCGTAAACGGTGCCCATCCGGGCCAGCCGCTCCATATTCGGCGTTCGCACGGACGGGTGCCCGTATACCGACGAAATGAAAGGATTATGCTCGTCGGACATCAAAATGATTATATTGCTCATAGGCCGTTTGCTCCTCTCCTATCTCCTTGGTGCGTCACAGGTCCAGCTCCTCCGCGGCCACCCGACGCTGTCCGCCCGGACGCTCCGAGGCCGACACGAATTCGGCGGCGGACTCCCCGGCTGCGACCAGACGGCGGTTCAGACGTTCCCTCATGATCCGCACGACTTCGCGGTGCGAGCTCAAACCCACCAGGTTGGTCAGCTCGTACGGGTCCGCCTGCAGGTCGTACAGGCACTCATCCTCATAGCGGAGAGATCCTGGCTGCTTACCGGAATCCGGGGTCCGGTCTACTACCGAATACTTCCAGCGCTGCGTCCGCACCGCCCGTCCCACATGGTCCTCACTGAATTGGACGAACACGTCGTCCGGCCACCCGGGGTCCTTCCTTCCGCGTAGCAACGGCATCACGGAACGCCCCTGCATGATGGCCGGAATATCGATCCCCGCCGCGTCGAGCAGCGTCGGCGGGAGATCGATCAGCGACACTAGCTCGCGGACCTGACCGCCCCCTTCGAAGCCCGGTCCGCAAACCGCGGTCGGGATGCGGATCGAGCTCTCGTGGGCCGAGCGCTTGTACTCCTTGTTGCGCGTTTTGAAATGGCAGCCGTGATCGGACGTGAACAGCACGATCGTGTTCCGGTCCAGCTTCAGGCTCTTCAGCGCGTCCAGCAGCCGGCCGAGCGCCTCGTCGATCCGCTTCACCATACCGTAGTAGCCGCCCAGGTGCTGGTGAGCCGTTCCACTTAGCGACGCCAGATCCGGCGGGACCCAACCGCCCGTGAACAGTTCCCGGTAGCCGTCCGGCGGAGGGTAATCGTCCAAGTGGTTCTGGTGGTGCGGCTCCAGATAGGAGATGAACAGGAAGAACGCGTCTTCCTTCCGCTCGTCGATATAGCGGATCGCCGCGTCGGTCAAGGCGTCCACCCGGTAACCCGGAAGCTTGATCCTCCGACTGTCGTTGTTGTAGACGACGGTGTCGTAGGCGTCCGAGCTTTTTTCCAGCGAGTTGGCCGCCAGCCAGTATTCGTACCCTCCCCGCTTCGGCTCGCTTACCGGCTCCTCCGCAGCCAGATGCCATTTGCCGATGTAACCCGTCCGGTACCCGGCATCCCGGAATTCGTGAGCGAGCGTCCGCGAATCCGGCGGGAGCGGGATGTTGTTGCGGTAGCAGCCGGTCGTCGTCGGGTACAGACCAGTCTGTAGGGCCGAGCGAGCCGGACCGCACACCGGCTGGCAGGTAAACGAATGAGCCAGATGGGTGCCTCTTGCGGCCATCCGGTCGAAATTCGGCGTCAAGCCCATCGGATTGCCGTGCGCCCCCGTGGTGTCCCAGCGCTGCTGGTCGGTGAAGAAGACAATCACGTTGGGTTTGCCGTTACGTTTCGCCTGCGTCATGTGCGTTCCTCCTCCCTTGGCTGCGTCGGGAGGCCTTCCGCCATCCGGTAAGCGAGGAACAGCACCCCGTCCGGACCGATCGCCGCATCGAGCTGGAAACCGTCGTCGCTCCATGGCTCCGTGTGCGTCCATACGCTGCCGAACGTGTACGCGGCCCCCGCCTCCAAGCCCAGCTCGCTCCGCGAGAGGCCCACCCGCCGGTCTTCCTCCGTCCGATTGAACACTCCGATCCAACCGGCTCCCGGCTCGGACGCCGACGGCGTCATCCAGACGTCGATTCCATCCCCGCGGTGAACCAGACGGCCCATTACGCCGTTCTGGTTGCAGGCGAGCATCTCGCGGTTCGTGATCAGCTCGAACGCCTCCTCATCCGAGGTAGGCAGGTCGCCGCCCATGAACAGCGGGGACGCGGCCAGCGCCCGGACCGTAATAAACGTCCGTTTCTGGTTCCGGCTCAAGCCGCTCATCCGCTCATGTCCTTTGCCGCTCAGCTCGAGGTTGTCGTCGTCGGTTTTGGCGGCACCCGGTTCGCGCGGGTTCCACAACATCAAGTGGCCAAAGGGAATCATGTCAAGATCGGGCCAGAAGCCCTCCACCCGGACGTCGTTATACGTCTCCCAGGCGGCGAACGCTTTGTCCAAGTCGTTCCGGTTGTCCCATATATCCGTCGTCGTCCGCAGCATATTCGCCTGTACGTACACAGGCATTCGCTCCTTGTTGGTCTGCCCTCCCGGCGACAGGCTGAGCGCCATATCACGCCCGCATTGAGCGATCGCCCCGGCGAGTGCTTCGATCTCCCGGGGGTAGCCGGTAATGTCGTCGGCTTTGATGAAATCGACACCCCATTCGGCAAACTGATTGACCAGTGAGTTGTAGAACGCCTGGCCCCCCGGATGGTCCATGTTCACGCCGTAATTGTAATGGCACCAGACGCATGTGCTGGCCGTGTCTGCGATCTCGGCCGCCCGGTACGGCGTGCCGAGGACCGGCAGATCCAGCGCAACGGCCTTACGCGGGATGCCCCGCATGAGATGTATACCGAATCGGAACCCCAGCTCGTGGGCCCGGTCGATCAGCGGCCGCAGCCCATTCGGAAAATAACAGCGCGACGGCTGATACCGCCCATATCCGTCGATATGCACGTCGGCCGCGTGCTTCACGACCGGATACCGCCTTCCCTCGGGGATGTCGTATTCCCCGAACCAGCCGTTATCCACGACGAAGTACTCGTAGCCGAACGGTTTCAGCCGGACCGCCATCGCCTCCAGATTCGCTGCAAGCGTCTCCGCGGAGGCCGCACAGCCGTATGCGTCGTAGCTGTTCCAGCCAAGAGGCGGCTTCGGCGTCAGCCGGTGGATGCCCTTCGCAGATTGAACTTGATAGGCGCTTTTCGCCTCTTGCTCGAAGGTCACTTACGCTCCTCCCCTTCCCGCATCATTTGCGCAGCGTGGCGATTAGCCGATTGTGCTTAAGCAGCAGATCGAATGCATCGGTCGCCTTTTGTACCGCAATGTCGCTCTGCAGCAGCGTCTGCGTAAAGCAGCCCTCACCGCCGACGACGGCGAACGCCAGATCGGCCGCGGTGAACATCCGGGCGTCGTTAGCGCCATTGCCGACGACGACCGTTCCCTGAGGCGACAGGCCGCGCACGAACGCTTCCTTACGTTCTGCCTGATTGGCCGCTTCCGCTATCGTGAGCGTCACGGGCAAATGCCCGCACTCGCGGCGAACGGTCCCATTCGTATCCGCCGTGATGACGAAGATCTCCAAATGGCGTGACAGCGATTGAAGCCGCTCCGCGACATCGGGCAGCAGCTTCCCGTCCAGCGCGAAGGTGCCGTTGAAATCAAGCACAAGATGGTAGAGATCCAGTTGTCCTCTTCCGGGTATCGTAACCGTCATCATATTCCGCATCGTCTCCTTCTACTTGATCGTTGCCGCTAAGCTCCCGCAATGCGCGGCATCCACAGCGGCTCCTTGCCCATCTCCGCCCAAACAAGCCGCTGCATCAGCTCCAGCCTCACTCCCTGGGACGCCGGGTCGTTCCACAAATTGCGGAACTCCCCCGGGTCCTCCCGCAGATCGAACAGCTCGCCGTACGGGCGGTTGTAATACACCGTCAGCTTGTAGCGCTCCTCAACGTACGTCTTGGCGTACATCGCAGTCGGCTCCTGGCGGTTCTCGCAAATGATGTGATTTCGCACCCGCTCCGTACGACCGGTCCACACCTCGCTTTGATCCGTGCCGGCCATCGTTCGGGGCACGTTAATGCCGGCCAGCCGGAGGAAGGTCGGTGCCAGATCGACGAGCGACTGCAGCGCGTCCGTCCGGCGGCCGGCGGGCACATGCCCGGGATAGCGCACGAGGAACGGGAGCTTGAGCAGATCCTCGTAGTGAAACGGGCCCTTGGCCGTCAGTCCGTGCTGGCCGAATAGGTGACCGTGGTCCGTCGTGAACACGACGATCGTGTTGTCGGCCAAGCCGAGCTCCGCAAGCTTATCCAGAATCCGCCCGACGGACCGGTCCAGGAACGAGACCATCCCGTAATACGTCGCCATGTTGCGGCGAACCTGCTCCTCCGTCTGCGCGTGGGCCTGCAGACCCGGCGAGAAGAAGCCGCTTTCCTTGTAAGGCGAGAAATCCGGCTTCGCCTCCTGCGTCAGGGCGAAGTGAGGCGGATTCGCTCCATGCTCGCCTTCGCGCGTACCGGGTGCCTTCAGGCTCGACGGATCGTACATCGAGCACCAAGGTTCGGGCGCGAGATACTTCGGATGCGGATCGAAGAAGCTCGACCAGAGGAAGAACGGTTCCCCGTCGTCCTTGTACCGCTGCAGCGCAGCATTCGTGCGCTCCTCGATCCACGTGTTGTAATGCCAGCGTTCCGGAATGTCCCAGCGGTGACGGATCGCGGGATCCATTGTGCCGGTGGGCGGCAGGTAGTAGTCGCGCCAATTGGCGCAGCCGTTCTCCTCGAGCCACAGCACATAGTGCTGGCCCACATGCGCTTCGTTCGTATGGTTACGGGTGAGCTCCACATGCTCAAACCCGTAAAACGGCCCATGAAAGTCCCGCCAGAACGTCAAGTCCTGCAGGATCGGATACGCCTCGATGGAGGGATATTCCTCCGTAGAAGCGAGCGGCTGGAAATGCGCTTTGCCGATCAGGGCGGTGCGGTAACCTTCGCTCTGCAGCCTATCCCCGACCGTCGGCACTTCCTCCTGGAGCTTCGTGCCGAGCGACCAGGCGCCGTGCTGGCTCGGGTACAGGCCGGTAACGATCGAGGCGCGTGACGGGGTACAGAGAGGATTCGGGCAGTAGGCCCGCGTGAAGACCGTTCCTTCGCGCACGAGCCGGTCCAGATTCGGCGTGCGGATTTCGGGATTGAAGGCGCCGATCGTATTCCAGTGCTGCTGATCGCTTGTGATCAGCAGGATGTTCGGGCGATCGCCGGCTGTCGGCATCGGGAGCCCACCTCCTTTGTGTAAAGTTCGGTTGTCTTGCTTCGACGGCTGTCATATGCCCAGCCTGTTCTCGTGCTTCACAGATTCTTGTCGCCGCCCCAGGTCAGCCCTTCAGTGAACCGACCAAGACGCCTTTGACGAAATATTTCTGGGCGAACGGATAAACGAGCAGGATCGGCAGCGTGGTAACCATAACCGTAGCCGCTTTGATCGACTCCGGGGTGGTCAGCACATCCTCCTTCATCAGGAGGTCGATGCCCTTTCCTTCAAGCGCAATGCGCCGCATCACGACCTGGAGCACCTGCTTGGACGCATCGGTGATGTAGATGATGCTGTCGAACCAGGCGTTCCAGTGCCAGACCGCTGTCCACAGCCCGAGGGTGGCGATGATCGGCATGGATACGGGCACCACGATGCGGAACAGAATGACGAAATCGTTGGCGCCGTCGATCTTCGCCGATTCCTCCACCTCCTCTGGCAGCGACAGGAAGAAGTTGCGGGCGATGATCATTTGGAACGTATGAATGAGCTGGGGTAACAACAGCGCCGACACGGAGTTGATCATGCCGAGAGACTTGACCAGCAGATAATTCGGGATGAGCCCGCCGTGCACGAACATCGTGAACACGATGTACATCGTCCACAGATTGCGCTGGGGGTAGTACCGCTTCGACAACACATAAGCCGTTAGAACCGTCACCGTCAGCGTCAACACCGTTCCCACCGCTGTACGCAGCGCCGACATCGTAAACCCGCTCCAGATGCTGGCGTTGCCAAGGACTGTATGATAGTTCGCCCACGTGAACTTTGGCGGGATGATGTGAATCTGGGTGAACGAGATGTCCGACGGGCTTAAGGAAATCGACAGCAGATACAGGAACGGGTACAGCGTGGAGGCGCATAGCGCCAGCAGCACCAGTGTATTCGCCGTATCGAAAACGAAGCCGGACCAAGACCGGGATTTCATGGGCTTTTCCTCCTACCACAAACCGTATTCGTTGATTCGTTTCGCGATCGCGTTGGCAGACAACACGAGAACGAGCGCAAGCACGTTTTTGAACAGCCCTACCGCTGTCGCGAAGCTGTATTCCATCTGTACGAGGCCGCTGCGGTACGTGTACGTGCTGATTACGTCCCCTACGCTGTAAACAGAAGGATTGTACAGGTTGAACACCTGGTCGAAATCATCGTTGACCAGCTTGCCAACGGCGAAGATGAGCATGATTGTGATGACGGGAATAAGCGAAGGCAGCGTAATGTAACGCATCCGGTGATAGCGGTTCGCGCCGTCGACCCTCGCCGCGTCGTGAAGCTCAGGCGAGACGCCGGTCAGCGCCGCAAGATAGACGATCGTGCCCCAGCCAAGGTCCTTCCAGATGTCCGAGGTGACCAGCACGGAACGGAACCAGTTGACATCCGCGAGGAAATAAATCGGCTTCATGCCTAACGCCTGCAGGATGATGTTGACCGGACCGGTGGAGGGGGAGAGGAACTCGATCAGAATGCCGGACAGAATGACCCAGGACAGAAAGTGGGGTAAATACGAAACCGTTTGCACGAACCGTTTGAAGAACGCGGTCCGCACCTCGTTCAGCAGAATCGCCAGTACGATCGGGGCGGGGAAGCCGAAGATCAGCTTGAGGCCATTGATGACGACGGTGTTCCGGAACACTTCCCAGAAACTGTCCCTCGACAGCAAAAGCCGGAAGTGCTCCAGTCCCACCCAGCGGCTTCCCCATATGCCTGCCGAGAACGAATAATCCTTGAACGCGATGATCACCCCATAGATGGGAACATAATGAAACACAAAATAATACACGATTCCTGGAAGAAGCATCAGGGTCAAATTCCGGTACTTCCAGTAGCTACGCAGCGTGCCCGTTCGTCGGAACGGAGCGCGCGCCGTTTTGGTACTTGTGCGTGTGATCCTAGTGCGTGCGATCATGCCTTTCCTCCTTCGCCAGTCGCTGGACTTCCGTGAAGCCGCATCCATGCCTTCAGACTATCCCTCTGCGCGTTCTCCCTCAATAAGAAGAATCGCCTAAATTATAAATATGGAACGAAAAAGCGGGAAACCGCCTTTTTTTATACGATGCGACATCATTGTTATTGTGGGCGTTCCGCCTCCCTTATAGAGTGAAAGTAGTAAACAAAGGGAGGTTGACTATGAAAAAGGCCGTTTTCCAGCCGCTGGCCGTCCTGGCCGCCGCGGGGCTGTGCGCAGCCGTCGTCGGATGCTCCGGCGGGGGCTCGAGCGCAAGCACGACCAAACCCGCCGCTGCCGATCCGGACAAATCCAAGCCGGATGACTCGAAGAAGTATCACATCGACTGGACCGCTTACCAGCTCGCGCCGACCGACAAAGACGCTCCGATGGTGAAGTACTGGAACGAAAAGTTCAACGTAGACCTGAACGTATGGAATATCGAGGCACGCAATTACGAGGAAGTCATCTCCCTCAAGCTTGCTTCCGGTGAAGTTCCCGACGTTATTCGCGTGGAGAGCCACGCGAGCTTCAAGAAATATGCCGACCAGAACATCCTGGCCGCCATCCCCGAGGACATGATCAAGACGTATGCGCCGAATCTGTACAAGGAATACATCGACGCCGATCCCGATCACCAGTTCAACTACGGCAAGGTGAACGGAAAAATCTACGGCTTCAACAACCTGAATATCCGCGGCCGGTATCGCGATCCCATCGTCGTCCGCGGCGATTGGCTGAAGAAGGTCGGCATCACGAAGCCGCCCGAGACGCTGCAGGAATTCGAGACGATGATCTACAAGTTCGCGAACGAGGACCCCGACGGCAACGGGAAGAAGGACACCTACGGGCTGTCTGACTCCGGGCTGTTCCCTGTCTATGGCGCCTTCGGCTATGTGCCGGTCACGACGGTCGACCGTTCCGCCCAGCGGGACAACTGGCAGGTGCGCGACGGCAAGCTGGTAAACGCCGCCGTCCAGCCCGAAATGAAGGATGCGCTGAAGCTGATCAGCAAATGGTACAAAGACGGTGTCCTCGATCCGGAATTCGTGACCGGAGAGAACAAGGGCGGGGCCGTCAACCTGACGCAATCCTTTGCTTCAGGCCGAATCGGCGTGACGACGCAGGGAGCGTTCATCCAGTGGAACCCCGCGTTCCCCGGCCGGGGCGCCGAGGGCAAGAACCGGGCCGAGCTGCGCAAGCTGAACGCGCCCGCCGCCGATGCGCTCGTCCTGCTTCAGCCGCCCAAAGGAACGAACGGCAAGGGCGTCATGACCCAGCAGCAGACGGTACTCGGCTCCTACGTCGCATTCGGCAAGCAGTTGGAGAAGGAACCCGACAAAATGGCCAAGATCCTGCAGATGATCGATTACATGAGCTTCTCGACCTATGAGCATTACGCGGACGGCTTGTACGGAGTGGGAAACTGGGAGGTTGATGCGAAGACCGGGCTCGTCACCCCGCTCGGCAAGTTCAAGGACGCAGCGGAAGCGGCCAAAATCGGGGCGCATTCGGTGTCCAACGTCCTAAACTCGCTCAAGTTCAAGGAGAAGGATTTCGAACCATACCAGGATTGGCTGAAGGAAACGAAACTCACGGAGAACGGCTCGGCGAACAAGCTGGAAACCGCGCTGCCTTCCGAATCCAAGTACAACGCGGAGCTGTCCAAGCTGCGCGACGAAACCTACATCTCCATCATTACCGGCGACAAGCCGATCGACTACTTCGACGAATTTGTGCAGAAATGGCGCAAAGCCGGAGGAGATACGCTTGAGAAGGAAGCGAACGACTGGTACCAGGCAAACAAGAAGAAAAAGTAGTCCGTACCACTCAAAAAAGAGCCTTGCCCGAGCCAGTGGATCTGGGGCAAGGCTCTTTCTCTGTCCGCCGCTACTTCCTTATACGCAAATGAGGTTATGCTTTCCTATTGATTTTCGTGCGCGTACAATTACTCGCCAACAAAGTTATCGAATAAGGCACTACATGAGCGCTTCCTCGGGCCGGACCCACCGCTGTCCCGAACGGACAGGAGGCGCCGGGTCGATCAGCGGAGCCGCCTCCCCCGCTTCGGCCATCCGCCTCAGCAGCCGTTCGCGGAGGGCGTCGCTCACCTCGCGGTGCGACTCCAGGCCGATCAGATTCGTCAGCTCATACGGATCGCTCTGCAGGTCGTACAGGAACTCTTCGACATAGCGGTCCGAACCGGCGTCGTTCTCGGGATGCTTGCCCGGCGCGTCCACGCCATACTTCCACCGTTTGGTGCGCACCGCCCTTCCGACTTGGGTCGTGCTGATCTGAATGAAAACCTCCTCCGGCCATTCGGCCGTTTCCCGCCCCAGCAGAGGAAGCAGCGAACGACCCTGCATCCGTTCCGGCACCTCGAGGCCGGCCGCTTCGAGCAGCGTCGGCGGTAGGTCGATTAAGCTGACGGGTTCCGCGATGCGCCCTCCCCGGTCAAAACCGGGTCCAGCGAACGCCATCGGCACGCGGACAGAGCTCTCGTGGCACGATTGCTTGTACAGATGGTTCCGCGTCTTGAAGTGGCAGCCGTGGTCGGACGTGAACAGCACGATTGTATGGTCGAGTAGATCGAGGCTCTTCAGAGCGTCGAGCAACCGTCCAAAGCATTCGTCCAGCCGTTTCACCATCCCCCAATAGCCGCCGAGCTGCTGCGGAGCCGATCCCTTGAGCGCCGCTAGGTCCGGAGGGGTCCAGCGGGACGTGTATGGCTCGCGGTAGCCGTCCGGCGGAGTGAAGTCATCCAACCGGTTCTGCTGATGCGGCTCCAGGTACGACACGAACAGGAAGAACGGCTCTTCCTGGTGGCGGTCAATGTACCGAATCGCCGCGTCCGTATAGGCGTCGGGACGGTAGCCCGGCAGCGCGACCTTGCGGTTGTCGTTGTCATGCAGCACGGCTTCGTAAGGCTCCGAGGTTATCTCCGGGGCATTGGCCGCCAGCCAGTACTCGTAGCCGCCCCTCTGCTCAGCCGGCACGGGATTTGCTGAAGCGAGATGCCACTTGCCGATATACCCTGTCCGGTATCCGGCGTCGCGGAATTCGTGGGCTAGCGTCCGGGCGTCCGCGGGCAGCGGGCTCGTATTGCGGTGGCAGCCCGTACGGGTCGGGTACATGCCGGTCTGGAAGGCCGACCGGGCGGGACCGCAGATGGGCTGGCACGTGATCCCGGCCTCGAGGAGCGTTCCGCGACCTGCGAACCGGTCGAAATGCGGGGCCAAGCCGAGCGGATTGCCATAGGCCCCCATGCTGTCCCAGCGCTGCTGGTCGGTAAAGAATACGACGATGTTCGGACGTCGGTTCCTGTTGCGATGCATATGTCCACCTCATCCTTCATGCATTGTAGATCCTGCTTGTTTCCAGCTTATAAGCGGGTCCGCCGTTCCTCAATAGCAAAAAGGGAAGAAGGTATCAAAATCAACCGAAAGGAACAAACCCTCGTTGAAGCGTCCCAATATTCTGCTGATCACGAGCTGAGCTATCAGCCGCACTGGAATACCATTGGCGCCTGGAATCCGGAGATCCAAACGCCGCATCAATAAGAAAACCGCCTTCGCGAAAAGGCGGTTTTTGGTGCTATCTTGCCCGATAGCTTAATGATGGACTTGGTCAAATTTGTCCCAGGCCAGGTAAAGACAAATAACGGCTAATGCCATAAAGATGACAGACAGTTTAGTATTTCTACGGAATTTCACGCCATATACCGAGAAAAAAATAGCCGCAGCCAATTTAGCAACGCTTTGGTAATAACCTTTATCCGCGAAAAAAGTATTACTGAATAGGATAGCAATCAGAAAAGTGGAAGAAACGAGAACCTTAACCCACAAAGGTTCCCTTAAGAATTGGTTATACATAAATCTAATTACCTGCATCGCAGTCTATCCCTTCTTTTGCCTCCATAACCATCCAATCATCCAACCTTGCCACTTCCAAATGATTATGATTCCGGTCCTTCAGCCATTCAAGGGCCTGCCAAACCAAAGGAGAGCTATTCTCTTGGGTTACCCCGTTCGGATCCACCCACTCGGGGCCGGCGGAATCATTGTCATGCATTTCCGTACAAAAGCTCGGTTCTCCGCTTACATAGTCCATCTCATAAAATACGGCAATATGATGAATATGCGTCGTGCCGCGTTTCTCCAAGGGATAGGGGGTAACATAATCCCGTACGCCGAGATTTCGAATGACGTTAATCTTTAACCCTGTTTCTTCTTTTACTTCCCTATGAAGGGCGGTTACCAAGGGCTCATTCGGCTCTACCGTTCCGCCAGGCAGGTCATACCGGTTGATATAGGGCCCGCCTTTTTTGTGGATTAAGAGGAGTTTGCCTTCTTGGATACAGATTCCGTACACACCCAAATGCCGGTGCCAGCGTTCTTCCCTATAATCCCCCATCTCCATTCAACCCTCATTCCTTCGAATAGCGGCCTTGGCCAGCTCGTCGGCCACCCGGTTCTCTTTGCTCGGAATCCATTTCAAAAAGAAGAGATCAAAGGAAGCGGCGAGCGCCAGTGCCTCCCGTAAAAGCGGGGCGTACAAAGGACTGTGGACATATTCCTTCTCCACCGCCCGGTTCACCAGCTCCGAATCCGTCCGGAAAGAGACGGCCTTATAGCCTTTTGCCAGACAGATTCGAAGGGCTTCAAGCAGCGCATGGTATTCCGCCTCATGGTTGCTCATGCTCCCGAGAGGAATGGAGAAGCGCTCGCCTTCTCCTCCGCTTTTGATATAGACGCCCGCCCCGCTTGGTCCCGGATTGCCGGCGCTCGCTCCGTCGAAGTAAACCTCTTTCATCGGACCCCGCTTGCTTCCACCAGCTCTTCCATTCGGTATAGAGAGCGGAAGGCGAATCCCGCGTTCTCCAGATTGTCCCGGCCCTGCTGCTCCCTCTCAATCACGCACAGAACCCCGATGATCTCCGCCCCCGCTTCCTGCAGGTCCTTGGCGCTGAGCAGAATCTGTCCTCCGGTCGTCACCACGTCCTCGATGATGCAGACCTTCTTCCCTCGGATTTCTATACCCTCCGCCAGCTTGCAGGTTCCGTACTCCTTGGCCGTCTTGCGGACGAACGCCGCCGGAATCCCCGTCTTCAAGGACAAAGCAGTGGCAACGGGGATCGCACCCATCTCCAGTCCGGCCAGCACCTCAGTCCCCGACGGGACCAGCTCCGCCAATTGCTCGGCAACAGCACCCAACAGGACAGGATCGGATTCCATCAAATATTTATCAAAATACTCGCTGGATACCTTGCCCGAACGCAGGGCAAAGCTTCCCTCCAAATGAGCCGTCCCGTAAATCGCCGCAGCCAACCTTTTTCTATCCATTCCAACGCCGCCCCCCTATTTATCTGATCGCCATAAAATTCTTCTTGATTTTACCATATGGGGTCGGGGAGGGGCATCCCACTAATTTTTTATATACAAATAATTATATATATTGGACGGATGGATCAAGAAAGACGAGCCGGTGGCACTGGCCCACCTGGATGTCGATTATTTTATGGAGATTAACCAGCAGCTGGGGAACGAGGCCGGGGACCGCGTGCTCCAAACGGTAGCGGCTTTGCTGCAGGAATGGTCGGACAAGCAGGCCTACCGCGTATCGGGGGACGAGTTTGCGGTTGTTCTTCCGAAAGCGACGCTCGAGCAGGCTTTTCTTAAGATGGAAACGCTGCGGGCCCAAATCGAGCAGGCGCAGGACCGGTTTGAGCTGCCGGAAGACAAGCCCGTCACCATTACCATCGGAGTGGCCCAGTATCCGCGTGACGCCAAAAATGAACAAGGGCTTAGCCGCGCAGCCAGCGCCGCTCTCGTGACCGCCAAGGAAACGGGCCGGAACCAGGTGGCCTTGGCCCCAAACGAAGAGATGGTGATGAAATCCTGCTATTACCCGTCAACGGCCGTTCGTCGGCTGAAAGCGCTGGCGGAGCAGCTGAATAAGAAAGAATCGGTCCTGCTGCGGGAAGCGCTGAACGACCTGTTGAGGAAGTACGATCAGCAATAGCAGAGTCTACCTTTCGCTTTCCGTCAGGAGGACTGGGGAAAGAGACGTCCCCCCAAACAAAAAGCTGCCAAGCCCGAGAGGCCTGGCAGCTTTCATCCTTATTGATTCCTCACCAGCAGATGGTTTCCCTGCTTCTCACTCGCTCCGGCCGGTCAAAATTACGTAGTCCATGGTGATCTCCCGCACTCCCCTCAGCTTAACCTCATGCAAGCTCTCCTCCTTGATCCCCCAAGACAGCGGGGTCATGCGGAGCAAGGACTCGAGCCAATCCTCCTCAAGCTTCACCTGGTACCGAACTTGCTGGACCTGGGTCTCCCTGAGATTCTCCCGAAAAAGGGCAGCCGTCCGCTCGTTCGAATACTGCTGACGGGGAGAGCCTTCGTATAGAATGGTCCTCAGCTCCTTCAGATAATCCTGACCGGGCAGCACCTTGATCACCCTTCCTCCGGCGGCGGTTATCCTGCGGAACTCCGAATAGTTGGCCGGGGACAGAACATTGAGCAGCACGGTAAAGGCCCCGTCCGCCAAAGGAGCGTTGGCCAGATCGGCCACGCACCACAGGCTTTGCGGGTATTCGCCCGCCGCCCGGCGGATGCCCTCCTTCGCCAGATCCATTCCGACCGTCAGGACCGGCCGGGCTGTGCTACGACTCAGCCCCTCCCGGATCCGCGCCAGCTGGGATCCCTCCCCGCAGCCAGCATCAAGCACCTTCACCGGTTCGTCCGGACCGGAAGAAGCCTCCAGGATGAGGCGGCCGAGAATGGTTTCGAGCGGCTGGAACAGCCCGGTACGGGCCATTCTCCTTCGGGCCTCGAACAACCGGTGGTCATACGTGGCGGGTGAGGGCTTCGACAGGAAGTTTACATAGCCCTGCCGGGCGATATCAAAGCTGTGCCCTCGGACACAGCGTAAGCTACTTTCGGCCAACTGCATGGCCCCGAAACAGTGCGGGCAACGGAAAATCCCGCTGTTCCGGTCGATTTGGGCTAGCCTTTCCAGCCTTTTTCCGGATGTGGACATGCCAAAAACACCCCATTCATTCATTAGTTGAGAATGAAAAAGGCACAGTCGAATAAACCCTCCGCATCTTAAATAAAAATGGGAGGCGATTACCGGGCTGTGCCTATCTTTGTCTCAACCGAATGAATTGGATGATCATGTCCAAGCTCTCCTTCGAAATAGGGGTTCTTGCTTCTCCATTCTACCACATTTCGAAGGAATTGCGACCGTCCCTGCCCCGCCCACTCGTACAAGCGGGCGGAGCAGCCGGTTTTCGGATCAGGGCAGGACGTGCATCTAACTTACTTCGCTTGAATGTAGCCTTCCG
This sequence comes from Paenibacillus aurantius, assembly GCF_032268605.1. Lineage (NCBI taxonomy): Bacteria > Bacillati > Bacillota > Bacilli > Caryophanales > Paenibacillaceae > Paenibacillus > Paenibacillus aurantius. The sequence goes on from NZ_CP130318.1 coordinate 5,420,574, forward strand.
CTTTCAGCAGCTCGGCGATCAGAACCGCGCCGCCGGCCGCGCCGCGCAGCGTGTTGTGCGACAATCCAACAAATTTGAAGTCATAGAGGGAGTCCTCGCGGAGCCTTCCCACCGATACCCCCATGCCGTTCTCGATGTCGCGGTCGAGCTTCGTTTGGGGCCGGTTCTCTTCTTCGAAATAGGTGATGAACTGCTTTGGCGCGCTTGGCAGACCGAGCTCCTGCGGCCGTCCCTGGAACTGCTTCCAGCGGGCGAGGATTTCGTCCTTCGATGGCTTATTTTCGAACGAAACGAAGACGGTCGCTAAGTGGCCGTCCGTTACCGGAACGCGGATGCACTGCGTTGTGATGTGCGGCGCGCTTGCTTTTACAATCTCATCCTGGTCGACACTTCCCCAGATGCGAAGCGGCTCCTGCTCGCTTTTTTCCTCTTCGCCTCCGATGTACGGAATGACGTTATCCAGCATGTCGGGCCAATCAGTAAAATTCTTCCCGGCTCCCGAGATCGCCTGGTACGTCGAAGCCACCACCTGCGTCGGCTTGTAATCCAGCAGGGCGTGCAGCGCCGGCACATAGCTCTGGATGGAGCAGTTCGGCTTAACGGCGATAAAGCCCGTCGACGTGCCAAGGCGCTTGCGCTGGGCGGCAATAACCTCGAGGTGCTCCGGGTTGATCTCCGGAATCACCATCGGAACGTCCGGCGTCCATCGGTGGGCGGAGTTGTTCGAGACGACCGGCGTTCCCGTCCGGGCATAGGCCTCCTCCAGCGCTTTGATCTCTTCCTTCTTCATGTCGACGGCGCAGAACACGAAATCCACGCCCGACGCCACTTCTTCCACCTTGGAAGCGTCCTGAACGACGATGCCCTTAACCGCTTCGGGAATAGGAGTCGCCAGCTTCCAGCGGCTCTTCACCGATTCCTCATACGTTTTGCCCGCCGAACCGGCACTTGCCGCAATCGCGGTGACTTCAAACCACGGATGCTGGTCCAGCAGCTGCACGAACCGCTGGCCCACCATTCCCGTTCCTCCGACAATCCCAACCTTCAATTTAGCTGTCATGGTTAGATTCCTTCCTTCCCTTTCTATGGGTGCTTCTCTTGTTAGTATAGTGCTGCAGCCGAGCAGGCCGTTCCATCTCCCTCTTGCCCGCAGCGCGCAACCGCCAGCCGCCAGCTTTTCGGGCAATAACCTGCTGACGGATAAGACCTTGTGATCGGCCTGTCTCCGTCCGAATAAAAAAATCCCACCCCCAAGACATCATTGGTCTCAGGGACGAGATTGTATGCTCGTGGTACCACCCCAGGTTCGCCGATATGTCGCCATATCCGCCTCTTCAAGTACGGCACTGACCCGCAGCGCATATACCCTAGCTCTGTAACAGGAGCTCCTGGCTCACCACCCCCTCGTCATGAGGTTCCGGTAAGCTGCTCAGAGGCTTTATTCAACGAAGGGGGCTATGCTCCTTTTCACCGGCCGGAGCTCTCTGGGAAAGCCTTGCTTTCGTTTACTCATCTCGTCATCGCATTTAAATAGTTGCGATTATATTATCAGATTACGGCTTCCAGGTAAAGACCATTTCGGGAAAAAACGTTGGATTTCCGCCGCTTCCCGCGCCCATTTTGGGGGATTGCTTGCAGGAGCTTATTTTTCCCAAATGAACTCCATATAAAGAGAGGTATACAGGAACATAAGCACCATTCCCAATAGACTACCTGAAAGGATCTGGAAAATTATGCTAGATGCCATGAAATGGGGAAGCCCCATTGGAAGATCCGACTTTATAGCTCTCGCTCTTAGACGGCCATCTCCTCTGGCTCCCTCCAAAAACAGCCGCCCTTACATCCGGCTAGGAGCCGGGAGACCCAGAATACTCAGTACTTCGTACAGCGTGCCCCGGTATTGGGCGGTCAGCCAGAGGCGGAACCTTTTCACGTTCTCCTCCGCCTTGAGGATCGGGCAGGCTCCATAAAATTGGTTGTACAGCATGGCGAGCTCATAAGCGTACGTGCAGAGGAGGTTCGGGGACAGCTCTTTCACCGCCAGCTCCATCGTCTCTCTCCAGTAGAGCAGGTGCTTCATGAGAGCGTGCTCCTCTGGGGAAAGCCCTTCGGCAGGCAGTTCCCCCCCTTGGGAAGGAAGATTCTGCCCCGCTTTGTCCAACAGCGAGCAGGCCCGCGCGTAGGAGTACATCAGGTACACCCCGGTGTTGCCGGTCACCTCCGTGGCCTGTTCCAGGTCGAACACCACCTCCGTCTGCAGGTGGAACTTGAGCAGGTAGTAGCGGATCGCCGCGGCGGCGATCGTCCGGCTGTCGAGCCCTTCGGACTGGGGCCGTTTCGCGTCAATGACGGACTCCATGCGGGCCACGAGATCCGCCACCTTGATGCCGATGCCCTGCCGGCCCGACATGGGGTAGGAGGCTTTGCCATCCGCCGTGTCCACCCCGAGAAGCTGTGCCGTGGCCCGGCTTAACGAGACGACTCCGTAGCCGACATGGTGCAGCTCGCCGGCCTGCTCCCTGTAGCCAAGCGCTTGCAGCGCTTGCTTCACCATCTGCTGCGGATACTCCTGGCGATGGTCGATCACGTTGACGACCACCTCCGCGCGGCCAAAATCCTGCTCCTCTCCCTGCCGGTCCGTGGACCAAACATCCTCCGCGAACGGCCGGTAGCGGAACGTTTTCGGCAGCAGCCCGAATTTCCATAGGTGGTAGGCAATATCCTTGGCCGTGTAGGTGAGAATGCCGTTCGAGCGGACGAGGACCTTATCCGTCTGGAATTCGCTCTCCTCCGCAGACGGGCCCTCGCCCTCCTTCGGCTTCAGCACCCAGCACCCGGCCAGCTTCCCCTCCGTCTCTTGGCGGAAGTGGCTCGTGGTTTGCAGCATCCGGAAGGTCTCTTCCCAGAACCCCTCCCGTACGATGGCGCTCTCCCACACCAGCACATCGTAATCAATACCGAACGCGCGCATATCCTCCAGATGGTCCTGGACGATCCGCTCCGCCGTCAGAAGCCCCAGCCAGGCGGTGCGGTTGCCCCCTTCCTCCAGCTCGTGCAGCACCTGGGCTCTCTTCTGCTCCAACTCGGGCTGTTCGCGGTATTGACGGTTGATGTCCGCATACACGTCCCAGCAAAAATCCCCGAACCGTGAGTACTCGCCTTGAACCGAAGTCTGCAGGAGCCCCACCACGGTATCCGCAAGCTGGTTGCCGAGGTCGTCGATGTAATTGTGCACCTCGACAAGGTGCCCCTTGCTCCTCAGCATCCGGGCAAGCGTATCCCCGATGCAGGAATTGCGCAGATGCCCGATATGCGCCGCTTTGTTCGGGTTGATCGACGTGTGCTCGATGAGCACCTTCCGGTGATTCGGCTTTTCGGCAGGCGGCTCTTCGAAGGCCGCCATCCACCGCTCCCAGTGGATATACACGTTCACGAAGCCCGGCGCGGCGGCCTCGGTCCGCTGAACCCACGGCTGTAATAACTCCTGTGCGGCCAGCCGGGTGCGGATTTCCTCCGCGAGGAGCATCGGGTTTTTCTTTAAATGCCGGGCGAGCTTCATGGCCAGATTGGTGCTGTATTCCCCATGCTGCCCGCTTACCGGATGCTCCACGACGAAGCCGAGATCCGAGGGCATCGCCTGCCCCGCCTCCTGCAATAGCTGCTCTGCGATCCCTTCCAGAGCGGCTCTCAATGACTGATGAATCATGGTTACTCCTCCGTTTGATTTAAAATGCCCGCGTAAAGCGAGGTTTTCCCGTTGATGGGACTTCGGCGACGGACGCGTGGACCGGCCCCAGCGGGATTCCTAGCATCGCGTGCAGCTCCCGGCACACGCAATGTTTAGCGCTGCATGACAACGATGGTCCACCCCATGTTCCCGGATACGCAAAAAAGCCCCCGTCTCCAAAAAGAGACGAGAGCTCATAGCTTCCCGTGGTACCACTCTACGTGCGGCGCTGCCTGGCAGCCCGCCACTCGATTTCTTTAACGGTCCTTGACCGGACCGGCCTACTGTCGAGCTCCGCCATCTTGCCCGGGAGCCGTGTTCGGCCGACCATCTCCTGGGTCCGCTTCAACCCCAACCAACGTACCGGCTTTCACCAATCCCGGCTCGCTTGGCCTGTTCGTTAGGGTCTACTGTCCCATTCATTCATGTTCGGTTATTCGATTGGGCGAAACGTATTTCTATAGTCATACCGGAAACAAGGGGAAATGTCAAGCCCGCCCAATAGGCTAATGACGGTCATCCGTGCTGCCCCGTCCGTTGGTGCTCCTCACTCAGTCCTTAACCAAAGGCACGCCGGACACCACGTGAAAGTGGAGATGCTTGGAGTCCTGGTAACGGCCCAGGTTGGTAATGACCCGGCAGGCGCCGTGCTCCTCCGTTACTTGAGCGGCTGCCTTTTTCACTGTATTCATCAGCTCCAGCAGCAGCTCGTTGTCCTCTTCCTCCAGGGTAAGCAGAGAGGAGATGTGCTTCTTCGGGATAACGACGACATGAACCGGATAGAAGGGCCGGGTATGGTGGTAGGCCAGCACATTCGGCGTTTCCAGCACCTTGCGGACCGGTGTCCGGCCGCTCAATACCTCTTCGCAATAAAAATCCTCGGTCATGATCCATCTCTCCTATGATCGATTTTTCAAATACCTGCCCCCATGACAAAGACAGTTAACGCCAGTTTTGCATCATCTTCAATGGGATCATAGGCGGTGAAGCCATATAGAAGAAAAATCAGCCAAAGGACAACCAGGAAAAATCCGATTTTGGAAAACGCACTCACCGCAAACCCTCCCGCTCCTCAAGCAAAAGAAAAACCGGCTCCTCTGCAGCCGGCTGTCCAAACAAGTTAGCTACTTCCCCGCGGCGTCCGCCAGATTCTGAATCAGGCCATACACCAGACCTCCTGCAAAGAGGAGAACGGATACTGCGGCAACCACGCGGTAAGGACTTTGAAGCCATGAGGGGAGCTGGCTGCCAAGCTTGGGGTGGCGAAACCCCGATACAATATCCGCATGCCGGATCACATCGTTGAATGGAGTCCTTTCCTCAGGGGAAAGAGGGGGACCGGAACGTATGGTAAGGTGAAGGCTTTTGTCTTGATAAGGATTGTAAGAAGGCATCATCATCATCGACCTCCTTGCTGGAATATCCATATTATAGCATTTTATGAAGATAAAAGGGAACCGGGCCTTGGTCCCCATCGGCCCTGCCCGAAATCCTCACGACCGCGATTGGAGAGCCGCTTGGAACGAATCCAGACTCATGTCCCCGGTGATGACGATCCGGTGCAGCGCCAGCCGGCCCTGTTCGGGAGAGGCTGGGCCGGGCTCTGTTGTAACGGCCAGCCGGTAGCCGGCTTGGCGGGAGGCCCTGAGGGTCGGCCGGTCATAGAAGCCGTAGGGATACGCCAGCACGTCGGCCGGATGACCCAAGCGGCGCAGGATGGCTTCACGGGAGCTGGTCAGCTCCCGAAGCCTCTCTTCTCCGGTAAGCTTGGTCAGGTCGGGATGCGTCACCGTGTGCGACTGGGTGTCGACGAACCCGGACGCCTCCATACGGCGAAGCTGGTCCCAGGTAAGACGACCCGGCTTCCCGATGCTGCCGGTTACGGCAAATATGGTAGCCCGCATGCCCGTCTGCTTCAGGACCGGGTAAGCGGCGCTGTAATTATCTTCATAGCCGTCGTCGAACGTCAGAATGACCGGCTTCGGGGGCAGCGGGCGGCCGCCGTTCCACGCTTCCTCCAGCTCACGAAAGGAAAGCGAATGGTAGCCCTCCTCCTTCAGGAAAGCCATCTCTTCGGCAAAATGGGCGGGAGGCACCTTCAGCGGATCTCCGGCATCCTCCGCAATCCGGTGATAGAGCAGAATAGGCACGGAAGTCACCGGATCTCCGGAAGGGAGGGACTGCCGGGCCTCGTGCTCGCGGTACGCCGGTGCCGCCTCTTTTTCCCCGCCGGCTTGGGCCGGAACCCGACTCCCCACTACGCCTCCCAGCAGCAGGACAATTCCCAGAAGCCACGCTCTCATCTTCTTTCCTCCTCACGGGTAGAGTGAGGTTTAGTTTGCTTCCCGGCTGGGAAATCATGTATTCTCGACCGCCCGCCATGTCTCCGTACAGCCAAACAAAAAAAGCGTTCCCTGATGGGCCATGTCATTAAGTTTAATCTTATCTTAATGACGTGGCCCTCGTTAGGCGAACGCTTTTACCTTTGAAATGTGCAATTAAGGAGTGTCTCTCTGCTCCCTTTCCTGCTTAAGAAGATCGCGGATCTCAGACAGCAGCCTCTCCTCGTTGGACGGCGCCGGCACCTCGCGCTTCTCCTCTTTCTTATCTTCCTTGCGCCGGAACCGGCTCAAGGCCTTGATCACGAAGAAGATGGAGAACGCCACGATGAAGAAGTCGATCACCGTCTGCAGGAACGCCCCGTATTTGATGACAGTTTCGCCGTAGGTAAAAGACATGGCCGAGAAATCGAGCCCGCCCAGCAGCAGTCCGAGAATCGGCGTCAGAATGTCGTTGACGAGCGAGGTGACGATTTTGCCGAACGCGCCGCCGATGATAACCCCAATGGCCAGATCCATGATATTGCCCTTCATGGCGAATGCCTTAAATTCTTTCCACATCCCGGTTATGCCTCCCTGGTTATAAGTGATGCCTGATAAACAATCCTCTTCTAAAATACTCCATTCCCGGTAGGCAGGCAAGATAAATCCCTTTTCCGATGGAGGGGAGGCTGGTTCAAGACCTACGGGACCCAAACTCTCCCTTGTCAACGAGACCCTCTCCCCCTATACTGGGGGGAATCTTACGATAGGTAAACATTGGAAAGGGATGAGCACGGATGAACGAGAAAGAAGATGCCCGCTTCTATCAGGAGGTCGGGAAGACCAACGGATGGGATTTCAGCCGAATCACCTGCGTGACCGAAGGGGAAGGGTGGGACTTCTATGAGGAGGTGGCCCGGAAGTGCCGCCCGTCCGACCTCCTGCTCGATATCGGTACGGGAGGCGGCGAGAAGCTGTTGGCCCTCGCCCACGCGGCTCTGCTGCTGGTGGGGATCGACCGGTCGCCCGGCATGATCGAAACGGCCCAGGCGAACCTGGCCCGCTCCGGCAAGCCCAACGTGCGCCTGCTGCAGATGGACGCCGGCAGGCTTGAGTTCCCGCCGGGCTTTTTCCAGGTGGCATCCTGCCGCCAAGCGCCCTTCTCCGCCCGGGAAACCGCGAGGGTGCTGGCCCCGGGGGGCTGGTTTCTCACGCAGCAGGTGAGCGAGGGAGATAAACGCAACCTTGTGGAAGTATTCGGAAGAGGGCGGGGAACGGAGGAAGACGGGACCTTGAAGAACAGGTATCTCCGGGAAGTGGAGGAGGCCGGTTTTACCGAGGTTCAGTCCTTCGACTATGACGCGACGGAGTATTATGGAGCCCGCGAGGACCTTCTTTTCCTGCTGGAAAACACCCCCATCATCCCGGACTTCGGAAAGCGGGAGCAAGATTACGCCATTCTGGACGAGTTCATCGCGAAGCATCGGACAGACAAAGGCATTCGCACCAACTCGAAGCGCTTCCTTATTATTGCCCGGAAATAAGCGGGAAGCGCGCGGGACTTTTCCGGAGCTTTCTCAGAGCTTTTCGAAACTCTTTCGAAGCTCTTTCGAAGCTCTTTCGGGCTCTTCCGGAACTCTTCCGGTCACTCCCGTCCAGCCCCCCTACTCCCGCCTCTCCTCCCGCACCGGCAGGCAGCAGATCGGGATCCGCTCCCTTTTCACCTCCGGGAACTCCGCTTCAAACCAGCCCTCATAAGCAAAAATCTTGCCGAACCGCGCATTGCTCACGTTCACCTCGATCCGGAAGCGCTCCTCCCTCTCGTCGTACCACTCGCACACGTCGGCCGTTCCCGTCAGGCTGTCCGGGAACCGGAAGCCGAGCCAGCGCTCATAGAAGCGCTGCTCACCCGACCGGAGCCGGAGGCCGCCCTCCGGCGTGGCTTCCATCTCGATGTCCACCGCCAGATGCTGGTGCGTACCGAGGTAATCCACGATCCGGCCGCGTTCCCGGCTGTAGATCATCGTCGCGTCGAACCGGCGTACCCGGCCCGGAAACCGGTACGTGCGGATCCACGTTACCGTTTCGCGGCCGAACGTATCCGTGTACGCGTAATTCTGTATGGTGAACGGGATGTTCCGCCCCCCTTCCGGGAACAGAATGTGCCGGGTCGTGCCCAGGTACAGGAAAGGAAAAGCAAAACGCTTCGCATACCAGATCCGCTCCATCACACCGCGTCCGATCGAGGCGGTATGTGCTCCGCTGTGCAGGCCGAATCTTTTCTGAATCTGCGGATGCAGCCGCCGGAAGTCCGAGCCGAGCGCCTGCTCGTATATGGATGGCATGAACCTTCTCCTCCTTCCTAAGGGGCGGTTAGCCGCCCGGGCTTCGCCGGCAGCGGGAGGCAGAGGGCAGGTCCCTCCGCGTCCACAAGGCGATCAAGGCAAGCCCCGCCATCGACACGTTGAGCGAGACGGGATTGAACGGGGCCGCGAGCACCATCGGGCTGCTTACCGCGGCACCGATCAGAAGCAGGACGAGCCCGGCGAGGTCCGCGTAATACAGCAGCCGGCTCCGGTGAAACCTCCAGTGAAGTAGGCCGAACAGGATCTCCCCGATCCCGACGGCTGCGAGGACCGCCGTTTCCTTCCCGGCAAAGACGCTTCCCAGCTCGCCCAACAGTTCCCGTTCCCCCGTATAGGTGAAAAGCAGCTTCGGCACCAGGCCGTGGTAAATCCAAAGGAACGTGAGCAGGAAGACGGCTGTGTAATGGATGAGGCTTCTCTGCAGCGACACCGCCGGGGCGATTCCCCTCTCGATCCACAGCCGGAGGCAGTCGAAGCTCCAGGCGGTGGCCCAGCCCATGAGCGGGCGGAAAAGCAGCCGGTCCACCAGCCGGCCAGGCAGACCGAACCTCGTCCGGTAGTCGTAGCGGGTGAGGAACCGGACGACACCTTGCGACTGGTGGGATGGTTCCGGCTGAACCGGCCCGACCGGAGCCGCAGGGCCTCCGGATGCGGCTAACGGGGAGACGCTCCCCTCGAAAGCACTCGCAGCCGAATCCCCATCGGCTCGTGTTCGGGCGGTTTCTTCCGCTGACCCAGATGCCTCAACCGAAGTTCCTCTCGTTCCTCCCGATGGACTCCCCTCCGCCGGCCTCTCCCGCTTCCCGCCGGAATCGGAATGTCCCCCCTCCGGATCAGCCAGCGGGATGTACTTCCAGTACCCCGCTCCCTCCCGGATAAGGGACAACGCCTGCCCCGAGCCGAAGCGGAGCGCGGAGGTGCGCTCTCCGCCCGGACCCTCGACGACGGCTGTCGTCTCCCCGTCTCCGCGGATGCGCAGCCCGAAGCCGATGCGGGTTTCGTACCGAAACCGCTGGGGCTCGTGCTCTTTTTCCTTCGGAAGGTACCGGATGTCCGTAAACCGCAGGTCCCATTCCCGGTGCTTCTCGGGATTCTGGGTATAGTCCCACAGGCGGTCCATGCCGCCCCGAATGTCGATTTCTACATAAATCGGTCTGCTCTTGGCCATAAGCCCCGGCCTCCTTGCTGTAAAGGTTACGAATCGATAAAACGCTCGCGGATATCGGGCGTCGGCACAAGGCAGCTGTCCGTCCGGCCGAACCAGCGGTAGCGGTTGCGGGCGATCCGGTCGTAGACGAAGTCCCGGATGGGGCGCGGCACGGCCAGGAAGAGAAGCGCCGGGGACCAGACGCCCCCGAGCTCATGCAGCACGCGGAGGGCCGCCGAGGACTTAATGTAGGTGCGCTCCCCCCGGACCATCACGAAGGTGTCCAGCGCATCCGGGTCCAATCCGCTTCCAAGCAGCAGCCTCCTTCCCGTCTCCGACTGCAGGGAGGCAAAAACGAACTTCCCCGCCCGGTCGCGAGGGATCACGAAGCGGATCACGAAGCTGCATAGGTTGCATACACCGTCATACAGCAGAATGGCCTTCTCCGTTTTCTCCATTGCCGTTCCTCCTGTCCTCCGCCACCGCTTTATGGATTGTTCTTCCTCATTGTACCCGTCCGGCGGGGGTTTTCTAAGTTCTATCTTTTATAGTACCCTGTCCGAACCCCCGCGGCAAAACGGCCCCGGAATAACGGAGAACGGTTGGGCCCGTTCTCTCGTTCCCTTTCTTGTCCTCCTGTTTCCCCTCCGATGAGCAGGGAGATGCTATACTGAAGAAAAAGAACACAGAGGAGGAACCCGGAGATGGATCGGCTGGCGCAGCAAATTCAATTCGTGGTGGAGATCGACAAACTGAAGCAGGTGGTGCGGCGGGCCCGTCTGATGGACAATTCCCGCTATGAGAATGACGCGGAGCATTCCTGGCACCAGGCGGCGATGGCGATGGTTCTTGCCGAGCATGCCAACGACGCGCAAGTGGACCGGTTCCGCGTCATGCGGATGCTGGTCATCCATGACCTGGTGGAGATCGATGCCGGCGACACCTTCGCCTATGATGTGACGGGGCACCTGGACAAGGCGGAACGGGAGCGGAAAGCGGCCGACCGGCTGTTCGGCATGCTGCCTTCCGATCAGGCGCAGGAGCTTCGCGGGCTGTGGGACGAGTTCGAGGAGCGGGTGACGCCGGAGGCCCGTTTTGCCGCGGCATTGGACCGGTTTCAACCCCTGCTGCACAACTACCACACCCAAGGGCACACATGGAAAAAATTCGGAATAACGGCTGAGATGGTCCTCAGCCGCAATGCGTCCATTGCCGAGGGCTCCGAGGCTCTCTGGGCGTACGCCCAGCGGCTCATCGAGGAATCCGTGGAAAAGGGCTATCTTCCGGAAGGCAAGCCGGCCGCCGCCGGAAACTGAACACGGGGCTGCTTCTTCTGGTGATGGAGGCTCCGACCGTTCTTTATTCACATGGCGAGTGGTTTCCCGCCTAAGTGATTGACGGCATTAAAAAAGGACACGCCTGGTCCAAACGGTTCCCGAATCCCGGTTCCCGTTCGACCAGAGCGTGTCCTTCTCTCTTTCCTTACCCGTTCAGCAGAGCGAGCGCGTCACGGCTTAAATAATCCGCGGCTTCCTTGGTAATATGCTTGCCGCTCTGGGCCTGAACCTCCTTCCGAAAGCCCTGCCAATCCTTCTGCTCCAGCTTCGCGAGCAGGCTCTTCTTGATCCCGGCATTATCGATCGCTTGATCATCTGCGAACCGGTTGACCAGCTCCTGAAGCGAGGCCTGGCTCGCTTCCGTCTGGAACCGGATGGTCAGCATGCTCCGGTTTCCCGCCCTATCCTCTGCCGTGATCGTAAGGGTGTGACTTCCGAGCTCCAGCAGGTAGAGCGGAATGCGAGAATCCGGGGCGTAAGGCATCCCGTCCAGCAGGACGGAGGTCTTCCCCGGCTCCACTCCGGATACGGAATCCGTTACGTGAAGCCCAAGCGCCAGGTCGGTGCTGTCGGCATAGACGGCATCCGGCCCGACCCCGGAAGCTTCGATAGCCGGCCCGGCTGTGTCCAGCTTGATGGCAAACGTCCGGACTTCCTCTTCGTTACCGGATCGATCCGTGGACCGAAACCTCCAGTCGTACGCTCCCCCGGCCTCCACGGTAAGGGCTCCCGTATAGCGGAGCCAGGTCACGCCTCCATCCGGACTGTACACGGTGTCCGCAACGCCGGAGCCTTCATCGGATGCCCCGAGACGGAGCGTTACCGGATGAACGTACCAGCCGTTCGCTCCATCCGGATCCGCCGGACTCAAGTCAGCGGTGGTGACGGGCGCGACCGAATCGGGTACGGTCAGGGGATAGGAGCCTTTTGCTTCCCCATACCGTGCCGTCAGGACGGCCGTCCCCGGAAGATGGGCCGTTACTTCTCCCTTCCCGTTGACCTCGGCGATCTTAGAATCGCTGCTTTCGAAGGTTACCCCCGACGACAGCGTTCCGTTCGTTCCGTCCTCATAGACGGCCGTCACGACGGCCGTTCGGGTTTCTCCCGCCTTGATGCCTGATAAGCCATCGAGGGAAAGCCCGGCAGCGGCCGGTGCCTGGTCGTCCATCCGGCTTAAGGTGATGCTTCCGGTTCTCGCGATCAAGCCTAAGTACCCGGGCTCAGACAGGGCATTCGTCTTGTCGGTATCGACAAAGTCGAAGACGTCCTTTCCGTCCACCTTCATGACAAGGCGTACCCCGTTCTCCTGCCGGAACGTCCCCACCTGCACGCGGCGGGTCTCGTTGTAAGGAAGCATCGTATTCGGGATTGCGTCCCCTCCGATGCTCGGATACCCGGCCAGATTGCCGTAAATGACGGTCCGCTTGCCGCTGTTAAACCGGTGGAGCTCGATGCTGCTGCCGGAGATGACGACGAGGTAGGTGTTTCCGTTGGAGTAGTTCACCTCGGAGCTCGGGTTGCCGAGCGAAAGCGCGTACCAGCTGCCCGAGCCGTTGATGGTCATGTTGAAATCGAGCATCTCGTTCAGGAACATCCGGTCCTTCTGCACGGCATAGCCTCCGGCCGTAGCCAAGGTCAGGCTGCCGGCTCCCGCCCGGATGCTTCCGCTCTCCGTTCCGTTAATGGCCCAGGAATCCTCCCGGTCGATCTCGGATCGCAGCTTGTAATCGTCGGCCGTGGCGGAATCCACGACCTTGTACAGGTAATAACCGGAAGCCGAGGTATGGGCGTAGTCCCCTTTTATCGTGAGGACTGCCGTACCCGCTTGATGGGCGGTAAGCCGTCCATCCTCGGTGACCGTGGCCACCTCGGGGCTGCTAGACAGGAATTCCGTTCGGTCCAGGGGAACCTCATTGCCGAAAAGAGTATGGCCCAGGGCCTTCAGTTCCCTCTCCTCTCCCGGAGCCCCATACCGGACATGGGTAGCCTCCCCTTCGAGCCGGACCTCCGACAGCTCATCGTCTACATACACGTCGATGGTGACCGTTCTCAGCATGGTGCCGTTCAGGATGCTGATGTCCACCTTGGTGCTCCCCCGGCTGATTCCGGTGACGCGGCCCTGCCCATCCACAGCGGCGATCTCCGGCTGGCGCGAAGCATAGTACACCCGGCTTGCACCCAGGTCCAGCGTCTCATCCTTGCCTCCCCGGCTGTGGATGGAAATCGTTTCGGCCGACCCTGATTTGAGATTAACCGGATCGGCGGACAACCGCGGAATGATTCCCTCCGCCACATCGCGGAAGGGCGTCTGAAGCCCCGAGTTGCGGATGACGGCAAGCGCTTCTTCCGGCCAATTCGCATCCGGCACGACATGCGTATTCTCGAAGATGGCATTCGTCCCGTTGTTAACATAATACGGCTGCGTCGTATAGTTCTGGTTGAAGAATTGATCGTGAATGGTCGGCAGCCATACTTGGGCCCACCTTTGGGCTCCGTGCCACGGCGGCGTGTTTTTCAAGTCGATCACGTTACGCTCGTATTTCCAGAACGCGGAGCCCTGGTCGGCGTACAGCACGGCACTGTCGTTCATTTGGTTGCGGATGTAGTTGCCCGACACGACGTTGGGGTCCTGAACGGAAGCTCCGGTTGTTCCGAGGCTGTAAACGGCTCCGCCGTCTCTCAGTCCCTTGCCGAGCAGGTCATAGATCAGGTTATCCTCGATATGAACGTTGCGGGTGACGGGATCGAACTTCGCATCCCAGCCGTACCCGATATGCGTGCCACTGTAGGGAATGGAGAAAATTTCATTGTGCCGGATATCCATATCGACCGGAAACCCGGCCGAAATGGCCGACGCCGATTTGTAGTCCGCCCCGATATCATGAATGAGGTTGTTGGTGACGTCGTTGTTCTTCATGATCTTGCGCGGATCGGCGGGGTGGTACACCTCGGGATCGCTGGAGTAAGGCTGGCCCACGGTAACGGCGCCGCCCGAAATATCATAGAAATGATTGCCTTCGATCAAGCTGTTCTGGACCCCGTTATCCATCCGGATCCCGGTTATTCCAAGCTTGGTGAACGTATTGCGCTCAAAATTCACCGTGTTCGCCAGCTGAAGCATGATGGCCGCGTCCGGCAGCGTATCCCGGGTACCCGGATAGCGCAAATGATTGTTCTGCGCGTCGGAATGCCCGGCCGGCGTGCTCGGCCTCATCCAGGTCGTATAAGTGAATTCCAGGCCCTCGAACTGCAGATTGCGGACCGGCTCGTCAACCGAAGCGCCTTGAATGTCCATCAGCCGTTCGAGGACAGGGGCTACGACGGATGCCGTCGACAGATTCTCCCAGGCGCGCGGCATGTAGTAAAGCATACCGGCCGTCCGGTCGTAATACCATTCCCCCGGCTGATCGAGGAGCTCGTAGGCGTTCTCGTAATACACGGGAATGGTTGCGGAGGTCTGTCCCCGGTTGGAAATGGCCGTCCAGGCCTCGGGGTCCAACGTAATCTGCGCCTTGCCGCTGTCCGCCGTTATGGATTGGACGCCCGCCCGGGAGTTGGTCCAGGCATCCTCGAAGACGAATTCGAGGTCTTCGACGTTGCGGAACCCGGCGAGAGCGGGATCGTCCGAGGTATACCCGGCTGCCGTCTTCACCGGATTGGTCAATCCGGATTCGCTTCTTGCCCTTACGGCGCGGACTCCATCCACGAAGAGCTGTCTCGTCTGCAGGTCATGCCCCACATAGGCTTGATACACCGTTCGGGCTTCGTTATGGGGCTCCCAGCCCCGGATGGTCTGTCCGCCGCTGATCACCGCTTTCTCGCCCGGGTAGCTGCGGTAAGTGACGAAAAATCCGTTCCGGCCGGAGTCCCCCGGTCCGAACGTCAGGGCACGGTCCAGCGTATACGTTCCCGCCCGCAGGTTGACGACGATGTCTCCCTTCATCGCAGCGCTCAGCGCTCTAACTGCTTCCTGGGCCTTCGCCACGGTGCGGAAAGGGGCCTGTTCGGTCCCGGGATTGGAGTCGTCTCCCGCCGGCGAAACGTAAAGCTGCTGCTGGATGCCGCGGCTGACCACGGTTACCGCCGCTTCTCCGCGAACCTTGCCGTCGGGAGTGGAGGCATAGACCACAGCCGTTCCCGGATAGATGCCCGTCACTTCACCGAATTCGTCTACTGTTGCTACCGAGGGATCGGCACTTTCCCATTTCACGGTCGTATCTGTGCTATTGTCGGGGGTGACCACCGCCTTCAACAGCGTTCTCGAACCGACCGGGACGTTAGCTGAGGACGGAATGACCGAGATGCCGCTAACCGGAACCTCGTAAACATTCACCGTTACGCTCGCGGACGGAATGGCTTCGTTCGGCTTGGCCGTAATCGTCGCTCGCCCCGGTGCCAGCCCGGTCACCCGTCCATTGCCGGTGACGGACGCAATGCCGGGCTGGTCCGAAGACCAAACGGCACTCTGGTCCGTTGCATCGGCCGGGTCGAAAATCAAGGGAAGCGCCAGGCCGGAGCCGGCGGCGATGTCATAGGAGGGCTGCTCGAACTGGACTGAGACGGCGGGCTTGTAAGAGCTCATCCGGAACTCATCGAAGAAGGCCGCTCCGATGCTGTCCTTATAGATGCCCAGGTAGAAGGACGAAACGTTCCCGCCTGCTTCCATCGGCTCTCCGGATACCTTCGGTTCCCCGTTAATGGACAAGCTGAAAGTGTCCTGGTCCGTATCCAGCATCAGGCGGACCTCATACCACATTCCGGCGGTATAAGGTTGGATCGGCGTCCAGGAGGTGGTTCCCTTCTTCATGTAAGTGAACTGGCCGTTGTTCAGGCTGAATTTCAAGAGCGAGGTGCTTCCGCTCTGCGGCGTCGGCAAATAAATCACCGCATCGGTCTGCTCCGCCCGGACCCGGTAAGACATCGCCAGCTTGGAGGTCGTGCCGGCGACTGCTTTGCTGATATTGTAGGAAGCGGTGGACTTCCCGTTCTTCTGCATTTCCAGAACCTTGCCCGGTGTGCCGGACAGCTCCTCCACCGTGGCTTTCACGATATACGGGGAAGGGGCGGGGGAAACGGCGGCGGGGGGCTTAGGCACCGTCCAGCCGGGAGGGCTTTGGCCCGTGGGATAGGCGTCGAACGTCTCGGTGAGGATATCCCCGGTTTCGGCACGCGCCACGGGGGCGGTCATCGGGACCAGCTGCGCCAGCAAAAGAACACTTGCCATGAATGCGCTTACTATCCAACGTAAGCAGGCATGATTTTTCAACAAGTTCACCTCATTTTCCTTTAATCGGTACGGCTTGACCCCTTAATGGCTTCCTCACTCTTCTGATCTTCCTTGCGATTCAAGTGGTAGTCTGTAACCATATCCCTCCTTTCGCCAACGGCCGCGCGGTGGATGGCGCGGAACGGCCTTCTCTACCCGTTACCGGGAAAACCGCTCCGCCGCCGCCTCGCGGCTATCAGGCAAACCGTTCTTCCCATACCGGCTGCATGCGTATAGCCAGCTGCTCTCCCATCTGCATATGGCCGTATGGTCCGGGATGGATCATATCGCAGGACAAGCCCGACAAGTCCTGGAGGATCTCATCCCCCGGGATCAGGTGAAGATTCGGAGAAGCCATTCGGCTGACGTGCCCGGCCAGAATCCGGTTATATTCCCTCTCCCTGCGTCCGGCCTCACTGTCGGCCCAGGTGGCGAAGTTCGGATAAACGGTGACCAGGAAGAACGGTTTATCCGGATGCCGCTCCAGCATCCTCCGCAGCAAATAGTCCGTCCGCTCCGCAAAGACGTCGGGGGGGAAATGGTCCCTCATGTTGACGCCAAGCTCCAGCAGGGCGGCGTCCCAGCCCTCGGATCGGGAGAGATAGTCCGCCATCTCGGGCTCGCAAAGGCAGGAGCCGCTCATTCCTTTGTTGAAGAGATCCGCCTTCAGCCGCCTGGCCGCCTGATCGATATACGTAAGGGGATAGGTACCCAGTCCATGGGTGATGGAGGATCCATAGGCGAGCAGGCGGACCCCCGGGGTTTCTCCTGCCTGCGGAGGCCGGACGGCTTCTCCGAACGTGTTCCATTCCAGGAATACGCCCTCGGACCGTCCGAACACCACCCTCCATACCTCCGGCGCAAAGCCGCAGGCGGTCAGCTTCTCCAGGTCCATTCCCGCTAAACGGACGGGCCGCTCCAGATGCAGCGTCTTCGGGATGCCGGCAGGCATAGCGTGCGTGGAGTGCAGCAGGCCGCCCCGGTAGACGTACACCTCCCCCGCCCGGTCGGGCAGGAGAAGCGTCAAGCGGACATGGGCTGCCTCCGTGACGAAACGGAGCTCGCAGCCCGTCGCCTCTTCCGAGATAAACCGCCCCCGGTCGCCAAGCGCATGGCGGACCTCTCGTGGAAACCGGTAAAGCTTCACTCCCCCAAAGCTGCGGCTTTCTTCGAGCTCGGCCGTGTTGTGAAATTCGATGTGGTCATGCCGCATTCGGCTTCCTGCTCCTTTCTTCTGAGAATGGGACCTCCCTTACAGCCTGACTTCCGCCAGGTCGTGCTTTAGCCCCTCTACCAGCATAAGCAAAGCCATGGACTGCCCGTAAGGCATGGGGCACAGGGGAATGTCCTTATAAGCCTGCAGCGTTCTTCCCATGCCCGTTCCATAGGAGACGCCTCGTACTGTCCCGTCGGGATCGATCTGGTCGAGAACACCATGAAAAGCGCGCCACGCCATGGGCTCAAAATCGCGGCTCAGATAGCCGCAGCGGATGGCCTTCAGCAGGCCGTAGGCAAAAGCCGCCGTGGCCGAGGTTTCCTCGTACGAAGAGGGATCGTCGAGAAGCGTATGCCAGCGGCCGCTTGGCGCCTGAAGGGGCCGGAGGGCTTTCGCCTGCCGTTCGAGCGACCCGCACAGGAACAGGCTCACCCCCGGGGGCGGCTCGATCATATCCAAATAATCCACCAGCCCCGCGGTATACCAGGCATTTCCCCGTCCCCACAGCGCCTTCGCGAAATGATGGCCCTCCTGAAACGTCCACCCGTGAAAGAACAGCCCCGTTGCCGGGTCGGTTAAATATTTCAGATGAACCAGAAACTGACGGACACTTTCGTCCACGCAGGCCGGATCATTCGTAAGCACGCCGTACCGAGTCAGAAACAAGACCGTCATGTACAGCGTGTCGTCCCACAGCTGCCCTTCGTTCAAACCGCCGGAAACGATATGCTGCAATCCTCCTTCTTCCGTCCGCGGCATTTCCTTCATAACGAATGCCGCTCCCCGTTCCAGAAGCCCCCGGTACGACTCCTTCGGGCGGAGCTCGTTCAGATAGGTCAGCGTGAGCAGAGGGCAGATCGTATTGACATTAAGAGGGGGAACACCCTCCTGCAGACGGCGGTCGAACCAGTCTTCCAGGTAGGCCAGGACGGCCTCCTCGCCCGTTTCCCGGTAATACAGAAACAGGGAGAACAAGCCGACCCCCTGCGGCCATTCCCAATTGTCCATGGAAATAATCCCGATGGGGCACGTTTCGACGATCTCTTCCGGGGACAGGTTCTTCATCTTGTCGATCACCCGGTCGATCCGTTGAAGAAGCTCTTCCCGATTGAGCGATGCCATGGTCACCATAGTCAGCTCCTTCCCGTTAGATGTGGATCCAGCTCAAGCCGGACGGAAGAAATTCCGTCCCCTTGCAGGGCAAGCCGGCGGATTCGCTGGTCATCGGTTCGCGGCGTCTCTCCGTCCCGCTCCCACCGGTCTTGAACCGTGATGCCCTGCAGCCATTCCGCAGGGGCAGGGGCTCCGGAGAGCTCGTGCTCCCGGATGACGAGAGCCCAGGCGCTCTCCAGACGGGCGTGTACCAACGGGCGTTCCTCCCCCCGGTACAGAATCCGGCGGATTCGGAGGGTGCCCGCCTCATCCTGCTCCCATTCGAGTTCACCTTCCGCCACGGCGGCGGACATCCCGTTCGATACGATACCCTGAAGCGCCGTCAGGGCCACCGTTACCTCCGGGTAACGAAGCAACAGCCAGCGGTGCCGGGATCCATCTCCGCCCTTGACCTCAACCGTCTCCACGTGGTGACGGAAGCGATGGACGATCCATTCGTCTGTGATCTCCTCCGCCCGGTTGTGAAGGCCCGTCAGGCTGCGGACCGCCAATAGAGCATTTCCTTCCTGGGCGCAGTGTGTCTCCACCTCGGGATAAGGCGGGTCCCCGAACAAAGCTGGATTCAGGTAACCATGGGGATACGACTCAGCCGGATGGGTTCGCGTCGCCCCCTTCTCCCGGACCGTCCACCGCAAATAGCCGACCTGCTCGCCGTCCACGCTGAAGCTGGCGGGGAACGACTGCCAGCCGAGTCCCCAGGTTGGCCACTGGTAGCAGCCCGCGAGAACCGGGAACCGGTTCAGGCTGCCCAGGCGGGCATGGGAGCCGATCCACGTATACGCCTCGGCATCGTCCATGACCCGTTCCCGCCGGATTCTCGGCACCGGCTGCTCCGCCCTCTCCGGAAGGCCGACCGCCTTGGCGGTATGACGCGCATACAGGGCTAGCGCCGGCACCATCCACAGATCGGGGAGCTCCGGGGCCGGGGCATCCCCTTCCCCGTAACCGGCCATCTGCCAAGCGGCGCCGGGCCGCTCCACCTCTCCCTGGAAGTTATAGCTGCGGATGGTCGGGACGAATTCGTGGCGGTCATGGAAGCGGATCAGCTCGAGAAGCCCTCGGATCTCGGCGTACAGTTCCTGCGCCAATGGTTGATGGGCGTCCTTCAGGCAGTATGCCGCCAGCTGCAGGGAGCTGAGAATGATGCCCAGGTAGCCCAGGCTCATGTTCTCGCCCCATCCCCAGCCGCGCCGTCTTGTGTAGTCGAGCCATCTCCGGAAGAAGGCCGTGCCTTCTTCGAACCGTTCCGCGTGGGCCGTCAGCTTGGCAAGAGCGAGCAGCAGAGCGCCGTCGCTGATGATCTTATTGGGGTAATACAGGCTGGGCTCGCGGCATTCCCGGGCGAACCATTCCCGGGCCCCCTCCATCATCCCTTTCAAGATGGGACCGTGGGCGTCCGGCACCTGCTCCGGATTAAGAAGGACCGCTTGGACAAGCGGGCTCATAATGAAGAAGGCCGCATTCGTGTCATGAATCGCCGTCTCTTCCCGGTACCAGCGGAACCCTCCGAAGAATTCGGACGCCCTGTCCTTTTCCTGCAGCAGGGAAAGCTGATGCAGCATGGCGGAGCCCTCGGCTCCCATTCTTCCGGACAATAAGCCGGCCGCGTAATACGCGGCCGTTTCCCTTCCCGGGTGCACCTCCGGGAAAGAGGATGCCTCCCTCGTGTGACCGGGCTTGGTCAAGGTGATCAACCCGTTGTTCCATCTCGCCTGCCGGGCCCACCGGTCAAAGGCCTCGGCGGGGACTTGCTGCTCCGTTTGCTTCATACGAGCTTCTCTCCTTACTGGCTTTTTGGCATTTTGTACATGTCTTCCTTCAGGAAGGCTTTGTCCTTGTTCTCGGCGTACCATTTCGTATACCACTCGTCGACCTGCTTGCCTCCCGACTTCTCCCATGTGGACTTGGCGTCCGCGAGAGCCTGATCCACTTTGTAGGAGCTTCCGCTGACGATGGCCTTATTGATCGTATCCGTCATGGTCTTGGTCGCGTTCGTGACGATCAGCTGCAGATCCTGCGGAAGGGTCGGCATATGCTCGCCGCTTGTAATCTCGGCGATGGGACGGGCCGGATCGAGGTAAGCCTTCTTCGCCATATCGATGATCTCCAGGAATTCCTTCTCCAGCGGCTTGGACGGATCCAGCGTGCTGGCATAGCTCGAGCACTTGCCCCACGTAGCGGAGAAATTCAGCATCTGGAAATCCCCCGTCCAGCTCAGCTCCTTCTTCTGCCGGTCCTTGTCCACGATGACTTCCGGGCAGCCGTTCGCCCCCGTCTTCCAATGGGTGCCTTCCAGCCCTTTGCTGAGGGTCTTCTGGGTGCTTTCCGAAACCAGGAAGTCGACGTATTTGACAACGGCTGCGGGATCCTTCGCGGTCGCGTTGATGACGGCCGTCATCTGAACCGGGTTCTGGATGACCGGGCTGAACTGGCCGAACGGGCCCTTGGGCAGCTCGATGGGGATCATTTTGGACTCCGGGTTGTTCTTGCGCATGGCCTCCAAAATTTGCATGCCGGGGGTTCCCCCGCCGCCGTTTACTCCGTAGAAGCCGAGCTTGCCGTTAATGAAGTCCTGCTTCGCCTTCTCCCCGTTCTTATCCGCCAGAAAATCTTTGTCGATCAGGCCCTCGTCATACATCCTCTTCTTGAATTCCGTTGCCGCCTTCAGTCTCTCCCAGTCATGAATCAGGGTGCCGTTCTCCACCACCCGGGTGACATTCTGGAACATCGCGTCGGTCACCATGCCGGTAACGAAGCTGAGGCTGTAGCCGTACGTGTCCTTCTTGCCGTTGCCGTCCGGATCCTGCTCGGTAAAGGCTTTGATGACCTTGTACAGGTCGTCCGTCGTCTTCGGAACCTCGAGGCCGAGCTTCTGCAGCCAATCCTGTCTTACGTACAGCACGTGGTTAGTGGACAGCCCCAGGATGCGTCCGAATTCGTACAGCTTGCCGTCCGGCTTCGTTCCTATTTTTTTGAGGACGGGATTCTCTTCGAGCAGCTTCTTGTAGACCGTGCTGTGCTTGGCGATCAGGTCGTCAAGCGGCATGAGCTGCTTCTGGTTGTACAGCTGGTTGCGGTAGCCGGTATCGAACTCGAAGATGAGATCGGGGGCGCTGCCCGAGGCGAACAAGGTATTTAGCTTTGCCTGCGACTCCCAGCGCGGGATCGCGGTAAACTTGACGGTGGCCGGTCCGTTCTCGTTGATCCAGTCGGTCCAGCGGTTCTTCTCGATCGTTCCTTCCTCGGGAGGTACCGTTCCCCGGTCGTAAATCGTCTGGGAAATGACCGGCTTCTTGGCCGGATCCTTGCCCTCGCCCTTCACCTGATCGTCCTTGCCGGTCGAACAGCCCGCAGCCGCCAGAGCCGTAAGCAGGACGGTCGCCGTAACCGTCATAACGCCTGATTTTGTTTTCATGGACCTTGCCCCCATTTTCGTGGATTGGTTGAACCTGTCTTTCTGCACGTGTTCGGGCCTTTCCTGCACGTGTTCGGGCCTCTTCCCGCCCAACGGGATCGGACCGTAGTTCCCGCGTCACCCTTTGACCGCGCCGATCATCACCCCTTTGACAAAATATTTCTGCAGGAACGGATAGACAATCAGCATGGGGACGATCATGACCAGAATACCGGCTGTCTTGATGCCCTCGGGCGTCATCTGCTTGATATCGTCCTGCTGGATCCCATTGATCTCCTGGAGCAGGGACTGGCTCTGCACCATTTGCTGAACGAGAACGGTCATGTTGTGCTTCTCGGGACTGTTGATATAGATGAGCACGTTCATGAAGGCGTTCCAATAGCCGACGGCATAGAAAAGAGTAAGCGCCGCCAGAACCGGAAGGGACAAAGGCAGAACGACTTGGGCGAGCAGCCTCCATTCCCCGCAGCCGTCCATACGGGCGGCCTCCTCCATCTCCGAAGGCAGGCCTTCGAAGTGCGTTTTCAAGACCAGCATGTTGAAGGCGCTCACAAGACCGGGCAGCCAGATGGCCCCATAGGAATTGATCAGCCCGAGCGACTTGATGACCAGATACGTGGGAATGAGCCCTCCGCCGAACAGCATCGTAAAGACCACGGCGAGCGTAAGCTTTCTTCTCCAGTAGAAGTAAGGCCGGGACAGCGGATAGGCGGCCATCACCGTTGCCGCCATGCTGAGGACGACGCCCACGACGGTCAGAACGGTATTGTTCTTAAAGGCCCGGACGATCCCGGTTCCCTCAATGAGCGTTCGGTAGGACTCGAGGGTCCAGCCGACCGGCCAGAGCGAGACGGAAGCGGACATTACGGAATGGCTGTCGCTTAACGAAACCGCCGCCACATGCACGATCGGAAGCAGGCAGCTTAAGGCGGCCAAGGCCAGCAGAAGATAATTGACGCTGTAAAAGACTTTTTCTCCCCAAGTAGCTTTCATTGGAATCTCCCTCCTCTTCTACCACAGGCTTTGGCCAAGCCTGCGGGCTATCCGGTTGGCGGTCAGGACTAGAACGAGCCCGATCAGCGATTCGAACAAACCCATGGCGGTGGTCAGGCTGAACTGGGCTCCCTGCAGACCCACCCGGTAAATGTAGGTGCTGATGACTTCCGATATGCCGGAAACGACTGAATTCTGCAGCATGAAGACGTGGTCGAAGCCCACCTCCATGACATGGCCGAGCGTAAGGATGAACATGACGACAATCGTCGAGCTGATGCCGGGTAACGTTACGTGCCAGATCTGCCTCCACTTGCTCGCCCCGTCCAGGCTCGCCGCCTCATACAGATGGGGATCGATGGTCGTCAAGGCCGCCAGATAAACAATCGCCCCCCAGCCGGCCCCTTTCCAGATCCCCGAACCGACGAAAATGGCGATCCAGGACCCATCTTTGTACAGGAACGGATAAGGCTCTCCGAGCCAAGCTTTGACCAGATGATTCACAATCCCGGTTTCCTGCGAGAAGATAGTCACTACCATGCCGCCGACAATGACCCAGGACAGAAAATGCGGGAGGTAGACCAGCGTCTGAACAAGCCGCTTGAACCATTGACGGCGGACTTCATTCAGCAGGATCGCGAGCAGAATCGGAAAGGGGAAGCCGAAAACGATATTCAAGCAGCTGAGCAGGACCGTGTTGCGGATAATGGAAAGCGTCTGCGGGTTGGAGAACAGCTGCTCGAAATTGTGAAGCCCCACCCATTCGCTGCCCCAGATTCCGTCATAGAAGGTGTAATTCTTGAAGGCGATGACCAGACCGGCCATCGGAGCGTACTTGAAAATAATAAAGAATGCGGCAATCGGGGCAAACAGAATAAGGAGTGGAAGGTTCATCCTGAATCGTTTGCGGCGTTCCCGAGCCGCCCGCCCGCCGGCCGCCGCTGCCTTGTGGACATAAGCCGTATGCATGTCGTGCCTCCTTGTGAAGTTCTCTTTTCGTGCCTTAAGCGTAAACGCGTTCCCGGGCCAAGATCAATGAACATGATTCCGGCCATGCACATCCTTCCGGCTGCGGGGACAAACAGACGAAAGAGCCGCATGCCTGCGGCTCTTTCGTCTGTCGGCGGACCGATCCACCATTTTCCGCCTATCCTCGATTCTCCTTCCGGTAGTCCCCCGGCGTCATGCCAACCGCCTTCTTGAAGGCACGGATGAAAGAGAAGGAGTGGAGGTAGCCCACGCTCTGCCCGATGTCCTGGACCGGAAGGTCGGAATGGGCGAGCTGGCGGCGGGCATGCTCGATTCTTACCTGGGCCAGGTAATCGACGAATTTTACCCCGAACTCGTCCTTAAAAAGCTGGCTGACATACTTCGGGTTCATATGGAACTCCTCGCTGAGGTGGGTAAGGGAAAGGTCGGGATTCGCATAATGCTTCTCGATGTAAGCCCGCACCTCCCGGATAATGGAATGACTCGAACGGCTTTCGCGCATCCGCTTCATGGCCTCTCCCGTCTCCGCGAGAATCCGGCGGATGTCCCGTTCCAGCTCCTCCAGCGTATCGAACTGTTCGAGCACCTCATGAAGCGGATCGGCGGCCCCCTTGTACCATAGCTCCTGGAATTCGGGAGGAAGCTCCATCATCTCGCGCTGCAGGTGGTAAAGCAGATAATTAACCAGGTTAACCAGATCCTCACGCGAGAACAGCATGTCCCGAATGCTCCCGAACCAGGCCTCGTATTGAGCCAGCCACTGCTCGTCCCCCAGCCGGAACGACTGGGCGAGCGAACGGATCAGCGGCAAATGGGAGTAAGTTTCCCCTAGGGGAGAGCCTTCCATCTCGTGATAGGCAATAACCCGGTTGATCCCGAGAACCGACCGGTATTTGACGGCTTCCCGCGCCCCCGCGTACGAATCGGGTGCTCCCTCGATGCCATCGACCGGCGGCCCTATTCCGATGGTAACGGTAAACTTGAGATTGTCCGCCACCCAGGCCAGGAGGGCCTCGCTGTACCGGCAGGCGGGACTGCCCTCTTCCGAAGGAGAAGCTCCCACCGGCTCGTGCCACTGGTACAGAATGGTGAGACGGTTCGGGTCGAGCCATTCGGCCCATACCGCCGCCCGCTCCGCCGGCACGATCTCCCGAACGACACTGCTTAGAACGAACTTCAGCAGGTATTGGTCCCGGTGGTTGTATTCCCGGCAAAACTGGCCATATTTGTCCAGCTCGATAACCACCGCTTGAAGCTGCACGAACGTCTCCTTCAGCCCGAGCCGCTGCATTTCACGCCGCCATTCCTCCCCGGAAATGGCCCGGTTGCCTTCCAGCCACTCTTCCAGGAAGTACTGCCTCCGGAAGATCAGGTCTTCCTTCTGCCGTTCCCGGAACTGCAGGGATTGCTCCATCATATCGTCAAGCGCCGCCTCGATGAATTTGAACTCGTCCCGTCCGGCTGCCGGCAGAAGGTCCTGGGTTTTCTCCAAGGAAATGCTCCTCAGCCGCGACAAAACGGATTCGATCGGCCGGTAATTGCGCCGGGTGATGATGACGATGGCCACAATTCCGATCAGAATGGCGAGCGCCCCCACCGCAATGAGCAGCTGTGAGAAGCCGGTAATGAAATTAAACAGGCCGACGTGCGTCAACCCGCTCCGGATCTCCCAGCCGGTATAATCCGAACGGACGACAACGGCATGGGCATCCTTCTCCTCAGGCTCGCCCGGAGCCGCCGTGCCCTGCAGCTGTGCCGTCGACAGCGGCGTACCCTTGCGGTCGCTCAGAACGGCATAGCTGTAGCTCGAATTCATGATCGATTCGATCATCCGCGAGACGTCCACTGTCCGGATATTCACGACGAACAAGCCCTGTCCCCCCGCCACCGGCGGAACCTTCCGGACAAGCGATACGACGGAGGAGCTGGTCTCCTGGTCAATGAATTCCTTGAAGCTCCGTTCGTTCGACCAAGTATCCTTGGAATCCTCCGAAAGAAGCCGGAGAATAAACCCCTTGTCCCCAAACTTGTCGAGCGGCAAAATCGTATTCGACGTCAACACCACTTGATCCGCCTGCCGGTAAAGGTAAATGGAGTCGATGCGGATGCTCTGCACTCCGGTAATGAGATCGCGGAGCAGGGTCGAAGGCTCGTAAACCGAATAAAACGGATTCCCCCCGGAAGGCGGGTAGAAGAATTGGCCGAGCACCGGATTCGATTGGATTTCCTTTAGAATGGCGTCATCGACCGCCTTCAGGGAATTGTCGAGAAGAGCCATCGCATGCTTCGCCGAAGCGATATTGGCTTCCTCCGTCGCCCTCTGGGAGAGGCTGCTGACCGCCAGAATCGAGATGGCAAGCAGCAGCGACGTGATGATGAAGAAAATCGGCAGATAAGACAACAACAGGCGCTTGAACCACTGCTTGCTCACAACCATCCCCCCCGCGGGGGCTTGATGCCACAGCTCCCCCATCTTGATTTCCTCAATCTATCAAAGCCTCCCCTGCATGGTCAATACACACCATTCCTTCCATGCACAATATTCGGCCCCCCCACAAGGCGCTGCCGCCCGCCTTTTTCGAGTCTGGACCTCTTCGGAAGGATAGCTGGCCATGAAGGGGGAAAATCGGGCACCCTCTTATCTTTGGCACAGCCAAAAGGTTCGAATCAAGGCACCCTCTGTCTTTCGCTAACCTAAAAGTTCGAATCAAGACCCCCTCTATCTTTCGTACAGCTCAAAAAGGCCGTCCTCTCCGCCGGAACCGGCGAAAGGACGGCCTTGCTTGACGAGCTTGGAGCAGGGGAGGAAGTCGGCTCCCCCTCCTAGAGAGCAAGGCGGCGTAATGGCAAACCTGCCCTTACCTGCAAAAGGGTGCCGACTCGACGGGGCTGACCTTATCTGCAAAAAAGAGCGGCTCGGCGACTTACCTGGCCTTACCAGCAGAAGGTGGCCGGCTTGGCAACATGCGCGGCCTTACCTGCGAAAAGGTCCCGGCTTGGCACGGACCCAGCCTTACCCGTAAAGGTGCCGGCCTGGCGGCGGGCCAGGCCGGATTCACAGGGGAACCGGCTGGCCTCTGCTCACGGATTCATAGCCGGCCAGGGCGACCTCTGTGGAACGGAGCCCGTCGGTGCCGGTAATCGGCACGGGAGTCTCCTCCAGAAGCGCCTCCACGAACCCTTTGACCATGTAATGATCCATGGAATCCCCCCAGTACGCCCATACTCCCTTGCCGATTTCATCACTATACAGCTCGTTGCTCTGGGCGAAGCCATCGATGGACAGTACACCCTTCGTGCCGATTACCTCCATGGTTACATCGCCCCATGTCGGGAAAGCCTTCGGGCGGGACCAGCTTGTATCGAGTACACCGAAGACCCCGTTCTCGAACTTGACGCTGATCATGCCGGTATCGTCCACCGCCAGGTCCTCGTGAAACCGGGTGGCCGCATAAGCATAAACCTCGGTAACCCGGGAGCCGGTAAACCAGTTCATGAGGTCCATGACGTGGACCGTATGGTCCAGCAGCGCGCCTCCACCCGACAGGCCGGGCTCGATAAACCAGCGGCCCGGCATGGACCCGCGGTTGGTGCCCTTGATGGCCACGATCTCTCCGATGTCCCCGCGGTCCACCGCTTCCTTCGCTCTCACCACCGCGGGCAGGTACCGGCAGGGGAACGCAGTCATCAGTTGGACGCCGTTCTCCGAGCAGACCCGGATGGCCTCTTCCATCTCCTGGACCGATAGACAGAGCGGCTTCTCGCAGAGGACATGCTTGCCGGCACGGGCGGCTTCGGTAATATGCTCCAAGTGATGAACGTTCTCGGAGCAGATCACCACCGCCTCGATATCGGTCTTAAGCAGCTCCCGGTAATCGGCATAGTACGGAATGCCGTGGTGCTCCGTCTGCTTCGCGACCCGGTCCCGGTTCTCGTCGGCAATTCCGGCCACCTTCACTTCCGGAATAGAGACCAGAGCCTGCAAATAGCTGTTGGCATGGCCGTGGGCAAAAGAAATCATTCCGATCTTCAGCTGCTGCATGTCCATCCCTCCTGTCTCTCCTGTCTCGTTTCTTGCAGGCTGACCGCTTTACCGGTCCGCACGGATTCTCGCACCGCAAGGGCGAGCTCAAGCGCCAGCACGGCGTCCTGCGCCGTGACAAGCGGCTCGGAGGCGCTCTTGATACAGTCTACAAAATGCTCAAGCTCCCGGGTATAAGGAGTGACGAAGCCCGGGCTCTGGGGAACCTCTACCACGCCGGCAGGAGAATCGGCTTCCAACCGCCGGATCTGCAGCGACTTCGCCTGCGTGCTGTCGCTTCTCACAACCCCAGTAGAGCCGGCGATTTCCGCCGCCGTGAAGAAAGCTCCGGGATATCCCCAATGCGCCTCCACATTGGCGACGGCTCCGCTCTCAAACACAAGAGTCGCTGAAGCGTACTCGATCCCTTCCGCCTTTCGGCTTAGGCCGTACACGGAACGGACCTCTCCCAGCGTCCAGCGCAGGAAATCCAGGTCGTGGATCATCAGGTCGCACACCACGCCGCCGCTCTTGCTCTCGTCCGCGTACCACGGACGGGCATCGGCGGGATGGCCCCCCGCCCTCTTGGCGTGGGCCGTCCCAATCGTTCCGAGCGCCCCGTTCTCCACGTTTCGCTTCATGTGGACATAGTCCGGGAAGAACCGGACGACATGCCCGATGAACAGGCGGACGTTATGCTCCCGGCACGCGCGGATCATGTCCTCCGCATCCTGAACCTTCAGTGCGATCGGCTTCTCGCAAATGACATGCTTGCCCTTCGCGGCGGCCCGGATGGTAAACTCCTTGTGCAGATAGCTCGGCACCGTAACGCTTACGAGCTCACAGCCCGATTCCTCCAGCATGGCATCGAAGGAATCGTATACGGCTGCCCCCGTTTTGTCCGCGAGGCTGCGCGCTCTTTCCTCCACCAAGTCGTGAACCCCGACCACCTGCATCCCGGCTATGCGGCCGTAGGACCCTCCATGCACGTGTCCCAAACCTCCGCAGCCTACGATGGCTACTTTCACTTCCATCCCTCCCTTTCCTCGTTTCCGGCCTTCGCCGGCGCCTTACCGTTTTCTCTGATTCTCATCTAAACCGGAAGCGGATCCGGCAGCATGTGTTGCGGATGTGCAGCCGATTCTTCGGCTGGGCGGTGTCTCTCGCAGACAAGCCGATCCTTAGCGGGTTAGAGTAGGCTCCTCCCGCTGTGCGCAGATCCTTAGCGGAGAGATAAACGACCCCGCTGTCTGAGCTTCCTTAGCTGGCTAGGCAGGTACCTTGCCATGCTCACATCCTTCGGGGTTGAGTCGGTACCTCCGGCAGAGCAGCCGATCCTTAGCGGCTGGGCGGTACCTCCTACAGAGCGCCAATCATTAGCGGAACTATAGTTCGCTATTCGCGTCTTTTCCAGGAAGGCGCTGACCATAGAGGAACTGAGATCTCTTATTTCCCGCGTAACTCCGCTATAA
This sequence comes from Paenibacillus aurantius, assembly GCF_032268605.1. Lineage (NCBI taxonomy): Bacteria > Bacillati > Bacillota > Bacilli > Caryophanales > Paenibacillaceae > Paenibacillus > Paenibacillus aurantius. The sequence goes on from NZ_CP130318.1 coordinate 5,450,018, forward strand.
TCGGCTTTTTGAGCACTATTAGCCGAAAATAAGATACCGTTGTTCCTCTAATGATTTTCCCCAACGCGATAACAGCCCGATAAGGTATCTCAGCTGCCGCTGGCCAGCTATAGCTCCTTCCGCCCCGGCTGTTTGCTTGGCAGGGATCGTTTAGGAAGCGGTCCCACCTTTGCGGATAAGGCCCTATAAGCCGCCCTGCCGCAAACGGCGGTCTAGTTAGCTCGCCACGCAGCTCATCCGACGCGGCCAGGCTCATCCCTCCGAACCCGCGGCCGGGACCGGCCTTCCTCCTCCGCCCGAACGATCGTGCGGTATTGGATGGGGGTGACGCCCTCCGCTTTTTTGAATTTGCGGATATAGTTCGTGGAATCCACATACCCGGCCGCCGCCATGACTTCCTTCAGCGGCAGGTCGGTGGTCCGAAGCAGCTGCTTCGTACGGCTCAGCCGGATTTCGTCAATGTATTTCATAAGGGGCGTCCCCGTCTGGTCCTTGAAGAAGCGGGTCGCGTAAGAGGAGGACAGCCCGAAATGACCGGCAATCCGGTCCAGATTCAGCGTCTGGTCCGCGTAATGCTCCGCAATATAATCCTTCATCCGGTCTAGCATGACCAGATTCTTGCTTTCCTTCTGGCCGGCGATGTACCGGCAGACGTTGCTGCATATGTCCGTTACCATCTGCTCCAGCTCCTCGATCGTCTCGAAGCGGGGAACGAACAGCCTCTCCAGCGTTTCCCCGAGAGACTCGTCGATCTCCACATCCAGCTCCGTCAGCGTTCTCGTCAAGCTGTTGACGATGTCGAAGCAGATGCATTCGGCGGCCTCCAGCGATACGTTCCGGTCGACAATGTGCCGGAACGTATCGGCCACCGCCGCTTCGGCTTCCCTGCTGTCTCCCTGTTTGATGGCCTTGTCGAGCCGGTCGATGCCTTCCACCGGCAGCGACCATTCCCCGTATCGGCCTGTTCCCTCCCCATAAGCGATCACGCAGCCGTTTCCCTTGACGAAGCGCTGCCGGGCGGCGTGGGTAGCGTTCACATAAAGCGCGGGAATGTCCGCATACTCCTGGCAGATCCCGCCGATGCCCACCGTCACGCTAAAGCGGAAATATTGCTTGTAAACCTCCTTGGCCTTCATGGCAAGCTCCTTAACCACCTCCAGCTCGCCGAAGCCTTCGTTCAAGTTGAGCAGAAAGACCGTCCCACGCCCGTCCAAGAGCTCCATCCCGAAGCCGGTGCCAGCCTCGGACGACAGCTCCTCGAACACCTTGATCAGGCTGTACTTGAGGACTTCCTGCATGCGGTCCGAATTGCTGCTGTGAAACTGCTTGTAGTCGTCGATGAGCAGCAGGAGAACGGCAAAATGCGGCTTATTCAGGCGAAGATCCGCATAAAGCTTAAGCTCCTCCCATTCCTCGGGGGTCTTGACCTTCCCTTGAACGAGGCGGAGCAGGGCTTGATCCCGGATCGCATGGGCCTGGCTCCTCAGCCGGTTAGCCAGGCCCTCCTTCTCCTTGGCCATCTGGCCCACGGCGAAGGACAGGTAGGCGAGCTCATCCTTACGTCCTTTCTTGGGCGCTTCGGGCTTCTCCCCTTCCGAAACGAGCTGAACCAGCTTCTCCAGGGGCCGGTAGTGCTTCAACGACAGAAGGAAGGCCATCAGCACCCCGATGACGAACACGGCTCCAACCGCATAGGCGTACAGGTTTCGCGCCTCGTCCACCTTGCTCATGAACTGGGCCGTGGGAAGCACGGTGACATAGGACCAGTTCCCGTTCTGGGAAGGCACCTTGACCACGGTAAACCTGCGCTTGTCATACTCGGCATCGGCGAGTGTCCAGTCCCCCGGCCGGTTCTGGATCGTATCCAGCAGATGCCGGGATGCGGCCTGGGATTCTCCCTTGGCCGCCTGAAAGATGACGTTTCCTTGACCGTCCAGAATAAACAGCAGCCCGTTGTAATCCGTCAGCACATGGGAAGCGAGGCTCTTAAGGGCATTCTCCTTGATCAGGAACATCACCACCCCGTACGCCGTTTCCCCGTTCGCGGGGAGCGGAACCAGGTAGGTGGCCATCTGCTCCGTCTGTATCCGGTTATAGAGCATGGGCTCCATTGGCCGCATGACCGGGGCGGTAAGCCGGCCGGCCGTCCGCTCGAATTCCTCCCGGCTCCAATTCTGGTAGCCGTAAATATCTTGAAAGAAGAGATCCGTGCCATACGTGCCGCTTGCGGCATACAGCTTGGCATGAGCCGAATCCTTGAAATACAGCACAAGGTCATACAGGAAGGCGTTGGTCGACAGGTACTGCTTAAGCTCGCCGATGGCCTGCAGGGAGCCGTAGCTCCCTTCCGCCACGGCGTACCGCTTCAGCAGCGGGTTGCCCCCGATCTGCACCGCCATGCGGTTCATCTCCTGCATCCTCAAGTCCACCGTGTCCTTGAACTGATTCAGCTTCGCGATAGTGGACGACTCCACTTCCGCTTGCAGGGTATGGAAGAACTTGGCGTACACCACCCCGCTGATGATCGCCAGCAGCAGGACGACGAGCAGGATATACGAGAACAGATAGGTGTAGAACCTCGGGCCTTTTACCACGTCAACCGCCTCCCCCGTTGTCCGCCGGCTGTGCTTCGGGCATCCCCTCCCGCACGCCTCCCGATGTTTGTGATGCGTCAAGGGCCCTTCCCCCGGCACGCCTACTGATGCTGCGAGGGGCCGAGGGCTTTTCCCCGGCACGCCTCCCGATGCTTGTCATGGCCGAAAGAAAGCTCCCCTCCGGCCCCGCTTCCTTACCGACTTATCCTCAGAGGGTTACCCTTTCTAATGTCCCGCTTGCGCCTTCGCAGGATCAGGCACCTGCAAAGCACCGGATAAGGGGCAGGGTTCCACGTCTTCACGGTTACCGGCATTAGAAGCCGTCCCTGTCCTATTCAACCCCCATTCTTATTTCTCCTTCGCGTACCGGTCGTAGGCGGCCTGGTAAATTTTCATGTAGTCGTCGAGCTTCATTTTCTTCAGCGTGGCGATATAGTTATCCCACTCGGCGAAGGACGCCTTGCCCGTGATGAACTTGGCCTGCATTTCCGTCACGTAGCTGTTGATGTCGGTCTCCATGGCCACCCGCTTCTCGTCCTCTTCCGGCGTATAGGAGAAGATCGGCCAGATTTCCTTCGGGAACTGCTTGGAGAAGCGGGAAGCCGCTTCCACCGCCTCCGGACGGCTCTCCGCGCCCTTGAAGTATTTCTGCCGCACGATGTTCGGATAACCGCCGCCCGGCCATACCACGTATTTCACCAGCGCCTGCTCGAACGTCAAGCCGTTCGGATTATCGGTAATCTCCTTCGTATATTCGAACTCCCCGTTTTTCGTCTCGTAGGATTTGCCCTCGAAGCCCATGAAGAACATTTTGTTCCCTTCTTCGCTGTACAGGTTATCCATCCACCGGACCGTGGCTTCCGGGTTCTTGTTATGATCCGTAATGACGAAGGCTCCCGGATTGGCGAGTGCCGAGCCGACCGCCGAATACACCTGATCCCCGCCTGGCCCCTTCAAGGCGCCTAACCCGTAATAGCCCTCCTGCTTCATCAGCGTATAAGGGCCGGTAGTGACCATCGTTCCGTACACGCCCTTGGCCCCGGTCGCATAGAACTGGTTGGCCTGCACCGTGAAGATGTCCTTGTCAATCAACCCCTCGCTGTATAACTTCTGCACGTACTGCAGCATTTCCTTGTATTTGGGATCGGCCGGAATGAATCTCAGCTTACCGGAGGAGGAAGGATCCATGTCCACATTGCCATGGCGCACCCCGCGGTTTCCAAGTCCCCACGCCCCCTTCAGGTAGGTGATCAGCGGTCCGATGCCGACACTGGCATAACCAACCTCATCCGGCTGCCCGTTCCCGTTCGGGTCCTTCTCCTTAATGGCCTTAAGTGTCTGGTAGAACTCCTCGGTCGTCGCCGGCTCCGGAAGGTTGAGCTTCTGCAGCCATTCCTTCTTGATCCACATCTTGCCTCCCGCCAGAACGGAAGTGAATTCGGGGTCGTAAATCGTCGGGAAGGAATAGATATTGCCGTCCGGCATGGTCAGCCCCTTGCGCACCTCCGGGTATTTGGCCATGAGGGCCTTAAGGTTCGGGGCATATTTGTCAATCAGGTCGTTCAGCTTAATAAAAATCCCTTGCGAGCCGTATTTGGCGAGCTCCGAGGTCGGGATTTGGGCCGTGAACAAAGCGTCCGGGTAATCGCCTCCCGTCAGCATGATGTTTCTCTTCTCGGCCAGGCTGTCGAAGGGAACCATCTCCCAGTCGACATGGACATTCGTCAATTTCTCATATTCCTGCCACAGCATGACGTTGTTCCAGTCGGGAGCCGTGGTCGGGGCCTTGCCGGCCACCATTTTCAGGTTGACCTTCTCCGGAACGATGGGCATGCCATCCGTCTTGACCGCCACATCCCCCTTGGCCTTTTCCTTGTCCCCGCTTCCGCTGCATCCTGCCAGTACACTCACCGCCAACGCACCGGTTAGCGAAGCCGACAACCATTTTCTTCCGTTCATTCCCATTCTCCCCTTTAATCGATTTTTCGTTCCTTCCTATAATCAGCCCTTAACGGCGCCGATGGTGAGGCCTTTTACGAAATAACGCTGCAGGAATGGATAGAGCATAAGGACAGGCAAATTCGCGATGATGACGACGGCGTATTTGATGGATTCCGCCTGCATCAAACTTTTGGCAAGCGATTCTTCATTGGTCTGAACCATGTCGTTCATGTTGTTCTGGATGAGGATTTCGCGAAGGATCAGCTGGAGCGGATATTTGCCCCGGTCGGACAAGTAGATCAGCGCATTGAAGAAGGCGTTCCAGTGGCTGACGCTGTAGAACAAGGTCATGACGGCGAGAATCGGCAGGGAAAGCGGCAGGACCATCCGCAGAAGAATCTGGATGTTGGAGCAGCCGTCCATCTGGGCGGATTCCTGTACCTCAAGGGGAATGTTCTGCTGGAAGAAGGTCCGCATGATGATAATGTTCCAGACGGAGACGGCGTTCGGGATGACGAGCGCCCACATCGTGTTGACCATACCCAGATTTTTGACGAGCAGGTAGGTGGGGATCAGGCCGCCGCTGAAGAACATGGTGAAGACGAACAGGGCCATAAAGCCATTCCGGCCAAAAAAATCCCGGCGCGCCAGCGGATAGGCCGCAAGCGTCGTCATTACGAGGTTGATCAGCGTTCCGATCACCGTGTACAGGATCGTGTTCGCATAGCCGTTCAGAATCTCGCCGTTCTGGAAGACCTTCTCATACCCCATGAGCGTAAAGCCTTTCGGGAAGAGCCAAACCTCGCCCGCCAGCACCGCCGCCGGATCGCTGATGGAAGCCACGGCGACGAAGACAAGCGGATACAGCACGATCAGCAGAGTGAGTCCGAGCACCACGTGAATGATGACGTCAAACACGCGGTCTCCGAAGGTGTCTTTTACCATAGGCTCGTTCCCCCCGCTTTCTTCGCCAACCGGTTGACGGTGACGAGCATGATGAAATTGACGACGGAATTGAACAGGCCGACGGCCGCCGAGAAGCTGTATTGGGCGCCGACAATCCCGCTCCGGTACACGTAGGTCGAGATGACGTCCGAGCTGTCCATGTTCAGGCTGTTCTGCATGAGGAAGACCTTCTCGAAGCCGACGGCCAGCACCGACCCGATGTTCAGAATGAGCAGGATCGTGATGGTCGGGAGAATGCCGGGCAGGTTGATGTGCCAGATTCTCCGAAGACGCGAGGCTCCGTCGACCTTGGCCGCCTCATGCAGTTGCGGATCGATGCCGGTCAGCGCGGCGAGGTAAATGATCGAGCTCCAGCCCATCTGCTGCCAGACGCCCGAGAAGACGTAAATCGTTTTGAACCAGGCCGGCTCGGTCAAGAACGAGATGGGGGGGTACCCAAAAAGCTGAACGATCATGTTCACGAACCCGTTGCGCGGCGACAGGAAAATGATCAGCATCCCCACCAGAACAACGGTAGAGAGAAAGTGCGGGGCATACGTAACCGTCTGAATCGTCTTCTTGAACCATTTCCCCCGCACCTCGTGGATCATCAGAGCGAGCAGAATGGGAACAGGAAACCCGACGGCGAGTTCATAGAGGCCGATCCCGAGCGTATTCTTAATGACCCGCCAGAACAGATAGGAATCGAAGAAGCGCTCAAAATGCTTCAGACCGACCCAGTGACTCCCCATTATGCCTTTCGACGCCAGAAAATCCTTAAACGCAATCTGCACCCCGTACATGGGCACATAATGAAAAAGAATAAAGTAAGCGACTACCGGGGATATGAGAAGATACAAGTCCCAATTTCTCCGTAACGATTTGGCGGCTTCCCGCCGAAGGTAGCGCACGCTGCGTGTCGAAGTGTTCGCCAATGCCGTGGTTTTGCCGATGGGTAACACCTTCTTTGCCGTTAGGTTGTCGAGGAGGGGCCCCTTGTCCCCAATGTATAGCAGAAGGCGTTGGACCGTCCATAGGCAGGTTCTTCGGGCATATGCTTATTTTTACATCCGGCTCCCCGGATAAGGCGCGAGCCCGCATGAATACTAGGAATTTTCATATGGTATAGAAGGTTGCCAAGCGTAAGATATGGAAAAAAGACATCACGACAAAGGACCGGTGAACGCCATGGCGGGACCGAGAAATTTGCTAGTCGCCACGGTGGTGGTGAGGAATGCTGAGGGTAAGCTCCTGCTGATCCGGGGTCCCCGGAGAGGATGGGAATGCCCGGGCGGGCGGGTGGAGGAAGGAGAATCCATCCAAGCCGGTGCCGTCCGGGAGGTGAAGGAAGAAACGGGAATCGACGTCGAGCTGACGCGCTTCTGCGGGGTTTACCACAATGTGACCCAGACCATCACGATCTTTCTGTTTATGGGAAGGCCGACGGGAGGGAAGCTTACAACGAGCGAGGAAAGCCTGGAGGTCGGGTATTATCCGGTGGACGAGGGGCTTGCCAAAGTGACGTGGAAAAACCTCCGGCAGCGGATTGAGAGCTGCTTGGCGGAGGAAGCGCCTTTTCTGGTGGAATTTGACGAGAACGACTATCCTTGAGCGGCTTTCACCGCAGGAAATAACGCCAAAGAATAGCCACCAGACCGACAACAAACAGACTTAGAATAAAAATATGCAATCGGGTTTTCTCCTCTCTCTGTTTATCCCGGTACGGAAAAAAGCCGAAAAAAGAGCAGGGCTCTCTTTTCGGCTCATGTCCGGCTCGCCTGGGCGTCCGGTTCATTTCCACCTGTATGGTTATCCGCCTTAGGCGGATTTTTGCAGGATCCATAGATATATAACCCTGACCGGCGGCCGGTTGAAACAGGACAGGGCATTTTCAAGCCATTCTGGGACAAGCCGGATTACTCCCTGTCCTTTCCCCCGCGCCAAAGCCCTCTTCTCCGCACCTTCTCCACCGCTTCCCGGGAGCTTCGGACTCCGAGCTTCTTCAGCATTTTGTTCACCTGGTTCTTGAGCGTGCTCTCGGACTTGAACAGCTTCCGCTCGATTTGCCCCTGGGTGTAGCCCTGCCCGATCAACTCGAAAACCTCCCGCTCCGCGGGCGTCAGCCCTTGCAGCTGCTCCTCGCGCTTCAGCCGCGACAGCTCCTTCAGCAGCACCTCCATCGGATACGAATGACGGTGGGCCTGGCGGATCGTCTGCGGCAGCTCGCGGTAATGCGCCTTCGGCACATAGCTGACGGCTCCGGCCGTGAATGCCTCCGTTATGACCTGCTCCTCCGAGAGGGAGGTCAGCATGACGATCTTAGCCCGTCCCTTCTCCGCAATCTCCAGAGCGGCGAAGATGCCGTCCCTCCCTTCTCCCTGCAGGTCGATGTCCATGAGGACCACGTCCGGATCCGTCTCTTCCGCGCCTTTCACCGCCTCGGCGCGGTTAGCCGCCGTTCCGACGATCACGAGGTCCTCCTCGCGGCCCAGATAGGCCGATACCGCCGATACCCAGTCGGGGTCATCCTCTACGAGAAAGACTTTAATCTTGTCCGGGCTCATGCTATCTCCCCCTCTCCGGCGTCTCCCGCTCCTTGTCCGCCACCCCTTCTTCCGGCTTCACGATCTTTCGTGCCGGCAGGAGAATATCCGCCGTCGTGCCTCCTCCCGGAGGGCTATCCAGCTTCAGGCTGCCTCCGCTCTTGCGGATCACGTTATAGCTGTAGGCGAGGCCGAGGCCGAAGTTCTCCCCCTGCCCCTTCGTCGTGTAGAAGGGCTCGAAGACATATGGCAGAGCGTCCCGGGGAATCCCCGGGCCGGTATCCCGAATGGTTAGGCGGACCCACCGGCGGGTACATTCCAGCTCCACTGTCAACACCCCGCCCTTTTTCATCGCTTCGGCGGCATTGCGCAGCAGGTTGCCGAGCGCCTCCCGCAGATGCACGTGGTCGCAGCACACGGTCACGTCCGCCAGATAGCGGCGCTCCACCCGGATGCCGCAGGCGCCGAAGAGCGGCCCGAACGGCTCCAGCGCCTCCTCGAGCAGGCCGGTGAGCCGGCACGGCTCCTCCACGAGCACCGTCTCCTGCATCTGGCCGTGCATCCGCGTCACCATGGCGAGCATATGGTCCGCCGACCTCCGGATGATGCGGAGGCTTTCCTCCGCCTCCGGCCCGGCGAGCGGCTGCAGGTTGTCGGTGCTCAGGGAGATTTTGGCGATCTCGTTCTTGATCGTATGGTTGACGATGGCCGTCCCTGACGCGACCGCCTTCATCGTGCTGTCCCATGGATCGCGGACGAAGCGCAGCTTCACCCCGAGCACCCCGTACAGAAAAAGGCACACGGCCGCGGCTGCGAACGAATAGCCGACGGCAAGCGAGATCCACGGGAAGAAATCGAAGGCGGGGTCGAGGGTCCGCCCTATGTTGATCAGCGCTAGAATAAGCAGAAGCGTAGGCGCCATGATAAGAAAGGTAACGAGCCGGCTCCGGCGCCGTCCCGGATGGCGTTCCCTGCGGTAAGCCAGGAACAGCACCAGGCACGAGAACAGGTACGCGGGACCCGCCCAGGCGAGCAGCAGCCCATAGGGGATGACAAGCTCCGGGGAGTAGGCCGTGAAGGCGGCCGTCAGCCCCGCCGGAAGGAGCAGCCCGGCGGCCATCCGGTTCTCGGTGCGCCGGGAGAACAGCCCGGAGTAGACCGCGGCGAACACCGCGCACGCGTAAGGGGTTCCGAGCTGGTTCAGCAGCTCCAGCGCCGAGGCGGCCGTGCGTATGGCTTGGAGAGGGAGATTCCCCTCGCCGGATGCGGTTCCATAAGGATCGCCCGCTTCTCCTGGACCAAAAGGGCTCGCCGCCCAGTCCTTCAGGACGAAGGCCAAGCCCCCGAGTCCGGCAATCCCGAGAAACCCTGCGGCCCACCGGTTGATCCGGCTGAGGGGGTTGTTGAACAGCAGCACCAGCGCAGCGGCCGTCAACCCGGCAAAATACCACAGCATGAGCTTCTCCCCCCTTTTCCCAAAGTATAGGCGATTTCGAGGTGGGAAAAAAGCTTGCTGGAGAAATGGGGTACCTTGGCTGGAGCTCATCCGCCGGATGAGAGAGGAGGAATGGCTCACGACTCATGAGATTAAGGAACGGCTCCGCCTTCCTTGAATCCTTCGCGCCCTGTAACCCGTATGAAGGATAAGGCACAAGATGCAAAGCGAAAGGATGAGGCCTCATGACCGAAAGCCGGGAACAGCTCGAACAAGAGCTTATTGGGATACAAGAATGGGAGAAAGACCAGAAGGACCTGTGGTTCTGGGAGAAGCTGGGGCGACTGCCCTTTGCCCTGCTGGACCGCTGGACCCCGAAAGGGATTCAGGAGAAGGTGGGAACGGCCCTAAACGAAGTGGGCCAATTCATTCAGACCGGAGGCGACTACCTCGTCTCGGAAACGAAGATTCTCGCCAGGCTGCGCGAGGAAGCGGGCGGAGCCGACGGAGGCGCGGAGTGGACCGTGGAGCAAGTCCAAACGCTTCCCCTTGAGGTGATGGACCGGACGGCGGAGGATCTGTCGGAGAGCCGGACGAAGATCGCAACCGTCCAAGGAGCGGCCACCGGCTTCGGCGGGCTGTTCACCATCGCCGTCGACATCCCGGCCATGCTCGGGCTGTCGCTCAAGATGCTGCAGGAGCTCGCCCTCTGCTACGGCTTCGACCCGAAGGACGAACGGGAGCGCACCTTCATGGTGAAGTGCCTGCAGTTCTCCTCCTCCGACATCGTCGGCAAGAAGGCCGTCCTCGACGAGCTCGGCGATTACGACAACGAGAGCAAGCAGGTGCAGGTCATGAGCCAGCTGCAGGGCTGGCGGGAGGTGGCCAACGCGTACCGCGACAGCTTCGGCATGAAGAAGATGTTTCAGCTCGTCCCGGTGGCCGGCACCATCTTCGGGGCTTACTCCAACCGGGAAGCCCTGCAGCAGGTAGCCGAAACCGGACGCATGCTCTACCGCAAGCGGCGCATTCTCCAGCGCCTGGAGGCGGGCGAAGCGCAGCAGCTGAAAGCGGGTGAAGGGCAGAGCCCGACGGCGGAGGAATAGCTGCATGGGGCCGACAGTCCGCGAATGATGACTGGGGTAGCCGACACAGGCTGCGCCATGCTCATCATGCCGGCTAACGAACCGTACGATGCTTATTCGCGCTCCTATGCCCGATCGCTCCATCTAACGAATCGTCAAATCGCTATTCGCTCCCTTTGGGGCCGAAGGGCCGCCTTTTGAGCCGAATAAGGTGCCCAGGATTCGTAAGAATTGCGTAGGACCCATTTTAGACGATATAAGGTGTTGGCGATTCGTTAGACACAGCAGCCAGCATACGAAGGCAGGACTGTCCCCCGGTAACACGTCCGGCTTCGTGCTTCGGTAGGCTCCCCTTGCGGTCGACAGGTAAACCTGTTGCTGTAAGGGGAGCTTTACTCATGGGGGAGCCTTTTTGCTCCTCTTAAGCGTGGGTCTCACCGATTGCCGGAGGGCCGGGCGGCGCAAAGGCATACGGCTCCTTTTTCACCATATAAATGATAAAGGATGTTTAGGAGAAACGGAGGGGGAACGGGAATGGCGCTAAAACCACCCAGGCTGCAGGCTGGTGACACCATCGGAATTGTCACACTGGGCTCTCCCCTTGCCCCCGACATCATCAACTCGGGCCTCGACGTCGTGCGGGGAATGGGGTTTCAGGTGGTGCTCGGAAAGTATGTTTATGCCAATAACGGGTACTTGGCCGGAACGGAGGAGCAGCGGGCGTCCGACCTGATGAGCATGTTCACGAACGACCAGGTCAAGCTCATCCTTCCTTCCCGGGGCGGGGTGGGCGTGTCCGGGATTCTGCCCTATCTGGATTTTTCCGTTATCCGGCAGAACCCCAAGCTCATCACCGGCTACAGCGACATTACCGTCCTGCTTAACGCCCTGGCTCAATACGCGGACCTGATTACCCTGCAAAGTCTCTTGCTGATCGATTTCCGGGCGAATACCCCCGCTTATAATTACAATCAGTTTTTTGCCGCCACCTCGGTGGTATCGGAGACCCGCCCTATCGTAAACCCGCCGAACATGCCTCTCGTGAGCCGGGTTCCCGGTAACGTGACCGGTCCGATCGTGGGGGGTAACCTGACCTCTTTTATCGGGACGCTCGGAACGCCTTATGAAACGGACACCAAGGGCAAAATCCTCCTGCTGGAGGAAACCCACGAGCCGATCAACACGGTTTACCGGTACATGAAGCATCTGCAGCTGGCCGGCAAATTCGACGACTGCCTGGGCATCGTCATCGGCGAGTGCACAGCCTGTCAAATCGCGTACGGGGCCACCTACGAGAACCTCATTCAGGACTTCCTCGTTCCGCTCGGCAAACCGCTCATGACCGGTCTCGCCTCCGCCCACGGCGTCTACAAGGCGGCCATTCCGATCGGCGCCCGGGTCAACCTGAATACCGAGGCGAACACGCTGACCATCGTCGAGACCACGATTACCTAGTGCCTTATCCGGCAGCTTTGTTGGCGAGAAAGCCTGTCTAGGCGCACAAAATCAGTACAGAAGCAGAACAACGCTCACGGTTAAGGCACCAGCCGGGTAAGGGAGACGGGGCGGGAAGACTTCACAGAACAAGGATAAACGGCTTCGCCGTCTTTAAGGACCAGGCGCGGGTGTCGATGGGTGAATCGCTTCGAGGATGTCCTTGTGGATGCGGATGTACTGAAAAAGACCATTGCGGCGCAATGGTCTTCTATGTCGTGACGCCACCGGTACGAAAACCGGGCCACCCGGACGTCTGGGCAGTCTGAGCCGCCGCCACAACGGTCGCCCTCGCTTACGCTCCAAGCGAAGGCCCTCGCGAACGGCCCCTGGCCTTCCGGCCGCTCGCGAAGAGCAGAACCAGCCCGGCGAGCGCAAAGAGGCAGGCCCCGTACAGGAGCACCGAAAGCGGCAGCGTCTCCGACAGCCCGGTGCTGATGAGCGGCCCGATCGTCCCCCGGATGCCGAACAGAAGCAGATGAAGCCCGAACACCACCCCTTCCCGGCCTGGAGCAAGCCGGAAAACATAGGCCAGGCAGCCGATGTCCCAGATCGCGTCGCCGAAGCCCTGCATCCCCATGCCGGCGAAGACGGCCCCGTACGTGCCGAAGCAGCCGTACAGGAAAGGGACGACCGTGTACGCGGCAAGACCGAACAGAATGGCGGTCTTCGGGGAGTAGCGGTCGATGACCCATCCCATCAGCAAATAGGCGAAGAGCAGGCACCCGAAATAAACCATTCGGGTGTACCCAATCTGCTCGTTGGTCAAATCGAGCTTATCGACCTGGATGATTTGGTACAGGGGACTCGCCAGCATATTGGCAAAGCCTGTCAGGGTAGTCGCCGTCAAGAACAGGACGAGCTCGGGATTCCCCTTAAGCAGCTTGACCTGGTCCCCCCACTTGGCCCTCGAGGCGGGAAGCGCACGGGGCGTCGTGTCGATCTCCCGCAACCGGGAGAAGACGGCGAGCGACACCAGTCCCGTTACCGTGGCAGCCAGCAGAGGACCGGTTTCTCCCGCGTGGTCAATCCAGCGTCCTACTCCGTAGGCCAGCGGAATCATTAGCACGCCCATGGCCACGCGGACATTGCCCATAATCCTTCCCCGCAGCTCGGCGGGATAGATGCGGGTCACCAGAGCCGCATAAGCCGGCGCCTGAATCCCCATAAGAAGGTGAAACAGAAAAGCCGTCCCCACAAAAACCCAAGGCTCGCCGTACAAAAGAGGCAGGAGAATAAGCAGACGGCCCGCTACGTTCGGGTAAATCACGAAGGGTTTGGGGTCCCTTCCTTCCATAAGACTGGCCCAAAAAGGGGAAAGCAGAAGCCCGACGGCCGGGGCGGCCGACAGCAGGCCCACCTCGAAGGAGCTGGCCCCGTGACGGATAGCGATCGGGATGTAAAACTGGTTGAAGACGACATTGAAGACACTGAACAGAACGGCGCTGAAGGCGTCGAGGCGAAAATTCGTCCATGCGGTCGCACCCATGTGGCGAAGCTTGCCGGCGGGGTTGATTTTCAAGCGGGATCTCTCTCCTGATGGTAATATAATGGCGGGCATTCGCTGTCATTGTATCACCAATTGGACCCGCCGGGGAAAATACTTTTTCCGGCGGATGGACAAGCGTCCCTTGCAGCTGGACACGGCCATGCTGCGGCTCTTGAGACCGATAAGACAGGGGCCCGCTGGATAACCTAACCTAATGAACCCTACAAGGAGGCAAACAAGATGAAAGCGTTGCTGCTGCAGGACAAAGGCCTATGGAAAGACATGCGCGTAGGGGAAGTGCCGAAGCCGGAGCCCGGCCCGGGCGAGCTTCTGATCCAGGTGCATGCCGTCGGCTTGAATCCCGTCGACTACAAGACGGCCACCGGAGGAAACCCCAACTGGACGTACCCTCATATTCTGGGCCTGGACACCGCGGGAGTGGTGGCCGAAACCGGGGAGGGCGTAACCGGGTGGCAAAAGGGCGATCGGGTTGTCGTTCACGGCGACCTGACCCGCAAGGGAGGCTATGCGGAATATACGACAGCTCTCGCCCACGCGGTCTCCCGCATTCCCGAAGGAATCTCCTTCGAAGATGCGGCCGCGCTGCCAACGGCCGGTTATACGGCCTACCAGGCCCTGTTCCGCAAGCTGCCCATGGACCGGGTCCGTACCATTCTCCTGCACGGCGGTGCGGGAGGCGTGGGCGGCTTCGGGGTCCAGTTGGCGAAGAACGCCGGCAAAACGGTCTTCTCCACCGCCTCCCCGGCTAACCATGACTACGTCCGCTCGCTCGGGGCCGATCACGTGATCGACTACGCCGGAGAAGACGTGGCGGCCAAGGTGCTGGAGCTGACCGAGGGGCGAGGCGTCGATGCCGTGGTGGATGCCGTGAGCCGGCAAAGCGCCACCGATTCCCTGGACATGCTCGCCTATATGGGCCATATCGTGTACATAGCGGGCCCGCCGGATTTTACGAAGATCAAGGGCTTTACCAAGGTCGTCTCGTACCATGAAATCGCTCTTGCGGCGGCCTACACGTATGGGGACCGGGCCGACCAGGCCGATCTGGCCGCTATAGGGGACGAGATGCTGGCTATGCTCCAGAAGGGGGCCCTCTCCTCCATGCTGAAGGAAGTCATTCCCCTTGAGGAGGTTCCGGCCGCACTGGAGCGCCTGTCCGTGCGGCACGTGAAAGGCAAGATGGTGGCGAAGCTGAAATAAACCATAAGCCGCCATTCGGACCGTCGCTGGTTAAGGGCCGACTTAAGGGAGCATGCTTCGTGCGCCAACGGAAGCCGTCTCGCCCAGCCCCGCTGCCGGCCAGGCACGAGAAGGCCGGTTCCCGCTTCTATGACGGGGACCGGCCTTTTGCATGCCCAATTATTTCACCTGTCGCTAAATGGGTCGAGCAGGCCGGCCATTTCCTCTTTAAGCCGCCCCTCTACCGATGGAGAGAAGACGGACGGCATCGCGAAATAGATCGTCGATTCGTCCGCCTCGTAGCCGCCTTCGGCCAGAATCGCCTCGGTCGGGACATAGCCGAACATGCCGTTCGTGTAAGGCAGCGGCAGCACCCGTCCTCCCGAGAGCCGCTTGAGGTAGAGGCCATACTCCACGACCACCTCGGCGTTCATCGCGAGGAGAGAGAAGCCGTCCGTTATGGTGAGCAGCGTCATCTCCAAGGGAAGCTCCGGCTTCCGTTCCGCTTCCCTTTCCCAATGAAGACGGTGCCACTCTCCATGGACGCCGGGGAGGGATCTCCCTTTTTCCAGGACGGCCTTTTCGGGCAGGGGGGCCAGAGCGAGCGGCACCGTCCGGCTCCGCCACCTCAGGGGGACGGCCCGCCGAACCTCCATCGGCCCGTCGAGCACTTCCCCGATGTCCCGGGCGAACGATAGCCCAGCCTGCATCACCAGCTCGTGGCCGCCTCTGTACTCCGTCATGTCATGCCCCGGGTTAATATCCCCGCAGGTTCCCTGCAGGAACCCGCATACAACGTCTTTCCCGTACTTTTCTTCGACCGCGCCCATTGCTACTCCCACAAAGTCCGGGGATACTTTATTCTCGTCCGTAATGACGGGATGGCAGGCATAGTGGACCAGAATGCCTTTCGGAGAGCCGTCCTCCCGGACGAACCGGATCACGGACAGCTCCCGGTCCGTTTCCCTCCGCTCCGGCGGACGGACGCGATGTCCTCTCCGGTTAACGGCCAGAGAGGACGTCCCGGCTCCGGACTCGACCCGGACGGGCTCCAGCCCGGCGAGTGCCTCTCCGATCCCCTTCAGCACCCGTTCCTCAAGATCATCCAAATAAGCCGGGTCCGGCACTCCAAGATACGACGTAAACAAGGCGCTGGTCTGAGGCCCGGAATGGGTATGCGTGCCATGAAGCAGAACGGCCTCCGGCTCGAGGCCGAAGCGCCGGCGGACCGCTTCTTTGAAAGCCGGGACGCGGTCGCTCCCCCACCAGATCAAGTCCGCGGAGATGAGCACCGCCCGGCTGGCCGCTGCCCTGCCTGCCCTTCCGGCTTCCGCAGCGTTTCCCACTCTTTCTGGCATCCCCGCATTTTCAGGGATGCGCTCACCCGGCTCGGGCGTTTCTTCCGGTCCGGCCACCGGCTCCGGCTGCTCCTCCGTCTCCAGCATATAAATCCGCGCATACAGCGGATAAGATACCCCAGTATAGGGGCCGAGGCCGCTGCGAACGGCGAAGCCCGCCAGGGGTACCGGATGCGACGGGGTAATGTCTATTTTGCTTGTGCCAAGCTTAAGGCGTATTGGCATCGTTCGTTCTCCTTTCCCGCGGATCCCCCCGCAGCTGCTTACGCGCATACTCCACCGCCCCTTGAGGCGGCGTTAAAAGAGGCGGGGCCGCCGTAAGCCCGCTCTGCTCCAGACGCAACCTCCACGGACCGAGGACCGGCTCACCGATCGCAAACACCCCGCCCACATAAGAGACGCGGGTGAGGCTCCGCTCCGAGGCGCGATGAAGGGCTTGGGCCAGCTCGGCCAAATGCTCCGCCGCCTGCTCCAGCAGGGCGAGGGCCGCCGCGTCTCCCTGTGCGGCCGCTTCCGCCACCTGCCGGGTGAGCGAGGCGATCTCCTTCCTTCCCCAGCTTCCGTACAGCCGCCGAACGGCTTCCTCCATGGCGAAGGAAGGCAGGCCCAGGCGCTCTGCCAGCAGCTCCTCCAGCCGGGTTCGCTCCCCCCGGCCGTCGGCGGCACGCGCCGCCGCCCGAAGCGCTTCGCAGCCGAGCCAGTAGCCGCTTCCCTCGTCGCCGAACCAGGGGCCCCAGCCTCCGCAGGAGAGGAGCCGGCCCTCCTCCGTCCGGGCGGCCGCGGCCGACCCGGTGCCGGCGATCACGAGGATGCCGGGCCCGCCGGCAAAAGCCCCTTCGAGAGCGGCCTCCGTGTCCTCCATCCCGGCAATCCGGGCATCCGGGAATCGTTCGCGGGCCGTCTCGACGGACCAGTGGGCGTCCTTATCCGGCCCGGTGTTGCACGCGGCGGCTACCGCAGCCGCTGCCAGCACGCCGCCCCGTTCGGCCAGCCGCTCCTCCGCCTGCTCGAGCAGCGCCAGCAAATGGCCGCGGGCCTTCGCCTCTCCATCGGTGTGGGCATTCAGTGGCCCCCCGCGGAGCACGACCGCCTCCCCGGCGTCCAGGCTCTGCAGCACCGCTTCCGACCGGCTTCCGCCTCCGTCGATGCCGAGCAGGTAACGGGCCGGCTTCATAAGCGCAGCCGGGCGCCGGCCTGCCGCAGCTCTTCGATCAGCCGGTCGTTATGGCTGCTGCCTCCCGCCACATTGGCGCTCCGGAAGACGGGAGGCTCGATTCCCGCCTCGAGCAGCCGCTTGCAGGTGAGAACCACGATGGAGTTCAGGATGAAGGCCCCGGCGATGGTGGAGGTCGGCGCAATCGGCACGTCCATTCCTTCGAGCGTCACCGCCGCGTCGCCCGGCACCCCTCCGTTGTCCAGCACGATATCCGCGAGCTCGTACAGCTTCGCACCGCTCGCCGAACGGGAGACGGCATTCCGCGAATGCGCCAGGGACGTAAGGGCGATAACGGCAGCCCCCCGCCTGCTTGCCTCCTCCGCCATTTCCACAGGCAGGGCATTAATGCCCGAGTTGGAAATGATGAACAGCACGTCCCCGTCTCCGACTGCTGCCTGCTCCAATAAAATAGCCGCATAGCCGGTCAGCCTTTCCAGCTTCGTGCTTTTGACCGCACCCTCGTGAAGCATGAGCCCCGTTTCGAGAATCGGGATCACGGGAACAAGCCCGCCGGCCCGGTAATACGGCTCCTCCGCCAGCATGTGGGAATGCCCCGTCCCGAATAAATAAATCGCCCGCTTGGAGGCAATCGCCTTGGCGCACGCCGCCGCGGCTTTTTCCATCGCTTCCTGTTGGGTCGTCTGAACCGTCTCCAGCACCTGCGTAACCGCCCGGTAGTAAGCTTCCATCCCTGCACCCTTCCTCTTTTTCAACGTCTTCCTCCATTATATAAGCAGGCTGCACCGGGCACAGGATGATCCTTGACCGGGACCGGACATTTTTTTCAGGCTTGTTTCAGAATATTACAATCAGGTTAAATTGGTAAGGAATGGCTGCCAAAAGTTGACATATCCCTCTTATTGGCTATAATAGGACCCATGCCAGGCTGGCCGTTATTTGGAGTACTCATACTATCATTGCTAACATGACTGGAGGAAAATTGATGACGAAACCAACTGCAAGCTTACGAGGGATAAGAAGAAAGCTCACTTTGTCTCTGGCCGCGATTGCTCTCGGTCTGACCACGCTAATCGGATGGGCCCCGCAAGCGAGCGCTGCTTACAACACCGGAGCCGTTTGCGGATCGGGCTATACGTATTTGTACTCGCACGCTCTTAGAAACTGGAGCAGTTCAGAGTACGCTAATGCCACCCTTCGGATCTACATCAACCGCAGCACGAAGAAGGTGTGCAACTATGTCACTTCCACGGGCAGCTGGTACGGCGTGAAGAAATACATGACGTCGGATATCGGCCGAAGCGGCGGCATCACGGTCGATAAAAGCGCCGGTTACTACTATTACTATGCCGGCCCGAACTACATGTCCTATACGGACGACAACACCTTTGTCGTGAACAACGGACGGGTTACCATCAACGGAAAAACCTATACGTGGAACGCCCAAGCGCCCATTTGGCAGCTGGCCGAGTGGGGCAGCTGATCAACACCTAACACCTAACGGATAGCGGGAACAAGCACGGGACAGTGAACTCATTACCTTATAACGTAAATAAGGCTGGTCCTTATCCCGATGGGTAGGGGGCCAGCTTTTTCTCTATGCCTAGCGATTCGGCGCAGAGTGTGCAGGTTATGTGTGATTGGGATAACGTGAACCTCGGGATAACCGCTTGGGCTCATGTTATATATATTGGGGGAGGGCGTGGCATGGACAAGAATTCAGTATACAAACCAAACATTATAGGCGCTGGGGAGGTGGGCTGTGCCAGCCCGGTCGACATGGACAAGGATGCCGTCTATAAAACAAACAGCTTGTATTGGAACACAAAAGGAAATGACTTCTTAGGAGCCATCGTGCTTCCTTTTTACGGAGCCTATGTCTCAGAAGAAAAGTTCCGGCTTTTTGGCGATGTCGCAGGGAAGAAGCTGCTGGAAATAGGCTGTGGGAACGGGCAATCCTTGCAGTATCAAGGGGAACGCCACGCATCGGAACTATGGGGCATGGATCTATCCGAAAACCAAATCGAAAAGGCAAGGCAGCATTTGTCCTCGTGCGGTCTTTCGGCAAACTTGATCTGTTCTCCCATGGAAGAAGAATGCGGCATACCAGAGGATTATTTTGACTTTGTTTATTCGATTTATGCCATAGGCTGGACCACCGATTTGGAGGGGACCTTTTGCCGGATCGCTTCTTACCTTAAAAAAGACGGCGTCTTTATTTTCAGTTGGTCTCACCCTATCCACAAATGTGTTGTGGCCGAAAAAAATGGGCTTGCTTTCAAAAAAAATTATTTCGACGAATCTTGGCATTCGGTATCTCTTGATGAAGGGGAGCTGACCTTATCGGATCGGAAACTATCCACCTATGTGAATGCGTTGGCAAAAGCGGGATTTGTGATTGTGCAAATGATCGAGGAGTCCGATGAGGAACTTATGCAATCGCGAAACGCTGACAGCGACTTTGCCAAAAAGGCTAAGATGCTTCCTGTCACTTTTGTAATCAAAGCCAGAAAGCTGTAGGTCTTCGTTAGCTTAATCAGCTCGCTGCTTATCTGGCTTAATCCATTCCTTCGGGGTGAAAGACCAATTCAGGTTACGGCAAATTTTACTCCAGCGGTCTTCACTATCCTCTGTATAGAGAAATGGTACAAAGCCAATTTTCAAATAAATTTTAATGGCAGATAGACGGTGATCCTTTGTAACTACACGGATATTTTTATACCCAGCTTGAAGTAGACGTACGGTAGCAGCAACGGAAACAGCGTATCCCATTCCTTTGCCACGGTGTTCTGGTGAAGTAATCACATAACCCATGTCCCCACCGAATGGAAAATGCCAATGGGGTGATGAAGGATGATGAAGAGCCGATGCCGTACTTATAACTTCGCCTGTATCCTTATGAACTACGAAAAATAATCCCTCGGGTATGACATGATCTAAGAATTCATTAATATGTTCCTCATCATTTTTCCATCCTTCATACGCTAATAATTTAGCAAGACTAACTTCGTCACCCTTCTGATAGGTTCTCAATTGATACTCGTCACTTAGCCTCGGAACCTGCAGCGGTGTCTTTAGACGGTTATGCGGAAACACAAGAAAAAGCGGTCTAATCCGTTTTTCCGTTGTCACTCGATCCTCCCACCTCTTTCTCATCAACTACGTACCCACGACTTGCTGTATTTTTGCTTTATGTCTCTCTATCCAAAAAAGAGAATCAAAATTGAGAAGAGCCATGTCCTTATTTATTTTACTGAAGTACGCAGAGAAAATGATTTGTATCGAGACGATTACATAGAAGACAGCGTCAAGCTCGGCCTGGGTTAAGGGAGTTTCGCTTCGGTATCCTTTTACCAGCACATCTAACAAATGGAACCAGCGCAATCTAAAATCGGTGTTACTATAATCACTCATTAACATGCCCGTCGAGAAATAACAAATATCAAAGATGCGCAGCCCGTAAGTAGCTAATTCAAAATCAATAAAGCTGATCCCCTTATCCTCTGCATACAGCATGTTAGATGAATTCGGATCCCGATGAATGAGTTGGTGCGGGAGCGTATCACACCTATTTAAAAAGTTGTTTTGCAATTCCTCAAATAAATCTTTTGCGGAAGCAGCCCCAGAATTGCCGAATTCCGCTAAAACGACCGGAATCGCCCACTCCGTCAACTGTTTTTTTATATTCATATCATGGAAGAGCTCATGATCGTTAATTTCAAGTAATCCTTTGTGCAGCAGGGCCAGGGATCTCCCGATCTGAAAAGTCATTTTTTCATCAAACCCATTCACGACGGTACCCGGTACCGGCCTATACAGACAATACCTATTCCCTTCAAATACAGTAAAAGCTCTGCCTTCAACAGTCTCTATCGGATAGGAGGCGGAGATGCCGACTTTGGAAAGAGCATGATAAATCAGTTCTTCCTGGGCAATACGGGCGGCACCCCTTTTCCTTTTCAGGTAAAACGGACGTCCGTTCTCATCATGAAAACATGTTACGTTCTTTGTCCCGCTGTCTACCGGTCTGAGGTCCCCGCTGACTTTAACTTGCCATTGTTTAGTAATCATGCTCTGTAAATTTTCCATTGCTCTTCTCCCTTTCCAGCAAGGCTTTAAGCACTTCTTTCTCACTATTTTACCTTGGTGTACCCCTATATCTAGAGAAGGATTGGTTTCAATTGATCTTTCCTGCGCGTGAACGCAAAAAAGGCTGCTAAGCAGCCTGCCTTGACACAAATCGGTCTGGGAATTTATACACTCTTAACCATGATCGGGCGCACCGTTCGCTCACTCCATTGGTTTCGATTGAGCTATCGTACCCGTTAGTTCAATTTCCCAATCTGAAAAATTCAGCTTGATTCATAAAATATACATCAATATTTTCGATTATGAGCCCTCCGTTTTCTTCCGAGTTGCTTTTTACTTGAATCCATTCGTTGTCTTTCTTAAACTGCTCCCATAGCCTTTGACGCTGCGCCATATCCTTAAATTCCATCACATAGTATAGTTTATTTTGGCCTGTTGCATCTATCCAGAAATTCACGACCTTCATTCCCAGTCTTGTAAAAATTTTAAACGTATGCTCCTTAAATCTGTCTTGAATGGCATCCATTCGACCTTCGTAAATCGTATAGATTCGCAACTCGTATAGCATGTTATTTCCTCCCTGAATGAATCTGATTGGTAATCCAGCACACATCTATTTCGACTTTTTAAAAATCAGATCGAGCGCATTCTCTCTGGACCATCATGCTAACCTCTGCCCAGGCGTACGGCATATGACAATATCAACACCTTCTCATGGATCGCTATGTTATAAGTTTACGCTTCCGTCGACACCACCCCACCGCGGCTCAAACCTGCGGCTCATCCGTTCGCGGTTCAGCTCCAGCCTCTTGAATGCTCTCCTCCAACTGTCCCTCGGGCGTTAACCGAAAGACAATATGACGTATCCAGCGGTCGTCGTCACGTTTCGGGTAATCGACCCGATAATGTCCGCCGCGGCTCTCTTCGCGTCGCAGAGCAGCTTTCGTAGTAAGCAACGCGCAAGTAAGCAAATTGGCAAATTCATATTCTTCCTGCTTCGTTAATGCTCCGTCAAGGAACGCGACTTGTCGCTTCAGCTCGTCCAATCCGCGTTGGAGCCCCTTCGCATCGCGCCTTATACCGGCTTCGCGCAGCATAATTTTTTGCAGCTTCAGCCTTTTTTCCACAATCGACTGCTGCTGCGGCTCTTGCCGATGCGTCGCCACGCAAAGCTGCTGCACCCCCTGGCCAAGCGGCGGCAGCGCTGCGATCCGCTCGATAATGCGGCGGCCGAAAACAATCGCCTCCGACAGCGAATTGCTGCCCAGCCGATTGCCTCCGTGCACGCCAGTAGACGACACTTCTCCGCAGGCAAACAATCGTTTCACCGCTGTCTCCCCATGCAGATCCGTCTTGACGCCGCCCATCATATAGTGGGCTGCCGGTGCAACCGGGATCCAGTCCGTGGACAGATCGAGCCCAAATGGCAGACAGAAGCCGTAGATGGTTGGAAAGCGGCGCTTGACGAATTCTTCCGATTCATGCGTAATATCAATGTAGACAAAAGTCGACTTCGTTGCTTCCATCTCATCGAGAATAGCTCTCGCTACAACATCGCGCGGAGCCAGTTCAAGCTGCTCGTGATATCGGGCCATGAAGCGCTCACCCTTAATGTTGCGCAGGATCGCCCCCTCGCCGCGAACCGCTTCGGAAATCAGAAACCGCGGAGCACCCGGATAGCACAAGGCGGTCGGATGAAACTGGACTAATTCGACGTCGCGAATTTCCGCACCGGCTCTAAGAGCGATCGCGATGCCGTCGCCCGTAGCAATGTCCGGATTCGTCGTATAGCGGAACAGTTGTCCTGCCCCTCCGGAGCACAGAATCGTTGCGTCCGCCTCCACCACGACTCTTGTCCCATCCGGCTTCTGCACAAGTGCGCCGCGGCATTCGCCATTCTCGGTCAACAGATCGATCACATAATGGTCATCCCACAGCTCGATGTTCGGGTCTAGCTTCGTCCGTTCAGACAGCGAGCGTACGATCTCCGCCCCCGTCGCATCCCCATGGGCATGCAGGATACGTCGATGGCTATGGGCCCCTTCTTTTGTCAAGGCCAATTCGCCGTTCTCCTCGTCAAATACGGTCCCCATTCGAATCAGGTCGCGGACGCCGTCCGGCCCTTCGTGGACAAGCACGCTAACCGCTGCTTCGTCACACAAACCCGCTCCGGCAACCAAAGTGTCTTGCCTATGAAACTCCGGCGAATCTTCATCGGAGATGACCGCCGCGATGCCGCCTTGGGAGTATCGGGTATTGCTGTCGAGCAGCGATTTTTTCGTAATCATTAACACCGACTTCGTTTCGCTCGCTTTAATCGCCGTAAACAATCCGGCAATCCCCGCCCCTATGACGATCACATCCGTCCGGGCGCGAGGGAGCTGCTGCATATCGAAATCGACTAAATAACGTGGGAACATGAGGTCAGGTCACCTCTAGATTCAAAGTAGCGCATGCTACTTCACTTGCAGCATGCGTTCTAAGGAAAGTCGGGCTTTGTTGGCGATGTCTTCGGGCATCGGCCGTCGGCCCATGATCATCCCGAGGATTGGCGAGCCCAGGGCGACACCGAAGGCATAGCCGGTAATCAGTTAACCAACCGAAGAGATCGAGACGTGAAGTTCTGGAACCGGTCGTTCGCCGGGACGTTCAACGTGTCGATCATCGCCTGATACACGGTATCCCCTACTTTCTTTTGATACTCCGCCGATTTTCCCTTCATCAATGCGATGCGTATGAATGGCATGCCGCACGCTTTTTGGCGTGTTTGGTATGATTGAATCTTAGCACGATAACCTCTATGCTAAGAATGCAGGCGAGTTCGTGCGAAGAGTTCGTGTAAGTTCGTGTTTTCGGGAGGAGATCGGATGGCGAATAATCAAGAGGACCGGATATGGCCGGAAGAGATGATTCGCAGACTGCGACAGAGACCAAGCCCATTCGGAAAAGCGAAGCTGCGGCAGATTGATCTGTCCAAGCGGATCGGGGTGGAGACAAGGACGATTCAGCAGTGGGAGAATGGCGAGCGACTGCCGAGCGCTCCTAATCTGCAATTGTTAATTCAAATATTTGTAGTAGAACAAAAGTTTCTTCGCGGTTCCGAAAGAGCGGAGGCTCAGTTACTTTGGGAGACGGTCCGTCGATTCCATGACGACAGGTCGAGGAACGGCCGGGTGTACCCTCTCTTTGACGAACAATGGTTCGAAGCGATTCTCGCGGATGCTTCTGCGGGAAGCGAGTCTGACGTTCACTCCGGCATCCGATCGGGAGGTTCGCAGGTTCGCAGGCCCGATGCATCGCCGCAAAATGCAGCCGCGAAATACGGGCCAACGAATCTACCCAGTAGAATGTCCTCGTTTATCGGTCGCCTCGAACAGGCCCAGGAGATTCGGCAACGTCTTGCCGAATCTCCTCTCGTCACGCTTGCGGGTCCCGGGGGGAGCGGCAAGACGCGTCTAGCGTATAGGGTCGCTTCGGACGCCTGTCCTTGTTATCCTGACGGCGTATGGCTATTCGAGCTTGCTTCGGCCATGGATATGCTCTCGGCTCTGAGAATCATCACATCGGTATTGGACGTCAAGGAACAGAAGGAAAGGCCGCTCATCGAGTCCTTGCTGGACCATATCCGGAACAAACGCATGCTTCTCGTGTTCGATAACTGCGAGCACTTGATTGATTTCTGCTCTGCTCTCATCGAGCGGATGTTGTCGGCCGCTCCTTCGATCGCCATTTTGGCCACCAGCCAGGAGCCACTGAACATCGGCATGGAGTGCGTATGGAGGGTTCCGCAGCTCACTTTCCCCACGGAGAATGAGTTGCGGGATCATGTAGGATATGACGCCATTCTGTCCTGCGAGTCCGTTCAGCTGTTTATCGAGCGCGCGACCGCCATATCTCCTCCCTTCCGCGTTATGGAAGAGGATTTGAA
This sequence comes from Paenibacillus aurantius, assembly GCF_032268605.1. NCBI lineage: Bacteria > Bacillati > Bacillota > Bacilli > Caryophanales > Paenibacillaceae > Paenibacillus > Paenibacillus aurantius. The sequence goes on from NZ_CP130318.1 coordinate 5,475,293, forward strand.
GATCGTCGGACGGATCTGCGAACGTCTGGAGGGCATTCCGTTGTCTATAGAGCTTGCAGCCGCCCGGACCAACGTGCTTAGTATTGAGCAAATCGACGAACGGCTGTCCGATTTGTTCGCCGTCCTTACCGCCGGGAAGAGAACGGCTGCCCCCCGTCATCAATCGCTTCGAGCCACCCTCGAGTGGAGCTTCACTCTGCTCACGGAGCAAGAGCGTCAGCTGCTGCGGAAGCTGAGTCCGTTTACCGGGGGATTCGAGCTGGAAGCGGTCGAACATATATGCGCGGATGAAGAATCGAACCCTTCTCTCGGATGGTTCGATCGTCAGGAAGCCTTAGATTTGGTTGCTAGCCTATACAATAAATCGTTTCTATCTGTTGATTCAGCAATTGTTGCTCCTAGACGAAGATATTCGATGCTCGAAACAATTAAACAATTTGGAATCGAACAATGGGAGAAGCACTGCACGGACGAGGAACGCGAACGGCTTAACAGCCGCTTCGTCGACCACTACTGTCGGTTGGTCGAGAGAGCGGAACGGGGATTCCGAAGTCGGAACCGGGATGCCGCATTCGCGGAGATTCAGCGGGAATACGCTAACATCTGCTCCGCGCTGAGAAAAGCCTGCGATCTTCCGCGGGAGGTGGGAGCCGCAGTGAGAATGGCGTCCTGCCTCTATTATTACTGGCTGCATGAAGGCACCTTGCAGGAAGGATCCGCGCAGCTTCGATCGGCTCTCGCGACGCATAGTCAAGCTTCCGTTCAAGAACACGCGGTCAAAGCTAAGCATGGTCTTAGCGTGTTGCTATGGGTCATGGGAGAAATCGAGGAAGCCGAAAATTTGGCCAGACAAAGCGCGGATGAAGCTCGCAAGCTCGGACATCCGGCGCTCTTGGCATCTCAGCTTCGAATGCTGACTCAGCTGGCATCGCGTTCGGGCTTAGCGGACGAAGCGATCCGGCTAGCGGAAGAAAGCGTGCTTCATGCCAGGGATTCAGGTGACGACTGGAACCTCGCGTCATCCTTAAGCTCTCTGGGCAACATCCTGCTGGTGCAACAGAAGTGGGAACAGGCTGAACCCTTGTTCATCGAAAGTTCAACGCTATTCGAGAAAGCAAAAGACGATTTGGAGTTGTCGGGACCTTTGCGGGCATTGGGATATATTGCATTAAACCAGCGGAGGCCCAGAGAAGCGTTGGCACTTTTTAAGAGAAGCATTGCCATTTGTCAAACTTATCAGGGAACGTGGTTCCTCGCGCTAGGAGTCGAGGGGCTTGCAAGCACATTGTGCGGGCTGGAAGAATATCGCGCGGCAGCTATGTTTATCGGCGTCTCCAAGAAGTTACGTGCGAAGCTTGGTTCCACGGCTCAGCCCCAGTTTCAAATGATTTACGAACAGGCGATACGAACCTGTAGGCTAGAATACGGCGATGAACCGTTTAACGAGGCAATTGCGATTGGAAGAGGAATGACAAGAGAACAGGCCGTTTCTTATGCGTTAGAGATGTAGGGGGCACTGCCGAACGGAATGCATGAATGACGCCTTGCCCTACCGATGGCTCTATGTTTCTAGCAATCACCTTGAACGGCAATCCTTGGAGGGCGGCCCTTCGAACTTAGATCTGATTCTGTAATGACAAGTAGGAGGCCATCCCGCAAGGAATGGCCTATTCGTTAGGAACGGATTTCGGAGGTTTTCTTAAAAATCATCACTCCCAATGTTTATTCTAACGAATTAGACGAAGCGAATAAGTAATAAGTTATCATTGGAATTGGATTTTTTTACCAAATTTATTAGTTCGATATTCCACTAATCCGCCCATTAGCGGAACAAGCGGCCGAAGATGTCGGCCGCTTGTTGTCGTTGCGTTTTCGTACCCGTTAACGTAATGATTGAAAATTCATATGGATACCTGATCTGTTGCTGACACGAATAATTGAATCAAGTTGACTCTTGGGATATTCAATCCATCCCCTGCTCCTTACTTGATTACTTATTTCAAAAGAATGATAGCCTGGATAGGTCTTAAACTGCTTCAAATAATCTTGAATTTGTTTGATCATAGGAGCTGAGTTAAATAATTTTGAGTCAAATGCAAATATAATAGCCCCTTCTCCCCAGGGTTTACCTGGTGCATTTCCAAAAAATCCCCCAGTTAATGCACCTGCAATAAACTCCATACCCATTGCTAACCAAAGACCTTTGGTTCCACCCAAGGGCGGAAAAGATCCGCAACTTCGATCTCCTTCGAGAATCTTATACAAGATATTTAAGTCTTGAGATGCCTCACCATTGGCATCTTGTACGATTCCAGGAGGAAGTATTCCATATTGGTCAGCAATTTCTTTTAGCCCGACCGCTGAGTGACGAACATCATGAGCACTTAAAGAACCGTCAAATAAAAAGGGCGGGGTACCTGGTGCACCTATGGCAAGCGGATTATTACCAATAACATTTAGATCGGTAATGCCTTTATTCAGTAATGGGTTGTTTTGCGTTATTATTAACCCTATTTGGTTTGCTGATAAAATCGGTTTTAATCCTTCCCCAATGATGTTCGGTTTAGGCACCGCGACGATCCCAATTCCATACGTATCAGCTAGGGATGATGCAAGTGACGCACCTTTCCTGGCGACTTCATCAGGCCAATTTCTATAAGTAGAAAAAACACGAGCTGAAATTGGTGTAATAAGCTCCGTTGTGACTTCCAATTGCTTAGTCACCATTCCACTATTAATTCTATCAATAATTGATTCGAGCCGTGCAGTACCTCTTGGAAAATCACCAATAATATCACGATTGATTTGTATTTCTGTCCACGTGTTTACAACGTAGTCATCTTCCACCCATTTGTGTAGAATGCTCTTACACCAATGAGTCATCTCCGAGATACTTATTTTTATGGATTCAGGCATTTAGTTCCATTCCTTTCCTTTTCTCAAAATACATCCGAACATTTTCTGAATAATTTTTCCGATTATATCCTTCCCCTCAGATGCATGCAACACTTATTTTTAAACATTCCTTCAATTTGTTACTACCCTAACGAGTTGAAGTTACCGATGGATACTGTAGCTCAACTTTTTTGCCCGTCCCTCGGCATCTCAAAAGTACTGTCAATCGCTATCCTGCCCGTTAGCGGAACAAGCGGCCGATGATGTCGGCCGCTTGTTGTCGTTGCGTTATCGTACCCGTTAGTGGAATGGGAGGCCTACTATTTTAAGTGCTCTACATTCGCAAAATCATCTATGCTGAACTTTCCATTATCATAATTTAGTTTCGTTATTGAACATTCAGGAACAAGGTTACTTTGTTCTTCTATAAAACTAGGATGCCAAACGTTCAACTCGGATTCGGGAATGGCATTAACTAGGAAATCGGTTATTAATCCACCATGAGTAACAATTACAATGTTACTTTCGGGTGGGTGTATATTGCCTAATTCCGATAATAAAGATGAAAGGCGCATACATGCCTGTTTTGCTGAATCACCTACAGGAGGTATATAGTCAGGATCACGTGTACATTGCTCCCACATTTCCACGAATTCGTCAAAGGTTTGCTCAGGTAAGTCCCCCCAGTTAGCGCGTTCGCGCAAACGAATATCCTCTGTCACTTCTGATCTCGTTGCTGATGCGATGTATTTAGCTGTCTCTCTAGCTCTACGGAGTGGACTTGAAACAACTGCTTTTATAGGGGAGCTCGACAAATATCTAGCAGTCAGTTGTGCTTGCATAATGCCATCAGGAGTTATTGAAACATCCCCTTTTGCCTTCTCCTTAATAGCATGCCTTACCAAAAAGAAGTTTGTAATCATACTACGTTAATCCCCCTGTGACAAATTGCGAACTATTCAATGTTCACTGTGTTTAACGCTTCCATGACTTGGAAAGTTGCATTAAACTGCCCGTTAGCGCAGCGGCAACTATTGCAAATGCAAATTGGCAATGGATCGGCTCCATCGCCGCGCTCTCGTACCCGTTAGGATTCCTGTAGGGCGTTAATTTTGCGCTTTGCACAAAAACGAGCGACTCCGGTACGATGGGGTAGTCACGGGTCATAGCCCTTTAGCCATCTTAAGGAGGTCGCTCTATCTTGAAGTTTAAAGCTCAAGCCAAACAAAATCAACTGCTCGAACACATTTCAACTCGGCACCTTGTCGTCGGCATTGACATCGCCCAACAGTCCCATGTTGCTCGCGCCGTCAACTTCCGTGGGGTCCTGCTTGGCACTCCTCTTCACTTCTCCAACGACGATGCCGGCTTCAACCAACTGCTGCAGTGGCTGAAAGATCTGCAGGGGACGCATCAACTTAACGACACCATCGTCGGCATGGAACCAACCGGCCATTACTGGCTCAGCCTGGCTGCCTGGCTCAAAGACCGAAGCCTCGAAGTCGTGTTGGTAAATCCTCATCTCGTCAAAAAGAATAAGGAAAACCGCGACAATACGCCTTCCAAAAGCGACGTCAAAGATGCCTTTGTTATCGCCGACATGGTCAAAAATGGCTACTACACCTTCATCAAAGAAACCAGTGAAGCGTTCATGGAACTGCGCGTGCTCATGGCGAACCGCGAGACCATCGTCCATCGTCTCATCAGCGTCAAGAACCAGATCCACCGCTGGGTCGACATTGTTTTTCCGGAGCTGCGGCAGGTATACAAGCACCTCATTGGCTCCGGGTCGCTGGCTACACTGCGTCTGTTTCCAACGCCTGCCGATCTTCAAAAGCTCAACGTTCGCCAGGTAATCGACGGCTGGAAAAAACGGTCACGAAACGGCACAGCGGTGAGCGACGGGCCGGCGAGTTGCTGGTACTGGCAGCCCGTTCGGTTGGTGCCAAGCATGCCGAGAAAGCCTACAAGCTTCATCTGCAACAGCTGCTGGCCGAATATGATCTGGCTATAGAGCAGCTACAAGCAATCGAGAATGAAGTGGCGGCTGCACTGGCTCGGATCCCGCTGGCCAAGCCGCTGCTGGCGATGAGGGGCATGAGCATCCTGTCAGTCGCCGGCATACTGGGTGAAGCTGGCGACCTCAGCGGCTATGCACATGGCAATGCCTTGCTGCGGCATGCCGGCCTCAACCTGGCGGAAGCAGCTCAGGCAAGTGGAAAGGTCAGATGTCCATAAGCAAACGGGGCCGACCCAGACTTCGGCATGCCCTGTTCATGGCAACCATGCTCTCATCTTGAACGATGAAGTGTTTAAACGACAGCACGAAGTGAATGTAAAAATGAAAAGTATGAAGCCGATGCGCTCAGTGATGAAGCTTTGCGGCAAGCTGGCTCGCCTCCTGGTTGCCATGGCACAGAGCGGGGAAGCCTACGATCCAGATCGAGCTCTTCCTGTGAAACAAGCTGCTTAACCGCTTCTCAATTGGCACGAAAACTGGCTTATTCGCAGGACCTTAAGATTGCACGGAGTACCGGATTGTGTTCAACAAAAGGGCCCAGACCCGTACCGTTAGGATAACCGGCCTCCACCCACCGGATAGGCGTAACGAAGGCATGAAAGGGCATGGACCCGTCGAGAAATGGGAGTGAAAGCCTCCGGAGGTACGTGGAGCAGCGTGCAGCAATGCAGTAAAAAAAGGAGCGAAACCTCGCCCCTTCTGTTCCCGCATGAACTTCGGTTGATGAATTTGACGGTACCAAGCCCATTCTACCTAGATAATGTTTTATCCCATGGTGAAATCCTGCGAATAAGCGAGCATTTGTGAGAAAACTACATTGTACCGAGGGAGTTAAATTAATAGGCTTTCTTAACTCTACTCTCTTTTATCCATTCAAAAGAAGCATTGGCAAAAATAAGTACAACGCCAAAAAAAATAGCTGAATCTGCTATGTTAAAAATCTGAAGCGGATAAAACACATGTTCGAAAATTGTAAAATGAAAATTAAATTGAATGAAGTCCACCACTTTACCGTAAAATATTCGATCCGTAAGATTCCCGATCGCTCCACCTAAAATAAAACAGCTTGCAATTGCTAAGATTTTCTTTTTTTCTCTCAACATTTTGCGAATGTACCATAAAATACCACCTATAATAATTACAGTAATTGCAACAAAAAACCAATGTTGCCCCTCTAAAATACCATAAGCAACTCCTCCGTTACGGACTGAAGTGATTTGAAGGACATCTTCAATTATAGGACGGGATTCATTCAAACTAAGTTTATTCCTAATAATCCATTTGGAATATTGATCAGTTAATAAGACGAATAATGCAATAGCATAATAAATCAAATTATGGTCTCCCTTTCTGAGATAAATTGGGGTCTCGTTTAGTAAAAGAAAAATAGGTTTTGGATGCCTAATACTTTTTCAATAATACCATATTTTGGCTGAGGAATCATTGGTTTTTCATGATACCTTGCAACAATATCCTGCCCGTTAGCGCAACAAAGGCAGCCGATCCATCTGATCAACTGCCTTCGTGTATGTATTAAGTCTTGTATCCCATTAGCTTAAAAGGCTGCCATACATTTTCGTGACAGCCCCCCTGATTTCCTTTATATCGTGCCCGTTAGTTTAGTATTTTCTTCGCAAAGAGCCTCTTCAAGTGGACAAAAAGGGACAAAGACCGAAGATAATGGTCTTTGTCCCTTTTTTCTACTTCCGATTCAGATGTAAGGGTGTTCACATGACAATCAAATCATTCCAATGCTTTTACAAATTTAATGAGCCATTCGGCCCGGCTCTCGGACAGCTTCTTGCCCTTCTGTGCTTCAGCTTCGTGCACGAAAGCGTCTAGCTTTCCTTGCTGGAGCTTCACGAGAAAAGATTGTGCCAGCCCTGCCTCCTCCGGATTCCACAGCCATTGTCGGATCAGATTAATCAGGCTTTCCAGCGTTACCCGAATCGTGTATTCGGCAGAAGCGGAACCTGTAAATCCTGCACCGTTCTCCGCTTGAGCCGTTATCGTATGGGTGCCAAGTGGCAGCTGGTACGCAGGAGCAATCACGAGTGGTGATGCACAGGAACTATACGTGACGCCTGATACGTTATCGGAGGCAGTGCATGTAATAAGTACCGTCTGGTCTATCGTATACTCACCCGCCCCGATAATCGTGATTTCCGGTGCCGTCTTGTCAATGGAGATGCTGACGGATTGGGGTCCTTCCACATTCCCTGCCCGGTCGATCGAACGATACATGACCGTTTGCGCCCCTTCTTCGGTGACGGCCACAGGGGTCGCATACTGACGCCAGGTGCGCCCCGAATCCAGGCTGAACTCGGTCCGATCGACTCCTGACAAATCGTCCGACGACGTCAATCTGACCGTAACGTCTGAGGAGAACCAACCGCCCCGGTACGTGCCGTCCAGTAAGGCGGTTGTCACCGGGGGTGTCGTATCGTTTGGCGGATTGTCGTACGTGATCGTATAGGTTTGGACAACCCCGTCTTGCGCTGTGACCCGAATCGTAACGGCATTCGATCCCTCGGCTAGCGGGATGATATCCGACGCTTGCCCGCTCTTGACCGGCTTATCATTGACCGAGATCAAGGCATGGGACTCTGCTGTTACCGGTGTGACTCTTACGGTGGACTGATGCCTGGTCAGCTTGACGCTGTAGTCGAAGACCCCGGACGAGAATTCCGGCGATAGTTCGCCTTGACTCGTCGTAAGCAACGTTAGCGTCGCATCGGAGGACGGGTTAAGGATCAAATAAGGAGCGACCGCGAAATTTTCACGGCTGCTGACGGAGACGAGAAGGTTCCTTGTGTTCGGGTCCATTAGCCGAATCGTCGCTTTTTTGTCCAGTGCGAGCTGGTTTTTTATAAAATTAGTCACATCTAGGCTGTACCAACCCGCCTTTGTCACATGAAGAGTGCCGAGTGGCTGGGTACCCGCCAGCAGTCGGTTGTTCCAATTCATTACCTGTTCGCTCCAGTTGTCCCCGTCGAATCCAGCTGCGTGAACGTCGAGGGGAGCAGAGGGAGGTGTCGGAACGTATACCCTCATCACGACCGTTTGAACGGGATCTGTGTATCCGGCGAGATCAAACTTAAGATAAGACATCCGGTCACCGCCGCCAGCGGCACGTGGAACATCTGCAATATCGAGCGTCTCGGCACTGCCGTAGTTCGCGGCCGGCGCGTTCTCAAACACATACGTATCTTCTGCAGCGCGGAACTCATTATCGATAGGTACAGCACGTGTAACGGTTAGGTTATAGGTGTCCTTGAAGCCATCCGGGCCGGTCACGATGACGAAGACCGTATTATCTCCCACGGCGAGCGGAATCGGCTGGGTTGCTTGACCACTTGCCGCCGCCTTCCCGTTCACTTCGACCGTACTTCCTGGTACGGCCACAGTCGGAGTAACCGAGATCACACTTGTTGAGGCCGGGACGGTCATCGTGTAGCGTGTCGTATTTGGGCTAAACAGCGGCGAAAGTGATCCAGCGCTCAGGGATAAGCCGCTCAGTCCGGCTTGAGGGTATAATGCCGTCGTATGCGGCCGGTCATAGGCTTGCGCCCAATAGTAGCCGCTTGCCGCTACCCGTCTGGGTTCAAAGCCGACTTGTCTTCCGGATGGAATGGCTTCCGATGTTAAGGTGATCCGTCCCGTTGCATCCGCCACGCCGCTCGTATATTTGCCGCCGGCATAGGTAAACCTGCCTTCGATGGCAGCAGCCGGTACCGGGTTGCCAGTGGCAGGATCAACGGCGCGCATGGAAGCGGCTGCGCTGCTTCCCGTATAGCTGACAAACAGATTCGTGAGGATTAATGGTCTCAACGAAGTATCGGCAGTCGTCGCAAACACTTCCTTTGAAGCCGGGCCTATGTTGCCTTTCAAATCCTTGGCAGCTACTTTGTAAAAATACGTTGTGTTTGGCAGAAGACCCGTATCGCTGAACGATTGTCCTCGTGCTGTACCTGCCATGCTTTCCGGTCCCGGCGTAAAGCCGCTGACTGTGCCACGATAGATGACGTACCGATCGATATCGGTATTATCGTGCGCCATGCCGAACGAGATATCGATCTGCTGGTAGGACACGGCTTTCGCTGTTGGGCCTGCGCTGACCTCCGTTGGCGCGACTGTGTCTGTAGGTGCGCTCCAAAATGTCCCACTTGGCCCCCAATAGGACGGTAGTAATCGGACCGAATCGTAATGATGCATGGCGATTCCGCCGAATGAGCTACTTCCGGCGAAAGCCGTATAAACTTTATCAAGCTCGGCTTCCATATGCGTTCGGCCTTCCTCGCGGAACGTGATCGTTTCCGGATCGCCGCTGTTTGCGATATCGAGCGTTTCGACGCCTAACACCACGGAATTCGGCTTACCAATCTTTTCCGCATAAGAGATTTCGCCCTCCCCGCCCGCAATTATGCCGGCTGACCCGTCCGCCGTATCGCGATAATCCATAATGCTGATGTAGTCACTGAGGTCCTGAACGTGCTCGGATAACCATTTCGTGGAACCGTTCCACGTAATACTTTCGGCCAGCGGCGAAGTATCAAACCATTTCGGGATCGCCGGTCCGAACGGCAGGTTGATACCGGCTGCGTCACGGCGACCGATCATTTTGCGCATACCGTCCAAATATTGCAGCTGTAAGGAGGGATATTGGTTTTTGAAATCTGGCGAAATATAGGGCTCGATGTCAACATTGATTCCATCAAACTTCTCGTTTTCGCCCGAAGAGATGTTGTAGTTGATGATGCTTTCCATTTCACGTATTGCTTTATCGTGGTAAGCGGCGTAGGCGCCCATGTAAGGGGGAGACGTTCCTCCGGCGATACATGCATACACCTGATAGCCCTGACTGTGTGCCCACGCGATGAAATCCCGCAGTTTGTCCGGATCATCCTCCAGTATATTCATACCGGCGAACGGGCCAACCGCCAAATAAAACGTCGTCACGGGATCGGAGTTGAACGTATCGGTGTCTTTGGAAAACGCATCCAGAACAGTCCTCGATCCAGGATTTAGCAGCAATTTGTACGTTTCCGATTCCCAGATCCACATCGCCCGATCTTGCCTCTTCATAAAAAACGGCTCGTGAGTTCCCGCGCCTACCTTTGCATACGTTGTCAAGCTCCTGCCAATATGCCCCAGGCTGTCTATCGCTTTCGCTTCGATGCTGGATGTTTTATCACCGATGTCCCTTGTATCCCAGGAATATACATAATCGGAGCCATTCTTTACCGCGCTCCGCCAAGGGCCGCCGTTGATCCGGACCTGTAAGCTGTTTATCGGATTCGGAGAGTACACCCTTACTTTCACCTCTACGAGCCCGCTGACTGAAGCACCGTCGCCGGGGCTGACAATCGTAACCTGTGGTTCCTGTGCAGACGCGTTGTTTACATGAATGACAATAGTGGGGCTCCAAACGCCGTATCTCGTCAAGTTATCCGTAGCCATCGCATTCAGCTTCACTTCACCATGATACATAGTGGTGTCCAGGTCATAATACCAAGAACCATTGTCGTCTCCGTCAGGATCGTTCATCACGGCGCTCACTTGCCGTTCCCCGTTGATGAATAGCTTTACACCAAAAGCATCGCTGTAAGTACCGGACACGCGCAGCGAACCGATGGGGACGTTCGCGCCGTCGGCTGGCGCATCCAGTGTCACGGCTCCGGAAGCAAGTACGGGTTGAGGCACTAGACCGAAACTTCCTAGGGCAATCAAAAAACTTAGAAACAGTAAAATGGACACTTTTGCTTTCCTAACGAGAAACCGCTTTCCTTTTATCATGCTACCTCTCCTTCGGTTCCTTATGCTCATCGGCTGTCGACATCCATCCTGTATTTCCCAGTATAAAAAAAACTACCACGGACGGGAACTACCGCGTTTTCCGGTTATAAACCAATTTTCACCGATGGCATAAACTGAATTCTCATCGACTAACCATTCTTAATGTGTCTGGTCCATGAGCAAAAAGGCATGTGGCCTCCTAATTGGGACGGAACAAGCGGCCAATGATATCGGCCGCTTGTTGTCGTTTGCGTTATCGTACCCGTTAGAGGAACGACCTTTACCCTTATTTAGGATAAGGTTCACTTGATCGATGTGGTAAAGCAGTATCTGAAAGCTCTGGTATATGGAGTTTCAAGTCAGGAGCTTGATCAAACGGTCCACTTCCCGCTGCCAATACCCATCGCCTACATGAATCTCTTGGATCATCAGCCCGGTGACGACGGAAAAATAGAGGAAGAGCAGCTGCCGTGGATCACCCTCGCCGAATTCACCGAGTTCCTGTCCTTTCACAAAAATAGGTACCAGTAAATCCATCGTATCCTGGGGGTGATACCTGGAGACTGCCCGTTTGGCTTGCTCCGGCACTCCTTCCGACGTCTGCGCATGCTGAATGAGCAGGAAGTAGTGCTTGTGGGTATCGTCCAGCATATTCCGTGTCAGCTCTTTGAACTGTTCAAGCGGGGTTCCGGGAAGTAAAGGAACATTCCGAATCGCCGTTTGTGCCTCATCAATGGCCTCCTGGACGAGCAGCGTAAACAGCTCTTCCTTGGACTGAAAATAGCGGTAGGTGAGACCTTGGCTAATGCCGGCTTCGGCGGCAATCATGCTTATCTTCGTGCCGGCGATTCCCCGGCCGGCGAACACTTTGAGCGCAGCCTTTTTAATCTGCTCTCTCCGTTCGTCATAGTTGCGTTCCGCCGGGTTGTTCGTTTGCGTCATTGTAATCATTCTCCTCAATTATATACTCGAGTTCCGGGTTTGACTTTCGCTGACTTCCCATAACTTTCGTGCAGCTTCCCGGCTGCTGGCCGGAGCCGTGGGAATAGCCTCCTTCATATCGAAATAGTACCGTCCGCTCTCTCCGTTGATTTCGTTCGAATCCGCCAGCCAGACAAGCGTCTCGGCTCCTTTTTCCGGCGTTCGGGAAAACCGCTTCATGACCGCCATGGTCATCCGCGCCAGCATGCCGTTGCCCTGATTGAAATTGGTAGCGACAAGCCCAGGATCTAAGCAATTAGCGACAACTCCGGTTCCCTCAAGGAGGCGGGCCAGCTCGGTAGTGAACAAAATATTCGCTAACTTCGTCTCTCCGTATCGGAAGTTGGCCCCTCCCATTAGGACTTGCGGGAAGCTATAGCGTTTCATGGCGGTTAAGTCGTCGAAAGCGATGCCTTTCTTCGCCATCTTGTGTCCGTGGGAAGAAGTCGTGATGATCCGGGCTTCGCCGCTCATCCTGATCCGGTCTAGGAGCAGTGTCGTCAGCAGGAAGGGGGCGAGATGGTTAACCGCCCAAGTTTTCTCCATGCCGTCCTTGGTCAGTATCCGCTTGACGAACATCGCACCGGCGTTGTTAATCAGCACGTCGATGCGGGGACACCGGGCCAAAATTTCGGAAGCGACGCGGCGAATCGACCGCTGATCCGTTAGGTCTGCCAGGAAGACGTCCACTTTCGTATTGCCGCCAGTAAGAGTTCGGAGCTTTTCGGCTGTCTCGTTCGCCTTAACCTGGCTTCGCGCCACGATTCCCAAGTCGGCTCCTCGAATCGCCAGTTCCTTGGCCGCTGCCAGCCCGATGCCGCTGGTTGCCCCCGTAATGAGCACATATTTGCCCTGCACGCTCCATGCTTTATTTTTCATTCTTTCGCTCATTATCAAACTCCTTCTCCTTTATAGTTTGTCGAATGAACCGTTCATTCATTTTGTGATTTAATCTTACTTCCAGGTCCAGAATATGTCAATTGTTTTTATACACGCAAAACTATGACGCGCGACTATTTCTCCAACGCATAGCGGGTCGCGATAATGCCCGACTTCAGCGTTCGGCTGGACAGCAGCTAGAGCCTGATTTTCTCGATGCCGCCGTCGAATACCGATTTTCCGCTGCCCAACACGACCGGACAAATCGTCAGCAGGAATTCGTCCTACTTGTGATACGGTTCACCGCGCTGCCTGTAACGGCAAGTGCCCTCACGAAACTTCCCTGTTGACTTAAACCATAGTTTAAGTCTTATGATTAGTCATGTCGACAATCAAATGTAAGAACTTGGAGGCCTCCAAATGAAGTATTATTCCATCGGCGAAGCTTCAGCCAAATATAATATTCCAGAATCAACATTGCGTTATTATGAAAAAAAAGGAATGCTGCCGCTAATCGAGCGTGATGATGCGGGCAGGCGCTTATTTTCGGAACGTCAAATGGCGCTCGTTGAAGCTATTATTTGCTTAAAAAACACGCACATGCCAATAAGCAGCATTCGACAGTATATGGAATGGATCGTGGAAGGAGAAGCCACTATTGAAAGCCGGCTTGACATGATGAAGAAACATAAGCAAAGAGTGCTGGATGAGATTGCATTGTTGACCGAATACTTACCGGGAATTGATGCAAAAATTGATCGCTATATCAAACAAATTGAGGAGGAACGACCGTGAAGCTTATAGGAAATACAATCCTGATTACCGGAGGAGGTTCTGGAATCGGGTTGGCATTTGCCGAAAGATTTATAAAAACCGGGAATAAAGTAATTGTTTGCGGCCGACGCGAAAATGTACTTCAACAAGCGAAAGAAAAAGTTCCCAATCTCATCACTCGTGTATGCGATTTGGAAATGGAATCCGAGCGGGTAGCGTTGTTTGACTGGGTAACTGCGAACTTTCCGGACGTGAACGTGTTGGTGAATAATGCCGGCATTCAGCTGCGTTATAATGTACTTAAAGCGGATGCGAGAGACAATTGGAGCTATTTTAGTAAAGAAATTACTACGAATCTTGAAGCCCCTTGCCATCTGTCCATGCTTTTCGCTATTTATTTTGCAGCAAAAGAAACAGCGGCGATCATTAACGTCACATCCGGACTGGCTTTTACACCGTTTGCGATTGCTCCGATTTATTCAGCAACCAAAGCAGCGCTTCATTCATTCACCATAAGCCTAAGACACCAGCTTTCCGAAACATCTGTTAAAGTCATTGAAGTTGCTCCTCCAGCGGTAAATACATCTTTAGGAGGGGCAGGATTGCATACGCAAGGAGAACCGCTAGATGCTTTCTCAGATGGGATTTTCAATGATTTAGCTGAGGGTAAAATGGAAATCGGGTATGGTACTTCTGTGGCTCGCTTACGCATGTCCCGAGACGAAATAGACGTATACGCGGAAAAGCTGTATCAGGCAACGAAAAACCTAATTGAATGACCACAACAAAATGAAAAAGGGTCTTCCATTACGCAGGTGCCGGAAAAATCGATTTAAAATTGCTTTTGACTTAACGTTGACATATAAAGAATCTCGCCGCATTAACGGCGAGTTTCTTTATTGCTGAAAAATGTGCCTAAAATCTTGCCGTTGCTTATGGTACGGTTCTCCGCGCAGTCTGTTAACGGCAAGTTTAAGGCCATCCATGGTGAGGGCTTCCTGTGATACAGCATCATACTATCCTACCTATTAATGCCGAGAGTGATATATTCTGGCAGTCTCGTGTAATCTACCAAGATCCCGACCCAGCTTACAGATGCGATCCGCCGGTCGCATCCAGCATCTGTCCCGTTACCCATCGGCCGTCCGGGGACGCCGTGAACGCGACGATGTCCGCGATATCCGAGGGCTCGCCGACGCGTCCAAGCGCCGACATCTCTACGGCATGCTTATGGCCATCGGGCGTGTGCAGCCATGACGCGTTGACGTCCGTATCAACGATGCCGGGCATGACTGCGTTCACGGTAATGCCCCGCGGCCCCAGAAGCTGTGCCAGGTGCAAGGTGAATGTATTCAGCGCTCCTTTGGTTAAATTGTAGGTCATGATATGAGGATAGGCAATACGTGTCACTCCGGATGAGATGTTGATGATGCGACCACCGTCACGCAAGCGTCCAAGCGATTGCTGGACGAGAAAAAAAGGCGCTTTGACGTTGACCGAGAACAGACGATCGAAGTCCTCTTCGCTCGTCTCTATAAATGAGGAGGATGTGCCGATACCGGCATTGTTGACCAAAATATCGAATTGGTTGCTGCCTGTCCTGCGAATGAGTTCCTCATCCAAGATCTGAAGGAGCCGATCGACTCCGCTTAGGGAGTCCAGCTCTGCACCGACGACAAAGGCTGAGCCGCCCGCCTCTTCGATCGCGGAGATCGTATCCTCCGCCGCGTCCCTCCGTGTGCCGTAATGTACGGCGACAAGCGCACCTTCAGCGGCGAGACGCAGCGCAATCCCTTTCCCGATCCCTCGGCTGGCTCCCGTGACGATTGCGATTCGACCTTCCAAACGCTTCCTATTCATGTATATCCACTCCTTATCTATTGGTTGATGTCATAGTAAACCCTCCCCCAAAGGGGAGAGTCAAGAGTGGACCCAAACTTTTTTCAGATCCGTTCGACCGGCACGACCGCCTCCGCCATTCGCAGCTGGCCGTAGATATCTTTATCTGAGGTCAGATAAATCTCCCGGACGGGGATCGACTCGATCAGCCGATAGCCCTCGTTAGCGATCCATGCCCGCAGCGCCTCACTCGCCTTACAATTATCTTTATACGGGTCACATCGATGGATATAAGAAGCGACTTCCTTCACGCCGGGCAATTGATGAATCGTCACTTTGTGGCTGTTAGGGATCGATTTCGAGATAGGAATAGCCACCTCGATGTCCGAAGGTTCTTCGTCGCAATCGGCCCTTCTGTGCCAGACGATCGTCATCTCGCTGTCCGACTCCTCACCCTGTAAGCGGACATACCGCTTCAATTCATCAAGCAGCAGACACAGTCCGCCTTTTGGCAAAAACTCGCGGATAGAAGCAACGAGAACCGGCTCCACACTTCGGAGCGAGAACATCCCTTCCTCTGCAGTCACTGCATGCCGTTCGATCCGCACGAGTCGCTCATCGACCTCCGCCATTTGCCTCTGAGCCTCTTGAATCTGGAGCTCCAGCTCCTTCCGCTTCTCAAGCAACGTACGCTCCACTTGCGTTTGAGAGGTTGGCCCGGTCAACAGCGGCCGCATCATCTCGAGTGTTAGGCCTTGCTCTTTGAACCCCGCGATGCGACGGATAGTCAGTAGCTGCTCCGATGTATAAAAACGATATCCCGATTCTTCGTCCACTCGCGCAGGCTTTAATAAGCCGAGTTCATCATAATGACGCAATGTCTTCACTGTCACGCCACTCAGTTTAGCGAACGCTCCAATCTTGAACATTTTGATACCTCTCTTCGGAATCTCAGCATGGTTTTTCCCAAAAATCTTGCCGTTACTTATTGTACGGTTCACCTGAATTGATCTTCAACTATTCTATCGTACCCGTTTGCATAATGACCAATAACCACGAAGTTGTCATTCTCCAATTGGTTGACGTTCACCCTTTTAACCGCAACCAGTTCAGCCCGCAAGCATGCTCTCTTCGGGACGCGCTTGGTCATGCGTATTCGCCTGTGACGAAGCTTGACCCGACGGATGAACAGGCTGAGCAGGAAGCCGCACAGCCCGTGGTCTAGTTGAATAAGGCCCACTCGAGCGAGTGGGCCTTATTCATATCGACTATTCGTCATTTGCCCCGCTTCGCCCTGCACGTGAATAGAGCAAGTCGTCTCAACTTCAGTCGGCGGCAGGCAGGAGGACCAGTTTGCCGCGGGCGTGTCCACTTTGGCTGTGCAAGCAACCCAGTCTCGCATCGTGAAACCGGTAGTGGTCCTAAACTAATTCTAAATTAGTTATCACTGTTTTTCTAATACTGAATTATTAACGAAATCTGCCCTTTAGCTCAATGACGGAAGGAGCAGCTGCCGCTGCGGCAAGCTGCTCCCTGGATCGCTGAACAAAGGTGCCCGTTAGTTTACTCCTTACGCTTTGACCCGACAACCTCTCCTAAACTCGTAAGCCCCCCTTCGGCAATCCGTTACTTTCCACGCGAATAAGTTCAAGAATTATTGGCTGTTTTTCAGCGCCTCTTACCCTTAACTCATTCTGCTTCTGGAGTGAATCCCATCGCAATCGAAAGCCGGTTCCAACTATTGATCATCATGATTAACATCGTTAGATTAATGTACTGAGTTTCCGAAAAATACTTCCTGACCTTATGATACACAGGATCCGGCACTTTAAGCGAGGGCAATAATGTTACATGCTCTGTAAGTTCTAATGCCGCCTTCTCCATTTCCGAGTAAAGAGGGCTTTCTTCCCATGCACTGAGACAATAAAGCCTCATTTCGGATTCCCCTAATTTTCGCGCATCGGCTGCGTGATAAGAAAGGCAATATACGCAGCCGTTGAGTTGAGATGCCCTGAATTTGACCAGTTCGCGAAGCTTTGGATCAAGATCAGTCGACTTAGTATACGCATCCAGCTCGCCTAGAAGCTTAAATCCTTGCGGCACTAATTTCATCACCTGATAAATATCAAACCGTGCAGACATGGAACGATCCTTCTTTCTTAATTGAATTTAGTATTTTGCTCAGGCATAGGGTTTCATCCCTTTGTCAATCCAGTCTTCGCGAGTGGGCCCCAACACAGGGGGGACTCGTAAACCAGCTTGGCGCATCAATACCGTCAATTGGCCGCGGTGGTGAATTTCGTGTCGCAATGTAAACCGCAGTGAATCACCGTTCCGCCAATCTTCACCGGCCACGTTAACGACCTGGCTAAGCGATTCATCCGTCCATTGGCTTCCGATAGCACGCAGCATCGCTTTTCCAATACGTCGATATTCACTTGCAATCTTTGCGGCGGATAAAGGCGCGGCCTCCTCAGCCAACGGCTCGTCGTAGGATAAGCCCAGATAGGTGAGAAAATGAATAGAGCTTACGAGATGCCAAGCAATCTCTCCAAGGGTCCTCTGATTGTCCGAGACCATTTGGGTGAGCGATTTATCTGTCAGCGTATTTAGCACCCGTTCCGTTATGGCGGACTCCATCTCGAACTCCTTTATGAACTCATCGATTTTGGTAAACATTCCTGTTTCCCTCCAAGTTAATGTTTTCCTTTCTCGCTAATCATAGCTCGCAATCGCTGACAGTTACGGTCAGTATTTCTGTACAGGTTATCTTTCGGCCGCAATAAAAAAAGAAGGAGCCGCTCCTCGATAGGAACTACCCCTTCTTTGCATAAACCTGACTCTAGATCCCTTTTCCGCCGACCGGACGCAGCTTTATCGGTTCCGCGCCGGCAATCAACGGCCTGCATTTCTGGATCAATGCCAATACATTCTCATTTTGAAGAGAAGCGGCATGCGCTTCGGCGTCTCTCCAAAGCTCCGTGATCCAAACGACGTCCGGATCGTTTTCCGACACATTGATGATATATAATTCGCAGCCTTCCATAGAATCTAACTGATCGGCCGCTTCCAGCATCGTCTGTACGAGCGCATCTCGCTGACCCGGGTGGGCGATCAATTTTCCATACATGGCAAATTTGTTCATATCGTTCATCCTTTGCTTTCTGGGATTCGTACCGATAGCATCGATTCGTAATGGGCCGCCATATCGCGGCTTACTTCCACAAGCCTTTCAATAAGCATGTCCGGTTCGAGAATGACCAGCGATTTTCCGTAAGGGAGAAGAAAGTAAGGAACATAGGACTTCAAGGAAGGCAGGCTAAGCCTGAATAAGGCCTGTCCCTCTTGACGTTCGACAAGCGTATGGCTGAACAGCCAATGCTGGCATAAGAGATCCAGCGCCTGCCCATAGCCCCGGATCTTTACGGTTATAAGAGATTCCGAATCCGAAGCGCCGGGAAGCAAGTTGCGCAGAAGAAAATCTTTTGCAGAGAACTCGGAAGGCCGCTCGAAATAACGATCGCCCGGTGCGATTCGGGAAATGCGATCCACCCTGAAGCTGCGTATCGCCTTTCGAAGGTTGCAATACCCGACGGCATACCAACTCCCTTTCCAATGTACAATGCCGTAGGGGTCGACTTCGCGAATGCTAGGGGTCTCCCGCTTGCCGTTGTCGTACACCATCTCCACCGATCTGCCCCAAGCCGCTGCCTCTTCCAAAATCCGAAGCCAATCCCTTTGCTTCTCTTCGATCGGCGGATTGATGATGGAGATGCCTTCCATATGGCGCTCGATTTGATCGAATTGCTCTTCATTCGTATAGCGCTTCAGCTTATTAATCGCCCGATTGAGCTCTTCTTTGAACGGGTAACCCGCCTCGTGAGCGAATGTTGAAGCGTGAACTAGCGCCTTCTGCTCTTCCATATCGAACATCAGGGGGGATTCCGCGAACCGATCGAGTATCCGATAGCCTCCGTTCGGCCCTGAGTCGGCTATAATCGGGGCCCCGCTGGCACACAACGAATCGATATATCGGTATACCGTGCGAATATGGATCTCCAGCTCGTTCGCCAGCTGCTTAGCGGTCATTCGTCTACCCGACCGGAGTAGCCACAGAATGGACAGCATATGGTCTGCTTTGGACATCGTTCGCCATACCTTCCTTAGATGAGCTGGGTATATTAAAGGGATGAAGGATAAATTTTATCGCCTTTCTCAAGCATCTGGATGAACTGCCGGATCCGCTTCTCTCGGGTTTCTTGTTTTTTGGCGTTGTGAATTCGAAATAAGATTGCGTATTTATTTTGTCTATCGAGCGTATCGTAGAACGCCTTAGCTTGGGCATTACGCTCCAACTCGATCGCGAAGTCCTCAGGCAGCGAGGCGATGCTTTGAGATTCGTAGGCTTTATCCCAGTTCCCATTCTTTTGGGCCTCTTCAATTGCCTTATATCCAGAAGTCTTCATTCGCCCGTTTGTAATCAGCTGTTCCGCTTTTTCTTTATTGATTTTCGACCAGATGCTCTTGGCCCCGCGCGGAGTGAACCGCTGCAGCCATGTTTTCTCATCTAACGCTTCTTTCTGACTGTCGACCCATCCGTAACATAAGGCAACCTCGAGCGCTTCGTTATAGGAAATCGTAACGACGCCGGAGTTTTTTTTCGCAATCTGTAATCGGATACCGGGTGAGGTATAATTATCGTCGAGCCAACTCTCAAAAGACAGTGGATCGGCAAAGGACATAACCGGCAAGTCACTCGATTTTTTTACCACCTGAATCGCCTCCTGATTCAAGTGTACCTAATAATTACTGACAATGACAGTCAGTGATTTTCGCCCCTTTTTTGATCGCGTTCGTGAGAGTTAGCCCTTGGTCGCACTCGTCAAAAAAGCATATGATTATTCATAAAATGCGTACGTGTGGCACTGTGCTCCTCAATCAATGAGATTTACCTTCCTTAATCTCGAAAAACTCCGTCGCATAATACGCCATGGCGATGGCCGGTAAGGCGATTCCGATCAGCAGTGCCGCCTCCCAGCCCCCCGTTGCGTAAGCCCATCCCCCTGCCGCTGAGCCAATAGCGCCCCCTAAAAAGAAAATGGCCATATACAAACCGTTAAGCCTACTGCGGAATTCCGCTCCTAAAGAGAAAATCACCCGCTGCCCGAGAACCATGTTGGCGGAAACCCCCATGTCAAGTAAAATCGCCGCAACTACGAGGATGGGGACGGCGAGTGAAGAACTTGATGGAACCAGCAAGGGAAGCAACCCGGAAAAGATGACGATGGCCAATGCCCATCCCGTAGCCGGGCGAACCCATCCACGGTCTGCCATGCGGCCCGCCGCTGGCGCCACAATGGCCCCCATTACCCCGACTAATGCGAACAGAGCGACCTCCTTCTGAGTGAAATGAAACGGCGGGCTTGTCAATACCAAAGGAACGGTAGTCCAAAACAAACTGAACGTTCCGAATACACAAGCATGATAAATTGCCCTCCGGCGCAATGCCGGTGTCGCCTTCAGCAGATGGAGCATGGAGTGCAGCAGCGCCGGGTAAGCTGTAGCGGTCGAAGGCTTCCTTGAGGGTAGTGCCTTTGCCAATACAAGAGCCAGCGCGAAAATCAATGCTGCTGAGATGAAATATATGGCGCGCCAGCCCATATACTCCGCCACCAAGCTTGAAATGGGACGCGCGAGCATATTCCCCAGAAGCAGCCCGCTCATGACGTTGCCCACATTGCGACCGCGCACGGCTTCAGGCGATAGATGAGCCGCATACGGCACAAGGATTTGTGCTGCTACGGAACCTACTCCGATCACGAGTGAAGCGGTGAGGAACAGGATGGCGTTTTTGATTACAGCGGCAATTGTCAAAACGGCGGCTGTAAGGAGCAATGAGGAAAGGATCAACTTACGATTTTCCAGGATGTCTCCCAACGGTACGATAAATAACAAACCGATCCCGTAGCCGACTTGAGTCAACGTAACGATGAGTGCGGCAGCCCCGGAGGAGAGCCCGATGGTCGAACCGATCGAGCCTATCAATGGTTGAGCATAATAAAGATTGGCCGCTATGATACCGCAAGCGGCTGCCAGGATAAAAATAAGCGATGGCGAAACCGATTTTTCCGTTGGAATGGAAGCTGAATGCATAGAAAGTCTCCTTTTCTTACCAGAAATTTTCTGGAACAGTCGTTCCGGAATATACAAAAAAAAAATGTTTTATAACATTTCCATCACCATGTCTATCATCTGCTGCATCCTGCTTCGGTCACCCTGCACCTTCGCCACGATATTTATACTATGATTCAGGTTTAAAAGCAGATAAGATAAATTCTTGATATCTTTCTCAGGCATGATTTCTCCCGTCTCCTGACCTTTGCGCAGCAGCTCGTAGAAGGATTTCTCCAACTCGTCAAACCGCTCCCTGATCAACGCATTCAGTTGCTCATCTGGCGAATCCATGCCGACTGCTGCATTAGTAATGAGACAGCCCTTCGGCGACTCGCCGTCCATGGCGGAATCGATATGTATCTCGAAGTACTGCCGGATTCCCGATTTTGCGGATGTCGCATTGACGAGGATGTCCCGTTTGGCTTGCTTCCACTTCTTGTACCAGTTGATCGCCTCGATATAAAGCGTTTGTTTGTCCCCGAACGTTTCGTACAGACTTGATCTGCTAAGATCCATAGCTTCCAGCAAATCGGGAATGCTTGCCGCTTCGTAGCCCTTCTTCCAAAAAACGAGCATCGCTTTATGAAGCACCGCTTCTTTATCAAACTCTTTGTAGCGTCCCATGGTTCTCCCTCCGTTTCCGTAGGTACAGTATATCCTTTTCCGGAACGATAAGTCCAGTATTTTCTGCAGATAGGAAAGTTTTTCAGTACGGAACTCACGTATCCGTTAGCTTAAGCTTTCAGCCTTTTTTTGAATCCTTTTTGGTCAGTTGAATAACCAATTGCTTCGTAAAATTTGTGCGATATTTCCCTTTGGATCTCAGAGACAAGAATGACATACTTGCACCTTTTCTTTTCTCCAAAATCTTCGAGATTCTTCATAAGTATTTTCCCTACACCTTTGCGTTGGTAGGTAGGTGAAACAACCACGTTTTCTACCAACATAAATGGATTACAGTCACCAACTAAGTCATGACAAACAATTCCCGTTGCAGTACCAATAACCTCATTTCCATGACAAGCAACCGCAACGTAGTAACTATCATTGTCACTAATCATTTTAAGCTGTTCTTTCATGGCAGATAAATTAGACTTTTTGCCAATAAAATCAACGAACAGTCTAGACAAGCCAACGACGTCATTAATTTCTGCTTTTCTAACGATAATTTGGTTCATCTTTACCCCTCCAAGTAATTAAACCACACGGGGTCCTTATTTCGCCCCGTTTCATTCCATCGTTCTGCCTATCAAAGGGGGAGACCAGTGGTTTGCTGCCCGGCAGGGTCATGCCCCAAGTAATAGTGTCGTACCGGTTTCTCCGTGCTTCATTTGTTCAAATGTTTCTGTGAATCGGCTAGGTACCAAAAAACTTCATGTCACCGCTTCCAGTCATCAGGAACCTGCAACCATGGGTCAACATAACACCACCAAGAGACACCGGAGATAACGACACCTAAAGCTGTTATCTCATCAACAAACTGCTTCAAATTATCCCTCATAACAATACAATCAACATAACCAGTGCCGACTGGCTCCACTTTATACAATGTTAAAATACGTTCTAACTGTTCGACCAGATTTTTCTTATTAGAGTTGAGGTAATCAAAATATTTCATCACTTTCCCTCTCCTAATTAGCCTAATTCCTATCCAAGTAATCTGCCCGTTAGCGGAACAAGCGGCCGATCTTTTCCCGCGGCAGCTTCTTTATGTTTTTTTTCGTACCCGTGGTGGGTTTTATTGCCCTAGCCAAAATCCCACTATTCCTTCAGAACCGCTTGTAATTCATAGAAATTGGAGACGGATTCAATACCGCTTCTTTTGGCACCATTTTTATCCAAATAGATGGTTTTATAGCCCATCCTCTGGGGAGTCTTATAATCGTTCTCATAATCATCACCAATAAATAAAATCTCGGAACTGCTACACCCAGCTAAATTAGTTGCATGTTCATAGATTCTACGATGTGGTTTTCGCCAACCTACATTGATTGATGTGACAACAAATTTGAAAACATTTCCTAGTTCATTATTCTGTAAAAGCTGCTCAATACCGCCATTCACCTTGAAATTCGAGACAACCGCTAACTCATACTTCTTTGAAAGTTCTTTTAATACATTTCTTACTTCTGATTTGACAAAGCATTTTGATTGATATGTCTTCCAATAATTTGCATGTAGTTTGTTTACAACTTCAATTTGTTTTTCTATGCTTATTGCCTTATTTTTTTGAACTAATAACTCAAATCTTCTAATCAGGTCATACTCTTGATGCGGTTCAAGGGTATAGGAAATTTCATTTTTTACCTTTTCATGTGAATTTAAAAAATCACTAAATCCCTTCCAGAAATGTTCCACGCCAGAATCTTTAAAAGCCCACAAAGCATAATCATTCTCCTGTGGCAGGTCATATAAATCTACTATCGTTTCCATGCAATCAAAAAAGAGATATTTAATGTTGGCCAATACGGACTCCCCCATCCCATCTCATACTAGAAGTATTACAACTTCCCTAAAACATCCATAATTGCGTTCCTTTTGAGGGAAAATCCAACCATCTATAGGATACCACTCCTTGAAACTAAACTGCTCGTTAGCGTAAGAAGCCGCCGATCATTTCAGGGCAGCCCCTTGATCGATGTGGTTTATTAGGCTCATGTACCCGTTAGGTTAATAGCATTTGGAACCCTAGGTCCGTGGTAACTTGTGGGCAACGGAAAGAGGGTGACAATCGGCTATGTTACTTAGATTTCTGTAATTATGAGATTCTTTAGGCTAGATTGCTGAGCCTACTTGATTGATGGTATAAAAACTGACCGTTTCACGAGAAATCCCTGCATATTCGCATTTTCCTCGAAAAGGAAGAGTGACGGGAACCCCTACAAAACCTCTTTTTTTACTTCAACCCCAACAAAATGTGACCAAACAACGTTGTAAATGGTGTTAACGGTAAAAGGAGGGCAGCTTGAAACCATGCAGCGTTCCATGACCCGGCCGGGAAATCATGTAATGAAAAGCTACGAAACGTACGCAGCCATGCTGTTCCGGATTGCCGTCGTTCACTTAGGCAGCCGCGAGGATGCGGAGGAAGCCACACAGGATACGTTCATCAAACTAATGGAGAAAGCCCCCGTGTTTCAGGATGACGAGCATCAGAAAGCCTGGCTCATCCGGGTGATCACCAACCATTGCTACACCTTGCTAGGAAGAGGCTGGCGCAAGCGGGAGGTCAAGCTGGACGGTGCGGAGCCGATTGCAGCGGGTGCTCCGGAAGATACGGCCCTGCTCCATCTTGTAATGGCGCTGCCCGCCAAATATAAGACGGTCATTCATCTGTACTATTACGAGGATTACCGAGTCCAGGAAATCAGCAGCATTCTGCAGATCAGTGAATCTGCGGTGAAAATGAGACTCCAGCGGGGACGACAGCTGTTGAAACTGGATCTGGAAGGAGCGGAACCGCAGTGAAAGAAGACCAGTTCAAGACTACCTATAAGAAAGCGGTGGATTCGATGACCCCCAGCGAAGAAATGAAGAAGCGATGGGAAGCCCGTATGCAGAATCCCACTCAGGAAAAGAAGCGTCCGCGCAAAACCCTTTATCTCGCCGCCAGCCTTGTGCTCGCGGCCGGTATCGGACTGGCGGCAACCGGCGTCTTGCAGCAGGGCGGTCCAGCATCGCCGAGCGTGGAGACGGCCGGGACGAATCCGGCCGCCCCTGACCCTGACGCTGTCTCTTCGAATAGCGTGGTGATCCCCAAGCTGAAGCTGCCGGATGGTAAATCCGGCGCCAAGGCGAAAATGATCGGCTTGGTTGTCTATAAAGGGAACGTCTACACGCAGGCGAACACCCGCCTGGAAGCAGCCGATGCGGCTGCGCTGCGCGGCGACAAGCTCGGCCGGACAACCGGCGGCATTGACGAATGGAGCGGCAAGGATTCCTACATTGAGCTGGCCTCCACCATCGGGGAAACGGATATTTATGCGGTGAAGGGCTATGATTCGGAGTTCCGTGTCATGTCGTACACCGAGATGGACGGCCAAGTTTTTGCCGAGCTGTTCGAGCATACGAACGGCATCACCGTGAACAGCGGAGTGGATCTCCTCGGCAAGCTGAACCTGAAGGGCCGGATCGCTTCGGCGGAGTGGGAGAGCTTCGACAGCTGGAACAACGGCAAGCAGAGCTACTCGGCGCTGGCGAACGACGCCCATCTCGACGCTTTCCTCGTGGCCCTTCTGAAGGCAAAGCCTCTGGCGGCCGAGCCATTGATGGAGCAGGGAATTTACGATGACGAGAATCGCAAGCAGCTTTACCTGATCCTTGAAGACCATAGCCGGGTCGAGCTGACGCTGTTCGGCAAGGGACTGGTCCGGTACGGCAATGCGCCGGTGTTTTTCGAGGTGGAGCCGGGCGCCTTCCAGGCACTTTGGGAAAGCATGAAAGCGTAAAGCGGATAATCCCTTCTGTTGAGTGCACCCCTTATAATGGACATTGGAAAAACCCCATGGGTAAACCGATGAACATACAGGGGGTGCATTTTTGTGGCAATTAAAGGACAACCATTTAAGCATTATCCGGAGTCCTTAAAGGTGAAGGCAGTCCGCCTGCAGAAGAAGGATGGAGCTTCTCGAAGCCTCATTAAATAATCTTCATACAGCATCACGCTTGATTGTGACGCTATAGTAGGTGTTAGTTCAGTGGTGTTGGGGACCCCGTTATTATTAGTTTGCTGCCGCCACCTGCTGCCTTTTCTGAATGTTATACATCCCCATTATCACTGCAATAAGCTCGTTACTATTCAAATATTCGGAATCATTTTTTAAAAGAAACGCACCTGGAGAAAACCAGCCGTTTATTTGTTCGAAACCTGCAGCTAACGCACCTGATTCATCGCATATCTCATATTTTTTTGAAAATGCCGGAGAGGTGATCTCGTAGATGCCTCGTTCAACGGATTCGTAGATGAATTTTTTAGTTAAAAATGATAATCGGTTTCTCAACACACCCATTAGTTCCCCTTTTTCATTAATAACCTGCCATTTTGCCGACAGGAAGGGAAATTTCCCGCTACAAATCAACTGGTTACTCTGCCCATAGACATCCACCGAGGAACGAAAGGTACTCTTCAAATCTAGATATCCTATGTTTTCTTCTTGATCGTTCAGAATCTCGGTTAATCCGGTATTGAAGAAATTGTCTCGAAAATATAGGTTCAATATACTCGCCCCCTCAATAATAAATACGTTGTAGAAAAAACGAAGTTACATTGAGAAGTTCAATAGCTGCTGTTTTGAGCGAGGATGAAGCTATCCTGCACTAGTACCTTTGTAGAGCAACATTAATTTAGCCTTTTTACCCTAACGTATCAGGTTGTTGTCTTCTAACGGTGATCGTACTAAATGACCGGTAATACAGTAAGGCTGCCGTTCCATCATTCGGCAGCCTTTGGTGGCTGTTATCTAACTTTCATGCCCGTTAAGCTTAATCGGATTATAACTATCCTGCCAGTTAGTGTAGCACCTATTCATTTCTACTAAGTAATTTCATACTCATATACCCCGCATAGCTTTACTTCTTCAGAGATAAGTTGTATTAACGTTGCAATGACCATACCGTGACAAACGACAATCACCTTAGACTTATCAAGATATTGGTATAAAACATTCATTACTCGTTCATTGACACTTTCCTTAGATTCCCACATTTTACGCTCACCCGGAGGGTGGACTCCATCATGTTTCATGTAGTCGTTCCACAGTTCTGTGATTTGCTGAACACATGTTGCTTGCCAATTATCCGGGGTCCATTCATGTAAATCAAATTCCACTTTAATAGGCAATCCTATATTCCTGTTAATAATGGCGGCGGTTTGTAAAGAACGTGTGTACGGTGACGATAGAATCAAATCGCAATCTGACAAGTAATTGTGGTTTGCTATTACCTCTTGAGCCTGACACACGCCGGCATCTGTCAGAGGAACAAAATCTCTTAGAGCTCCAGTCAAATTTCGTTGCTCCGTTAATGTCCAATTCGGCTCGCCATGCCGGATTAGATAGAAAATGGTCACAGTGGTTTACCCCCTAATTTTGGGACGATCAACCTCGCCGCGGCAGCCATATGACTCAGGGACAATCATTGTGTTATCCTGCCCGATAGCTGAACAAGCAGCCGTTGGATGTCGGCCGCTTGTTGTCGTTGCGTTGTCGTTACCCGTTAGAATTCCTGTAAAACGAATAATTTGGCGTTTGAACAAAAACGAGCGCCTCCAGTAAGATGGGGTTGCACACGAGGTCATTGCCTCAAAAAGCCCATCAGGAGGTCGCTCTACTATGAAGTTTAAGACACAAGACAAGCAAAATCAACTCATTGAAAACATTACCGCTCACCATCTGGTCGTTGGCGTCGACATCGCTCAAGAAGCTCATGTCGCCCGCGCCGTAAGCTTTCGAGGGATTGCTCTAGGCACTCCGCTCGAATTCGGCAACCATCGGGAAGGGTTCAATTTGTTCGAGAGTTGGATCCAAGATCTGCTCAAGACCTACACCCTAAGCAGCGTCATTGTTGGCATGGAACCCACTGGCCACTACTGGTTCAGCTTAGCACGCTGGCTGGTCGATCAAGGTATTGAGGCCGTTCTAGTTAATCCTCATCTTGTCAAAAAGAACAAGGAAAACCGGGATAATACACCGTCTAAAAGCGATCGTAAGGACGCCCTTGTCATTGCAGATATGATCAAAAACGGGTACTACTCCCCTGTTCGCTTTAATCCGGAAGCCTATGAGGAATTACGTATTCTCATGTCAAACCGCGAGACGGTTACCAAACGCTTGAACAGTGCCGTTAACCAAATTCATCGCTGGGTAGACATCGTCTTTCCCGAGCTGCGTCAGGTCTTCAAAATCCTTACCTGCACCAGTGCAATTGCAACACTCAGACTCTTTCCTTTGCCGAGCGACATCAGCCGGTTAAGTACAGGGCAGGTCCTTGACGGTTGGAAGCAATACGTGAAGCGTCATGCCGGCGTTAGACGCGCAGATTTGCTCATTTCACTTGCTAAATCCAGTGTCGGTACTACCCAGGCACTCCAAGCTTACAAGCTTCATCTAGGACAGTTGCTTGAAGAATTCGACCTGGCTCAGCGCCAACTTGAACAGATCGAGCAGGAACTCCACCTCATTCTTGAACGCATCCCTTATGCGCAGAAATTGCTCGAGATACGGGGCGTCAACGCCACGAGTCTTGCTGGTGTTCTCGGTGAGACCGGTGATCTAAGCGGCTATTCACACGGGAATGCTCTTCTGAGACATGCCGGCTTAAATCTCGCCGAAGCGAGTTCAGGGAAATGGCGAGGAAAGATGGTGTTAAGCAAGCGAGGCCGTCCACGTTTACGGCATTTCCTTTTTCTCATGACGATGAGCATGGTCATGACGAACCCGGAAATTCGGGCTTTACACCGTTACAATGTGGAGGAAAAGAAGATAAAGAAGATGAAATCCATTATGAAATTATGCAATAAAGTAGCCCGCCTATTAGTTGGCCTTGCTAAAAGCAGCCAAGCTTATGATTCAACTAGAATTTTTCCACAAGCAGCCTAAGAATAGTCGATCCTCACCGGCTCAAGCATTCGCAGGATGACAAGAAGCACGGAGTATCGGGAGACGTTACGCAAAAGGGCTCGGACCCGTTCCGTTAGAAAGACCGACCTCCACCCCGTAGTTAGATGTGACGAAGGAATGAAAGGGCTATGACCCGTTGAGACATGGGAGCGAGAATCGCTAGGGCGACGTGGAGACGTGCGTATATGGAACAATATGGGTGCATAGCTATTCACCTCTATTTCCGCATGCCCAAATCCCTATCTCCCAGCTACCGGCTCCTCCTAGAATCTCTTCTTCGTACTAACTCGAGGATGAAATCCTGCGAATACATGAGCCTGAGTGAGGAAACTGAATCATTTCGAGGGAGCTGAATGAACTAATTATTTCCCATTGGGGGATGGTGGTTTACGTGCAGTCACAATCGGTTGATAAAATCCTGATTCCTCTGGCATGTGCCACCTTACATCAATGAAGCCGCAAGACCTTAGAATCGAGCTGAGCTCATCTCGTTTTAGTGCGCGATAAGTTGTTGAAAAATGCTTTGTTTCCCAATTCCCGTTGAATTCTTGAACCACAAATAGATTTACTGTGTACGTTTTAGAGTCGTCAGCCCAATCCCACACTTGAAACGCAATCCGTTTCCCATTGTCAAAAACATTTGGTTTGGTGGCGCGAGGTTTTTCCTGTAAGAGACCGTCGTAGTCCCTAATTGAGACGACCAATAAGCCATCTTGACGTACTTTGGAATACATATTCTGCCCAGCTAAGTTGAGGTCATCATCAGATTGAAGATGAGGAATTGCATTGTCGGCAGATAAAACAACATCAAATTCCCCAGGCACATCAGATATCAATGTTCGAAAATCGGCTACCCCAAAAGCAATTTTGATTCCGCGTGATTCAGACTCTCGTATTGCTCTTTGTATGGAAGCTGGGCTTATATCCGTTGCAGTAACGACGTATCCGTGTTTTGCCAGCCCTATTGCTTGCGTACCAATGCCACAGGAACAATCTAAAAGTGAGATTTGACCGTTTCTTGAATCAGATAGATTAACTCGTATAAGGTTATTCAAAATCATGCTTTGACGGTCTATCGCAGAGTCCCAATCGCCATGAATGAGGTGATAATCCTCCGCAAAATCATCATAAAACTTAGTTACTGTGTCTTTCACAATGCACCTCCAAGCGTTATCATATACTACACTCAATTGTCACAAAGTTTCACATGTTTGTATATCGTTTTTGAACTCCCCTGCCCTGTTAGCTTAAAAAGGCAACTGATCGCTTTATCATTAATTTCCATACCGTTCCCTCCTTCCGTTACTCGATACCCACCCTTTAATTGTCATATATTCAGACGAATTCCTTTTTAGAGAGGTTCAATCTTTATCCTTGCACAATAAGAATAAGCAACCTTACGGGAATGGAGGGTATCCGAACTCAATACCAAGTTATTTTTCAAAATTTACGCTTCCGAATCCATGAGACCGATGAATTCCCGGATCGGCTGTCGTCTATATAAACGAAGGCATAAATGAACACAAACTAATTTGACGAAGAGGTGTTTTGAAAATGGCATTAACGTCCGCATTCACGAGCTTCAACCTGCCTGTAAAAAACGTAGAACAATCGAAAGCGTTCTTCACCGGACTCGGATTCGAGCTCAACCCGCAATTCCCCGAGAACGAGAATTCGGTAGCCATCGTGATCGGCGACAACCTGCAGGTCATGCTGATCAATCAAGCATTCTTTAATACGCTCACGGAGAAGGAATCCGTCGATACGAGCAAGTATGCGCAGATGACGATCGCATTGGCCTTCGAGAGCCGGGAAAAGGTCGATGAAATCGTGAATACCGCGGTCTCCTTGGGCGGGAAATTGCACGCTGAACCTGAAGATCATGGGTTCATGTATCATTGGGGCTTCGTGGACTTGGACGGCCATCTGTGGGCCATTAACTACATGAACATGGATGCGGCTCAAGGTTGAGGCTAACGGAGGGCACGCTCGTACTAGGGTTCAAAAAGAAAGACGCCGGGCATCTTCCCCGG
The DNA here is from genome assembly GCF_032268605.1 of Paenibacillus aurantius. Lineage (NCBI taxonomy): Bacteria > Bacillati > Bacillota > Bacilli > Caryophanales > Paenibacillaceae > Paenibacillus > Paenibacillus aurantius. The sequence goes on from NZ_CP130318.1 coordinate 5,506,300, forward strand.
CATCTTCTTCGATGATTAGTTTTGTTCGGTATAGGCTTTGAAATTGTCCATGATCGCTTGCCAGCCTGCTTGCTGGAACTCGACGGGATTGGAGCTTTCCGCGTCGAACGTTTCCATGACCTTCGTCTCATTCCCTTGATCGACGAAAGCAATATCCACTCTTCTTCCGTCTTCCATGGTGTAGCCGATCGCCTCATGCCGATTCACGACATCGTAGACGCCGCCAAAATCAAAGCCCATGCTGCCATCCTTCGCTTCCATCCGTGTCAGAAACTTGCCGCCGACCCGCAGATCGTTTTCGGCTCTAGGAGCATGCCAGTCCTCGGACGCTTGATTCCACTTCGTGATGTGATCCGGCTCGGTCCAATAGCGCCATACCTTCTCGACAGGGGCTTGAATGACGGCTTGCACGGTTACTTTCGTCGGTTGACTCATTTCCATTTTAAATAGACACCTCTCTCCTGAAACTCGTCGTTTGGTTATTCTCAATGATATAGACGTAAGCCAATGACGGAATTCATCGGTCCATTCGTTCAGGCAGCCCAAATCGCGAAAATAATGGCGTATGAATGAAGTTTTGAACGTGCAGGATTTGATTTTCTTTGGTTTCGATGACGTGGATGCCCCAGGGTACCAGGCCAGAGCCCTCTTTGCCCGGCATATACTGGGCCAACGCCGGATAACCGCCATTCACCGTAATGGGCACAAATCGCGAACCTTCGCAATGCCAGCGAGTAAGCGAATAGAAGGCGGACAACTCTTCTTTGCCGCGGATCCACATCTCGAAGGGCGGCATCGACATGCAGCCTTCCTCGTGGAACAACGCGACGAGCGCAGCAATATCGAATTGCTCGAAGGCCTCCACATACCGGGACAGCAGCTGCTGCTTCGGTTGAACGTCCATGCTGCTGAGCTCATCCGAGCGAAGCTGCGCCCGGTCCATCGTCTCTCGGGCTCTTTGCAAGGCGCTGTTCACCGCTGCCGGCGACATCGCCAACGTTTCCGCGATCTGCTTGGAGGACCATTCAAATACATCCTTCAAAATGAGTACCGCGCGCTGCCGCGGAGGCAAGGTCTGCAGGAGAGCGATGAAGCACAGTCGAAGGGTATCTCTTCGGACGAGCCGATCCTCCGGATTGCCCCCAAAGTCGGGAGACGGCCAGATCCAGGCAGAGTCCGGCAGCGTGTCGCGCGGCTCGACGATGGCGACGGCCGGGTCGAACAGGTCAACGGGAAGCGCGCGGCGTTTGGATTGTCTCAGCTTGTCCAAGCACAGGTTGGAGGCAATCCGATAGACCCAAGTTTTGAACGAGGAATCCTGTCTGAACGTGCTCCAGCTCTGCCAGACCCGAATACTCGTCTCCTGAACGGCATCGTCCGCATCGTCCATGGAGCCTAGCATTCGGTAACAGAACGAGGTTAAGCCCGGCTTCAAGCTTGCAAATAATGGTTCGTCAAATGCGGTCTCGTTCATCGCGGCCTCCCTTAACGATCTCCCCGAAGGGCGGTACCTACATTATAGGCAATGAAGCGGACAGCCTCAATCCGAATAAATAGGCAGGATTATGGGTTCCTTTATCATGGGCCTTCGAGGACTTGGACGGTCATATGTGGGCTTGTACCCGTTAGTACAACGGCTTTTTGCCATAAATTTGGCCGGAGAACCTATAGTACAATTACCAACACGAAAAAGGCGAGGCGCGGTTTACCGACAACTACTTTTAGTTTGCCACTTTACATGCGACAAAGAAGCCCGCAGTCTTCGGAAGCGAAAAACACCCTTGCTGATTTATGATTTCATCCACCTGGTGACGAACTAAGCCATACACCTTCCGCCAATGTTCATCCGACACTTCATGTTCGGTATCGCCGCGTTTCATTAATAGAGAAGCATAATAATCCATCAATGGCTGAGATTCTTTGAATTTTAAAACGTCATAAAGCAATTTTGATTCAAACCAATCGAAGTGTGGACGAAGAAAATCAGAACCGTTTTCCAATGAAAAGCGCATGGTGGGTACGGAACGAAGAACAATCTTTTCTTCAATCCCCGCTTTCCGTTGGCATGCCAAGTGGATATCCCAAAGAACGCTCATGGATGATTGGCTGCTGGTCGCAGCTATCAACTGTCCCCCCGGCTTCAAAACCCTTTTCAATTCCCGAACAGCTATTTCGATATCGGGGACGTGATATAACATGAAGTTGGCCATCACCAAATAGAACGAATCATCGCGGAATGGAAGTTTTTGCACGTCACCGACCTTCAATTCCACGTTCGAATAACGGCTTGCTTGAGCTTGAATCCCAGCTAACATTCCTTCCGACAAATCCAACCCCACCACCGAACCGCCGTTTTGAGACAATCTCTCAGCAAGCGGAAACAACCAGCCCCCTGAGCCACAACCAGCGTCCAAAGCCTTTTCAGAACCCGACAACGAAATTTGATTCAAAGCCCACTGGGTAAACGAAAATGGAGCTTGACTGTACAAATTATGGATATTGATTCTCGTTTGAAGATGTTTCTTTGTCCCGTATTGCTCCAGTACCAATGCTTTATCATGCAAATGGCTCGACCTCCCCTTAGCGTAACAAGCCGCCGATGATGTCGGCCGCTTGTTGTCGTTAACTGAACAAATTTTAAACAACAAGGGATCCTCTGACTGCCGCTACAGCCGGAGAATCCCTATTAAAGTAACGTTCCCTTTAGACCGCTGGGTCAACCGCACAACTAAGCTGGAACGTAGGTCAACCTGATCACATTCTCGCCAATTCGATCGCTTGCCACGAGGCGCAGCGGCGGCCGCGGACCGGCGAAGAACGGCTTGCCGTGACCCAGCACGACTGGATGGAGATAGAGTCGATACTCATCAACGAGACCGAGCTCCGTTAAACTGTGGGCCAACTCCGGCCCGGCCACTTCAATCTCCCCTTCATGCTGAGCCTTCAGCCCACGTATGGCCGCGGCGAGGTCGCCCTCGATCAGAGAAGCGTTCGGACCGACGGACTTTAACGTCCTCGACACCACCCACTTCGGTTTGCTTTGCCACGCCGCTGCGTATTCCCGTTCCGGCGCATCCCATTCAAATCCATCCCAAACCCGCATAGTCTCGTACATGCGGCACCCGTACAAGATGCCCGACAAGCCACGCACGTCGTCGATGAAATGACGGAATAGTACGGGGTCCGGCTGAAATGCCGGGTGGTCGTGGTCGACGAATCCGTCCAGAGACTGGTTCAATGCGAAAACGATCTTTGCCATGCGACTGACTCTCCTCCCTGGTTTTCTCGCACATTCATCATCAAGATTACACGTTCCCTATGCAGCCTTCTTTATGTCTACATTTTATCATCCAACAGCATGTCCGGTTTCTCATGGATTGCTAATGTGCACAGTCCTGGCCTGACCGAATACAAATTTATGGATGGTAAATTAAACAATTGAAGATTAGGTTTTATTTACGATGATAGTGAATTGCTCCGATTTTACCCAAACAAGTGTTGCCCTGTATCCCGGCCACTTCTTCCACTGCTTGTTCTGCTGGTAGCCCTAGCATGTGTAAAACTATAGAACAAACAATTCCCCGTTATCGAAATAATAAATATCTTCCCACTTATATCCGTACGCTCCATCTTTGAGTTTAATATGCGGTTCAAAGGTAAAGTAGGAACCATCCATAAGTTTTGCCTTGTTTCCCATCTCAAAATACTTTCTGTGGTCCTTATGACATTCAATCGTATGACCGAGATTCCCAGAAAAGTCAAGATTGATGTAACCGAGTTGATCGATGACTTCGTTCATATGTAAGTAAACTTGCTCAAAAGTCATGTCAGGTTTGACATAATCGATGAATGCTTTATGAAGCTCCTTTTCGGCATGAATTCCATGCGAAAATTCCAAAACCAATTCGTTTTTTCCATATTCAACCTTTTCCTCGTCAATCACTTTTCCATTGATGACGATTAAAGTTCGAGCGAAGTCTCCCCAAAAAGTGTTCCACTCTGGACTAAGGTCTATGGTCACAATGTCATCGCTACCGACTGCTATTTCCGATGGGGTATAATCCCTACCTGACTCCGAAATAATCGTCCTCTTACCGACATGCACAAAGGCACCGACACCATGGTACCAAAATTTCTCTATGCCCATCTTTCGCATGATATCTTCGGTATTAAAGACGATTTCCTTTTCTGAGATCCCTTCTTTGATCCGTTTCTTTAATTCGCTGATTGTCGCCTTCGCAATGGATTGTACCTTTTGGTAATGTGCGAGGTGCTCCATTAGTAGCCTCCTATTAGTGAATAGACGGTGTGCGTAAGAGCAGCCTATTTCCTTCGGGGTCGAAACGTAACAGCCACGCGTCCCGTCTGGAAACGGCCCATCTGCAAAACTCCTCTCCCCTTGGTTCTTCCCCACTTTCACGAGTTGCGTGAAACATGGCCCATACCGTGCACATTAGCAATCCATGAGAAACCGGGCCTGCTGTAGGATGATAAAATGTAGACTTAAGGAAGCCGCATATGGACGTTCAATAAGAAGAATGTGACACTCAACGGTTGCTGTGACCCCACGCAGTGATTGCCGATGAGGAGCTTCACCCGTATACGGTGGACCTGATGGACCAGTCCGATGGTCTGCTTGTTGGATGTAAAAAACAAGGAGGATTTTCATGGTTAACAATCTGAACCAATCGTTCGAAATTGCCATTACACGTGTATTCGATGCCCCTCGCGAACTTGTATTTAAAGCATGGACCGAACTCGGGCATTTCGCGAAATGGTGGGGACCAAAGGGGGTCGCCCTTGAAATCGTTAAAATGGATGCTCGATCAGGTGGCGAGTTTATAGGTATTCAGACGTCTGCTGACGGAAATCAGGTTATGTGCGTGAAATTTGCATACCAAGAGGTTGTCGAACCTGAGAAAGTGGCTTATATCCGATCCTTTTCTGATGAGCAAGGCCATACGGTCCGAGCGCCTTTTAGCGTGAGCTGGCCTCTTGAAATTATGAATATCCTAACGCTAGAAGATGACAAAGGTAAAACGGTTTTAAAACTGAAAGGTTGTCCAGTGAACGCTTCAGCTGAGGAACATGAAACTTATAAAGGTATGGCTCCAAAGCTTCAACAAGATCTTGAGGGTACCTTCGATAAACTTGCCGACTATCTTGCCTCCCGTTAATCACTTTGAACCTTACGTTTCCTTTGGGAATATTTGTTCCATAAAACAGCAGAAGTCTAGGACTTTATTTTCTCGTCCCTGGCTGCTGCTGTTTCGTTTAATCTGACAGAAGAGCTCCTCCACTCCTTCTCGCTAATCCCTTCCGTTCCTTCCGGCGAATCGATCTCCGTGATGTTCCTAGAAATGTCCGCGAATAAGAGATCCGCTTACTCACCCGAAAAATTTCCCGCGCCATTCTCCCTAAGCCCTTTGGGAACCGCCTCCCGCCAGGCATTCCGGATGACTTCCTCCAGCTCCTGCTCACCGACAACCGACAGCCTAACCAGTATGTAATCGTAGTTACGGTAATGCTCGGTCAAATAAAAAGCCTCCGGCCGGGTCATCAGCCAGATCTCCCGCGTCTCTTCCTTCATCTGGAGCACCAGCGTCTCCCCGTCCTGATGAAACCGGGCGATCAGCTTATCTCCCACTTTAAAAGCCGGTGTCCGGTAGGAGGTTCCCTCCACCACTTCCGGAAGGGACAGAGCGATCCGCCGAGCGATTTCGTGGCCAGCCGTCTGGAACATGAGAACCCGCCTCCTTTTTTCCTTATTTTATCATAAAAACCTAACCTACCCCTGACCACTTCGATCGGTCTCCCTTCCTTCCTCCACCTGTTCAAGAAGCTTTCTCGTTTCTATAAGCCCCCCTATTCCTCCCCATCCCGAAAACAGGACTTCGGAACCGCTTTCATCTTAAATCCGGGTTTTTTCTTGTTTCCCGGGTCCCTTTTGTCCTACTTTTTAATAAAAATCTTCCAAAATACATAAACTTTCGACATGATTCTGCCGTTATATAATCTATAAGTCCCAGACAAACAAGACTCGCCTGAGTCTTTAGGGATAGATGAATGATAGGAAAGCGAGGCTCCTGCTTCTATGAAAGTCACTTCACTGCTGCTGAAAGGGGTAAGCTGCATCGCGCTTGCCGCTGCTCTATTTACCGCTCCTTCCCCGGCTCCCGTCCAAGCGGAACCGGACTACAATGTCGGGGCTTTCTATTTCTCGGATTGGAACCCGGAGCTCGGTCCCTTCCTCATGAAGAATACCGAGAAGCTGTACGGCCGGGACGGAGACTGGATGGGAGGCATTAAGGACCACCTGACCGCGGCCGGTCCATGGGGATACGGACCCATTAGCGACCGGGAACCGCTCGGCGGCTGGTACGACGACCGGGAGCAATCGGTTATGGACACCCATATCCTGCAGGCGTCCTCCCGGGGATTGGGACACTTCGCCTTCTATTATTATTGGAAGGATAATGGCGGCGGCGAGCGTCCCGGCCAGAACGTGCACCAGTTCCAGTCCTCTCCTTACAAGGACCTGATGAAGTTCTACCTCTACATGATGGCGGACGGCAAATGGCCCGCCTCCGACTGGGACAAGCTGATTGTTCCGAATCTTGTTCAGTTTATGAAGGATTCCTCGTACCAGCGTACACCGGATGGACGACCGATTGTCGGCTTCTACGGGGATTTCGAGTCGAGGCTCGGCGGCAAAGAGCAGTGGAAGAAGGCTTTGGCCACCCTGCGTACCCAAGCCAAGGCGGCCGGGCTCAAGAACCCTCTTCTGCTCGTGAACGGTTACCGGGAATTGTCTCCGTCCATTGAGCAGGGCTTCGACGGCTTCCTGCCCCTCAACCTGGCGGGCATCGGCCTGGACGGCTCCCAAGGGAATACCGCGGATTACTCGGTATACCCAAAGGCTTGGAAGGATTTTGTCTACAAAACGTATCCAAAGGGCAGCAAATCCGAGAACTACGAGAATTATCTGCTCATTCCCGGGGGAATCAGCGGCTTCGATACCCGCTCCTGGCGGGGGATCGGCTACGGAGACCATGACGGGGTGGAGACATCCGCCTACCTGAACCCCTCTCCGGACAAGTTCCGGGTGCAGGCTGCGAATGTCAAGGACTACCTGGATACTCACCCCCGCTCCATGAACATGGCGACGTTCTACGCCTGGAACGAATTCGGGGAAGGCGGGGCGATCGAGCCGACGACCCAGTACGGCTTCGGGTACGTGAACGCGCTGCAGGAAACGTTCCATCTGGACAACAGCCGCTACCAAGCCCGCGTGAAGAAGGATGGGCTAGAGAACGAGGATCCCGCCCTGCGGCTGGAATTCGCTCCTGTCCAGACGAGTGTCACGAAGGGGGCTGCCCTCCGCGTCAAAGGGAAGGTCACCAACCAGGGAAGCGAAACGGTCCGCCAAGGAACGGTCACGCTGGACGCCGGTGCTTGGAAGGCGAAGGCGCTATCCGGAACGGACCTGGCCGGCCTGAAGCCGGGCGAAACGAGGCAAGTGGAGTTTGAGGTGGCCGCCGGTGACGGCAAGGACTGGACGAAGCACGAGCTGACCATCTCCGCAGCGTACGAGACCGGAGGCCGAAAAGCCGTCGAGAACACGACCACGTTCGTTGTCGAAACCCCCGACGTTCATGGGCTGATCGAGCCCATTACGGGACCGGTGTTCGGCGGAGACAAGCTCTCCCTGGAGCTTAACCTGATCCGCTACACCCCGGACGCCGCGGCGGGCCATTACCGGATCGAAGCTCCGGACGGCTGGAGCTTGTCCGGCCGCAGCGAAGGCTCCTTCTCCTTCACCGGGAAGAAGCCGGAGAACGGGAAGGCGCTGTCCGCGGCCGCCCAGCTCACCATTCCGAAGGAAGTAACGGACGGCAGCTACCCCGTGACCCTCGTGGTGAGCAGCCAGGGCCGGGAAACGAGAAGCTCCATCACGCTCTCCGTCGGCAATTCCCTGGCCAATCCCGGCTTCGAGAAGGACAAGGACAAGAACGGCTTGGCCGACGGCTGGCTCGCGATGACGGGCAAGGAAGCCTTCGAGCTGTCGGGAGACAAGCACGACGGAAGTATGGCGCAGAAGCTCACGGCCCAAGGCTTCGGAGCGGGCATCCGGCAGGAGTGGCTGGCTCTCGATCCAAAGAAGACCTACGTCGTGGAAGCTTGGGTTAAGGTGGAAGCCGGCACCCTGAACATCGCGGAAGCGGAAGCCGACGCCGGCTTCAAGAACTTCCTCGGCTTCACCGTCCAGAAGCAGGTGAGCAACCGCAACTGGCAGAAAATCTCCTTCACGGTCAAGCCCAAACCGGGCGGCGTGAACGGAAGCATCCGGTTCCTCAGCTGGAGTTCCGGCAAGACGGTGGCGTATATCGATCATGTGGTGTTTAGACCGGTTGCCGACTAGCAGCCGCCGGTAAGACTGTCGGGAGGATCCCGGAAGTCTTTTTGAAGGAAGGTCAACCGAAGATTTTCCGGTTGGCCTTTTTTGATGCGAACAGCCAAACCCGAACATTTACGAAAACTTAACCTTCTCCATTCCGGTTAATCCGTAAGAAGACCCTCTATCCTTCGGCCCTGACTCCATCAGGGTCTTTTGGTTCGTTCGGATTCTCCTCATCTAACCGTTGACGATCCGGACGGGCCGTGATACTTTAAGTATAGTTGGATACGTTTTGTATCGTACATAAAGTCAGACCCAATAGAAAGGAGTACTCTGCGTATGCTCGTCGAAAGGGTCCGCATTCCCTCTCTGCTCGCCGGATTCCTGGCGCTCGGCGTACTGGCGGCGCTTCGCCCCGATTACGTGCTGCTGCTGCCGGCTGCCGCTCTGGCCCTCGTCTTCCTGTTCTCCTGGCGTGCCGCGGTGTATCTTCTTCTCGTCGCCGTTACTTTCAACCGGCTTTCCTTCAATGTATCGAGCACCAACCTGCGGCCCGAAATGCTGGCTGTCCTGATCGGAGCCGCAGCCGCTTTGCTGTTCTGGTTGTCCCGGAACAAGTGGCAGAACGACGTCACGGTCCGTTTTACCTTCGGAGCCCCCTCTATCGCGATTGCGCTCTTTTTTGTGTATACGTATATTGTGTCGTACTGGAACAGTCCGGTCTTCTCCTATTCCGTCGCCGGTATGATCCAGCTGGCGCTGGCCAGCATGGGCTTCTTCGTTATGACCCAGGTGGCCGGGTTCGACCGGAACCGGATCCACTCTTACGTCGGCTTCTACATTGGGCTTACCGTGTTCCAATCCGTCTATGCCTTGCTCTGCTTCCTCTACAACAAGACGACCGGCCAGTTCCTCTTCGGGGAAAAATACGGCGGCCTCATGACCGGCCAAATCTCCGGGGTCGACTGGTCCTCCATCACTTGGCGCGGGGGGCTCTACGAAGCCAACCTGTTCTCCGCTTACCTGGGAGCGGGCATTGTTTTTCTCGTTACGGTGATTGTCGCGAGGGTGCAGCCCCGGCAAACCCCTCTTCTATTCCTCGGCATGCTTCTTGCCGTGGTGGGTATCGTCATGGGCTGGACACGCTCCGCTTGGATCGGAACGGCTCTCGGCGTCGCCTTCACCTCCCTCTTCTATGTGCGCAAATGGGTGCATCCGCGCAATGTGGTGCTTTTCGGCGGGCTTGCTGCGGCGCTCGTCCCGATTTTCGTCTTTGTCGAGTCGATCTTCGACCAGACGTCCGGCCGCAAAGGGCTCCTGACCTCCAAGCTCATGAACCTGTTCAACAGCGAAGAAGGAACGGGAAAGTTCCGCGCCGAGAAGTTCCAGTTCGCCTGGGACAACTGGCTGAACGGCCACCCGATTGCCGGGAACGGCTATTTCAGCATCAAGGTGTATAACCCCGACGAGTGGGTAACCAGCATGTTCCTTGCCATCCTGCACGATTCGGGGCTGATCGGGCTGTGCCTGTTCGTCTTTGCGGTCGGCTACGTCTTCTTCTACGGACTTCGTGCCGCTCTCGTCACATCCGATGCCAAGCACCGGGCTTACCTGCTCGGGATGGTCGGCGGGCTGCTCGTGCTTCTCCTGTCGTATAACTTCTCCCCCGGCCACACGCTCGCCATGTTCTGGGTGCACCTGGGGCTCATCTATGCGCTCGCTTCAAAGGAACGGATACGGGAAGGAGAGGCTGTTCATGAACGATAAAATCCGGTCGCAGCTCCACAAACTGTTCGTTAACGTCGTGGCGGCTTCCGTGCTGACCCCAAGCTCGGTCCGCGCCCGGATCTACCGGGCCTTCGGCATCCGGACGGAGACTACGTTCCTCGGTCCCCGCTGCTTCTTCAGCGGCAGCCGGGTCCATATCGGGGAAGGGGCTTTCGTGAACACCGGCTGCTTCTTCGAGAACCACGGGGAGATCACCATCGGCCGTAACAGCTCACTCGGCATGGAGGTCATGCTCTGCGCCTCGACCCACGAGATGGGCGGGCCCGACAAACGGGCGGGGACGCCTGTAGGCAAGCCGATCGTCATCGGCGACGGGGTATGGATCGGGACGCGGGCGACGGTTCTGCCCGGCGTGCGGATCGGAGATGGGTGCGTTATCGCGGCGGGAGCTGTCGTCACCAAGGATTGCGCGCCTCATGGAATCTATGCGGGCACGCCCGCCAGGCGGGTTAAAGAGCTGGCCGGCCCGGCGCAGGCGGAGTTCGGGCAAACGGAGTTCGTCGTGCCGGAGCCCGTGGTGCGGGGCCGGAAGACGTCTTGACCGCCCGGCCGCTTGTGCGGCTGCCGGCGGTCTTTTTATGGAACCAAGGAGTCAGGACAACAGGGAGGATTCGGGATGAAGAATAGCGGGATGGGTTCAGTGGCAGTCAAACGAGGGGGGTTAGACACGAGGTGCCTGGACGGGTTCCGGTTTCTGCTGGCGCTGTGGGTGGCGGTCGGCCACTTCTACATCATCATTGGGGGACCGGGCTTCTGGCAGGCTCCCGGGGTAACGAAGCTTCTTCTGTCGCCTTGGGCGGCGGTGGACGGTTTCATGGTGGTCACGGGCTTCCTGATGACGTACCATTACCTTCTCCGGGAAGCAAAAGAGCCGGCTGACCGTCTAGCTACCGGGGTAACCTTTCTCGTCCGGAGGCTTTTTCGGCTCTATCCCGTTTACCTGCTGGCCATTCTGGCGGCCTTCTTCGTCGTAAGCGACCTGTACGAGATGCGCAAGGAGATTCTGGACTATTTTACGGGAAGCACGCTCACCCCCTTCGGCACGGAGAGCAAATCCGAAGACCCGAGCGTGACCGGGCTGCTGCTCCACCTGACTTTCCTGCACGGACTGTTTCCCGCCTATGAAAGCTCCGTTCTCTCGGTCGCCTGGAGCCTGTCGCTCGAAATGCAGTTCTACGTCCTGTTCCCGGTCCTCTTCGCCTTTCTGTTCCTTAAGGTCCGCTCCGCTAAACTGTATGTATTCCTGGCGGCCGCCGTTGTGGTATCGGAGGTTCTCCTCACCAAGTATTTGCACGGACAGCCGGCCATGCTCCTCTACAAGCTTCCCCTGTTTCTCTTCGGCATGCTTGCCGCAGCCGCCGGACTGGGGCGGATCCGCTGGATTACTTTTGCCATGGGGGCGGTAATGATTGTGCCTTTTCAGGCGAAATTCACCGTCCTGCTCATGGGACTGCTGATGCTGTTTCTGTTCCTTAACGGCATCCGCGCCAAAGTCGGCATGGGCTGGACGAAGCCGCTGTACCATGTGCGGGAGCTGCTCTCGGGAAGGGCGGCCCGCTGGGGAGCGGACCTCTCCTACTCCCTCTACCTGGTGCACCTCCTCCTGCTGCCGTTCATCCTGACCTTCTTCATCGGGCAGGCGGAAACCGTACCCCTGAGCCGGGTGGAAGTCGCCCTGCTTTCGTTCGCCGTCTTCCTGGCTTTGAGCCTGGCCACCGCTCTCGTTCTCTACCTTACGATCGAGAAGCCGTTTATCTCCCTGGGCAAAAAGGCCGTCCGCCGCATGGACCTCCTGCGGCAAAGCCGCCAAAGAACGGCCATTCCCCCGGGCAAAGAGGAGATTTCCGCTTAAGCGGAGTTCTCCAGACCTGCACATACTTACAAATTGCAAGTATTTTATTCGCAAAAAGGAAAACCACTCGGCTGAGTGGTTCCTAATGGTTTATTTACCGGCCTTTCTCCCCTCATTCCCCTTCTTTAACAAATTGCTCAATCCGGCTCTTGATCGAGTCGCGAACGGTGCGGAACTTGCTCATGATTTCTTGTTCCGTTCCGGTTGCTTTTGCCGGATCATCAAAACCCCAATGCCATTTCGTAACGTTCTTGTTGGACATTACAGGGCAGTGCTCGTCGGCGTGGCCGCACAGGGTTATGACGTAATCGGCACGATTCAGAATCTCGACGTCTATCACATCAGAGGAGTTTTGGCTTATATCCACGCCGGCCTCCTGCATGACTTGAACCGCACGCGGATTCAGCCCATGCGCCTCAAGACCAGCGCTCTTCACTTCGTATTGGCCTCTGCCCAGTGCCTTTAGAAACCCGTCTGCGATCTGGCTTCTGCAGGAATTGCCGGTGCACAAAAAGTAAACCAACGGTTTTTTCTCCATGGTGGATAAGTCTCCTTTTATATCGAAATGGTTAATCGCCTTGATGAACTCTTCTCGCTCGTTTGCTGCCCAAAAACGCCTGGAGGATCATCGCAGCCGCGGCAAGCCCGGCCGTTATCCCCGCGATAACCAGCCATACATTCACCTGCAGCGTTTGCAGGACACCCAGCCACAGATAAAGCCCGGCGAGCGTAAGGAATAAGGTCGGAACGGTTAACAGGATGCCGACTTTGAAATAATAGCCCCAGCTGATTTTCACGTTTTTGGTGGACAGCACATGCAGCCATAAGAGCGTGGCCAGCGAGCCGATTGGTGTGATTTTGGGTCCTAAGTCCGAACCGATCACATTCGCGTAAATCATCGCCTCCCGTATGACCCCCTCCGTATGGGTACCTTGGATCGCCAGCGCATCAATCAACACAGTCGGCAAGTTATTCATAATGGACGACAGGATCGCCGCAATAAAACCCATGCCTACTGTTGCCGCAAACCGTCCATGGTCTGCGACCGCTTGAATGACGCTGCCCAGCGCATCGGTTAGACCGGCGTTCCGAAGGCCGTAAACGACCACATACATGCCGATCGAGAAGATGACAATGGCCCAAGGCGCGCCTTTTACCAGCTTCCCCGTATGAATCGCCGGGCTTTTTCTAGCGGCGAACAAGAACGCGATGGCCGCAGCCCCGGCAAGGATCGATACCGGGATGGAGAGCCACTCGCTGACGAAATAAGCAATAAGCAGCGCAGCCAGAATGATCCAGGAAAGGGTAAACAGCCGCATATCCTTGATGGCTTCCTTAGGGCTTCTCAGTTGGGTTACGTTGTAGCCGCTTGGAATGCTTTTTCGGAAACACAGATACAGCACAACCAGGCTCGCGATAATGGAAAAGAAAGTCGGAACGATCATGCGGCTCGCGTATTCGACAAACCCGATGTTGAAATAATCAGCCGAAACAATGTTCACCAAGTTACTGACGACAAGCGGCAAAGAAGCCGTATCGGCAATGAATCCGCTCGCCATAATAAACGGCAGGATCATTCTGTCATCAAATTTAAGCGCCCGGACCATGGCAAGGACGATGGGTGTAATGATCAAGGCCGCACCATCATTGGCAAAGAGAGCGGCAACCCCCGATCCAAGCAGGATGATAAACCCAAACAGGAGCAACCCGTTTCCCCGTGCCAGCCGCGCCATATGTAACGCAGCCCATTCAAAAAATCCAATTTCATCAAGCACCAGGGAGATTAAAATAATGGCGACGAACGTCAAGGTGGCGTTCCACACGATGCCGGTTACGATACCGACGTCCGCGAAACGGACCACGCCAAATAATAAAGCAAGGATCGCTCCGGCACTTGCCGACCAGCCGATCGATAACCCTTTGGGCTGCCAAATGACAAAGGTAAGGGTAACCAAAAAAATAAGAAACGCAGTGATAGCCATGTAACCCTCCGAACTAATCGCAATCATTTTTAATTTGATCCATTTTTTCTTTTAACGACGGAAGGTAGCCTATAATCGCTTGAAGATAGGGCTTATCTTCCACATTTAACGAATAGTAAATCCATTGGCCTTTGCGTGTTTCCTTGACAAGCCCCGCCGCTTTTAATTTCCGCAAGTGCTGGCTGACGTTCGGCTGGGAGGTTTCAAGCAGCTCCACCACGTCACAAACACACAAGGCCCGTTCCTTTAATAAGGCCATGATCGTAAGCCGGGTTTTATCGCCCAGCAATTTTAAATTCCCGGCCATTTCGCTGATTGGTTCCATCCCTTACCTCCCCCCGCCGAGCTCCTTAGGCCGCTTGAGCTGCCCGCGCTCTCCTTATTTCAACCCGACCTTCATAACTATATACGGATTCACTTATATAATCAATTGGTTATTTCCAAATCTCTTGCACGGAAGAGGATAGGGATACGGGATCACGAAAAAAAACCTCCCGTCTAAAACGGGAGGCCATCTATAGTAAAAAAAGAGGGAGTAAAAACAAGGTTATTTCATCGCCGAAGCGATCTGCTGCAGAGCCTGGCTTTTGGCCTGGCTCTTGGAGCTCTGATACTGGCTGCGCCACGACTCGAGCTCGGCCGGATCGTATCCGGCCGCCTTGTAGTCCTTTTGCGCCGCGGCCAGCACGGAGTTGAACTGACTATCGCAGGAGGACTCGGAGGCGGAAATCGGCCCCATGTACTTCGATTGGAGCTGATCCACCGAGATCTGCTGGTTGCTCGCCTTCGCCTGGCGGATGGAGCTTACGATGCCGCCCGCCAGTTGGCTGACCTGGCTCTGGCAGCCGTTCTGAATGGCCGCCAGCTTGCCTTCGTACTTGTTCTTGATCTGCGCCTTGCTCGCTCCGGAACCCGTGCCGGAGGAGCCGCCGGAAGATCCGGCGGAGCCCCCGGCTGGTGCGGCCGGCTTGGAGGCCTCTGCCGGCGCAGCAGACGGCTCCGGCTTCGAAGCGCCGCCCGAGGCGGACGGAGCGGAGCCGCCGGTGGTGCTGTTGCCTGTGCCGCTGCCTGACGCTCCGCCGGAAGCCTTGCTGCCGCCGCTTTCGCCAGCCGGCGCAGCAGACGGCCCGGCGGATGCATCGGCCTGGCCGCCAGCGTCCGGTGCCGCCGGCGGCTTGGCCGCAGAGGCTCGGCGGCGCTCATGGATCTCCTTGATGATCTTCTGCCGCTCCGCCTCGTCATACACGCCGACCAGCTCGATCGGGTAATCCTTGTCCAGGATCACCAGCTTCTTGCCGTACGGCTCCGTTATCGAGCGGAGCGTCTGAATCTGCTCCGGCGTCAGCTTCGAAAGCAGCAGGTCGCGGATGCGCTGCTTCTCTTCAACCGGCAGCCCGGCGTCCGCTTTTCCCGTTAAATAGGACATCTCCTTCATGCTGAGTCCCGCCTGGCTGAGGATAGCGGCCGCATCCAGCGCATCCTGGGCGCTGATCGGCTTATCCGTGAACTCGTTCGCCTTCGCGAGCGGATCCTTCAGCGCTCCCGGTGCCCCGGAAGCGGGTGTCCCGGCTTCGGGGGTGCTGCCGTTCTGCTTAGCCGCCTGACGGGCCTGGATATCCTCCAGGCTCGTCGAGTGCAGCTTGTATTGAAGGGTGCCGATTCCGGCGCCGGCCAGCAGGATCACCCCTGCCGCCGACAATGTGAGCCAGCGGGCCCACGGCTTCCACTCCTTCCAACGCTTGCGCATGATGTTCCATCCCTTTCCTTCCTTTAGCCCCGCCTTTCCTTTGTAACACGATTTGTCAGGGAGGCGGCAGGGCTAAGGTTGTTCGTGGCGACGGCCGGATCGTGCAGCGCCGTTCCTTACTTCTCGCTCAATTTGATGACGAGCTTAACCTCGGACGTCTTTCCGTCCTTGTCCGCAAGCTCCCCGATAATGTTCAACGCACTGTAGCCGAGAACGCTGCCCAGCTTCTCCATGGAGACGCCGTCGCCGTTAACATCCAAACCGCCCAACAGATCCTTGACGGTAATCAGGGCGACGCCTTCCTTGAATTCCACCGTCCGGCTCTCGCCCATGAAGTCGACCGTCAGGCTGGCCGCGTCAGGGGAAGCCTTAAGCTGGAAGCCGGTCAGCTTCGCCTCCGGATCGATTCCCTTCGGAAGGGAAATCACGAAGGCTCCATTCCCGTTATGCTCCGCCGTATAGTTCTCGCCTCCGATGACCGCCGTCGCCGATTTCAGCTCCAGGGAACCGACGGCTCCCGGCTGCCCTGGCTGCCCCGGCTTATCCTTACCCGCGTATTTCAGCGCTTCATAGGCCAGCTTGACGGCGTCCTGCCGCTTGATGGCTTTCTGCGGCTCCAGGTTGGTCAGCGGTTTGCCGGTAAACCCGGTATACAGGCCGATCTGGTACGCATAGCCTATCTGCTTGGCGGCCCAGGCGGAGATGTCCGATTTGTCCTCAAACGGAGATGCATAATCGCCGTTCAGGGCGTTCTTCTCCAGATTCACCGCGCGGAGCAGGAAAACGGTCATCTGTTCCCTGGTCACGTTGGCCGAAGGAGAAAAGGTCGTTTCCGAGGTGCCGTCCGTAATCCCGGCCTTGGCCAAAGCCCCGACGTATCCGCTGTACCACGAGCCCGGCTCCACGTCCTGGAACTTCCCGGAGGCGGAGGAATCCTCGGCCAGTCCGGTGGCGGCTGTAATGATTTTGGCCAGCTCAGCGCGGGTCAAGTTCCCAAGCGGGGAGAAGCTGCCGTCTTCATAACCGGAAATAATCCCCTTCTCCACCAACGTGTTAATCTCATTAGCAGCATAGCTGGTGCCTACGTCTTTAAGCGGAGGTGCGGCCAAAGCCGTTCCCCAAAGCGAGAAAGCCAAGGCGGAACTCATGCCTAAGGCAGCCGCCCGTTTGATTCCGTTCGTGTTGCGCTTTTCGTTTGCCATCCTTGTTTCCTCCTCGTGTCGTTTGTGTACGGTTGGTCGGTTGATTGATGTCTGCTGGTCCCTGTGTCCCATCTGCCGTCCCCTGCGGGGAGAGTGCCGGCCAGGCTTGGTTCGGATTCCGGTCCCCTGCCTAATGACGGACGCGGCTCCTTGCCTGGTGCCTTATGCGCACGAACAGTCCCTTCCCCTTTTCCGGTGAAAAATGACCCGGAGCAGCTTAAGACTATCCGGGCCATCCCGCCCGGATAGCGGCCCGACCCGCCGGAGACATCCATCCATGCCTGCGGCGGGGCTGCCGTCCGATCACCGGCGCTTATCCGCCGGGGCGTCCCCCTGCCAAGCGTGGCAGGAAAGCACGTTCTTTCCAGCATTTGAGCCGGCCCGGCGGATAAAGGCTAGGCCTTCTGGATGAGACGCAGGGCTTCGTCCCAATCGAAGCACAGGCGGACGATGTCCTCCTCCACGAGCTCGCTGCCCGTTTGCACCTCGATCAGTTCCAGCTCGGTGAATGCGCGAAGGCTGTGCTTGACCCCGACCGGGATCTGCCATACGTCGCCGGCATCCACCGGGTACAGCCGCCCGTCCAGGATGAGCTCTCCGCTTCCGGAGAGAATCGTCCAGACCTCGCGGCGTTTCTCATGCAGCTGGTAGCTCAGGTTGCAGCCGGCGCGGATGCCTATCCGCTTGGTCAGCATTTCCTGGCCTTCCCCGTATTTCTTGCAGTCCAGCACCCGGTACCAGCCCCACCGGCGCTCTTCGTACATCGGACGGGCTTCCGTATGCTTCAGCACTTCCTTGATCCGCGGACTGGCCTCCTTCTCGGTGACGAGAATGCCGTCCGGGCTCGCAGCCACGATGACATTCGTAAGGCCCATGACCGTTACCGGAATGTCGAGCTCGTTCAGGAGGTAGCTTCCTTGGCATTCCTCCGTCAGAATGCCCTTGCCAAGCTGGGTCGTGCTCATCTCCTCGGTCAAGGTATTCCACGTGCCGAGGTCCTTCCAGTCTCCGTCGTATGCCGTGCAGACGATATGCTTCGCCTGCTCGACGACCTCGTAGTCGAAGGAGATTTTTTTCAGCTGGCCGTACTGCTTCAGCAGCTCCTCGTATTGGATCGGAAGGCCGCGGGCGATAAGCTCGTTGATCAGATAGTCCAGCTTGAAGGCGAATACCCCGCAGTTCCAGAGAGCCCTCTCGCGGATAAGCTCCCGGGCCCCCGCCTCGTCTGGCTTCTCGGTAAACCGTGCCACCTTCCGGTAGGTCTCCTCCGGTGCCGCCGATGCGGATACCTCTCCTTGCGGAACGAGATAGCCGTACTTCTCCGAAGGATAAGTAGGCGTCACCCCGATCAGGGCGAGATCCGCGCCGGAATCGTTCAGCACCTTCTCAAGGCCCGCCACCTGCAGAAAAAACCGGTCCTCCACATAAGGGTCAACCGGGAGAACGGCCACCGTTTCCTGAAGACCGGTATCCGTCATCGAATAGAGGTAGGAGGCGGCCAAAGCAATGGCCGGGAACGTGTCCCGCCGCTCGGGCTCGGTAATGAGCCGGGCTTCCGCGCCGAGCTGGCTCTGGATCATCTCGACCTGGGCACGCCCGGTCGCAATATACGAGTGCGGGCCCAGGCCGACGGCGTCGAGCTGCCGCCACACCCGCTGGACCATCGATTCCAGCTCTCCCTGCGGGCTGCGCAGAACCTTCAGAAACTGCTTGGAGCGGGAATCGTTCGACAGGGGCCACAGCCTCTTTCCCGATCCGCCCGACAATAAGATTAGCTTCATGCCGCTTCCTCCTCCTGATTGGGAGTGGCGTTGCCGCCTGTATGTACTTCAACTTCACTTCGGAGTGCGCTCACTAGCCGCTCACCCTGAAGTGCACCCTGCAGAATAGAGGAACTCTAATTCTCTATTCGCCCATTTGTCCTCAAAGTCAAAATGATTGCGGAACTCTGTTCCGCTATTCCGCCTCAACAGGCCGGGTAAGGCCTTCTTTTTCGCTGAATAGGGAATCGGAGTTCCTCTATTTGTGGTGAAATCAGCGAAAACAGCCGAATAGGGTATCTGAGTTCCTCTATCGGGCCCCGGCGGTGGCGGTGCAGCCTTGGCCGGCGGCCCAGATCGGCTCAAGCGGGGCGCGAACCGGCTTACTTGCACGCTGCCGATCCGGCAGTGTGCACCCGTTAGCTGTTCGTGCAGGCCAGGGGTCCCGCCAGCCAGCAGCGAGCTTGTAAGCTGCGGGTGCTCCCCAGCGCGGCGAGCCGCTCGCCAAGCCTCTACGAGCTGCGCGTGACCGGTGCCTGCTCGGCCTCCGCGAGAAGCTCCTCGAAGAAGGCGTCGAGCGCCTCCCGCCAGCTGCGCAGGTCGGGGAAGCCGTTCTTCCGGAGCATCCCGTGCTCGAGCACCGAGTGAGCCGGCCGCTTCGCCGGTCTCGGGAACTCGGCCGTCGTAATCGGCTCCACCCGGACCGGCGTCCCCGCCTTGTCGAAGATCCTCTGGGCGAACTCATACCACGAGCAGCTGTCCGTGTTCGACACGTGATACGTTCCGTAGCTCTCCGTTTCGATCAGGCGGGCGATGCAGTTCGCCAGGTCCACGGTGTAGGTCGGGCAGCCGATCTGGTCGCCTACGACCGACACCGTGTCCCTCTCCGCCCCGAGCCTCAGCATCGTCTTGACGAAGTTCGGCCCGTGGGCGCCGAACACCCACGACGTCCGGACGATGAAGGAGCGGGAATGGACCGCCCTCACGAACTTCTCTCCGGCCAGCTTCGTCTGGCCGTAGACATTGAGCGGATTCGTAAGGGCTTCCTCCCCGTAAGGCTCCCCGCTCTCGCCGTCGAAGACGTAGTCCGTGCTCACATACACGAGCTTCGCCCCCACCTCTTCGGCCGCCGAGGCAACATGGCGCGTGCCGAAGCCGTTCACGCGGAACGCCTCCGCCGGCTCCTTCTCGGCCTGATCGACCTTCGTGTAGGCGCCCGCGTGAATAACCACATCCGGGCGGATGCGCCGGAAAGCCCAATCCACCTGCTCCGCGTAGCTGAAATCGAGCTCTTCCCGGCCCATGCCGTACACCTCGTAGCCGAGGCCCTTCAAGGTCTTCACGAGGTCAACGCCGAGCTGTCCGTTCGCTCCGGTGACGATGACTTTTCCTTTAGCCATAGAGGCGCTCCCCGTACTGCTTCGAGTAATACTTCTGGTAGTCGCCCGTACGGATCCGGTGCCACCAGTCCCGGTTCGCCAAGTACCAGTCGATTGTCTCGGCGAGTCCCGTCTCGAACGTGTACTGCGGCTTCCAGCCGAGCTCGGCGGTAATCTTCGCCGGGTCGATGGCATAGCGCCGGTCGTGCCCCAGGCGGTCCGCCACGAACTGGATACGCTCGTGTCCCATTCCGAGCTTGTCCAGAATCGCCCGGACGATGTCGAGGTTCGTCCGCTCGTTATGGCCGCCGATGTTGTACACTTCTCCCGGGCGCCCGTCCCGGATAACCAGATCGATGGCGGCGGCGTGATCCGTGACATGCAGCCAGTCGCGCACGTTCAGGCCGTCCCCGTAGACGGGAAGGGTTTTGCCCTCCACGGCGTTCGTGATCATAAGCGGGATCAGCTTCTCGGGGAAATGATACGGCCCGTAGTTGTTCGAGCAGCGGGTGATGTTGACGTTCATGCCGTACGTCTCATAGTAAGCCCGGACCAGCAGGTCCGCTCCCGCCTTGCTCGCCGAATAGGGACTGTTGGGTGCTAGCGGCGTCTCTTCCGTGAAATAGCCCGTCTCCCCAAGGGACCCGTATACTTCGTCCGTCGAGATCTGCACATACTTCTTGATCTTGTTCTCCCTGGCGGTTTCGAGAAGAACCTGGGTTCCCGTGATGTTCGTCTGCACGAAGATTCCCGGATCCGAAATGCTGCGGTCCACATGGGATTCCGCCGCAAAATTCACGATAACGTCAATCTCCATCTGGCGTACGATCATGCTCACGAGCTCCTTGTGGGCAATGTCGCCTTTTACGAACACATAACGGGGGTCCTTCTCCAGGTCCGCGAGGTTGTCCGGGTTGCCCGCGTAGGTGAGCTTGTCCAGGTTAACCACCGTGTAGTCCTCATGCTTGTTCAGCACATAACGGATAAAATTGCTTCCGATAAAGCCGGCGCCGCCGGTAACGAGCAGTTTCATGTCAGGCTCACCTCTCTGTAGGGGAAATGGGCTTCCGCTTCGCGCAGGCTCGGGTGCTTGCTATCCTTGTCCGACAGAACAGGACGGGTGACCGGCCACGGAATGGCCAGCTCCGGATCATCCCACCGGATGCCGCGGTCATGCTCGGCCGAATAATAGTCGGTCACTTTGTAGCTCACATGGGTGTGAGGGGTAATCGTGCAGAAGCCGTGGGCGAAGCCTGCCGGAATGAGCAGCTGCCGATGGTTCGCTTCGCTCAGGATGACGCCGACCCACTCCCCGTAGGTCGGGGAACCTTCGCGGATGTCCACCGCCACGTCGTAGACCGCCCCCGCCGTTACGCGAACCAGCTTCGTCTGGGCCATCGGGTTCAGCTGGTAATGCAGCCCCCGCAGCGTTCCGGCTTCCGCCGAATAGGAATGGTTGTCTTGGACGAAATCGAGCTCGATCCCGAGTCCGGCGAGATTTTTACGATTATAGCTCTCGGTGAAGAATCCCCGGTGATCGCCGTAAACGGCCGGTTCCAGAATAACAACGCCCTCCAGCTTGGTTTCCAACCGTTTCATCTTTTTCTCCCCTTTACACGGCCGCAGCCTTTTTCCGTCCGAAGTTTAGATCGAAGGTCTGGTCCTGCACGAGCCGGTTGGCCAAAGCCAGCGATTCGTGCGTCCCCGCATCGGTCCACCAGCCTTCCAGCACCCCGTAGGTGAGGGTGTTCTGGCGGATGTAGTGGTTGTTCACGTCGGTAATCTCCAGCTCGCCGCGGGCCGAAGGCTTCAGCGTGCGGATAACCTCGAACACGGAGGAGTCGAACATGTAGATGCCGGTAACGGCATACGAGCTTTTCGGGTATTTCGGTTTCTCTTCAATGGAGACGATCCGCTTGCCGTTCAACTCGGCCACCCCGTAGCGCTCGGGATCCTCGACCTGCTGGATCAGGATTTTGGCTCCTTGCCCCTGTTCCCCGAAGCTGGCCACATAAGGAGCGATGCTGTCCGAGAAGATGTTGTCCCCGAGGATGACGGCCATCGAATCGTTGCCGGCGAAGGTCTCTGCAAGACCGAGCGCTTGAGCGATGCCGCCCGCCTGGTCCTGGACCTTATAGGTGAATGTGACGCCGAACTCGTGGCCGCTTCCGAGCAGGCTCACGACGTCGCCCATATGCTCCCGTCCGGTGACGATGAGAATGTCCTTGATGTCCGCCTCGATGAGCTTATGGATGCTGTGGTAAATCATCGGATACTGCCCGACGGGAAGCAGATGCTTGTTCGTCACCTTCGTCAACGGATACAGACGCGAACCGGTTCCTCCGGCCAAAATAATCCCTTTCATCCCAATCGCTCCTTTGCTGGTTGGCTTAAGCTTTCTATGTGTGAATGGTTTCAATCTGTTTATCCGGATGGCTGCCATCCGTCCATCGCCCAACGGGATCCCCGCCCGGCTGAATCGTAAGGAAGCCATGAGCGGCTTACCCCTGCTTCGAGAACGAAACGACTTTCTTCAGGAACACGTCTTCCTTTCGGCTCAGGCCGGCCTCCAGGAAGAGATGCTCGTACTGGTCGACGATCTTCGACCAGGAATACGCCTCGGCTATGCGGCGGACCGCCTTCTTCCCGTAAGCGTCCCGCTGCGCTTCCGTCAACGCATCGGCGTGCTCGAGTGTCCGGGCCAGGCTTCCGGCCGCCTTCGTGAAATACACCGCGCCGCCGCGTCCGACCTCCTTGTTGAACACCACGTCGAGAAGGAGGTTCAGCTTCGTGCCGGCGAGCGCCTCGAGAAGCGAAGGATTCGTCCCGCCGACCTCGTGGCCGTGCAGATAACCGTACGCGTTCTCGCGGATTTTCTTCAACAGCTCCTGGTCGTAGACGGTGCCGACGAACTTGATCCGCTTGTCCTTGGGGAAATTCGTGCTGCGCAGGAGCCGCTCATAGAACTTGTTCTGCTCCACGTTGCAGATCAGCACCAGGTCCTTGTCCGTCTTCGAGGCCATGAACTCGCGGATCATGAGCTCGTAGTTGTTCTCGGGCACGAAGCGCCCGACGATCAGGTAATAGGCATCCGGCAGAAGCTCGTGCTTGCCGTACCATTCCCTCAGCTTCGGCGAGCTGTTGGAGAGGGCCGAGCGCTCCAGGTCCGCCCCGTAGGAGATGTAGGTCGTCACCGGGCGGAACCGTTTGTACTCGGTCTGTATGTATTCTTCGATGCCGACCGAGTCGCACACGAGCAGGTCCGCATTCTTCACCATGAGCTTCTCGGAATATTTCCAGTAGGCGCGGATCATGCGGTTCCACTTGCTCCGCTTCCACTCGTGGCCGTCCGGGTTGACGTACACCTTGGCGCCAAGAGCCGCGAGGGCCTTGCGGTACGACGAAAGAAAGGGACCGATGCGGCAGGCGAGAATGTACACGATGGCGTTCTCGATCCGGTTCTCCTTGATGTAGGAGAGGCAGCGCTTCAGACTCAGCACGTCGTACAGCACCGCCTTGGCCGGGCCGATCTCCGGCACCTTCACGTTGAAGCAGCGGGCCCCGTTGTGCACGAATTCGTCGTCGTTGTCGCTCTGGCAGGAGACATGATACTGGATGTGGCCCGTCAGCTTCTGCCGGGTCAGCTGGTCGACGAAGGTTTCGAACCCGCCGTATTTGGCCGGAATGCCCTTGGACCCGATAATAAACACGTGATTCATGGTCTCACCCTTTCTGAAGTACGGTACCGCTTCGCTTGCTCTTGCTCCATTTGAATTTGCGCCCGAAGGCGGCGGTCAGCTTCCCGAATTCGCGGATGCCGAGCAGCTTGGCGCCGGTGACGAATACCAGAGCTCCGACCGCTCCCGATATGGCCAGGCGGACGAAGGTGCCCGGGACGCCCGGAAGGACGAACTGCTTGACGGCCAGCCAGACCGCGAGAAGAATCAGGCTGAGCAGGAACGAGCGGGCCGCGTCCTTCCAATCCATGCGGGAGAGGAAGCGGAAGCTCTTCTCCAGCTTGACGGCCAGCATGATGCTGGAGAGAAGCATCGTCACCGAGCCGGCGACGGCGATGCCGAGTAGGCCGTAGTAGCGGCAGAGCACGACACTCAGCACGACATTGATGACGAGTGCCTGGATTGTGTTGACGGTCGGCACCTTGACGTTGTGCTGGGCGAAATAGACGCGGTTCAGGATGTACCGCATCCCGATGCCGAACAGCCCGATGCTGTAGCCGGTCAAGGCGATTGAGGTCATCTGAAGGCCCTTCTCGTCGAACTGCCCCCGCCCGAAAAGCAGCTGGGTGATGTCTCCGCTGAACACGGCCAGGAAGGCGGAAACGGGAAGAATGGTCAGGCAGGAGAACACGATCGTGCTGCCGAGCAGCTCCACCGTTCCTTCCTCATCGTGGTGGATCGTATGGCTGATCTTCGAGAAGAGAATCATGCCGATCGTGCTCACGATGATCATGACCGCCATCTGGATAATCCGGTCGGCATAGGACAACGCCGAGATGCTTCCTTCCTCCAGGCCTGCGGCCAGGTACCGGTCGATGAAGACGCCGGCCCGCTGAACGACTGTTCCGAAATATACCGGAAGAAGGAGCAGAAGAAATTCGTAGAATTTCGCTTCCTTGACCCGCGGTCGGTTCAGCTTCAGCTCGTACCGGATGCCTTCCCGGCGCAGGTCCCAGAACAGGTAGCCTAGCTGCAGCAGAACGCCGGCCAGAAGACCGATGCCGATGGAGAGAACCCCGACCGGCTGGTTAAGCAGCGCCATGACGAGCACGGAGGCCAGGTTAAGCGGCAGGCTGAGCAGCGTAATCGTCTTGAACTTCTCCAGCTTCGTCTCCACGGCCAGCAGAATGGCGCACAAGAAGGTCGGCACGATCTGCAGGCAGGAGACGAGCAGGATGCCGTAGGCGCCGGTTACCGGCGCATCGAACTTCGCCAGGTAGAACGCCAGAATCGGCTTGTGAAGCAGGAGAGCGGCGGCCGTCACGGTGCTGAAGAACAGCGTCCCGATCACGATCACCTGGGAAATAATCGCCTTGTTGGCGGCGAAATCCGGATCCTGCTTCGCCTTCAGGAAAGGAATGACCGCGACGGCGACCGCCGCCGTAATCCCGGTCATGAACAGCTCCGGAATGGAGTAGATGTAGTAGAACAGGTCGAGCTCCGCGCCGGTGCCGTAATACCATCCGATGATGACCTCCCGGATCATCCCCGACAGCTTCGCGACAACCGCGAGCGCCATCGTGACCAGGAAGAGGACGGAGGTGTTGGAGGCGGCTTTCCCGCGGCTCATATCGCCCTCCCGCGTTCCTCCAGCAGGACGCTGTAGAGCTGGGCGTGCTTGTTAAGCATGGCTTCTTTCGTGAACTGCCCGGTGACGAGCTCCTGCCCGCGGGCCCCATGCAGGGCGATCCGGTCCGGCTCTTCGACGTAATAGGCCATCGCCTCCGCCAGCTCGTCGACATGCCGGGGAGTCACGAGGCGCCCGTTGTGCTTGTCCTCGATCACCTCGGGAACCCCGTTCACGCGGGACGCGACCACCGGCGTTCCCGAGCAGAGGCTCTCGAGCACGATCATCGGCAAGCCCTCGAACAGAGAAGGCAGCACCAGAACGTCGATCCGGTTCAACAGCTCGGGAATGTCCTTGCGGAACCCGAGGAACGTCACCGTGTCCTCGAGGCCGTACTGCCGGACGAGCTCCTTCGTGGGCTGCTCCTCTTCTCCGCTTCCGGCGAGAACGAGCTTCAAGGTGACGTCCGCGTCCTTGTACCGGTCGGTCAGCTTCTTCCAGCCCTCGATCAGATAGGGCAGCCCCTTCTGCTTGGACATCCGGGAGACGAAGCCGAAGGTGAAGGTTTTCTTCCGGTCCGCCAAGGGCTTCTCCCCGTAATATTTCGTCGTGTCGATTCCATTGTGGATCGTCGTGATTTTACGGGAGGAGCAGTGGGCCCGGTACTTCGTCTGCAGGTCGTTCGAGACGGTTACGACGTGGTCGGTCATGCGGTTGCTCAGGAAATACTCGACATTCGAGTAGATCTTCTTCCGCAGCTTCGAAAGCGTGTAGTCGTTCTCCTCGATGAGGAGATGGCACGTCCACACCGACACCGGCCGGGTCTTCGACAGGAAGGTCGAGACCCTCCCGAACAGGCCGCCCCGGTTGCCGTGCGAATGCACCAGATCGATGCCGTAGCGGTCGATGTAGCCCGCGAGCTTGCGCATGGAGGCGATGTCCGTCATGCCGTTCATGTCGAGCTCGAGAATCTCCTCCCGGCCGATGCCGTGCTTGTCGAAGAACTCGCTGCGGAACGGGCCGCACAGGAACGGCTCGAACCGGGTGCGGTCCAAATGCTTATACAGATACGTAATGACTTCCTCTTCCCCGCCGGGCTCCTGAAAAGCGCCAAGAAACAAAACTTTCTTCTTAAGCATCAAGCAGCTCCCCGATCTTCCGGTTTTCGGCTGTTTGTTTCCCTTTGTTGTCCATCACCTGGTACAAAAGGGTATTGTTCATTCGCGCTTTCGAGCAAATTTGGGGGATGGATGTCTCCAGCGTTTGCTTCATGAGATCCCGGCGCGCCAGCGCCTGGTCGATTTTGGCCCGGAGGCCGCCTTCGTTCAGGTCCTTGATGTCGAGAACATAATCCTTCAGCCCCACCGCTTTCATGATCCCGTCGGTCTTGAGGTCGTAGGAAATGGCGACGCAGGGCACTTTCTCGGACAAGGCAAAAATGTTGGAGTGCATCCGGGTCCCGACGAACAGGTCCATTTGCGAGTACACGTACTTGAGTTCCTCCGGCGTGAGGTTGTTATCCACCAGATGGACGCTGCGGTTCTCCTGGAACGGCGCGTACACCTCCCGCGAGATGAGAAGATCGTTGTCCTCGCCCGGTCCGATGCACTGGGGCATCAGGAACACTTCCGCGTTCTGCCGGGTAACGAGATGCTCGATCAGCTTGCTCATCGCGTTCTTGTAATTCTCGAGCTGCCAGGCGCGGTTAGGCGTCCCCGGGAAATGCCAGCTTCTCATCGTAATGCCTACTTTGGTTTTCTTCACGGCGAGCAGCCCTTTCAGGCTCTTGGAGTCGATTTCCTTCTTCTCGAGCAGGAAGGCGATGTCACTCGTTTCAAAGAAGTTACGGTTGTCCGGAACGAAGCCCTTCAAGTAGTTGTAGGAGATCGGCTCCCGCGGAAGCACGAGAGCGGCTTTGTTCAGCACCTTCTTGATCCGGCTCGTGACGTAAGGGTGGCTGCCGAATTCGCCTACCGTTTGGGCGTAGACCACGAACGGCTTTTTGTATTGAATCGCAGTAAGAAACTGGATGTAATGGTACATGAAATCACCCAGAAATTGGGCCAGGTTGCGGGCCTTCAAATACCCTCCTCCGCAGCTGACGACAATATCGGCTTCCTTGAACTCCCGGACGGTCCGGTTGAAGGGGATGCCCAGCAGGTTGAGCAGCCACACGAGAAAATAGAGCGCGGTGTTCCGGATCGTCTTCATAAGGCGGCTCTTGCCGGTATACGGCTTGATGATGCAGTCGATCACCTCGCAGTTCCCGTATTTGCCTTGATCCAGATCCTTGAACAGGGAGACCACCTTGATCTCGGCCCTCGGATGCTTCTTGCGGAACTCCTGAACCATGGCGCGGATGATGCCGGCGTCTCCTTTGTTCAAGTAGCAGTAGGCGTTGCTGATGAGAATTTTCATGTCCATTCACCTGTTCTTCCTAAAATATATGGATGAGGCCGGATGGCCGGCCGCTTGGACGGCTTCCGGAGGCGGACGCCTTCGTCCCTTCACACCACGCTTGCATAGATGTCCATCGTCTGCCGGGCCGTCTTCTCCCAGGAGAATTCGCCGGCGCGGGCGAGCCCCTTCCGGGAATACTCCTGGCGCAGCCTGGAGTCGGTCAGCAGCTTCAGGATGCCCCCCGCGATGTCCTCGGTCCGGAAGGGATCCGTCAGCAGCGCCGCTCCTCCGGCAATTTCCGGGAGGCAGGAGGTGTTCGAGGTAACGACCGGCGCCCCGCAAGCCATCGCCTCGAGGACCGGAAGCCCGAAGCCTTCGAAAATCGAAGGATACACGAACAGCTTCGCCCCGTTGTACAGAAGCGGAAGATCCTCCTTCGGCACGTAATCCGTGATGATGACGTCCTGGATGTACTTGAAGCCCTTCAAGGCGTCGAAGATGCTGTCGAACAGCCAGGCCTTGCGGCCGACGATCACGAGCTTGTCGGTCACGTTCGGGTTGCCGTCGCGAATGCTGCGGTAGGCTTGAAGCAGCCTCGGGATGTTCTTGCGCGGCTGCAGGTTGCCGACGGCGAGCACGTACTCGCCCTCGATGCCGTACTTGCTCCTCACGGCTTCCACCTTCGCGGCATCCTTCTCAACCTGGAAGCTCGTGTCGATGGAGTTGTAGGTGACCGCCACCTTGTCCTCCGGCACGCCGTAGGTGTCGATGATGTCCTGCTTGGAGTACTCGGACACGGTGATGATCTTGGCCGCCTCCTTCGCCGTCTTGCGCACCCCGTACTTCAGAAGCACCGCTTCCTTCTTCGTGAAGTATTCGGGATAGTGCTCGAACGAGATGTCGTGAATCGTCGAGACGACCGGGCAGCTCGCGAAGAAGGGTCCCGTGTACTGGACATGAAGCAGGTCCAGGCTTTCCCGGTTGATCTTGTAGGGAAACTCAATCGGCAGCCGGATAAAGGGGCTTCTCGACTTGAAACGGGTCATCCGCAGGGATGAGTCCGTGAAGTCTCCGGCGTAATTGTAATTCTCGTTGACGAACAGCACATACTCGAAGCGGTCGTGGCCGCCCAGGTGCTTGATGACGTTCTTTATGTAGATTTCATTGCCGCTGAAGTTGGTTCCGACCGCCTGGGCGTCAATTCCGATCCTAAGCTTCTTCATCGCTGCTCCGTCCTTTTCGTCAAAATGCGTTGCTCGAGGCGAACACCTCTTTGAACGTCCTCAAAATGATCTTAATGTCCAGCCCGATCGACCGGCTGCGGATGTACGTCAGGTCGAGCTCCACCATCTCCTCGAAGCTGAGGCTGTTGCGGCCGCTTACCTGCCAAAGGCCGGTGCAGCCCGGTGTGACGTTCAGGCGCTGCTTATGGTAGGCCGTATATTCCTCCACCTCGCGGGGAAGCGGGGGCCGACGAGGCTCATCTCGCCCTTCAGCACGTTCAACAGCTGCGGAAGCTCATCCAGGCTCGTCTTGCGGATCAGCTTGCCGATGCGGGTAATCCGCGGATCGTCTTTCATTTTGAACATGGCGCCCTGGATTTCATTCTTCGCCAGCAGCTCCTTCAGGAGCTCCTCCGCGTTCGATACCATCGAGCGGAACTTGTACATCTGGAACGTCCGCCCGTTCTTGCCCACCCGGGTCTGCTTGAAGAAAATGCCCCCCTTCGGGTCTTCCCACTTGATGAGCACAGCGATCAGAAGCAGCACGGGCGCCAGGATAATGATGCCGGCAGCCGCTCCGGCGATATCCATGCTCCTTTTCGCAAACCGGTAACCGGCGCTTCCTTCCGACAGAGGAGACACATACCGCCCGCTAAAAGGCGCATTCTTGACCGCGTCCGCTTCCTTCGGGTAAGGATACAAGCTCATCGTTCTTCATCTCCTATCCAATTTTGTTGGCGCGTATGGCCAATTCGCGGTCTACAATCGATTCGAGGGAATGCAGCACCGAATCCCGGAGCTCTTTGTTCTGCAGGGCAAAATCCAGAATCGTGTTGATAAAGCCGAGCTTCTCGCCCACATCGTAACGCGTTCCTTCAAAATGATAGGCATTCACCTCGCGGATTCCGTTCAGCTTCTGAATCGCGTCCGTCAGCTGGATTTCCCCGCCCGAGCCTCTCTCCTGCTTCTCGAGAATGTCGAAAATTTCCGGAGTCAGCAGGTAGCGGCCCATGATGGCCAGGTTCGAGGGTGCCTGTCCCGGCGCCGGCTTCTCGACGAAGCCCTTCACTCCGTAGAGCCGCCCGGTCCGGTAAGAGGGATCGATGATGCCGTAACGCTCCGTCTCCTGGTCGGATACCGGCTGCACACCGATGACGGGCTGGCCGGTCGCTTCGTACTGCTGGATCAGCTGCTTCAGGCAGGGGGTTTCGGCCCGTACGATATCATCGCCAAGCAGGACTGCAAACGGCTCGTCCCCGATAAAGCGGCGGGCGCACCAGACGGCGTGGCCGAGGCCCTTCGGTTCCTTCTGCCGGGTGTAGTAGATGTCCACCTTCGAGGAACGCTGCACTTCC
Organism: Paenibacillus aurantius; assembly: GCF_032268605.1. Classification (NCBI taxonomy): domain Bacteria; kingdom Bacillati; phylum Bacillota; class Bacilli; order Caryophanales; family Paenibacillaceae; genus Paenibacillus; species Paenibacillus aurantius. The sequence continues at coordinate 5,536,690 of NZ_CP130318.1, forward strand.
TCGAGAAGCTTCAGCTTGCCCTTCGATTCGAGGTTGGACTCGAGCTCGAAGGCGTGATCGAAGTGATCCTCGATGGCGCGCTTGCCTTTTCCCGTGACGATGATAATGTCCTCGATTCCGGCTTCGACCGCTTCTTCGACAATGTACTGAATGGTCGGTTTGTCAATGATGGGCAGCATTTCCTTCGGCATGGCTTTGGTGGCGGGCAGAAATCGGGTTCCCAAGCCGGCGGCGGGAATGATGGCTTTTCTTACTTTCTTCATGATCGGTTCCTCCCCTAATGGTTGATCAAAATGAACTATCAACATCTATCTTTTAATAGCTATTGCCTATCACCAACCGGAAGCGGACCATCATTTTCTGATCAGGCGCCGGCGCCTGATCAGCTTCCTTTTGCCGAGCTCCCGTAGTAGTAATAAGGCGCATCTCCATCCCGGCGCTTGACGTTGTTCAGTACGATGCCGAGGATCCGGGCATTGACGTGCTCTAGGTTCGCTTTCGCCTTGCGGGCGATTTCCCGCTTGATCCGGCCGGATTCGAGAACCAGAAGCACCCCGTCGCACAGGGCTGCTACGATCTGGGCATCCGTGACCGCAAGGGTCGGGGGTGTATCGATGATGAGAACATCGAACGCTTCCTTAAGCGCGTGAACCAGGTTCTCCATCTTTTTCGAGCCAAGCAGCTCGGAAGGATTCGGAGGCGTGGGTCCGGAGGTCAGCACATGCAGGTTGTCGACATGCGTCTCCCGTACCGCCTCCTTAAAGTCCGCCGGGGTGGTCAGCAGGTTGGTCACCCCGAACCGGTTGGACAAGCCGAAGATGTGATGGACCGTCGGCTTCCGCAAATCGGCGTCGATCAGCAGCACCTTCTTGCCCGACAGGGCGTAGGCGGCGGCCAGGTTGGCCGCTGTAGTGGACTTGCCCTCCCCCGGCTGAGCCGAGTTGATCATGATGACACGGATTTCCTCGTCCACCGCGGAGAACTCGATATTCGTCCGCAGCGTCCGGTAGGCTTCCGCAATCGGGGAATGGGGATTGACGTCCATGATGATCGGGCGGTTAATGGTTGGCAGTCGCATAAGTCGTTTCCCCTACCTTTCGCTTGGAGGATGCTGGGCTCTTCTCCTTCAGGTCGGACTCCTTGATCTTCGAGATCACGGCGAGCGCCGGCAGGCCGAGGTGGCGGAGCGCATCCTCTTCGGTCTTGATCGTGTCGTCCAGGTACTCGAGCAGAATGACGAGGCCAAAGGAAAGAATAAGCGACAGAATCAGGCTGACGGCAATGTTCAGCGCCTTGTTCGGCTTGATCGGAGCCGGAGCCTCCGCCGTGTCGGCCACATTCAGAATGGCCACGTTGTCCACTTTCATGATGTTGGGAATCTCCGCCTGGAAGACCGTGGATACCGCATTGGCAATGGCGGCCGCCTTCTCGTAGGACGGGTCCTCCACCTCCAGGGTCATGACCTGGGTGTTGTTGACGGAGCTGACCTTCACCTGCTCGATGAGCTGGGCGGCGCTAAGGCCTAGATCGGGGTACTGCTCGACGACTTTGTTCATGATCGCCGGGGTTTTGATGATTTCTTTATAGGTATCAATCAGCTTGATGGTCGCATTCACATTGTCATAAGTAATTTGGGGCTGAACGGCGACACTGTCATTGGACTTGTTCACAATCAGCTTGGTCGAGGCTTCGTAGACCGGCTTTACGTAGTAGAAGCTGATGAGTGCCGTTGCGGCCGTACAGGCCAGAACGCAGAGGGCAATCAGCCAAAGCCTCTTTCGGATGATGTTCATGTATTGTTTCAGTCCCATGCTTTTCCTCCACTGCTGTGTCCAGCTTAAGGTTAGGAAGGAAGCGGGACCCGGGCGAGCAAAAGCTTGATTGTCGTCCGGGTCCTGCCGGTTCCCCTCCGTTATGCCTGGTGCCTTATGTAGCGGCAAGAAAATTAGCGGTTACCGTTGCCCTTGCCATTTCCGTTACCATTTCCATTTCCATTACCATTGCCATTACCATTACCATTTCCGTTGCCATTGCCGTTTCCGTTACCGTTACCGTTACCGTTACCATTTCCGTTTCCTTTATCCGCGCGGATCTCTACGTCCTGCGCATCCAGAAGCGGCTTGTCCAGCATGGAAATGACCGCGCGGAGGGTCACCTTGGCGTTCTTGCCCCTGGTCAGCCGCAGGGTACCGTCCTGTCCGATCTCTACGTTCGGATGGCTCTTCACAAGCTCCCAGGTCAGCAGGGCGTTCGGAATTTCCTTGCCGAAGAGAGACAGGTGCGGCGTGAGTACGGTGCCGCCTTCGCTTTCCGTCTCGCTGTAAACCACTTCGGAACGGGCATACGCCAAAGCGAGGGCCAGTCGGGCTTTGCTGCCCGGATCCGTCACAAGGCCGATTTTGTTCTTAACCTCGATGATATCGTCCGCCGTTATACCAAGCCCCGACACAATGCGGGAAAGGGTCAGCTTGTCGTCGTTCAGCAGCTCCGTCAGCGTCTCGTTGATAAGAGCGGACGCCTTCTGGCGCGTAGCGAGCTCGGCGAGCTCCGGCAGGGTCAGGCGGGACAGCTTGTCCTTGAAGCGCGCCTCAAAGGCCGCGATGAACTCGGTAATGTCGTTGAAGTCCACCCCGTTCATGCCGTCCTCCACTCCGCCCAGCTTCGCGAGCTGGCTTAGAAGCGGATAATGCTTGCGGCGAAGCGCCTCGAGATCCGAGAGCTGGGGATCATAGTAGATGCCAAGGTCGGACACGAGCTCGATCAGGTTCTCCTGGGTAACGAATTCGAACCCATCCTGGTCTCCCTTCTTGGCGGCAATCTTCTCCCAGATTTCCTTGATCAGCATCGGGTCGCTGATCTCTCTCAGGTTGTCGCGGGCCTGCTGGACCGCCTCGATGTCTTCCGGCAGCAGCGAATCATGGATGGCGTTCAGCTTGGCCACGAGCTCCTTCGCTTGAGGCGGAAGCGGGGCCTCCTCACCAGAAGCGTCCCCTAGAGCCACGAGCTTGTTGTCGAGCAGCGGCTTGCCGAGAATCGTGAGCACCGCTCTAACCGTAACCGTCGCTCCCGTTCCCTGCTTCAGCTTGATCGTGCCCTTCTTGTCGATCTCCACGTTGGGATCGTCGACTACCTCTTCCCAGGTGATCAGGGAATTGGGGATCTCCTTGCCGAACAGCTTCAGGTGAGGGGTAACTTCCTTCCCGTTCTTCTTGCGGTCCTCGGTGTAGACGATTTTGGACCGGGCATAGCCGAAGGCAAACGCCATTCGGGCCTGGCTGCCGGGATCCACCACGATCCCTATCTTGTTCTTCACTTCAATAATGTCGTCCGCCGTGATATTCAAGCCCTTCAGGATCCGGCTGAAGGTCAGGCCGTCGCTTGCCATCACTTCCCGGAACGTATCGTTGATGAATTCGGCGGCTTCGGGGCGCTGGGCCAGCTCGGCGAGCTGGGGAAGGGATTTCTTCGCTAGCCGCTCCTGGAGGTTGCTTTCAAGAGCGCCGTAAAACTCCACGATGTCCTGGAAGTCAAAGCCGTTCGCCCCGGCGCTGATGCCCGAGAGCTTGGCCAGCTGGCTGAGCAGCGGATAATGCTTCACCCGTACCCGCTCAAGATCGGCGAGGGTTGGATTATAGTAAATCCCAAGATCGGTCACGAGATCCATCAGGTTCTCCTCGGTCACGAACTCGAAGCCTTCTTGGTTCCCTTTCTTAGCGGCGATCGGCTCCCAAATCTCCTTGATCAGCATGGGATCGGTCAAGGCCTTTACATTGTTCCGCACTTCCCGGATGAGAGGCAGATCCTCCTGGAGCAGGAAATCATGGATCCGGTTAAGCTTCAACTGCACCTGGCCGGCTTGCGGGGGCAGCGACACGGCCGCGTAGGCATCCGACTGCAGGGGCAGCAGGGCTGCGGGGGTCAGCAGCAGGCTTAGGGACAGCGTCGTAGCAATCGTCGTTTTCTTCATTTGGCATGCTCACCTCTTGTTCTTTGGAATGGTATGGTCAACCGGCGGAGAAGTCCTTTCGGCTTCTGCCGGATGGGCCAGGGGTCTATGGCCTCGCCTGTGAGCATAAGCTCGGTGTTGCGCCGGAGACGTTCGACTGCAGCATCTCCCAGTCTTTTCTGCAGGAGGGCATAGGCCGGAGCCAGCCGGTTATTTCGAACCTCCGTATCATGGGCGTCGCTTGCCACGAAATGAACCAGGTCCCGGTCACAGAACCGCAAGGCGGCTTTCTGGATTCGGGAGCCGAACAGACCGGTCAGGGAATGGGAAGTCAGCTGGCTGAGGGCTCCTTTGTCGATCAGGGCTTCGAGGAGCCCGGGATCGGCGGCCAGGACGGCGTTTCTTTCGGGATGGGCGATAATGGGGGTAATGCCCAGCACCCGAAGCTCATGAAGGGTTTCCTCCAGACGGGAGGGCAAGCGACTCGCCGGCAGCTCCAGAAGCAGGTAGCGGTTTCCTTGCAGAATCAGGCGGCCTTCCTCCAAATCCTCCAGCAGCCGGTCAGTCAGCCTGACCTCTTGGCCGGGGATAATCTCCAGGTTTACGTCGAGATCGGCCAGAACAGCATTAAGGGTATGGACGGCTTGTATAATAGCGGATGCAGAATTCCGGTAAACGCCATTGGCATGGTGCGGGGTAGCGACGATAGCGGTGATCCCTTCCCGGACGGCAAGCTCGGCCATGCGGACCGACTGGTCCATCTCTTCAGGGCCGTCATCCATGCCGGGAAGAATGTGGCAATGGATGTCTATCATAACGTCCCCCCTTTGCTCGTTTGATGGAGTGATGATACGCAGTGACACACTGTGATACATAATGTATCATCCACCGTATGACCAATTTAAGATACAAAATGTATCTTGTCAATAACTTTTCTAAAAATTGCCTAACATTTCGAGTTAATTCTTTGTAAATCGTTAGGATTTTCAGAGGGTTTTCGACGATATCACGGGGAATTCGCGGTTAAGTTAAGCGTTTTCAGCATTTTTAAAAAAAGGAGGAAAAATGGGAGGCCTTGTCCGCCTGGAGGCGGTTTTATATAGAAGGGGTGGAAGATAGCGCTGGAGGAGGCTGCTGGAGGAAGGTCCTCTTCTTCTGGGACTTTCGGATGTAACCTTACCCGACAAGCCCGCTTCCTTGCTCTCGCGGCTGCAGAGGATTACATGGCCTTCTTGCGTTCGAGTTCGGACACCCAGCGGGACTCTTTCGTTTTCTCAAACTTCTCGGGACACAGCCCAAGCTGCTGCATCACTTTCAGAATATCCAATTCGATTCCTTGTTTCTCCACGAAAAGCCCTCCTTAACGAAAAAATAAGTTGTTTTCCTGCCGGTTGACCGATACCGAAAAAAATTTACTTCCATCTGTCGAAATAGTAAGCAAATTGCCGCAACACCACGTATAATATAGTGTGAGCTTGTCCGTCCTCCTTACGGAGCAGGAGGAGCGGTCATGATTGTTGGGAATAATGTAACGATATGTATCACGGTACTTACCATTATAGCGGAATCCCCTGCAAAAAAAAGGGACTTTATCCCGGATTTTTCGGCTGATTTTCATGGAGAGACAGGGTTCGACAAGTCGCACTTAATGACTGGTTCTCCCCGTTTTCTATGCTCCTTTAAGACCAATAACGGCTTTAACGGCAAGTTTCCGGCTGCTTCCGGCCCGGCTTTGAATTCCGAGTAGTCATCTAGACCCATCTGCCTGTATAATAGGTTACACTGAGTATCGTTGGAGGGATTTTCTTGAAGGACGGAAACCGTATAGCACAGCTTAGATCGGCCAGGGGCCTAACCCAAGGAGAGCTCGCCGAGAAAGTCGGGGTCACCCGGGCTTCCTTATCCCACTATGAGAATAACCGCCGGGAGCCCGATTGGGATACGCTTCTGAAGCTCGCCGATTTCTTCTCCGTCAGTGCGGATTATCTCATGAATCGGACGAACGAGCCCCATCGCACGCTCGATCCCGACGTCAGGGAGTTCGTGGATAACCTGGAGCTTTCCGACGAAACCCTGCTGGAGAAATTTCAATTGACCGTGGACGGAAGAAGATTAACCCCGGAAGAAGCACGGCGTTTTATCGCCTTCGTGAGGGCGGAGCGGGAAATGAATCCGAAGGAAGTAAAGTGAACCGTCTCCACCCTGTCTCTTCTATTATAATAGGAACGGCTGCGAACCCCCTTAAACGGCAGCGGGCCGGAACGCTCGTCGGGGAGCATCGCCAGCCGGAGAAACGGACACCTTCCTAAAAGGCACCTCTTCCAAAGACATCGGAAACGATCCGCTGTTTGGGGGGGTGCCTTTTGAAAGATAAGGCGGCGGATGCAGACGGAAGACATATGTGGTATAGTACTAGAGGATAACCAAAGAAGAAACTCTAGGGCTGCCAGTCCTAGGAGAGGTTCGCGAACTCCCTCTATAAAAAACTAAGAATGGATGCTGCCGTCCTAGGACCGGTATGCCTTTTTTGCGCATTCTTACGTTTGATCATAGCCTGTTCCCGGAATCTCTTCTTCTACCCATTCGGCCTTAGGGCCGCATCCAGGAAGGAGATTTTTTTATGTCGGAAGGAAGAAAGCCGGAAGAAATGAAAGACATCACCCTGCTCGGCAGCCAAGGAACGAAATACAGCTTCGGCTACGATCCCGGGGTTCTGGAGGCGTTCGACAACAAGCACCCCAACCGGGACTACTTCGTCAAGTTCAACTGCCCCGAATTCACCAGCCTGTGCCCGATGACGGGACAGCCGGATTTTGCCACGATCTACATCTCGTATATTCCGGATAAGAAGATGGTTGAGAGCAAGGCTCTTAAGCTCTACCTGTTCAGCTTCCGCAACCACGGCGATTTCCATGAGGACTGCATGAACATCATCATGAACGACCTGATCGCCCTTATGCAGCCCCGCTACATTGAGGTCTGGGGCAAGTTCACCCCGCGCGGCGGCATCTCCATCGACCCTTACTGCAACTGGGGCCAGCCGGGGACGAAATACGAAGCCATGGCCGAGCACCGGCTAATGAATCACGATCTCTATCCCGAAAAAGTGGATAACCGGTAGGAGGGAGAAACCGATGAGACCATTTCTTCTCCTGCTCTACCTCGTTTCGATTGCCGGCGCCAACGTCGTGACGGCTTCCACGGCGCCGCTCGCGTTCGGGCCGGTGCTCGTGCCGGCCGGGTCGTTCCTGATCGGCGCGATCTTCATCCTGCGCGATCTCGTGCAGAACGCCTATGGCCGTGCCCGAACGTACGCTGTCATCGCCTGCGCGATGGTGCTGTCGGCGGTGACGTCCTGGCTGCTCGGCGATACGCTGTGGATCGTCTTCGCGTCCGCCGTCACCTTCCTCGTCTCCGAAACGACGGATACGGAAATCTATACGCGGCTGAAGCTTCCCCTCGCCCGCCGGGTTCTCTACAGCGGCCTCGCCGGGGGAACCGTCGACAGTGTGCTGTTTGTGCTCATCGGCCTGTCCCCGCTTGGCGCCGGCTTCCTGCCGTGGGAGGCCGTCGGCTACGCCATGGCCGGGCAGGTGCTCGTCAAGGTGGGCCTGCAGGCGGCCGCCGCGGCCGTGATTGCCCTCGGCGCGAAGGCCCGCCGTTCCGCAGAGGCTTAGCTCGCCGCGGAATGGCTCGAGGGTGCGAGGCGGGGACCGCCCGCCGCCGGCGAACCGGCCGGCCCGCACCAAAACGCCCTTTCCTTTCGTCCGGCGGACGAGAGGAAAGGGCGTTTTTTGGTGCGGGCCGATTCTAGTGCCTTAATGCTGCCAGCCGTCCCGTTAGGCAGGGCGCGGAGCCCACTGCCTCAGCACCCGCTCCACCTCGGGAGCAAACACGGGCTTGCTGATGTAGTCCATCATCCCGGCCTCGAAACACCTTTCCCGGTCGTCCCTCCGCGCGTACGCCGTAACGGCCACAATGACAGGTCCCTCGCCGGGCGGATAATGCTGCCGGATCGCCTGGGTGGCTTCCAAGCCGTCCATGTCCGGCATCTCCAGGTCCATGAAGATCAGGTCATAGGCCTCTGCCTTCGACGCTTCCAGCGCCTCCACCCCGCTCCCGGCGCTGTCGGCTGCACAGCCGTGCTTCCGGAGCAGCGAGTGAAGGAGCTGCCGGTTCACCCCATTGTCGTCGGCCACGAGAATCCGCAAAGCGCTGTAGTCCACCGCCTCTTCAGGAGCAAGAGCCGGCCTGTCCTCCCGGCGTCCCGCGGCGGCGACATCCGTTTCGATAGCCGGATGAAGGGCCGCGGCGGCGAACTCCTTGCCGGGAGGAGTGAGGGGAACGACAAAGGAGAAGGTGGAGCCCTCGTGCTCCCGGCTTTCCACGCCGATGGAACCGCCCATGAGTTCCACGAGCTTCTTGCAGATGGCAAGCCCCAGTCCGGTTCCGCCATATTTGCGGTTAATGACGGGACTCAGCTGGGAGAAGGACTGGAAGAGCAGATCATGCTTGTCCGCGGGGATGCCGATTCCGGTGTCCTCAACCGCGATTTCGAGAAGCACCTGATCCCGTTCCGGGACGAACCGGGACCGGGCCTGCACTTCAATGCGGCCCTCCTCCGTAAACTTCACCGCGTTCCCGACCAGGTTCACGAGAATTTGCCGGAGCCGCCCTTCGTCTCCCCCCAGCTGGACCGGCACCGTTTCGTCCACCCGCCATTCCAGCGCCAGCCCCTTCTCGGCTGCCTTCGGGGCAAACAGCTCCAGAACACCGCGCAGGAGAGAATGCACCTCGATGCTGTCATGGCTCAGCTCCATCTTGCCGGATTCGATCCGGCTGAAGTCGAGAATTTCGTTCATGATGCGCAGAAGCGCCTTGCTGCTTTTGATGATGGTCTCCGTGTAGAGCTTCTGCTCCTCAGACAAGGGGGTTCCCGCCAGCAGGTCCGCCATGCCAATAATGCCGTTCATGGGGGTCCGGATCTCATGGCTGACCACGGCCAGAAATTCGGATTTGGCCTGATCGGCCTTCTCCGCCGCCTCCTTTGCCCGGAGGATTTCCTTCTCTCCCGTGATGTCCCGGAACACGACCACCGCCCCTCTCGGCCGGCCGTTCTCGACAAGCGGGGTAACGCGGTAATCGGCCAGAAAGCTTGAGCCGTCCTTGCGCCAGAACACCGCTTCCTTGTTGTAGTGCGAGCGTCCGTCCCGGATGGTGCGGAAGAGCGCCGTTTCTTCCGTCGTCAGCCGGCTCATGTCGTTAAGCGCTTCTCTCAGCATCCCGAGATAAGGCCGTCCGATCAGCTCCGTCGCCTCGAAGCCGAGCATGGCCGCCCCCGCCGGATTGATAAAGATGGCATGGCCCTCCTCGTCGAGCCCGAAGATCCCTTCCGAGACCGAGTTCAGAATAAGTGTATAGTCCGAGCTTAGCTTCTCGATCTGTTCGATGTACTGCTTACGCTCGGTAATGTCCGTCGTGATCCCGAACACCCCGACCACTTCCCCGTCCACGATAATCGGAATGTTCGTCGAGTTGATTTCCACCGGGTGCCCGTCTTTGTGAAGGATGGTCAGGTCGTAGCTTTGCGGCTCTCCTTGCTTGGCGAGACCGAAGTGATGCAGGGTCTTCGGCAGGTCCTTCGGATGGACGATCGGCCCCCAGTACATGCCGATCAGCTCCTCCAGCGTATAGCCTGTAATCTTCACGAGATTGGCATTGGCCGTCAGGTAATCCCCGTCCAGGTTCATGGAATAAACCGCCGCCGGATTATGGTCAAAAAGCGACTTGTACCGCTGCTCGCTTTCCTGAAGGCGCTGATCCGCTTCCCGCCGCTCGGTAATGTCCCGGGAGATGGAGATAATCTCCTCCAGCTCGCCGTTGCCGTTCATCATGTAGCGGCTCGTCGATTCGAGCCATACGTAACGGCCGTCCTTGCATTGAAAGCGGAAGGTGACGCTGCTGCCTTCCGTATACCGGTTCTGGTCGAGAAAGACCTTCACCCGGTCCAGGTCCTCCGGATGAACCATTTCAATGGCGCTTCCCCCTACCATTTCCTCCGGTTCATAGCCGAAAAAGGTCCGGCAGCTCGGGGACGAGAAGGTGATGGTCGCGGCCTCATCCGCCGTATGCCGGGAGATCCAGTCGAGGGAGGCCTCCGTGATCAGACGCTGCTTTCGTTCGCTGTCCTTCAGCCGTTTCTCCATTAAGCGCAGCCCGGTCATGTCGACGGCTTGAACGAGCAGAAAGCGCCTGTCGTCCCCTTCCGTCCTTTCCCATTCCGAGAAGGCCAGCGACAGCCAGACAGCCGTTCCGTTCTTATGAAGATAGCGCTTCACCAGCGGTTCGGACAAAAGCCTTTCTTCCTCCCCGACGGCCGGAAACGCCGGATCGTCAGGGTGAGTCAGCTCCCGGTCGGTCATCCTCCGCAGCTCCTCTTCCCCATATCCCAGCAGACGGCACAGGGAAGGATTCGCCATTACCCAGTGACCCGCCTGCCTGTCCATGATTCCGATCCCGAAGGGAGCGCTTTCGTAAGCCCGTTCAAAGACAACTTCCTTATCCGCATAAAACTCCATAATTTCGGGGCCCTCCTGGCTTTCATCTGCCGACGGCTGACCGCTGCCGGCCGAGCGCTATCCGCTATCTATACTTTAAACGAAGTCCGGTCCCCCTTACCACTATTTCCTTCCACAAAAAAAACCGCCCCCAGCCCGTTGGGCCCGTAAGGCGGTCGGATGGCAGGCCGAAGCTTACTTGAACACCTGGATCCGTTCCTCGACCGGACCGAATTCTTTTTCTCCCGGAGGAGCGGTCGGGGTTCCGAAGGGCATCTGCGCAATGAGCTGCCACGTTTCCGGAAGCCCCCACTCGGCCTTGACCCGTTCGTCGATGAGCGGGTTATAATGCTGCAGGTTCGCGCCGAGCCCTTCGGCCTCCAGAGCCGTCCAGATGACGAACTGGAGCATGCCGGATGACTGCTGCGACCAGACGGGGAACCGATCCTGGTAGGTCGGAAGCTTGGCTTGGAGTTCCTCGATTACCGCCTGGTCCTCGAAGTACAGCACCGTGCCGTACGCACCGCGGAATCCGTCCATTCGCTGCTGGGTCGATTCGAACTTGTCCGCAGGGACAATCGTCTTCAGGATTTCCGTCGTGATGTCCCACAGCTTGTTGTGCTGCTCCCCGAACAGAATGACGACGCGGGAGCTGCGGGAATTGAACGCGGACGGCGTATGCTTCACCGCCTCGTGGACGATTTCCTGGATGCGCTCGTCCGAAACGGTCGATTCCTTGCTGAGTGTATAGATGGAGCGTCTTTCCGATACGGCCTTGGCAAACTCTTTGGTCATGGGTATTCCCTCCGCAACTGTGATCTGGTTTTCGGAAATAGTTAGCTTCTTGTAAAAAGAAAGTGAGTGAGCAAAGCAAACCGGCGTTTTTAAGCATGTCAACGATGTTTACCCGCCGGAAAGGCTTTTGAACCAAGTGCGGCAAGTGCCTTATCCGGGAGTGTTGTTCTGCTTTCCTATGGATTCTCGTGCGCATACCCGGTGCTTTACTTGCCAACAAAGTTCCCGGATAAGAAACTAGCTTATCCAAGAATGACCCCTGCCCATACATACTTCCCGCCGGAAGAGAGGATACTGGTTAGAAAAAGGTGGTGCTTCCATGATCAACCGCTTGTCACTTTCACTCCCCCCGCAGGAAGTAGCGGCCCATTATTCCGTTGACCGCATCGTGACCGGCTATGAAGCCGATGCCTCTTACCGGCCGACGGAGCCGATTCCCGTGCTCTACATGAAGGGGGCCGAGCAGAAGGAAACCTGCCTCGACCTTCATACCTGGGGGATTTTCCCCCACTGGGCCAAGGATTCGGTCAACGCCGAGAGCGAATCCATTCCCGAGAAGCCCGCCTATCGCCGGCTGATGGCCAAATTCCGCTGCCTCATTCCGTGCGACGGCTTCTATACATGGAGAATGGAAGGCAAAACCCGCATCCCCGTCAAATTCACCCTACCCGGCCGCCAAGTGTTCGGGCTTGCCGGTATCTATGATGTATGGAAACAGCCAAGCGGAGCGGAGTACCGGACGTGCACCATTCTGACGACCCGGGCGAACCGGGTGATCTTTCCTTATCATGACCGGATGCCGGTCATCCTTCAGGAGCAGGACACGGCCCCATGGCTTGATCCGGCCTACCGGAGATCCGACGAGTTTCTGTCCCTGCTGCTTCCTTACGAGGCCGAGGCCATGATGGCCGAGGAGAGGCCGGGAGACGAAGCGCCCGGGAGACCGGCCAAGGGACGGGAGACGAGCAAGCGGAGCCGGTGGGGCTGGGCTCCGATCAAGGAATAGAGCTCCCGTCCCCAGCCCGGCAGTCCGGCTCCCGCCGGATTTCGCCGCCGCCTGGAGAACGACCCGCCGGTCAGCGGGAATCGAGGGACCCCTCCCGGTATTCGGTAGGGGTCCTTCCCGTTTCCCTGCGGAACCATTGGGCCATATGCGAGGCGCTGCGGAAGCCTATGGCCGAGCCGATCTCGGCCATGGACAGCTTTCCTTCCCCGAGCAGCCTCTTCGCCTCCTGCAGCCTCACCCGCTGCAGCTGCTCCGCGGGGCTCCGGCCGGTTACCCGCTTGTAGACGCGCTGCAGGTGGTAAGGGCTGACGGCAAGCTCGTCGGCCAGAATGGGCAGCGTCAGCGGGCGGCCGAGCCGCTCCGTGAGAAGCCGGTCCACCTCGGCGGCGAGCGCGGCGTCGGGCCCGTGGCTTCCCGGCGTTTCGGGGCGGCACCGCTTGCACGGGCGGAAGCCTTCCCGGACCGCGGCTTTTACTGAGGGAAAGAACGTAACGTTCTCAGGCTTCGGGGTCTTCGCCCGGCAGGAGGGCCGGCAGACGATGCCCGTCGTGCGGACCCCCGTATAGTAAATGCCGTCAAAGGTGCTTTCCTTGCGGGCCACCGTTTCGTAGACCCGGTTGAACAATTCGGCGTCCATCCGCGTCACCTCCTTTACCGCCAGTATACCCCCGGGCGGTCCGGGAGAGAAGCGGGCGGCAACAAGAACGCAACCTTTCGACAGCCGGCAGGCCCGCCGTCATCGGCCGGCGTCATTTCAGCCGGATGTGCTTAAGCGTCGTCAGCAGACGGTCGGCCCTGCGCCTCCACGGTCCCCGGTTGTCAGGCTGCAGCTCCAGTCCGGCCAGGGATGCAATCGCCTCCACATTATCCCGGACGGTATGATGTTCCGTGTCGAGATGATGCCGGAAGGCTTCGTGGGCGAGGCCCTTCACGCAGCGGTCAATCTGTTGGGCCGCCCAGGAGTCCGGCCCCTCCCTGCGGCTCCGCAGACGCTTCAGCAGCGTTTCGCGGGAGGCGCATAACGCAAAGTGCCGCACATCGGCCCCCTCTCTTCTCAGCCGGCCTGCCATCTCGTCGAAATACCCGGTATCCACCACGGTCATGGGAACGAGGAGAACGCCCTTATGCTCACGGTTCAAGTAGGCGAGCATGTGGTAGTTCATCTCCCTCCACATGGGAAAGTGCTGAAAATCCCCGCCGGCCAGCTCCTTCGGAAGATTTCGGCGGATAAAGTACCCTACATTCTCCGGGTCGTACACGAACGAACCGGGAAGCCGCCGGTGAAGCTCAAAGGCAGTTTGGGTTTTGCCTGCCCCGAAGGCTCCGTTAATCCACACGATCATCGGTCCACCTCCCATTCGGAACCGGTGCTTCTTAAGCACGGTTCGGTCTATCTTCTCGCAGGCTCCTGCGTTTTCCTCTTCTTGTGGTTGTTAGGCAGACTTATAGCCCTTCGCGATGTCCAGCACCAATTATACCAATTTATGGACCGCCGTTATATCCCTAAGATAAGGAGGAATCCTTACTCTGCCGCATGGATTGGCCTTCCAATACACCGGATTCCTCAGAATGAAAAACGAGTGCCCAGGATTGACGGGGAGTGGGATCCGTACTACCATTTTAGGATGACCATATGAACAAAAGGAGTATGCCCGATGTCCCCACCTTCCAACCGTCCCCAACCTGAGCGTGCCGCTTTCCGCTCCCGCCTTCAGGCGGACTGCGAAAGCTGCTTCGGCTTGTGCTGCGCCGCCCTGCCCTTTGCCGCTTCGTCCGACTTTGCCATCGACAAGGCGGCCGGCCAGCCGTGCCCGAACCTGCAGAAGGACTTCCGCTGCGGCATCCACAGCAGCCTGCGGGAGAGAGGCTTCCGCGGCTGCACCGTCTATGACTGCTTCGGGGCCGGCCAGACGGTCTCCCAGGTGACCTTCGGCGGAACGGACTGGCGGCAAGCGCCCGAAACCGCGAAGACGATGTTCGAGGTGTTCCCGGTGATGCGCCAGCTGTATGAGCTGCTGTGGTACGAGGAGGAGGCGCTGGAGGTGCCCGCGGTCCGTGCCCTCTACCCCGAGCTTCAGGCCGCCCGGGACGAGACGGAACGCCTCACCCGGCTTGAGCCCGCTGCTCTCCGGGAGCTTGACGCAGCCACTCACCGCGCGGAGGTGAACCTCCTGCTGCTTCGCGTGAGCGAACTGGTGCGCGCGGAGGCGGAAGCCGGGCGCCGGCGCCAAGGCGGCGCCCGGAGCGGGGCGAAGAGAGCCTTCGGCCGGGGCGCCGACCTCTTTGGCGCCAAGCTGAAGGGAGCCGACCTGCGCGGAGCCTTTTTGCGGGGAGCGTGCCTGATCGCGGCCGATCTGCGGGAAGCGAATCTGAACGGAGCCGATCTCATCGGCGCGGATATGCGCGATACCGATTTGCGGGGGGCGGACTTGACGGGGAGCCTGTTTCTCACCGTCTTTCAGGTGAACGCCGCCAAGGGAGACTCCCGCACGAAGCTTCCGCCGGGACTCCCCCGCCCTTCCCACTGGGCCGGCTGAAGCGCCCGGGCAGCCGGGGGCTGCGAGAAAAGAGACCGTCAAGATGCTGGCTAAGCTGCTGCAAGTAAGGGCCGAATAACAGCCGGAATCCATAAGAAACCGGCAGACGGGAACAAGGATCCCGCCTGCCGGTTTTTTATATCGAAAAATTCAGTTCAGAACGCCATCCGGGCCGCTTCCACGCCTGACGTCGGCTCTTCGTATACCCTCAACGGGTTCAGCTGCTTCTTGCGCAGTACACCAGAGACCGCGCTCCACTACTTCCGCGGCACCGGCACGGTGCGGGTGTGGTTGGGTTACCAGCCTTTACCCGCGTTCGTCTGGGATTTGATGTAGTTGGGAATATCCACCGTCTCGGTGACGGTGAAAGCCGCCTCGACACTCATCGCGTCTTTCAACACGTGCTGCCGGAACACGGAATACAGCGGAATATCCCAGTACTCGGTCTTCTGGTAGTTCTTTACGACAGCATTGGAACCCCAGAAAACACCCGAAGTATCGACGTTCGCCAGCCCTGGCACATCGTCACCAAAGCTGTCCACGACGGCTGGCGTCTGCAGGACCCCTTTGATAGCATGGCGGGACAGTTCTACCTGTCCCTCTTCTGACACCAGCCATTTCACGATCTGGAGAGCCTCCTCCTGATGGCGTGCCTGCGGTGGAATGAACGCCGCCATCGTGTTGGGCTGATACGTCGTCTGTGAACGATTATTAAGCACGGGCACCGACGTGACGCCGACATCGATACTATTCAACCACTCATGGTAGCGGGCTTCATCCCCATCCTTGATGAAGAGGTCGTCCCCAGCGTACGCAGGCAGCTTCTGCAACGTGTCGACCGCCATAGCGACATGCCCGGGACGGCTCATGTCCCCTTTGAGGAAGTCGGTGACCGTGGTGAAGCCGTTACGAGGAAGCCAGAGGAAGCGATCGATGTTCTCGCCCAACTGGAACCACTCCGGTGACGTGATGTCCACTTTCACGTCCTCCGGTGCAGGCTCCTCACTGTTGGTCGGCTGGAACGGGTACAGCCCGAGCTGGTTATACTGCAGGTAGTTGTCGGGATGCTGCATGAATCCCTTGTAGGCGTCGAGCCCGTCCTGCGTGGTCAGCTTCTTGGCCATCCTGTAGATCTCATCGTACGTCATGCCGGGCGTCGGATACTTCACGCCGAACTTATCGAAGATCTTCTTGTTGTAGTAGAGCATATAGTCGTCGATAAAGAGCGGTACGCCGTAGATCCCGCCATCGGACCGTGACTTTACCATCTCCACGGCGGCCGGGTTGAGCGCGCTAAGGTCGATCCCGCTCTGCTCGATCATAGAAGTCATGTCCTGGACCCAGCCAAGGGGTTCGAGGTCACGGTCGATCCGGTTGTACGGGTTCTCGATGACGATGTCGGGCACGACCCCGGCCGCTTTCAGATCCTCATAGCGGACCGGATAATCCCAGGTGCCGAACTTGATCTTAAGTCCCGGGAAGGCTTCCCGAAGCTTGTCTCCGATGATTTGGTTGAAGACCACGTCGCCACCGGTTTGGCCCTTCGCACTATATTCTAAAGGTTTGTAGTTCGCCGCGAAGATGAAGATCTCATCATCATCTACGGAGTAGGGGATGTTGTACTTGTTGGGTATGTTCGTACTGCCTGTCCCGTCTGCGGTCACCGCACTAAGGGGCGCAACCAAAGAAAACGTTAGCATTAGACCTACTGCTTTTTTGAATTTAAACATCTTAATCCTCCTTGTCATATAGTAAATAAAAAACTAGGATACTATTGTTTTTTCTTTTGTTTCTTTATCACCGCCTTTGCTTAAAATCCGCATGTGCCGGAGCTAGTGCCTTATCCGGGAGTATTGTTCCGCTTTCCTATTAATTTTCGTACCGGATAAGGCACACTCTTTCCATGACCTCATGTTTTTTCAAAACGACGGATATTCTTTAATAATTCGTTTGCCTTCACCAATTTTTATCACCTCCTTTCCATAATCTTTATATTAATTAAGGAATTATTCTAATAGGTGATTCCCATCCCGCCATGAAAGTAAGCGCTAACATTTTCGGTTGATTAAGAGGTTTTATTCTAATAGAACTTAGAAGGGCACGGGATGATAAATCAGAAGGTTGTCGAAAAACCAGCAAGGAAGAGGGCACTTATCGGGTTTGAAACTATCGTCGGAGTAGAGGAGGAGCAGAACGCAGTCGTATTTAAAACCCGACTAATCGAGTACAGAGAGATCGTTAACAGCAGGGTTGCTGTTAAATTTGTTTGGGGAATGGTTATCGAAGAATTCCATTAGCGGTCACAAAAGTTGTTAGTCATGCTAACTTTCTAAGAAAGTACCTCGTCGGATACAAGGCACCAATAAAAGCTGCCCTCGTTAACAAAATGTCCTTTAATTTGTATAAACAATCAGCATCTCCTTGTAAAGTGTTAATTTGTTATAATTTGGATTATAGTCTCAGGTCACGGCAATGAATATGGGGGAATGGATAAATTACATGGGTCGATGCAACCATATTCTATTAAATCGTTTTACAGGGCACATTAGCAATCCATGAGAAAGCAGGCCTGCTGTTGGAGGATAAAATATAATCATAAAGGAGGCTGCTTATGGGACGTATCATTATGATGATGAATGTGACACTGGACGGGTGCTGTGACCACACGCAGATGATTGCGGACGAGGAACTTCACCGGTATACGGAGGAGCTGATCGACCAGTCCGATGGTCTGCTTTTTGGACGTAAAATCTACCAGCTGATGGAGCAATTTTGGCCGGCCATTGCCAGCAGCGGTGAAGGCCCCCCATTCACGGTCGACTTCGCACACAAACTCAATCAGAAACCCAAGTACGTTGTCTCGCGGACGCTGGATCACTTGTCGTGGCAGAACTCTTTCTTGTTGAAGGGGCCTGTTTCCGAGGAGGTGCCGAAGCTTATGGCAGAAGGGAAGAACCTGCTCGTTAACGCCGGTCCCGGTCTCGGTTCCACCCTGGCCCAACTGGACTTGGTGGATGAGTTTCACTTCCTGGTAAATCCTATCGTTGCCGGACGTGGCCCTCATTTATTGGGGGGAGTTCATGAGCGACTAAATTTGAAGCTGACCGGGACCAAACCCTTCGGCTCCGGCGTTGTGCTGCTTCACTATACGCCTGTTCGTTGACTTGGCACTGCCAGATTTCGGTTCCAACCTGGTAAGGCAGGATATAGGGAATCGAACGGCTCCTTTATTCAACTAAAAGGCAGTTTAGTTTAACCTGGAAGTAATTAGTAATTCTTGATAGAATAAGTAGGAAGATGATCAGGTAATAAATTCGTCCACATAAGGAGATAAAACTATGGCAAAAAACAAATTACTAAGAATGGACAATGTTAGCATCGTGGTCGAATCCCTGGATGACGCCATCTCTTTCTTCGAGGAGATTGGCTTGAAGCTCGAAGGGCGAGCTACTGTCGAAGGGGAATGGGCTGGTCGCGTAACCGGGCTGGGTTCCCAGTGTGTAGAGATTGCTATGATGGTTACCCCGGATGGCCACAGCCGACTTGAACTTTCACGATTTCTCAACCCGCCTACTATATCCGATCACCGAACGGCTCCTGTTAATGCCCTAGGTTATCTACGCGTCATGTTCACCGTTGAGGACATTGACGAAATGGTAGCCAGACTCACTAAACATGGTGCCCAGCTCGTTGGCGAAGTGGTTCAGTACGAGAATTCGTATCGGCTCTGCTACATTCGTGGAAATGAAGGACTTCTAATAGGGTTGGCGGAACAACTCGGTAATAAATAAGGGATCTTTATAAGAAGACTTAACCGAAATAAACACACGCATTCATGCACCGGGTCTGGGCGACCCTCGGTCGGAAGAACGTCGAGGCGACGACACAATAAAACAAAAGCCGGCCCCAAAGTCATCCTGGATGACCTTGGAACCGGCCTTGTCTCACGTTCCGTGTCAGGACCACGGCACGGCGTTCGGCACGAGCCCGCTGCCGGAAGCCCGGACGGACTGCCCCCGCTCGTGTAGCAGGCCCTGCAAATACCCGAGAAGCTCCGCCCCTAAATCCTCCCGTTCCAGCCCCATCTCGATGTTGGCCTTCAAGTACCCGAGCTTGTCGCCAATGTCGTACCGCTTGCCCTCCAGCTCCAGAGCGAGCAGCTCTCCGCCGGCCGCCATGACATGAAGCGCGTCGGTCAGCTGGTATTCACTTCCCGCCCCTTTCTCGAGCCGCTCCAGCACGGGAAAAATGTCCGGCGACAGCACATACCGGCCGATGACCGCGAGATTGGAAGGCGCGGCCTCCGGACGCGGCTTTTCTACCAGCCCGGCTACCCGGTGAAGCCTCTCCCGCCTTTCGGCAGGCGCAATAATCCCGTATTTCGGAACGTCCGGGGAGGGCACCTCCCTCACACCGACTACCTGCCGGCCCGTCCTTTCATAGATCCCGATCATCTGGCCGATGGCCGGCTGGGGTGCGTGAAGGAGATCATCCCCGAGCAGCACCGCGAACGGCTCCTCTCCGACAAACTCCCTCGCGCAAAGGATGGCGTGGCCGAGCCCAAGCGGCTCCTTCTGCCGGATATAATGAATGGATGCCATGTCGCTGATCGCCTGAACCTCGCGGAGAAGGTCCGTCTTGCCCTTCTCCTGCAAAAGCTGCTCCAGCTCCACCGACTTGTCAAAATGATCCTCGATCGACTTCTTGTTGCGGCCTGTGACGATAATGATGCTTTCGATCCCGGCCTGTACCGCTTCCTCCACGATATATTGAACGGCCGGCTTATCCAGAATCGGCAGCATCTCCTTCGGTTGCGCTTTGGTTGCCGGCAGGAACCGGGTGCCGAGACCCGCTGCCGGAATAACGGCTTTGCGTATCCGCTTCATGCTTTCCACTCCTTTCTTGGAACAGGGACCAAAGGCAGCCCGCTAACGCCTCCTTACCGGTTGACGACGAGCGGCGTTCTTCCCGGTTTATCCCCGTCCCTCATGCCATACACTTCCCGGACCACGTATAAGGGCCGGCCCTTCGTCTCGTCGTAAATGCGCCCGATGTATTCGCCCATAATCCCGAGCATGAGAAGAATGAATCCGTTAAAAAGCAGCATCACGCTCACAAGCGAAGCCCAGCCGCGCAGCGTCTCGTCCGTGAAGACGGCCAGATACAGCACATACAGCAGGTAGAGAAATCCGCTTGCCGACAGAAGAGCCCCGAGGTACCCGGACAGCTTAAGCGGCTTGATGGAGAAAGAGGTGATCCCGTCCAGGCACAGCTTGATCATCCGCTTCAGGGGATACTTCGTTTCTCCGGCGAGCCGTTCGTCCCGCTCGTACTCCACGGAGGTCTGCCGGAAGCCGACCCAGCTCACAAGCCCCCTGACGAAGCGGTTGTTCTCGGGGAGCTTCTTCATCTCCTCCACCACCTTGCGGTCCATCAGGCGAAAATCCCCCGTATCCACGGGAATGTCGATTTCGGTGGAGGCTCTCAGAAGCCGGTAAAACAGGCTGGCGGAGCTTTTCTTGAACCAGGTCTCCCCGTTGCGCTTCATCCGTTGGGCATAAACGACCTCGTAGCCTTCTCTCCATTTGGCGATCATGTCATAAATGAGCTCCGGCGGATCCTGAAGGTCCGCATCGATGATGATGACGGCCTCGCCCTCCGCATAATCCATGCCCGCCGTGATGGCGATCTGATGCCCAAAATTGCGGGAGAAATCGATGAGCTTGACCGTATCGTCCCAATAGGCGTAATCCCGGATGATGGCGGGGCAGCGGTCCCGGCTGCCGTCGTTTACGAAGAGAAGCTCGTAGGAAGCTCCGGTTCCGCTCATGACCTTTTTGAGCCGGCGGTAAGTTTCCTCGATGACGGCCTCTTCATTGTACATAGGAACGATTACGGAATAAGTTACCCTGTTCATGGCTGGCTTGCCTCCTCCCTTATAGTTTCACCTCATACAGCTGAGCGTTCCCTGAACCGGGAAACCCTCCGGCTCCGCTTCCGTTCGGGTTTGCTGCGGTCCGAGATCCGGAGGCCGAACCGGCGGCGGTTCCCTGCCATTCCTCCGAAGGGATAAGGGTGCCGTGCTCTTCAATCCAGGCGGTCAGCTCCGAGCTGCCGCCCCGGCCTCCCATTCCGCGTCCGGACAGCATGAAGTATTTCACCTGCCCCGATGAAACAAGCTCTTCGAGCTTCGCAGCGGTGTAGACCGGGTCATTGCCGGAGAAGCCCCCAAGCGAGATGACCTTCTCGCCGGCATCAATAATATAGGGGGCGGCGGTTCCGTAATCGGAGGCCGCGAACAGGTATTCCTCGCCCGTGTTATGCTCCTTCAAGTAAGCGAGCGCCTTCTCGTTCAGCGATTCCTGGCCCGGTCCTCCCGGCATGCCGCCGTTGCGGCCGTCCTGCCTGCCTTCGTAGCTGCCGGAGGCGGCATCGCCCGGGATGGCCGCGGAGCCGGACGGAGCGCCGGAAGCATCAGCCGGAGCACCGGATGCGTTCCCCGGCATCCCGCCGGTTCGGCCCGTGCCGTCCCCGCCCGGCTGGGCCATGCCTCCCGGGAACCGGCCCATGCCGCCGGGACCCGACACCGCGGACCCGCCGGGACCGGCGGCCGGAAGCATGCTGTTCTGGCCGTAGGTGATGGGCGTAGCCGCCCAATACAGAGGGCCGGCGAACAGCACCACGCCGACGAGAGAGGCGGCCAGCACCGGCAAGCGGTGATAAAGGCGGGGGGCCAGCGCGAGAAGAAGCGAGACCGCAAGGCCGCCCAGCAGGATGCCGAGGGACCATCCTTTGCCGATGACCGTGTCATAGGGACGCATGATAAACCAGGCAAAGGCGGCGGTGGCAAGAACGCCTGCGGGAAGCAGCCAGCTCCGCCAGCCGGATCCCCCGCGGTATTGCGCCCAGAGCTCGTTCCAGCCGGCCCCGACCAAGGCCGCTATAGGGGGTGCCATCATGATCAGGTAATATTGATGGAAGAAGCCCGCAATGCTGAAGAAGCCCATAACCGGAAGCAGCCAGGCCAGCCAGAACAGCGACTCCAGATGCTGGCGGGTCAACAGACGGCGGCGAAGCCCGGCCAACAGCCCGATGACGGCGAAAAGCACGAACGGCAGCAGCCAGCTTGCCTGGCCGGACAGCTCCGACTGGAACAGCCGCAGAGGTCCCTTCGTCCCCGTATTGAAGGCTCCGCCTTGGCCACCCTGGCCGCCAGGTCCGCCCTGGCCGAAATCCCCGCCGGCCCGTCCGGACCGCTGGCCGTCATTCGCGAAACCGGACGGCTGGCCTGCGGAGGCTCCACTGCCGGAGCCATCCGCTCCGGGAGCTCCTCCGGTACCCGTGGCTCCTCCGTCCCCAGCTGCTTGGCCGCCTGTCGCACCGGGCGTTCTTCCGGCTGCAGCCGCCTGGCCGCCTTGACCGCCGTCCGCTCCGGGGGCTGCACCGGCCCCCGCGCCTCCGTCCGCAGCGGACGACTGGCCGCCTGGGCTTCCAGCCGCCGCTCCCGGCATGCCGTCAGTGCCGCCCGGAGGTATGCCGCCCCGGCCCCCGCCCGGCCCCTGGTTGCCCGTCAGCCGGGACACGCCGTTGTAGCCGAAGGCCAGCTCCAGCACGGAGTTGGTAGAGGAGCTGCCGATGTAAGGGCGCTTGTCCGCCGGAATGCTGTCCACGATCACCGCCCAGGCGGTCGATAGGACGAGCATGACGGCCGTAGCTGCGGCGAGATGGCCCGCTTTGATTTTCCAGCTCCGCTTGGACGCGGCCAGGTAGAACAGGTAGAAGGCCGGCAGCACCATGTACGCTTGAAGCATCTTCATATTGAAGGCTGCCCCGATCAGAGCAAAAGCTCCGACGGCGGTCCACAGCCTGCCGCTGTTCACCGCCTTGAACAGAACACGGGTCGCCAGCAGGAGCGTAAAGACCAGCATGGCGTCGATGTTGTTCGTCCGCGCTACGGCAACGGCTACCGGAGTCGCCGCCATGGCGAGTGCCGCGATCCGTCCGGCGGCCGGCCCGAACGCGGGCTTGACCAACGCGTTCATCAGAAAGACCGAGCCAACGCCGGCCAGCGCCTGGGGCAGGATCACGCTCCAGCCGTGCACGCCGAACAGGTAGGCGCTCGCGGCTTGAATCCAGAAGGTAAGCGGCGGCTTATCCACCGTGACCGAGCCGGCGGAGTCCAGCGAAGCGAAGAAGAAGTTATGGAAGCTCTGCAGCATGCTGGCGACCGTCATCGTGTAATAGGTGTTGGCATAATGCTCCGTCCAGATCTGGAAGCCGTTCAAAAAAGCTGCCAGCAGAGCGATGGCGGCCACATAAGGATCCAGACGGAACCGGCGGCGGAGTGCGGGCCCGGGGGTCCTCCCCGGTGCGGCGGGCCGTTCCCCCGGTTCCCATTTTTTTATGGCGTTCATAAGCATCCCCATTTCTTGTGTGTGGTTTGGATGGTTAGATTATGCCGGAGCTATCTTAAACCAGCATGAAAGCCGGCTGAAGGTTTGCTGAAAGCTTGGGGACCCTGTCTCTGGAAGCAGGCGGCCGTACGAAGTATAGTAGAAAGGGGAGCCGATGAGAAATCGCACCCTGCCCTAATCGCTTCTTTTTAACGAGGAGGTACCCATGTTTCTGCGCAGGCTTGAAATCATACGAAACGAAGAGGCCGACCCTTCCCGCTATCCTTTTTCGATTCCGGCGGTTAGAAGCCTCGACGCTCTCACCTTCCGGACGAATGTCACTTTCTTCGCAGGGGAGAACGGCTCCGGCAAATCCACTTTGCTTGAGGCGGTCGCTTATCAGTGCGGCTTTAACACGGCCGGAGGCGGCCGGAATAACACCTATGAAGCAGACGCGTCGCATTCGGCGCTTGGGGATGCCCTTCGTCTGTCATGGCTGCCGAAAATCACGAACGGCTTCTTCCTGCGGGCGGAAACCTTCCATCAATTTGCCACGCATCTCGAAACCATGCCCGAGAGCCTTAGGTATTACGGCGGACGCTCGCTTCACAAGCAGTCGCATGGGGAAGCGTTCCTGTCCCTGTTCGCCAACCGTTTCGGAGGAAAGGCCCTCTACCTGCTTGACGAGCCCGAGGCCGCCCTCTCTCCGGCCCGCCAGCTGGCGCTTCTGCGGATCATCAAGGATCGGGAGGGGGACGCCCAGTTCCTCATCGCCACTCATTCCCCGATTCTGCTGGGCTATCCCGGTGCGCAGATTCTCGACTTTGATGCCCAGCCGGTAAGAGAAATCGCCTACGAGGACACGCTGCATTACATCGTCACCCGCCGCTTTCTGGAGAACCGGCAGGCCGTGCTTCGCGAGCTGTTTGAAGAGGACTGAGCTCCGCCCGGCCCGCCTAAAACAAGCCGATTTCCCCCCTGCCATTCCCCGATAGGAAAGTGTTAAGAAAAAGCTAAGCCCCTCTTAAAAGAATGTTCAGATCCCCATGAAACCTTTGCCCTTCCCGCTCCGTTTAACCTTTTACAAAGGAGATGAGTGGCATGAGAAGACATCGTAAGATCCTGTTCCCCGCCCTGCTTAGCCTGATCCTGTTGTCCGCCTGCGGCCAGAAGCCTGCTTCGAGTGGTCCTTCGGCACCGCCGGATTCCGGGCCGCCGTCAACCGGGACCTCCCCGTCCCCCAGTCCGTCGGCCAGTCCGTCCGCCTCCCCCAGCCCTACGCCGGTAAAGGAGATCCAAGCCATCGACAAAGGAACGCTGCTTAAGAAAGAAGGCAGCCGCTGGCTGATCACGGAATACCGGTCCGGCAAGGACTCCCCTTCGGTTGAAGCCATCTGGTTCACCGTTACCGATAAAACCGCTTTGCAGGACAGCAAGGGCAAAAGCCTTACGGCCGATAAGCTCCCGGTCGGAAGCCGGGTGAGTGCCTGGACCGGCGGGGCCATTGCCGAATCCTATCCCGGCCAGGCGGGGGCGGCCCGAATCGTCCTGCAGGAAGAGACCGGCCAAGGCTCCGAAGGCCGGATCAGCCGGTCGGAAGCCGTGCAGGCCGCTCTGAAGGCCCAGGCCGCGGGCTCCGCCATCTCGGCCGTGAAGTCCGCCTCCCTCGACGAAGCCAAGGGCGTCTGGACCGTCGAGCTCGTGACGCACGACGCTCCGGCCAAGCCGGCTGCCGTGCGCATCGACGCCGCCACCGGCAAGCCCGTCCGGACGCCGGTTGCCGAGAATGAAGCGTTCCGCGTGTTCTCCCCGGCCCCCGGCTCCACCCCCGCCTCTACCTTCACGGTGGAAGGGGAAGCCCGCGTCTTCGAGGCGGTTTTCCACTGGACCTTGGAGGACGGCCACAACGTTCTGGCCGAAGGGAATGTGACGGCGGACGGAGGAGCTCCCGCTTGGGGTCCTTTCCACTTCGACGTCACCTACAAGCAAGCGTCCCAGGAGAACATGATGCTCGTTCTGTATTGGGAGAGCGCCAAGGACGGGAAGCCGGCGAACCAGCTGGTCATCCCGCTGAAGGCTGCCGAGGGCCGAATTCGCCACATCGGCGAATAAGAAACGGTGCCCAGGCAAAGCGCTCCGGTAGCTCTATTCCGCCATCTTCGCTGCCGCTGCTAGCCCTGCAACCATCAAAAAGCCTGTCCGCCAAGGTCATGTTCGTGACCGGCGCGACAGGCTTTTTCGGGAGGGGAATCATCGTTCCAAAGCAGAAATCCGCCTTGTTTACCGCTGGTGCTGAAACCACAGATCCTTGAAATCCACCCAGCCAAGCGAATTGAACTGAATGCCTCTAAGGGTACGGTTGTAAGACGTGTTCAGCTCCTTGTGCAGCAGAAACAGCAGGGCCCCTTCCTCCTTAAGAAGCTCCTCCATCTTGCGAAACATATCCGCCCGTTCCTCTTCCTCCGGAAGCTGAACCAGGCGTTCCCCCATCTCCTCGATCCTCACCCGCACCTCCGGACTAAGGTGCATCCGGACATACTCGCCGTCCCGCAAGTAGATCTCCAGCAGGGTGACCTCCTCCACCTCCATGCACACTTCATAGAGAATGGCGTCTGCCGCCCGGACCCTATCGGCGTTCCGGAGCTTGGCCCAGGTGGTAACGGTGATCTCCAGCCGGATCCCGAAGGAGGCCAAGTGCTTGGCCAGCCAGCGGGCATCCCTTTCATGCTTTCCGTACAGGAACAAGTGAAGCGGCTCCCCGTTATACCCGGACTGCTCCAGAAGAGCCCGGCCCTGATCGGGATCATAGGCCACGTCGGCTTCCTTCGTCTCCGGTCCGGGCAGCCAGCCCGAGGCGGGATAGAGGCGGTCTCCGCCAAGCTCGCGGATCATCCGTCCCCGGTCCACGAGATGGTGAAGGGCCTTCCGGAAGAGCTTACTCTGCTGGGGGCCTTCTTTGTTGAGGTTGAAGGTAAGCAGGGAACAGCCGTCGCTGACTTTCAGGATCTTCTCCCAATCCTGAACCGAAGGGAGCGGCTCGAATTCCCCATGGTTGATGAACAGCTGCCCTTTCCTCGGGTCCCAATGAACGGAGCGCTCGTGCTCCGCCGGGAGTATGCTGATCTCCACCCGGTCGAGATGCGCCCTTCCCCTGTAATAGCCGGGGTTGGCTTCCAGCACGCACCGGTCCTTCATAAGCGTTTCGACCCGGAAGGGTCCCGTGCCGACCGGCTTCTCGAAGAACGCCTCCCCCTGCTCTTCCAGCAGCTCCCGGGGGAGGATGGAAGCCGGCGAGAAGCACAGAAACCGCGGGAATAGGTGGTTGGGAGCGGCAAGGCGGATCCGGACCCCCCGTTCGTCCAGGGTCTCGATTCGGTCGACGCCTTTCAGCAGCCAGCGGTTGGTCATGTGGGTCCCGTTCGCCCGGCAGCGGTTCAAGGAGTAGACCACGTCCTCCGCTTCCACCTCCCGCCCGTGGTGAAAGAGCACCCCGCGGCGTAAATACAGCTGCCAAACGGTCCGGTCGGCGTTCGCCTCCCAATAGTGGGCGATGCCCGGCAGCACTTCCTTCTTTACGGCATCGTACGTCAGCAGCGTATCGAAAATCTGCCGCAGCATGAAGACGTCGAAGGCGTAGATCGTTTCGGCCGGGTCGAGCCGGTGAATCACCCGGAACAGCGGAAAGCGAAGCGTCTCCACCTTGCGCTCCCTGCCCTTCCCCGGGTCCGTTTCCTTCACATAGCCGAAATAATCGTTCAGCCATTCCATGAACCTCGTTCTGGCTTCCGTGGCGGAGCCGTACCGGTTGATCCAGTCAAGCGCGGTGCTGAGCCGTCCCTTGTGGACGAGCTCCCTGGTCACGGCCAGCAGCATCTCCTCCCGGTCCGCCCGAAACCGGACACGGGACGTATGTCCCCGGCCCCGGCCCGGGATCCACTCCAGCCAGCCGCTCTCGGTCATCTTGCGGATGACGATCTTGACGTTTCGCGGGGTGCAGAACCACAGCTCCGCAAGCTCCCCCAGTGTCATCTCCACGGCCTCCCCGCCGCCGGCTCCCGGATGAAGGGCGTGAAGCTGCAAATATTGCTCCTCTGTTTGCATGGCCTTTCTGCCCTCCCTCCCCAAAAGGGGAAATGTTTGGAAAGCATTATACTCTTTTTGTCCCCTTTTATCCAGGGTACACTGGGCCCATAAAGTACTTACCGGTACAGACAATAAGATAGGAGTGAGGCCGGATGTGGAGCCCTTTTGAAGTAGAGGTTTATGTGAAGGAGAAAAGAGCGGGATGGGAGGAGGACAGGAACCGCCGCCCGGCCTTGGAAAACGAGGAAACGGAGAGACCGGCAAGCCCCTCTTCGCGTCATGCTGCAGGACCGGATGCCTTCTCCCGGAGGCATGTTGCCGCCCGGAAAACAAAAAGGCCGCTCCCCCGGTGGCTCGCTTGGCTCTCCCCTAAAGGGCGGGCCTAAGCAGCGCGGAGAACGGCCGCCTAAGCAAATCCATGAGCCCAATGTGCCCATGGATTCAAGGTCTTTTCTTCATTTGTATCCGTTAATGGCAAACAGGTCGGCATGACCCAAGAGAAGCTGGACGGTAAAGTAAAGCACCGGAGAGGAAAGCAGCACCGTGATGATGGCAACCATGGCGCCGAGTCCCTCGAACTTCTGCTGTCCGTCGTACGCTTTTATCATTTTCATAGAATTCATCCTCCATGTACGCTGGCTTTGGCTCCCTCTCGGAAGCTTCTGAACCAAGTTTACCAAGCGTAACGACTGGAGTATGTGATAAAAATCACAATGAGATGGGGTTTCATGACTCCGTCCAGCCGGAACCGGCAGGAGCTGGATCCGGGGAACGGCTGCTCCAAGAGTCGGGCAGCCCAACCCGCGGGGCCCGCCTCCGGGCCCGCTGCATCGGACGCGCTGTTTCCCCGGCTGCCGTCCGCTCTACCCCACCCGGAACAGGGAAGCCGGATCGAGAGCCGGGGTCTTCTTCCATTCCATTGCCTGGTGAACGACCCGTACGAACACCGGCTTGCTGAACGTTGGAACCACCCATACCGTTTTGTCCGTTACCAAAGAACGGGGCAGATAGAAACACGTTTGCTGAATCTCCCGGATCAGATGCTCCGGCCCTACCGGAAGCCGGATGGAAACGCGGACATGCCCGTATACCTCGTAGCGGCCGCTGTAATCCCCCAGTTGAACATCGAACCACCGGATTTCCTCGACCCCCTCGATCGTAAAAACCTTCTTGCCTCCGATCTCGTTCTGCAGCAGAACCTGCTGCAGCTGCACGTTGTTCCGGTTCATGCGAAAATCGGCCAGCTCGAGAGCCTGCTTCTTGTTCGGGGCGGCAACCTGCTGGCTCACCGCAGCCTGAAGGGTCGCGTAAACATTCGTGTCTCTTTTTTCCATATGGCAGCTGATCTTCTCCCTCTCTTTAGTGACTAACCGCGTCTTCGAAAGAATATATGAAAATCTCTTTCGTCTTATTCGGGGAACGGCGGCAAAATTTATTTTATAAAAGTCGCCATGAGAAGTATGTCTAAATGTCGGGGCAAGCCTGCACTTTATTTGTCGGAAAACAACGAAAAAAAACGCCGTTCCCGCTTGTGCGGACGGCGTTCTAAGGTTAAGCGCTACAGGTCGGCGATACGCCAGTCGATCCCGCCCGCTCCGATTTTCTGCAGAAACTCGTTCGTGCGGGAGAAAGGGCGGCTTCCCAGAAACCCCCGGTGCGCGGAGAGGGGGCTCGGATGAGGCGAGCGGATGATGTGATGCTTCTCCGTATCGATCAGCTTCGTCTTCTCCTGGGCATTCGCGCCCCAGAGCAGGAAGACGACGGGCTCCTCCCGGCGGCTCACCGCCCGGATCACCTCATCGGTGAAGAGCTCCCAGCCTTTGCCCCGGTGGGAATTGGCGGCCCCGTCCCGGACGGTGAGGACCGTGTTCAGGAGCAGGACCCCCCGTTTCGCCCATGGAACGAGATAGCCGTTATTGGGGACGGGAAGCCCCAGATCGGCGTGCAGCTCCTTGAAGATGTTCTGAAGCGAGGGCGGCACGGCCACTCCCGGCTTGACCGAGAAGCTGAGCCCGTGCGCCTGGTTCGGCCCGTGGTACGGGTCCTGGCCAAGAATGACGGCCTTCACCTCGCGGTAGGGCGTGAACTGCAGGGCCGAGAAAATATCGTGCATATCCGGATGGATGATCCGGTTGCGGTACTCTTCCTTAAGAAAGTCGCGGAGCTTGAGGTAATAGGGCTTCTTGAATTCCTCCCCTATCTGCTCCAGCCAGTCCTGCGGCAAATCGGGCATCGTTCTCCTTCCTTTCTGCTTCAGATAAGGCACACGTTACCTATTACCCTACTTTTTCACGGCCAATCGGACTTGGGGAAAGCTCCTTCCCGTTGAAAAAAGGCAGACCGGTTAAGGTCTGCCCCGGTTATTCAGTTCGGCTTACCCGGATTTGGCTGATCCGCTTCTCATCAACCGCCTCCACCGTGAACACGAGGCCGTTGAAATCGATCTCCGGCTGCTCGCCCTCGGCGGGGATTCTTCCCAGCTGGCCCGTCAGAAAGCCGCTCAACGTGTCGTAGTCCTCATGGGGCAGCTCCATCTTGAGCAGCTCGTTCACCGTTCTCAGGGGCGTGAGTCCGCTGATCCGGTAAGTCCGCTCGTCGAGCTGTTCGATTTCGCTCTCTTCCTCGTCGTGCTCGTCGAAAATATTGCCTACGATCTCCTCCAGCAAATCCTCGATCGTGACGATTCCGCCCATGCCGCCGTATTCATCAATCGCCACCGCGAGATGAACCTTGTCCCTCTGCATTTCCTTGAACAGGTCATCGGCCGGCTTGGACATGGGAACGAAATAAGGAGGGCGCATAAGCTTCTCCACCTGAAAGCTTCCGGCTTTCCCTTCCTCGATGAAAGGAATGAGATCCTTGACGTGCAGAATCCCGATGATGTTGTCGACGTTCTCCTGATAGACCGGCAGCCGGGTGTACTGCTCTTCCTGAACCAGGCGGGCCACTTCCCCAAGCTTCGCATCATGCGGGAGACAGACGACATTCTTCCGGTGGGTGATGATATCGGAAACCGTGATATTATCGAAATCAAAAATATTATTAATCATCATGCGTTCGGTTTCCTGAATGGCCCCGTTCTCATTGCCGACGTCGACCATCATCCGGATCTCTTCCTCCGTCACCTGCTCTTTGTCGGCATTCGGATCAACGCCGAACATCCGCACCAGCAGGTTGGTCGACAAGGTCAGCAGCTTGACGAACGGAGAGGCAATCTTCAACAGCAGGGTCAGCGGGGTCGCCGCAAACATGGCGATCGTCTCGGCCTTCTGCATCGCGAGCCGCTTCGGCACCAGCTCGCCCAGCACCAAGGTAAAGTAGGAAAGCACCAGGGTAATGACGATCAAGGAAATCGTCTCCAGCACGTTATCCGCCAAGGGAACCCCTGTACTCTGGAGAAAATCAGCAAACCGGCCGGAGAAGTTCTCCGCCGCAAAAGCACTGGCCAGGAAGCCGGCCAGGGTAATTCCAATCTGGATGGTAGCGAGGAAACGGCTAGGCTCGCTAAGAAGATTCTGCAACAGTTTCGCTTTCTTGTGGCCTCCCTCCGCCATCGCTTTGATCTTGTTATCGTTCAGCGAGATCAAGGCGATTTCCGAAGCGGCAAAGAAAGCGTTCAACACAATCAACAGGATAAGAACCACGAATTCCATAGTCAAGCGTCACCCTCCACGTTTGGTTTGAATGAGACAAAAAACAAACGTCAAAGGGTTACAGCCGGAGATAATAGGAAATTTTGGCCGGACCTGCCGGCGATTGTGTTCGGCAACTATCGCCCTCTTCTCCCGGGTCATCGTCCATTACCGCTGCCACCTCCCCATCTGAATAGGTAAAGTATTTCATTCATTATATCGTGATTTCCGCCAAAAAAGAAGGAAAACAAACTTATACAAGGCTGCCGTCTATATTTGACAAGCCGCAGACCGGGTCGTCAAACCGTTTGAACCCGAGCAACCTGCACTCCGGTCATATCCCCCCATATCAGTCCCCATTACTTTAGTCACTCCCCATTTATGACTGGATGGACTGCCAGCACATGACTACCCGCCGCTATAATAAGGGACGTGAGATAGAAGCTTTCCAATCGGAGGGAGAAAAACAATGACTTGGTTCACAAAATGGTCGTTCGGCAACAAAAGGGGGGTCGGCCTGCTGGCCGCGATCGCGCTGCTCATCGGGGTATTCAGTTACACGACGCTGCCGATGGAGTTTATGCCGGAGGCGGATAATCCGCAAATTACGATTACAGCACTTGGACAAGGCAAAAACACCGAATTCATGGAAAAGAACGTCACCAAACCGATCGAGAATGCCGTCGGGCTCATAAAAGGCAAAACCGACATGTTCTCCACCTCGGGTGACGGTTATTCCAGCATCAACCTTAATTTCGACGGCAGTACCGACATGAAGGCGGCGACGCAGGAGGTCGAGAAAGCGGTCGGCCAGCTGCCGTTTCCGGAAGGCGTCATGAAGCCGTTTATCGTCCAGTTCAATACGTCGATGATCCCGATCTCGCAGCTTACGATTTCTTTTAAAGGGGAGGGGCTGACGGATAAGAACATCGAGAAGGCCGAGAAAGAAATCCTGCCTGAGCTGCAAAAAGTGAAGGGCGCCGCGAGCGTGGCCTTGTACGGCAAAACCTCTCCACTTGTGATGGTAACGGCCGATCCGCAAAAGCTGGCCGAGAAGGGCGTCCCGCAACAGGCTCTCATGGGTGTGCTGCAGGGCAAAAACGTGTCCGCCTCCATCGGGGAACAGAATCTTGGCGGCAAAACCGGAAACGTCAACGTGGTTTCCGAAATCACCAGCGTCGATACGCTGAAAAAGCTGCAGGTCGTTCCGGGCGTCATGCTCCAGGATGTGGCTGCGGTTGAGCTGAAGACCGATAAGGAAAGCGTCACCCGTGCCAACGGCGAGGATGTCCTGTACGCCGTGGTCACCAAAGAAGCGAGCGCCAACGCGGTGGACGTAGGAAACGGCGTCAAAGCGGCCGCCGAAAAACTGACCGCGGATTCGGAGAATGCCGAACTAAAGGTCGTATTCAGCACCTCGGACATGGTCGTCGATTCCGTCGACAGCATGATTCAGGAAGTGCTGATGGGAGCGCTTTTTGCAACAGTGGTCATCCTGCTGTTCCTGCGCAACATCCGGGCGACGCTCATTACGATCGTCTCGATCCCGCTCTCGCTCGCCATTACGCTGTACCTGCTTGATCTTTCCGGCGTTACATTGAACATTATTACCCTGGGCGGCGTCGCGGTAGCCGTCGGACGTCTGGTCGACGACAGTATCGTCGTCATCGAGAACATTTACCGCCGTCTGCAAAAGGAACCGTTCTCCCGCGACATGATCCTCTCCGCCACGAAGGAAGTGTCGACGGCCATAACGTCGTCCACGATCGTTACTGTGTGCGTGTTCCTGCCGATGGGTCTGCTGCGCGGCGGCCTGCAGGCGTTCCTCCTGCCTTTTGCGCTGACGGTTACGTATTCCCTGCTTGCTTCCCTGCTCGTCGCGTTGACCGTCGTGCCGCTGCTGAGCTCCGCGCTGCTGCGCAAAACGGCGATGAAAGAGCACGAAGGCCCGAAATGGTTCACGAAATTCCTGCACTGGAACCTGCGCTTTAAATGGGTGACACTGCTGCTTGCCGTAGTTATTTTCGCCGGTTCGATCGGTGCTTACTTTATGATGCCGAAAGCCGCATTGGATACGTCCAGCACCGACGCTGTTTTCGTTACCTTGAAATTTCCGAGCGATACGCCTGTCGACCAGGTCATGGAAAAAGCGAAATCGCTCGAGAAGTTCATCATCGAGCAGAACGCAGGGGAAACCGTCATTCTCCAGGCCGGCAACTCCTCGGAAAATGCCAAATTCGGCCAGGTTTCCGCTCCGACGGAAGCAACCCTGACCGTTATCATGAAAAAAGATGTGGATGCCGAATCGTTTATCGAAGCCGTCCGCGCACAAAAAGACAATTATGCCGGAGCGACGCTTTCCGCCAATCCGGGCGGCCTGATGGGGGCCAGTTCCACGACCGAGTATGTGGACATCATCGGTGACGACCTCGACGCGATCCGCAAGGTTGCCGATCAGGTGACCGCCGCCGTGAAACCGATCGAAGGCGTCCAGAAAGTCACCACGAACATGGAAGAGACGAAACCGGTCTTCTCCTTCACGGTCGATCCTTCGCAGGCGAATGCCCAGGAAATTTCCATGCAGCTTGCCGGCATGCTGAACCCGATGCCAATTGGCCAGATCGACTTGAATGGGACCTCGTCCATGGTCATGCTGGATGCGATGCTGAAGCCGAAATCGGAAGCCGATTTGAAGAACGCAACCATCCTATCGGCAACAGGACCGGTTCCGGTTACCAGCCTCGCGAAGTTCGAAGTGCGCCATGCACCGTCGCAGCTGTTCCACAAGGACGGCAAAACATATATCCGCGTATCCGCCGAAGTCGACCCGAAAAAGGTTTCCGAAATCGGCGCTAGCATCAAGAAAGAAGTCAACAAGATCGAAGCGCCGAAAGGCGTCACCCTCGCTGCCGGCGGCGCGTCCGCTACGCAGTCCGGTGACTTCTCGGAGATTTTGAAGACCATGCTCGTCTCCATAGGTCTCGTTTACCTGATCATGGTACTGACATTCAAAACGCTCAGAGCCCCGTTCGCGATCATCATGTCCCTGCCGTTAGCCGCCATCGGCGCTATCCTGCTGCTGATGATTACCGGCACGAGTCCCGACTTTACGGCTGCCTTCGGCGCCTTGATGCTGGTCGGTATCGTCGTGACGAACGCGATCGTCCTGATCGACCGTATCAAGCACAACGAAATGCACATGACGATCCGCGAAGCGATCCTCGAGGCCGCAACAACCCGGATGCGCCCGATCGTCATGACGGCGGTCGCCACCATTTGCGCGATGCTGCCGCTCGTGTTCGGCCATTCCGTCTCAGGCGGTATGAACATCGTTTCGAAGAGCCTGGCCATCGTCGTTATCGGCGGCCTTGCTTCGGCAACGGTGCTGACCCTGATTGTCATCCCGGCTCTTTACGAGCTGCTGTACTTCCGCAAATCCGCCAAGCAGCGCCATGCGGATACCGCAGTGAAATCCTTGGCTGCATAACGGCAGAAGCCGAATAGAAAGAACCGCCGCTCGGAGAGCTTATCCTTGCTGGCGGTTCTTTTGCGTTACCTGAGAAGCGTGGGCTGCTTGGGTAGATTATTGTCTGAAAACTCTATCAATATCCGAACGATTATATTGGAATATATAAAATTGTTCGTTTTTCTCACTTTTTCCTCTTTTCATGTCCGGGCATTTACGCTATACTCGAAGGGAAAAACAAGTTTACCCGCAAAAGCCTCTCGTATAATAGCAGGAATGGGCCTGCAAGTCTCTACCCGGTCACCGGAAATGACCGGACTACGAGTGATTACTCCACGTTTTTCAGGAGTCTGTCCCGCCAAGGGACGGCTTTGGGCCGATACGCGCCTGTATGGATTATCACTCGAACCCCGACGTCTTCGGACGCCGGCCGGCTTCGGGTGTTTTTTGTTTAGCGGCAGAAATCGTTAACGCACTTAATACCTAACGCATCTAAGGGAGGAATTATGGAACAGCTCAAGCAAGCCATCCGGACGGAGGGCTCCGTCCTGTCGGCCAACGTACTGAAAGTAGACGCCTTTCTTAACCACCGGATCGACCCGGTGCTCATGGCCGCCATCGGCCGCGAATTCGCCGAACGCTTCCGGGAAGCCGGCATCACGAAAATTCTCACCATCGAAACGTCGGGCATCGCTCCCGCGCTGATGGCTGCGCTCGAGCTTGGAGTGGCGGTGGTGTTTGCCCGCAAGCAGAAGTCGTTGACGATGCGGGACGACCTTTATGTCCAGAAAGTATACTCGTTCACGAAGCAGGTGGAGAACGAAGTGACCGTTTCCCGCAAGTTCCTGGAGAAGGGCGACCGCGTCCTCATCATCGACGACTTCCTCGCCCACGGGGAAGCGGCCTTCGGGCTCGCCAAGATCGTGGAGGAAGCGGGCGGGGCCGTCGCCGGGATCGGCATCGTCATCGAGAAATCGTTCCAGAACGGAGCCGCCAAGCTTCAGGAGGCGGGCTACCGGGTAGAGTCACTCGCCCGGATCGCGTCGCTTGAGAACAACCAAGTCCAATTCGTGGAGGAAACCATCCATGCCTAGTCCAGCCAAAACCTTCACCCTCGGCCTCCAGCACGTGCTCGCCATGTATGCCGGAGCCGTCATCGTGCCGCTTATCGTAGGCGGAGCCTTGAAGCTGACGCCCGAGCAGCTCGGCTACCTGATCTCCATCGACCTGCTTACGTGCGGGATCGCCACGCTGCTTCAGGTGTGGACGAACCGCTTCTTCGGAATCGGCCTGCCGGTTGTCCTCGGCTGTACCTTCACAGCCGTCGGCCCGATGATCGCCATCGGCAGCGAATACGGCGTCTCGGCCATCTACGGCTCGATTCTCGCCTCCGGCCTGCTCGTCGTGCTGTTCGCCGGCTTCTTCGGCCGCCTAGTGAAGTTCTTCCCGCCGATCGTGACCGGCTCGGTCGTAACGATCATCGGGATCACCCTGATTCCCGTCGCCATTCACGACATGGGCGGCGGCCAGGGCAGCCCCGACTTCGGCTCCCCGAAGAACCTGATGCTTTCCTTCGGCGTCCTGGTGCTCATTCTGCTCATGAACCGGTTCCTGACCGGCTTCCTGCGGACCATCTCCGTGCTGCTCGGCCTCATCGCCGGAACGATTGCCGCGGCCTTCATGGGCATGGTGTCCTTCCAGCCTGTACTGGACGCGTCCTGGCTTCATATGGTGAAGCCCTTCTACTTCGGGCTGCCGACTTTCGAGCCGTCGGCCATTCTCACCATGACGCTTGTCGCCATCGTGAGCATGATTGAATCGACCGGCGTGTTCATGGCGCTCGGTAAGATTACCGGCCGCGACATCCAGCCGGCCGACCTGACCCGCGGCTACCGCGCGGAAGGACTGGCGAGCCTCATCGGCGGCCTGTTCAACTCCTTCCCTTACACGACGTATTCGCAGAACGTCGGGCTTGTGCAGCTCACGAAGGTCAAGACGCGCAGCGTCATTGTCACCGCAGGCGGCATTCTGATCGTGCTAGGCCTCATTCCGAAGGTGGCGGAGCTGACGAAGCTCGTGCCCACGCCGGTTCTGGGCGGAGCGATGATCGCCCTCTTCGGCATGGTGATGTCCTCCGGCATCAAGATGCTCGGGGCCATCGACCTGAACCGCCACGAGAACCTGCTCATCATCGCCTGCTCCGTCGGCATGGGCCTCGGCGTGACCGCGGTACCGGATCTGTTCAAGGAGTTGCCGGCCGGCGTTCAGATTCTGACGAACAACGGGATCGTAGCCGGCAGCGTGACCGCCATCGTGTTGAACCTGCTGTTCAACGGCCTCCGTGAACGCACCGCTTCCGGTGCGGCGGACAGCAAGGTTAGCGAGGCGGCTTAGGGCTGCAGCGATAATCTAAAAAAGTTCCAAAAAAGTGCCGGGTGACATGGTTGTCATCCCGGCTTTTTTGTTGTTTGCTTGATTTAATGCTTTCCCAAATAAACAAAGCTTCCCTAGTAGAATATATCCCATATAGGCTTCCTCACGGAAAAGACCTAAAGCCAAATCACGAACCCTTATTCCATCATCACAGCCCATATTGTAAATCCCAACGGAAGGCAGATATGCTCTTGTAAGTGTTCTGCCGAGCCCGTTAACGAACCGCACAAAGCTTATTCCTCTCTATTCAGCCCCCTGGCCGTTCTTAACGAATCCTCTAGTCGCTAAATGGCCCGTTTTCCGCCAAAAAGGGAGCCAAAGGGAGGAATAGCGATACCGCGATTCGTTAGTAATTCCTCGAGGCCCATATGGGGCTAATAAGGTTCTGAGGATTTGTTAGAATCCCTGCAACCGACTCTTGGCATAGGCAGCCTATCTCATGCTACCGACTCCTGGTGTGGCAAGCCAGAGCCCCGCCGCTTCGCTATCCGTTAGACGGCGCCGGTTGGCTTGGCCGTCTTCTTGTCCAGCAGAGCCGCCGCCCCCCAAACCGCGACCGTCGCCGCAGCAGCTGCGATTGCGGAGCCGCCGGCATGAATCAGGAGGATCGGCACCCACAGCGTGGCCAGCACAAAATGCGCCCGCCGCATCGCCAGCTTCCGCACCTTCCGGTAAGCGTAGCCGTAGCCGGCAATGGCCAGGAGCAGGACAAACGCGGCAAGCCCCGTGTACATGTCCCGCTCCCCCAGCTTGGTGACCAGGTAGTAGCCGCCGTGCACGGCGATAAGTGCAAGCGTCAGCCAGCCCGCGTACGTATGGACGGAATGCAGCAGCCGCCCGGCTTTCTTAAGGAGAAGCTGACGCGAACCGAGCCGGCGGCGGAAGCCGTACCAGCCGAAGCTGACCGCCCCGCTTGCGACGGCAAACGTCCCCAGCAGCTTGAAGGGGCCTCCTTCTTCCTCATGTTTCGGACGGAAGGAGCCGGGAGCTTGTCCTTCTCCTGGAGCGCCCAAGCTGTCCTTGGAACTTCTCCCTTGGGTCCCTTGCCCCTGCGTTTGACTGCCTGTACGGCCTGAGGGAAGAGGGCGATGCTTGGGAGCCGCCAGAAATAGGGACCCGCCGAGCAGCAGAAGGCTGACCGCGGCCGCCAATAGTGCGGGCCAGGGAAGAAGACGCGATGTTTTGACCATGTGCAGGTATCCCCTTTCGTTATGGGTTCAGTATAACCGGCCAAGCTGAAAAAAAGATTAAAGAAGGAGCGGAACGGGCCTCTCGCCGAATAAACCAGCCCCGTTAAACGCATAGTAAAAGAAGTGTTACACCTAAAAAAACTAACGAGGTGAGCCCATGACGACGAATCCTTCCAACCCCCAGCCCCAGCAAACCAAGGCCGCCGCTAAGCAGGTAGAGCTCGAAGCCGCACAAGCCGTTCAGCAGGTGCAGCAAACGGTCCAGCAGAACCAGCAGCAGGCCCAGCAGCTTCTTCAGCAAGCTCAGCAGCAAGCTGCTCAAACGCTTCAGCAGGCCCAGCAGCAAGCCCAGCAATCCGTGCAGCAGGCCGGGCAGCAGGTGAACCAGGCGCTCCAGCAAACGCAGCAGCAGGCCCAGCAGTTCGTGCAGCAGGCCGCTCAAGCCTTCCAGTCGGCTCAAACGTCCGAGCTGCTGGCCGGTCAAGCCCAGCAGGCCCAAATGGCCAGCATGCAGCAGCTTAACCAGGCTCAACAGAGCGTTAATCAAATCAATTCCGCTTTGCACCAGACAGCCAAGGCTCAAGCGGCCGGCATGACTGCCGCTACCCCTGCTACCCCTGCTGCCTCTGCTTCCATGGCCAGCACGGCTGCACCTCAAGCAGCTGACGTAGCGGTAGAAGCCGTAGAAGCCGTTGGAAAAGCAGCCGCAGCCGCGGCGGGAACCGTTGCGGGAGTGGCTGAAGCCGTCACGAACCGTCTGACCGAGGATTCTGAGGAATAGAATTGCCTTTGTCAGGTGTTACCTAGCATCACTTTATACCCCTCCCCTCCTCTTGCCCCAGCACATGGAGGCCCGTTCCCCCGGGCCTCTTTGTCGTACCCGCCGTGTTCTTCCCGCTCCTGACCTTCGATCTGATTCGTAAAACCGCTGCCTTTTCTCTATAGATGATTCACGCCGGGGAATAATTTGGTACTATTATCTTTAACATGGTTATAGGTTTATCAAGCTTAATAAATGACCAGAAGGGAGTTGGAAGGATGAATCAATTCAAGATCTTTACCGGAACGGCCCACCGCGGGCTTGCCGAGGAAATCGCCGGCCGGCTGGGGATGGCCCTCGGGGATTTGACATGCTCCCATTTCAGTGACGGGGAAATCCGGGTTGACCTGAACGAGACGGTCCGGGGCTTTCATGTGTTCCTCATCCAGCCCACGGCTCCGGCGGAAGGGCGGTCGGTCAACGATCACTTGATGGAGCTGATGATTATCGTCGACGCCATGCGTCGGGCCTCGGCGGATTCCATTACTCTACTGGTCCCTTACTTCGGGTACGCCCGGCAGGACCGCAAGAACGGCACCCGTTCCCCCATCACCGCCAAGGTGGTGGCCCGGATGCTCGAAACCTCCGGCGTAAGCCGCATTCTGACTCTGGATCTGCATTCGGATCAGATCCAGGGCTTCGTGGACATCCCGATGGACAATTTGAACGCCACGGCCCTGATTGCCTCTTATCTGAACCGGCAGAAGCTGGACAACCCGGTTGTCGTCTCTCCCGACATGGGAGGAACGAAGAGGGCGAGCAAGCTGGCGCGGCTGATCCCCCAGGCTTCCATCGCCGTCATCGACAAGCGCCGGCCCCAGCCGAATGTGTCCGAGGTGCTGCACCTCGTCGGGGACGTAGCGGGCAAGACGGCCGTGATTATCGACGACATGATCGATACCGCGGGAACCATCGTCAACGCAGCGCAGGCTCTGAAGGATCGGGGCACGATAAGGGTCATCGTGGCCTGCACCCATCCGGTGCTGTCCGGTGAAGCGATAAGCCGGCTGAAAGCGGCTCCGGTGGACGAGGTCATCGTCTGCAACACGATGGACATTCCGGAGAAGAAGCGTCTGGACAAGCTGACCGTCCTGTCCGTTGGCCCTCTCCTGGCCCAGGCCTTGACCCGAATCCACAACAAAGAACCCCTCACGGAAATCATCGAGGGGAACATTGCGCTTGAAGAGCTGCCTTGAAGGCAGCTTATAAGCTTTCCAGAAGAGCCAAGGCCGCGAGGTGGGCCGGATAGAAGCTTCGCCACAGCCACGAAGGCACGTTACGCTTGTCCCACGCCTCGTAAACCTTCGGTCCATAGACGATCCCGAAGGTCGCAAAGAGGCTGAACAGCTGGATGGGGCCTCCTTTTCCGAGGAGGACGTACACCAGCGTGATGCCGAGATGGGCCAGCACCACCCTATCGGCCTTCAGGTAGTGATAGATAAGCACCAGGGCCAAGCCGTAAGCACCGTAATCAAAATCGTAGAGCTCCATCAGGACTGCGAGCAGCAGCGTAAAGGGGAGGGAAACCGTCCTGCTTTTCCGCTGCAGCAGGTAAAGGGCCAGCAGACATACATAGAGCGTCCCGATGGCGTTGATCCCGGTCTGCTTCAGGGCAAGCATATAGGGAAGCTGGGATACGGCCGCGAGCAGCAGTAGCCGGGTCATGTAAGCTTTGACGCTGGAGGTATGCCGGTAGCCCCGTACGATAAAATAGGCGTAGATCGGAAAAGCCAGCCTCCCGACCACCCTCCAGCCTGGGCTTTCGGGAAAGTAGAGGAAGCCGATGTGGTCGATCAGCATCGTAAGCATCGCGACAATCTGCATCTGGCTTACCCTCCTTTTGAATGGTCGGATATTCTTCTGCCCTCGGCGGAATTCCTTAGCCCCGATGCATAAGGTCCCAAATCTGTTTGCCGATCAGCAGAACGCTCATCCCGATGAAGAGCGGCCGGATGTACGCCGCGCCTTTGCGGATGGCGACCTGCGAGCCGACGTAGGACCCGGCGATCATGGCGAGGCCCATCGGGATGCCGTAGCGGAAATCCACCGCCCCGAAAAACAGGAAAGTCGAAAGGCTCGCGATGTTGCTGCCGAAATTCAGCACCTTGGCGTTGCCCGCTCCCGTCACGAAGTCGAAGCCCAGCATGAGGAAGATAAAGATCAGGAACGAGCCGGTGCCCGGGCCGAAGAAGCCGTCGTAGAAGCCCATGCCGAGGGCCGCCAGGGCCATATAGAAGCCCGATTTGGCCGTCAGCTTACGGTAGGTTGAGACGTCCCCCCAGCTTTTGCGGGTCAGGGTATAGACCGTAACCGCGAGCAGCATGACGACGACAAGCGGCTTCAGGAAGTCAGACGGCACCTTCTGCAGGGCTGCGGTACCCGCCACCGCCCCGACCAGGGTGAACGGCAGGAGGCCGCGGACCAGCTTGAGGTCGATTTTGCCTGACTTCAGAAAGGAGAGCGTGCTTGTCAAGGAAGACAGCGTGCCGCCGAGCTTGTTGGTGCCGAGCGCGATATGCGGAGGCAGGCCGGTCATAAGAAGGACGGGAACGGATATCAATCCGCCCCCGCCTACGACTGAATCTACGAATGCCGCCAGGAACCCCCCGGCGATTACGAACAGGATCATTTGCCACATAGTCAAATCCACGATGCAGGACTCCTTCAGCTTACACTTGTCTTGCCTCCATCCGACGCGCCAAGAGAGACAGCGTGTAGTTCACCGCAAAATAAAGCACGGCGGCCGCGATCAGAATCGGGAAGACAAAGTTAACATTTTGGCCGGAGATGATCTTCGCGTTATGCATCAGCTCCGCCAAACTTATACTAACGGCAAGCGAGGTGTCTTTCAATAGCGAAATGAACTGGGAAACGATGGGCGGAACCATCCGCCTGAGCCCAAGCGGCAGCACAATGTGCCACAGCGTCTGGGTGTAGCCGAGCCCGGACGAGCGCGCGGCCTCTATCTGGCCCTTGTCCACCGAATTCAGCCCGCTCCGCACAATTTCGGCGATCATGGCCGCTTCGAAAACCGTCAAGGCCGCGACCGTCGACCAGAACAGGCCGAGCTTGATGCCCACCTCGGGAAGAGCAAGCTTCGCGAAGACAATGAGGAGCAGCAGCGGCAGGTTACGGATGAGCTCCACGAACAGGCCGACGATCCAGGACACCACGGGAATCCGGGCATACCGCAGCACGCCGAGGAGGATCCCCAGCACGAAGCTCAGCACGATGGCCGTGAACGCCGTTTGCAGCGTCAGCAGGAAGCCCTCGAGAAGAAACCGGAGATTGTCCGGGTTATAGGCTCCAATGAAATCCATACGGTTCCCCCTTTACCCGCTTCTCGCCAAGCGCCGTTCGAGGACAACGGACGCATAGCTGAGTGGAATAGTCAGTACCAGATAGAACAAACCGACGAAGAAATAAGTGCTGAGCGTCTGGAACGTCTCCGAATCGACGATGTCCCCATAATACATCAGATCGAATCCGGCAATGACGCCGAGAATCGAAGAGTTCTTGACGAGATTAAGAAACTGGTTGCTGATCGGCGGAATCACCAGCTTGATCGCCTGGGGCAGGATGACGAGCCGCATCGCCTGCACGTAAGTAAGGCCCGAGGACCGGGCCGCCTCCATCTGGCCCTTCGGCACGGACGCGATTCCCGCCCGGATCGCTTCGGCTATGTAAGAGGACGTGTAGACCATGAGCCCAAGCGTCCCGGACACAAACACCGGCAGCCGGATTCCGACGGCCGGCAGCCCGATATAGAAAATATAAACGACGAGCAGCAGGGGGATGTTCCGGAACAGCTCCACATAGACGGCCCCGATCCCGTTCAATACCCGGGAAGGGGTGATGCGCAGGACCGCCACCAGGGTTCCGAGCAGGAAGCTTCCGGCCAGGGCCAGCACGCTGGCCAGCACCGTATGGTAGAAGCCTTCCAGGAAGTCCCGCCAATTCTCGGTGAGTACAGAGAAATCGATCACCCGTTCACGCTCCTTCCATAATGAGATTCCGCTAACCAAAAAAGCGGGCCGTCCAGCCGCCGTTGCCGGCGCTCTATCGGACCCGCCCCTTGCGGTTACCCGGGATTATTTTTTGGGAGCTTCCCCGATCCACTTCGTGTAGATTTTGTCGTACTCGCCGCTTGACTTCAGCTCTTTAAGCGTATCGTTGATGAATTTGACGAGATCCGGGGTATCCTTCTTGACAGCAATACCGTACGGCTCTTCCGTAAACGGCTCGCCCACCACCTCGAAGTTCGGATCCTGCTTCATCATGCCGTACAGAATCGCGTTGTCGGTTGTGAGCACATCACCTTGGCCCGACTTCAGCGCCGTGAAGGCATCCTGGTAGTTGTCGAACTGCTGAACCCGGAGGCCCGGTACCTTCTCCTCAATGTTCTTGACCGAAGTCGCGCCCTTCTGGCTCAGCACCTTCGTGTCCTTCGTGACATCCTTGATGCTCTTGATCGGGCTTCCCTTCTTCACGAGCAGGGACTGGCCGGCGTTGAAGTAAATGTCCGAGAAGTCGACTTCCTTCTTGCGCTCCTCGTTGATGGTCATCGTCGCCACGATCATGTCGATCTCGTCATTGTTCAGCATGTTGATGCGCGTCTTCGAAGTCACTTCCTTCAGCTCGATCTTGTTCTCGTCGCCGAGCAGCTTCTTCGCGATAGCCTTCGAGATGTCGACGTCGAAGCCCTCTACCTTGCCGGAAGCTGGATCCTTAAGCCCGAACAGCTTCGTATCGTACTTGACGCCGACCACCAGCTTGCCCCGCTTCTTGATCCCGTCGAGCGCCTTGCCGCTTGCGGCCGATCCGCCTCCGCCGCTGCCTCCTGACGGGGAACCCGCCGGCGACGGGCTGCCCGACCCCGACGTTCCACCCGCGTTATCCTTATTGCCGCAGCCCGCAAGGGCGAGCAGCACCAGCGTCAAAACCATCACAAGCGAAAGCCAACCTTTGGATCTCTTCATTCTTCTTCATCCCCCTGTTATCGGTTTAATGGTTGATCAAGCGGCTGAGAAAGAGCTGGGCCCTCTCCTCCCGCGGGTTCTCAAAGAACGCAGCGGGAGCCGCCTCCTCGAGAATTTTCCCTTGGTCCATGAAAACCACACGGTCGGCTACTTCGCGGGCGAAGCCCATCTCGTGGGTCACAACGACCATCGTCATCCCTTCCTTCGCCAGCGCTTTCATGACGTCAAGCACCTCGCCGATCATTTCCGGATCGAGTGCCGATGTCGGCTCGTCGAAGAGCATGATCTTCGGCTTCATGGCAAGCCCGCGCGCAATCGCGACCCGCTGCTGCTGGCCGCCGGACAGCTGCGACGGGAACGACTCCGCCTTATCCGGAATGCCGACCTTCTCCAGATAGTGCATCGCCGTCCGGCGGGCTTCCTCCTCGGAGACCCCCAGCACTTTGACAGGGGCGAGCGTAATGTTCTGGATGACCTTCTTGTGCGGGTACAGGTTGAAATGCTGAAAAACCATCCCGATGTTCCGGCGCAGCTCGTTGATATCTGTTTTGGGATCGTTCACCTTTACCCCGTCCACCGTCAAGTCCCCGTCCGTAATCGTTTCCAGACGGTTGATGCAGCGGAGAAGGGTGCTTTTGCCGGAGCCGGAAGGCCCGATCACGACGACCACTTCCCCCTGCCCGATCTCCAGGTTGATGTCTTGGAGCACATGGAAGTGCCCAAAATGCTTGTTCACCCGTTGGAACCGGATCAAATGCACTCCCCCTTTTCTAAGGCAGACTATTATGTATTCAACAATTTCATTACCCTTTTAGAGGGCAGCTTGAATCATATGATACTAATTGTATCAAACTTGCAGGGAATAGGTAAGGTTTGCTGACAAATTGTATCTAAAAGAATCCCAAAAAAATATTTATTCTTACCCCCGCCTTCCCCGAATGAAGACGATAAACGGGTAATATATAATGACGTTACCATGGAATGAACCCTTTCCTTACCGAGGCCGGGACCTCATTCCATTTTACATACGCAGCACCAAAACGA
The DNA here is from genome assembly GCF_032268605.1 of Paenibacillus aurantius. NCBI lineage: Bacteria > Bacillati > Bacillota > Bacilli > Caryophanales > Paenibacillaceae > Paenibacillus > Paenibacillus aurantius. Next base: position 5,581,571 of record NZ_CP130318.1, read on the forward strand.
TTCTACGGAGGTTAGGGAATGAGGAAGATGGTCTCAGGAAAATGGGGAAATAGGACTACGTTCGGGAAATTTAGAAAGCGCTTTATTCTGTGGACGGCCCTTGTCCTCAGTGTGGCGATGCTGCTGCCCCTTACGGCCAGTGCCGCCTACTACAATACTTACACCGACGTCGCCACGCTCGGCAATGCCAATGATTGCTACGTTGCGCAAGGCTTCGCTGTCGGCTCCACCTACGCCTATTCCGTCAAGATCAACGGAGACGACACCAAGGCTGTCATTTACCGGACCAACATGAGCGATGGAACGACGACGCTCATGACGAATGGGGATAGCGGCACAACTTACACCGCCTCCCTCGGCCATGCCAACGATATGGTCCTCAGCACGATCGACGGGGAGTACTATATGTTCATCGTCACCATGAAAGCCGGCAGCATGAGCCTCGTGAAGCTGAAATATGTAGGGACGACGTATTACCAAGTAGGGAACTACAGCATTCAGTACAGCGGAGCGGACAAGGCCATGTCGGGGGTAGCCATCACCGGCAAAGACACGAGCAGCATCTACTTCCTCTTCAAATCCGGCCTGACCCTGTACCGGGGGACGCTTCCTCTGACCGCTAACAGCGGAACCATCAATGCAGCCTACGGCTTTGCCCTGAATACGGCTGACGCCCTGGTCAACGGCAGCACCGTTTCGAACATCGGCTCGTATACCTCCCAGGGCCTGGGCTATTATAATAACACGATCTATGTCCCGCTGACCTATAACAACGTAAGCATTGTCCTCGTCTACCTCAACATTTCCACCGCCTCCGGCACCATCTACTCCGACGATAATCTGTCGTTCCGCATTACGTCCTCCACTTACTCGAACCTGTTCGAGATTGAGAGCGTCGGAATCGCCAACGGGGATAAGCTCTGGTTCAACACCAACCGCAAAACCGACGCGTCGGATACCGCCCACGACGGGGTGCACTATTTCAACGGGTACAGCGCCTTGTAAGGTAGCAAGCCCCCTTAAGGGCCGGTCAAACAAAAAAAGGAGCGGATGGCTGCCGTCAGCCATCCGCTCCTCTTCTTTTGGCGGGGCCTGCTTAAGTATGGGCCCCGCTGGTCATGCGACCGTTACTTCGGCTCCCGGATGTCCCGGCGGCGGGCGATGCCCGAGCTGTAGGCCGCATCCAGCACGGCCTCGCGCACCCGTTCCGCGACGTGCTGGTTGAACACGCTCGGCACGATGTACGACTCGTTCAGCTCCTCGTCCGTCACGACCGAAGCGATCGCGCGTGCCGCGGCCAGCTTCATCTCCTCCGTGACGCGGGAGGCGCGGCAGTCGAGCATGCCCCTGAACAGGCCGGGGAAGCAGAGCACGTTGTTGATCTGGTTCGGGTAGTCCGAGCGTCCGGTCGCCATCACGCGCACGATTCCTTCCACCTCATCCGGCGAAATCTCCGGCGTCGGGTTGGCCATCGCGAATACGATGGAATCGGGGGCCATGCGCTTCACGTCCTCCACCTTCAGGACGCCGGGTCCCGACACGCCGATGAAGATATCCGCGCCCTCGATGACGTCGGAGAGCTTTCCTTCCTCGCGGTTCGGGTTCGTGTTCTCCCCGTACCAGTTCCACGTCGCGTTGCCGTAATCCTGTCCGGCCACCAGGGCGCCCTGGCGGTCCACGCCGATGATGTTGCGGACGCCGGCCGACAGCAGAATCTTCGTGCACGCCGTTCCGGCTGCACCCACGCCCGCCAGCACGACCTTGCAGTCTTCGAGCCGCTTGCCGACGAGCTTCGTGGCGTTCAAGAGCCCGGCAAGGAGCACGACGGCGGTGCCGTGCTGGTCATCGTGGAAGACGGGGATGTCCAGCTCCTGGACGAGCCTCTCCTCGATCTCGAAGCAGCGCGGAGCCGAAATGTCCTCGAGGTTGATGCCCCCGAAGGCCGGCGCGATGTTCTTGATCGTGCGGATGATCTCTTCCGTATCCTGGGTTTCCAGGCAGATCGGGAAAGCATCGACGCCCGCGAACTGCTTGAACAGCATCGCCTTTCCTTCCATGACAGGCATAGCCCCGAGCGGACCGATATTTCCGAGTCCGAGCACCGCGGAGCCGTCCGACACCACGGCGACCGTGTTCCGCTTGATCGTAAGGGAATGGGCGCGCGACGGCTCCTCGTGAATGGCCATGCAGACCCGGGCCACGCCCGGTGTATAGACACGGGACAGGTCGTCCCGGTTTTTGATCGGCACCTTGGGGTTCATCTCGATTTTGCCGCCCAGGTGCATGAGGAAGGTCTGGTCCGACACGTTGAGAAGCTTAACCCCGGGAAGCCGGCGCGTCACTTCCTCAATGCGCTTCGTATGAAGCTGGTCGGTGACGTTGACGGTAATGTCCCGGATCGTCGAGTCTTTCGTCGACCGGGTGACGTCGATGGCGACGATATCCCCGCCCGCGTCTCCGATAGCCGTGGCGATCTGCCCGAAGGTGATCCCCTGCTTGTCGATCTCCAGCCTCAAAATAATCGTCGTACTGGCTCCTGTTGGTACTGCCATGCGATCCCCTCCTGCTCTCCTGAGTTATGACCTAATGATATCGCTTACATAGCGAAAAAGGAAGTTAAGAACATATTGTGCCTTTTGTTCATTTTGTTCCTGGTGCCTTATCCGGTAAGAACTACCCTAACGGATAAGGCACTGCCTTCCCCCTACCGCTTCTGCAAAAGGTACCGGTTGACCGGACGACCGACTCCCCCGTAGCGGATATCGAGGGCGACCCAGCCGGTCTTCTCCAGGTATTCCAGGTAGCGGCGGGCCGTTACGCGGGCAATGCCGACCCCGTCCGCCGCTTCTTCGGCCGAAACCGGCTCGTTCGTCCTCTCGAGGAAGCCGGCGATCTGCTTCAACGTCTGGGCGTTCAAGCCCTTCGGCAGCTCCTCCGGGAGCGGAAGGGCCGGCCCTTTGGCGCCAGCGGCCGGAGACGCCGGGGATCCGCCGGAGACGCTGGGGCGGGCTTCCCGTCTCCCGTGCAGGACGGCATCGAGCTCTTCCTGGGAGAACGCCTCCGCCTCCTTCAGCCCGGCATGCAGGCGGAGGTAGCGCTCGAGAGATTCCTTCACCCGTTCGAACTTGAACGGCTTCAGGATGTAGTCCGCCGCCCCGCCGCGCATCATCTCGCGGATCGTGGCCTCGTCCCGGGCCGCCGTGATGACGATCACGTCCGTCTCGACGGCCTCCTGCCGGATCCGCCGAAGCGTTTCGAGCCCGTCCTGCTGCGGCATGAAGACATCGAGAAGCACCAGCGAAGGTCGAAGCTCCCGAACGAGCTGCAAGCCCTCCACGCCGTTGCCCGCGGCGCCGACTACCCGGAAACCCGGCACCCGCTCGACGAATTCGCGGTTGACCTGCCTTACCATCGGGTCGTCCTCGATGAGAACGACCTCCACCCATTTGCCTTCCATGCTCACAACTCTCCTCTTCTCATGGGAAACGTAATCACGAAGCTCGTGCCCTCTCCCGGGGCGCTGTCGCAGGCCAGCTCCCCGCCGCCCTTCGCAACGATGCGGGCCACCAGACCGAGGCCGATGCCCCGGCCCTGGCCGCCCTTGGTGGAGAAGCCCGGCTCCAGCATCCGCCGCCTCGTCTCCTCGTCCATTCCCGCGCCGTTGTCCTCCACGAGCAGCGACAGCACCTCCTCGTCCTGCTCGATGCTGATTTCAACCCGCTTGGGCTCCCGGGACACCGCCTGCAGCGCGTCGAACGCATTCTCGATCAGGTTGCCCAAGATGAGCACGAAGTCGTGGCGGTCCATCTGCTCGGGGAACCGCTCCAGCCGGCTGCGGCGGTCCACCGCCACCTCGATGCCGAGTTCCCGGCCCCGGCCGATCTTGCCGAGAATGAGCCCGGACAGGCTGGGATCGTGGATACGGCCCGTCAGAAAACGGGTCAGTTCCTCCTGATGCTCCGCCGTCTCAAACAGATAATCGAGCGCCCTGTCCTGCCGGCCGAGCTGAAGGAGACCCGCAATGGTGTGCAGCTTGTTGCTGTGCTCGTGGTTCTGCACCCGCAGGGCATCGACGAATTCGCGCACCCCCGTCAGCTCCTCCGCCATCCGGGTCACCTCCGTCCGGTCCTGGAACACGGCGAGCGCCCCGACGGTCCGCCCGTTCAGCTTGACCGGAACGCGGCTCGTCCAGATCAGCGCTTCGCCGACGTGCAGCTCCTCGTTGTGCATCGGCTGCTCCTGCTTCAGAATATCCGAGAGGCGCATGCCGGGCACGACCTCCTCCGCCGGCCGTCCCAGCACATCCCCCGTTATGCCGAATAGCTGCTTCGCCTTCTCGTTGAAGATGGTCAGGATCCCCCGGCTGTCCATGGCGATGACCCCTTCGTTCATCGAATGAAAGGCAGCGGTCCGCTCCAGCAGAAGCCGGGCGATCTCCTGCGGCTCCAGATTCAGCATCTGCCTCTTAATGTGTTTGGCCAAATTCCACGATCCCCAAACACCGAACAGGAGAGACAGCAGCAGGGTAACATAAGCATAGCCCCGCTGCTTCCGGATCGTTTCGGCTAGCCCGGGGAGGACGCGTCCGGCGAGCACCACCCCGATCTGCTGGTGCTCCTCGTTCATGACCGGCACGAAAGCCTGCACCGCCGTCCCAAGCTCTCCCTTCGCCCGGGACGTATACGTATGCTCGGCGAAAGCGGCTTCCATGCCGGCCTCCTCCGCCTTCGTCCCGAGCCGCGCTTCCACCGGATGGGAGAAGCGGACCCGGTTCCTATCCAGCACGACGATGTACGTGGCGTCGTTGATGATGCGGATCCGCTCCACTACCGGATTCGCTGCCTTCCACCCTTCCGGCTCCGTCAAGTGCTGCCGGATCTCCGGAAGCTCCGCCACCGTCCGGCCGGTGATCAGGAGCCGGTCGGCGATGGCGTTCTCCTGCAGCCGGATCGTGCTGCCGAGCAGGATGATCCCGCCGAGCAGCAGGGAGAAGAGCACGATGCCGAAGGAGAGGAAGGTGATTTTCCATTGTATGCGCAGGTTGGTCAGCCTCATAGGGTCCCTTTCTACCTTCATCCTCATTCTGTTATTATTGTGGAACAAGCCGGCTTCATTCGCAACCTTTAAGAGAGGTGCCTATCTTGAAATCCATCGTTAGCCTGATCCTGTTCCTCGCGATCGGCCTGGCGGCCGCGCTCTTTGCCGGCTTCCGCCCCGATCTCTATTCCGCCCCGGCCCCCCATGACGACGAGCAGCAGGGGCTCGCGGACCGGATCATTATTAAATTCAGCATCTCCGTCGCCGAAAATACGCCCAAAGGCCTCGCCGCCCTCAAATTCGCTCAGCTCGCGAAGGAGAAAACAGACGGCCGCGTGGAAGTGCAGACGTTCCCGAACGGCACCCTGTACTCCGACACCGAGGAGATCCAGGCCATGATGAAGGGGGATCTGCAGATGATCGCCCCGGCCTTCTCCTACTTGAGCAATATCCTTCCGGCGTGGTACGCCATGGACCTGCCGTTCGCGCTCCCGAACCGGGAGGCCGTGGAGGAAGCGTTCAACGGGGAGATCGGAAAGCTGCTGTTCCGCACGCTCGAGAGCCGTGACATGAAAGGAATGGCCTTCTGGAGCAACGGCTTCAAGCAGATCACCGGTCCCCGCGAGCTGATCCGCCCCGAGGATTTTAACGGCCTGCGAATTAGAATCATCCCCAGCCGGGTGCTGGAGGCCGAATACCAGCTCCTCGGCGCCAAAACCACGCCGCTCAACTTCAACGAGGTGTACCGGAACCTCGAATCGGGCGGCGTGAACGGCCAGGAGAACACGTTCTCGAATATTTATACGAAGAGGCTGTATCAGGTGCAGAGCCACATGACGATCAGCAACCACGGGTATTTGGGCTATGCCGTCATCATCAACCGCCCTTTCTGGAACAAGCTCCCGGCGGACATCCAGGAGAAGCTCGCCGAAGCCATGGACGAAACCACCCGCTGGATGACCGCGAATTCGGATGCCATGAACGCGGCCCAGCTCGAGCAGATGAAAGCCATTTCCAACATGCAGATCCACGAGCTTACCTCTGAGGAACGCCGGGAATGGATCCGTGTGCTCGAGCCGGTATACGAACGGTTCCGCAAGGAAATCGGCGGCGACCTGACCGACCGGATGCTGGAGCTTCGGGATAAATACATCGGGAAAACGGATTAGGAACACCTGGAGACCATAAAGACCAAAACGAACAGTATGACCGCAACATTGTGAAAATTCCGTGACGTGCCTAAACTAAGTTTACCGGCGCTTGTGAAGCGCTTACAAGTCAAACTTGGAGAGGTGCATCCATGAGAATCAACTTCCGGAACCTGACGGTTCAGGTCATTACCGCTATTCTGCTCGGCATTGTGGTCGGCCATTTCTTCCCGGCCTTCGGCACCAGCCTGAAGGTGCTTGGAGACGTTTTCGTAAAGATGATCAAGATGGTCATCCCCCCTATCGTGTTCTTTACCATCGTGACCGGCATCGCCGGAATGGGCAGCCTGAAGAAGGTCGGCCGGATCGGCGGCAAAGCGCTTCTGTATTTTGAAATCGTTACCACCGCCGCTCTTGCCATCGGCCTGCTGGTGGTCAATATCATCAAGCCGGGCGCCGGTCTCGATGTCAGCCACGCCACCAAGGGAAGCATCACGCAGTATACGAAAGCCGCCGCCGAATCCAGCCACGGCCTCGTGGATTTCCTGGTCGGGATCGTCCCGGACAACATTATCGGCGCGATGGCCAAGGGCGAGCTGCTCCCGATTCTGTTCTTCTCCGTCCTGTTCGGGCTGGCGCTCGCCGCCATGGGGAATTCCGCCAAGCCGCTTTACACGTTTTTTGAGAAAATGTCCCATGTTTTCTTCAACATCGTCAACATGATCATGAAGGTTTCCCCGGTCGCCGCCTTCGGGGCCATGTCCTACACGATCGGCAAATTCGGCATCGGGTCGCTCTTCTCTCTCGGCAAGCTGATGGGCTCCGTCTATCTGACGATGTTCCTGTTCATTATTATCGTACTGGGCACCATCGCCCGGATCTTCGGCTTCTCCATCTTCAGCTTCCTGCGTTTCATCAAGGATGAGATTCTGCTGGTGCTCGGCACCTCTTCTTCCGAGTCGGCCCTGCCGCGGATGATGGAGCGCATGGAAAAATACGGCTGCAGCAAGCCGGTTGTCGGCCTCGTCATCCCCACCGGCTACTCGTTCAACCTGGACGGCACGTCAATCTACCTGTCCATGGCCGCCATGTTCATCGCGCAGGCTTACGGCATCGACCTATCCATCTGGCAGCAGATAACCCTGCTCGGCATTCTGATGCTGACGTCCAAAGGGGCCGCCGGGGTAACCGGCTCCGGCTTCATCACCCTGGCCGCGACCCTCGCCGCCTTCCCGATGATTCCGGTGGAAGGCATCGCCCTCCTGCTCGGGGTGGACCGCTTCATGTCCGAAGCCCGCGCCATCACGAACCTGATCGGCAACGGGGTGGCCACTGTCGTGGTCGCCAAAATGGAAGGCGAATTCGACCCGAACCGGGAGTCCGCTTCCGTTCCCGCTCTCGAGGAAGAGGAGGAGGACGAACGGGCGGTGGCCGGCATGAGCCCGAGCAAGGCGTAACGCAGAACTCGGTTCCAAAGCAAAGATAGATAGAACAAGTGAACAAGGGGTTTCCCCACAAAAAAAGGACCTCAGCCACATTCTGTGGAGGTTGAGGTCCTTTTCTGTATCTTCCTAGCGCCAATCCACTGTCTGGAACGTTCCGGTCAGGGAAGACTCCCGGGCCTTCAAGCAGACCAGTGCGCTGAGCAGGCCGGAATTCATGTCTGAGCTGGAGCGGGCTTCGCCGCGCATGACCTTGAGGAAGTTATCCGCGAGCACCTGGTCCCCGCCAAAGTGGGCCTCGCTGCCGTCCATCCGGTATACTTCCGTGTGCGGGCTGTGGTGCGGGAATACTTTGATCTCATCGGTGTAGAAGTCGAACTCCAGCGTCCCTTTGTACCCAAGCAGCCGGGCTCCCCGAGAGGCTGCCTTGCGCCGCGCGAAGAAGTTTTGCGAATACGACACATGCATGCCCGACTCGTACCGGATCAGAGCGCTGCCCGAATCCTCGTTGCCCGTGTCCACGGCAAAAGCGCAGTATTCGCCCGCCGGAGTGGTGTCTTCGCTGCGAACGACGCCGTAAGTGCTCTCCTTGCACGTAAGCTTCTCCTCGCAATCGGCGCACTTTAAGCCGGCCGGCTTGTCGCCGCGGAAAATCTGCTTGGACACCATGGCGCATACGTCCGTCGGATGCCCGCCGATGAGATGCTGGAGATAGTCGAAGTCATGGGTTGCCTTCTGCAGAAACAGCCCGCCCGTTTCGTTCTCGTCCCGGTACCAGTGGTGGTAATAGACCCCGCCGTACGGCACATTGTTCACCGCCTGGACATGCTCCACCGTCCCGATCTTCCCGGAGTCGAGAATCTCTTTCACGAGGCTTACCATCGGGGTTACCCGCAGCGGGAACGACACCACCACCTCGGCGGGATAGCGGTCGTAAGCTTGCTTCAGCAGCTTCAGGTCCTCCAGTGTGGTGGCCACCGGCTTCTCCAGGAAGAGCGGAATGCCGCTTGACAGGACCTCGGCCGCCAGCCGGGCGTGAAGCGAGCATCTTGTGCCGATGAGCACCCCGTCAGGCTTTACCCTCTCCTTCATTTCGGCGAAGGTGTCATAGAATTCAGGAAGCCGATCCTCGCGCTCCGTCATCGCCTGCTTAATCGCTTCGTTCTGCACATCGACAATGGCGGCAAGCTCCAGGGTCGGATCCTGCACGATCAGCTCGCGGATCACGTTGCGGATACGGCGCCCGTAACCAATGACAGCTATTTTCATCAAAGAGGCCTCTTTTCTGATCATGGTATTATGCCTGTTACATACTTGTATTATAAAACAGGGGCTCTTCCTTGACAATCCGTTTGGCAAGACCCCTTTTGAGGGGGCCAACGGCTTCGGGAGATGGCACGGCTTTGACCTTTGTCCGGCTCCCCGCCTTCGGAGTTAGGACGGCTTTGGTCTTTATCCGGCTCCCCGCCTTCGGGGATTGGACGGTTTCGGCCTTTGTCCGGCTCCCCGTCTCCCCCGTTTTTTTGTAAAATCCGGAGAATGTACTACACTAGAGGAAGAACCATACCCTACCCAAGGAGGATTTCCATGACCTTTGCCGAGAACCTGGAAAAATACGCCGAGCTGGCCGTCCGCATCGGCTGCAACATCCAGCCGGGCCAGTCGCTGTGGATCAACGGCCCGATCGACTCCGCCGACCTCATCCGCCTGATCACCCGCAAGGCGTATGAAGCCGGCGCCAAGAATGTGCAGGTTGAATGGTACGACCAAGCCGTCAACCGCCTGAAGTACGACCTCGCGCCGGAAGAGGCGTTCGGGGAATACCCCGCCTGGCGGGCCCGGGCCCTCGAGCAGGAAGCCGAGAAGAACGGTGCGTACCTGTACATCGAGTCGAACGACCCGGAGCTTATGAAGGGAGTCGATCCCAAGCGGCTGTCGGCCTTCTCCAAGGCGGCGGGGGCCGAGCTTGTGAAATGGCGCGAATACATGGGCTCTTACCGGATGACCTGGTGCATCATCGGCGCTCCCTCTGTCGGGTGGGCCCGAAAGGTGTATCCCGATAAAGAGGACTCAGAAGCGGTCCAGGCGCTGTGGGAGGCTATCTTCCGGGCGACCCGTGCGGATCAGGACGATCCGGTCGCCCTATGGCGCGAACATAATGCGAAGCTTCGAGCCAAGCGTGAGCAGTTGACGGCGAAGCAGTACCGCAAGCTGCACTACCGTGCTCCCGGGACGGAGCTGACCGTAGCGCTTCCCGAGCGTCACCTGTGGAGGGGAGGCTCCGTGGCGAACACCCGGGCCGGCTTTGAGTTCAACCCGAACGTACCGACGGAGGAAGTATTCGTCTCGCCGCACCGGGACGGAACCAACGGCGTCGTGCACAGCACCAAGCCGCTCAGCTACCAGGGCAGCCTCATCGAAAACTTCTCACTCACCTTTGAGAACGGCCGCGTGGTGGATTTCCAGGCCGAGAAGGGCTACGAGAACCTCAAGAACCTCGTCGAGCTGGACGAAGGCTCGCATTATTTAGGAGAGATCGCGCTCGTGCCGCACGATTCCCCAATCTCTAACTCCAAGCAGCTGTTCTTCAACACGCTGTATGACGAGAATGCCTCCAACCACCTGGCCCTCGGCCGCGCCTTCCCGACCACCCTGGAGGGCGGCGAAGACCTGTCGCCGGAGGAGCAGCTGGCGGCGGGGCTCAACACGAGTCTCACGCACGTCGATTTCATGATCGGCTCCGCCGAGATGGACATCGACGGCGAGCTGGCGGACGGCACAATCGAGCCGATCTTCCGCAAGGGCAACTGGGCGTTTTGAGGCAGACGGCCGGGTCCTCCTGAGCGCGCTGTTATGCCCTGCAGGAAGCCGGGCGTACCGGCAGGCCTGGGGCGTGCACGTCGGGCCGTGCCGGAGCGAGTGCACGCCGCTTCTTCGCGCAGGAGGGCCGGTTTGCATGCCCGTTGACCGGCCGCTTGGGAGTTCGGCGGTCTGACGTCGCCCCCTGGTCCTAAGCGTTTCTCAAGGCGGGCCGGTAATTTTCTCGGCCCTGCCTGAGGCTGCCTCCCGCCAACGAATCGTGGTAACCTTATACCGCGCCAAAAAGGCCCTCTGCAAGTTTAACGAATCGTCATGGCGCTATTAGTCCGATTTCGCTCTCTTTTTACAAGGGCGAGGCCGTGTAGCGTTACAGCGATTCGTTAGAATAAGCGGAGGGTCCTTTTAGGCTTAATAAGCACCCTGGGATTCGTTAGCGGTCCAGTTGAAGAACCGAGGTGGGAGGGAGACAGAGATTCCCTAGTATCCTCTGGACCGGGAGCCTTCCTGAGAGATCAAGCTTATGGCCTCTTGGAGGGTCACTACCATCTCTGTCATCTTATCCATATCCTTCAATCGGACCTTCCCAAGGTTTTCTTCCTCTTCTCCTAGGAGAAGGACATACCGGATTCCATCCGAGGAAGCCGTGGCCAGGGATTTTTTTAATTTACGTTTGGTGGTGTCCAGCCTTGTTCGAATCCCATTAGACCGTAGAGCAGCTGCGATTCGCAGGCACTCGGTAACCGTTTCGCCGATGGGGATGATAACCGCTGATGCAACCGGTACAGAAACAGGACGATCCTTCAGCATTTCCATGATTGATTCCATTCCAAACGAAAGGCCTGCTGTAGGATAAGAAAGATCCTCCCGGCCGATCAGCTGTCCGATGATGGCATCATACCGGCCCCCACCGCCTAAACTGGACGGAAACGTACGGGACGCATCAAAGATTTCATAAACCGTACCCGTGTAAAACGACAAGCCCCGTGACAAGAACGGATCAAACCGGCACATCGGCTCCAGCCCCAATTTCCGAATGATCTCCTGAAGGGATCGGACCTCCTGCGCTCCTGGTTTGGCTTGGATACCGTAGGCTCGGGATACGTCCTCAAACGCAGGGTTCCCCCCTTCCAATAGCTCGGTCATAGCCTGTATGACTTTAGCAGGCAGCCCTTTTCCAATAAGCTCAAGGAGCACTCCTTCTTTACCAATCTTCTCCAGCTTATCGAGGGTAAGCATGACCGACAGCCGCTTATCCGACGGCACCCCCATGACTTCAAGGATATCCCCCAGGAAGCGTCTGTTGTTCCATCTGAGTGTGACCGGAATGTCCAGCCTTCTGAATACCTCAACGGCTATCTGCATTAACTCCGCCTCGGCAACCGGTCCCGCCATACCGACGATATCCACATCACACTGGATAAATTCGCGCAGCCGCCCTCTTTTCACAGGTCCATCCCGAAAAACCTTTCCCATTTCGTATCTCTTATAAGGAAATTCTATACCGGGATTTAAAGCGATCACCTTGGCAAAAGGAATCGTAAGGTCGTAACGGAGTCCAAGCCGGCGCTTCCCTTGATCGGTCAGCTGATACATTTCGTTCTGTATCTCTTCTCCGCCTGCATACTTGGAGGTCAGCAGCTCAAGTTCGTTTAGGATCGTAGAATCCATGCCTTCAAAATCATAAAGCTCAAACACCTCTTGAAGGATAGACTGGACTTTTCGTCTAAGTGCTTGCTCTTTACCGATAAAATCGTAGGTTCCCTTTACGTTTTGCACAACGATCATTCCCTTCTTTTATGGGCATAAACAAAAAACGCGCCGGACCTCTTGGTCCTGCGCGTTTGGTATGCCGCAGGGAGGCCAACGCGAATGGCGTTAGCCCTCCCTGATAAATGACAGGGGTGCTAACGCTGATTGTGATGATGAAGTTGATTCAGCCTATAGGGTTTCATGGCTCAAGTCACCTTCCGTACAAAGTAGAACGATTATAACGAATCCCTTTGGCAAAGGCAAGAAGCTTTTGGTATTCCCCGCGTTTTGCCGTGGAATCTTCCCCTGGTCTCTCCATTGGTCTTTCCACTACCGTCATTCCAAAGCCGTGGGCAAATGATTCTGGTACATTTCTAAACCATTGGTAAATTGTTTAAGGACGGCTAGCGTTCGGGAATTCGGGCTAACGTAGATAGTAGGATAATCGATTTCTCCGAAAGGAGGACGGATGGGAAAAGCCAGCTGCTCTTCCCCGAGCGAGAATTGAGCGTTAACCCCTTCCTTATTCCCCCGTGCATCCAACCGCACCCATCTATTTAATGAGCTTAAAAATACAGCGTTTAAAGCATGAAGGGCATATCCCGTTTCGGGCGTTTCCCCCAAGGTCAGCCTCTGGTAACAGAACCCCGCCGGAATCCCTTTACTCCTTAACAGAGCACATAACAATAAGGATTTGGCGTAACAGATCCCCTCTTGAAAGCGGAGCACGTCGGAGGCCGTGCTGGTAACACGCGTACTTTGAATATCCCAGGAGTGGGAAATCCGATCGCGGACAAACTCGAAAACGGCTTGAACAAAGGCGACTTCATTTGAGGAGCGGCAGCTTAATTCCTCTGCTTTTTCTCTAATGCCGGCATGGGAGTAATCGACCTCCTCGGTCTCGGCCAGATAGTCGGTTACCTTATCCGATTCCAGGATTAAGTTCATAGCGTCCGTTCTCCTTTTTAATAGGATTTTCCGATGGGAGAAAGCCTCTGAAGGGACTCGAAGGATAGCAGTAATTATACATAGGCGTGAATAAATATTCAATCAAGAGAAGCCGTGACCAATGAGAAAAGAAAGCCTCCCCGCCCCTCACTCCACAAAAAAAGCCGACGGGACCTTCCCGCCGGTTTTGGTTATGTTCAGGCTCAGCTCCTAAGCCGGCCCCGCCCGATCCATTTCGCGAGCAGAAAAGCGGCCAGGATGATCGCGAGTCCGATGAATATCGTTTTGAGATACCGCTCCACGAGCAGGAAAACCTGCTGCCACCGGTCGCCGAAGCCATACCCGATGGAGAAAAATGCCGTCACCCAAAGGAACGTGCCGGTATACGCATACATCAGCACGGTCTTGAACGGAATACGGAGGATGCCGATGAAATACCCGATAAACTGCCGCACCCCCGGAAGGAAGAAGGCGATCAGCAGCAGGTTGTCTCCATATTTATCATAATACCGGCGTGTCTTCTCGACAAAGGACGGCTTGATGGACAGCCATCTGCCGTATTTCTCGATCAGAGGCATGCCGAGTTTGTATCCGGCGAGGTACGTAATGGTAACCCCGAGCCAGCTCCCGGCCAGCGCCAGGACAAAAGCACACAGTCCATCCAGCACCCCTTTATAGGCCAGATATCCCGTATAGGTCAGGGTACTGTTCCCCGGCGGTATGGGAGACGCGATAAAGTCCAGCGGCAGCCCGAACAGAAGCACGAGATACCCGTATTGTTCAAACATATGCTCCAGCATGTCCAGCAGCTTCATAACGGCCCCCATCTGTCCGACTTGTTCTCTATCTTTACCCGCGGGCCCTCCCATTATATCATCCTAAACGGCTCCTGCGAAAATATGGAATGGCCGCACGGTCCATGGGAGCCGCCGGGCACAAGGATAACCGGAAGAGCGGCTGATGCAGCTTGCCCTTGCCCTGGCCTTTCCCGCTGGTATCCTCCGGCTTTCTCTGACCTCTACCCTCCCTGTATTGTACCAGAGAATTTTTGGCAAAGCCTTACGGCTTCCTTAGGTTTTCCTTACGTTATGGTCACCTTGGCCTTCTTCCTCGTAACGCTCCCGCAAAGCTTCCAGCCTGCGCTTCAGGCTGGCAACCGCCTCGGCAGGGGCAAGGATCCGGGCCTCCGGCCCAAGCTGCCAGATCTTGTCGACATAGAATTCCAGATCCGCCACCGGGACCGAAACCAAAGCCTCCCCGCTCCCGTCTTCCTTCCGGCTTATAGAAGGACCGAACCGGTTATCGGACAGGAGCAGCCAGACGCCCTTCGCGGAGAGCTCGAGCTTAAGGGTCACTTGCTCCAAGTGATCCTTGACGGGCTTATCGAGCAGGGTCAGCCGGTCCACGTCCTCGCGCCAAGGAACGGCTTCAGTCAGAGCCGCGGTGAGGATCCGGTCCGCCCGGAATTGGCGGACGTCCCCTCGTGTGTGGCAGTAGGCGGGGCAGTACCAGTAGCCGGAGCTGGCGTAGAGGCCGATGGGCTGGATGGTGCGCTCGGACTCGCCGCTGGCGGAAGTGTAACGGATAACGGCGGCCCGGCGCCGCATCACGGCCTGCAAGAGCGTCTCCAGTACCTCCCGGGCCATGGGGCGGTATGGGCTCCAGATGGAGACCTTGTGCCGAAGCCGGTCCACCCCTTCCTTCACATCCCCGGGAAGGTAATGGTAGAACTTGGCCAAGGCGGTATGCGCCCCATCGCCAAAGGGCAGCGACCCGTAGTGCTCCAGCGCCTGGCAGGCATAATACATGGCGACGGCTTCCCCTTCGGAGAAGGAGATCGGCGGTAACAGCCGCTCCTTCAGAAGCTTGTACCCGCCTCCCCTTCCCTGCACGGAATAGAGCGGAACCCCGAGCCCGCTAAGCTCCTCCAGGTCCCTCGTTATGGTCCGGGTGGAAACATGGAATTCGTCCGCCAGCTCCCCCACGGTAAAGGACTTCCGAGCGTTAACCCTCATCATGAGCTGGATGAGACGCTGGGCTTTGTTCATCCCTTCTCCCCCTTTTGATCTGGTTCCCATTCGCTGGTTCTATTCGCTAGTGTATCCGTTAAATAAGACAGAAATTGACTTATTTCCATGGTACGTTAAAAGGGAGAGTAAGCCAAGAACAAGACCAAGCATACGGAGGAGATCAACATGAAGGAAAGGAAGCAAGAAGAAGGGGAGTACGGGCTGGTGTTTGTCCACGGAGCGGGGCTTCGCAGCGAGGTTTGGGAGGGGGTGGTGAAGAACCTGGGCCTGCCCTATCTGCTGGCCGACCTTCCCCGCCGTAACGAACCGGTAGAGGCAAGAGGGGAGCTGACCCTGGAGGATTATGCGGCATCTCTAAGGGAACAGATCCGGGCTTGGCCGGTGCCGAGGGTGGTGCTGGTTGCTCATTCGTTAGGAGGAGTGGTAGCACTCCGGGCGGCTTCGGGGCTGGAGGACCGTTTGGCCGGATTCGCCGCCGTCGGAGCCGCCATCCCGCGGGACGGCGGGTCTTTCGTGTCGGCCCTGCCTTGGCCGAAGAGGCTTATCCTCTCCGTAGTCCTTAAGAAAATGGGCACGCGCCCGCCGGAATCCATGATCCGGGCGGGGTTGTGCAGTGACCTGGCCCCCGAGCAGGCATCGAAGGTGGTCAAGGCCTTCGTGCCGGAGGCGGTCCGGGCTTATACGGACCGGTGCGAGGCGGCGGTGCCGTCCGTGCCGCGGCTGTACATGAAGCTGACCAAGGACAAGGAGTTCAGCTCCTCCCTGCAGGACCGGATGATCCGCCATCTTCAGCCTAATCGGGTGGCGGAGCTGGCCACGGGGCATTTGCCGATGCTAAGCGACCCGGACGGCCTCCGCCGGGTGCTTGAACACTTTCTTGCCGAGGAGGTGATGCCGTCCGGAGTCTTAGCTTAACGCGGAATCCGGGGGCACGTTTAACTCGTTGCTTCCACCACTAGGCTGCCGAACAGCCTGTCACCGACATAGACCATCACCCGCCATTTTCCCGGCTTCGGAAAAGTTAAGTAAGAGGTGATGGTCCGATCCGCTCCCAGCACCCCCCCTCCCAGTCGACCGACGGAGAATTGAGGAGTGAGAAGGGAATCACCCATACGGACAGCCACAACCCGGCACTCTCCCTTCAACTCCTCATCGGTTCCCCAGAAGTACCACAGCGCTTTGTTGCTTCTCCCTACGGCAAAGGGCTGCCTATCCTGTATTCCCTCTTGGCTGGCATAGGGACCGACAAGCAGGCCGAGCCTGCCTTCTTCGCCTGCCAAGACATAATGATGGGCCATGCCGTCGTTGCCGGTATAGGGGAGATCAAAAGTCGGGCTGAGGGTCCAAGGGGAATCGGCAACGGTTACCACGGCATCGCCATACTTGGCTCCTTCGACCTCTATTTCCAGTTTCCATTTTCCGCTTAATGGAAGATCCCACTCTGCCGTAAATCCCTCCAGGCTCGAGTGGCCCGCGGTTGGCTCAGTAATTGTCCTAGCCGGCAGCACGTTCAGGCGGGTACCCGATTTCAGATGGTAGGCCTGAATCGCGATCGTTTTATCCCGGAAGGCCTCGAACGGTGCCGTAAAGCGGATCCTATACCCGTAATTTTTCCCGGTGGAAAGCCCAGGGTCCGGGAAGACCGTAAACAATGTCTCTCCTTGAACGGAATATTCTGATCTTACCTTCCATTCGGGATCTTCTAACGCCAGCTCTTCTTGGTTCAGACTCTTAAATAAAGGCAGGGCAAGGAAGACACCTGCCGCCAACAGACAGATGACTAGTACAGCGACGGCGCCAGCGAAGGGCAAACTCGTCCTCCGTTTGGTTCCTGCCTTCAGGCGGACCTGCCGCTTTAAAGATTCGCCGAACCGGGGTTCCTGGAAGGGAGACTTCTCCAGTGCCTGGTTCCATTCTGTCCAACGTTCCATCGTCATTCCCTTCCTTTCTCCTTATCTAATATGGCTTCCAGTTTGCGTCTTGCCCGGTAAAGCCTGGTTTTGACCGTAGCCTCCGGAATGCCGAGCAGTTCAGCCATTTCCTTCCCGTTAAGCTGGTAATGAACATGCAGCAGCAGAATTTCACGGAACCTAAGAGGGATCTGCATGACCGCCTGCCAGATATGACGGGTATCCGCCCGATCGAACATCTCGGCTTCTGCGGAGCGGGTATGTCCCCCGGGAATGACGTAGTCGACCAGAATAACCTTTCGCAGAAAGGCACTTCGTTTCACCTTCAACACTTTGTTCCGGGTTATGGTCAGCAGCCAACTTTTTATGCTGCAATCGCCGCGGAACCGGAACAGGTTATGATAAACCGATAAGAATACTTCCTGCGAAAGATCATCCGCCATATCCGGCCGGCGTGTCAGAAAATAGGCAAAATTCCAGACATCATTCCCATAGGAGTTCATCAGCTCCTCCAGGATGGCGTCTTTGTCGTGATCCGGCGCTTGCGCCAGATACCGTAGATAGCTGGACTCCACATAATCACCTCAGACATTAGACCCCTTTCCCTTCCAGAAGTTCCCGTTTATCATAAAAAAAGGTCGTCTCTCCGCCGCCGCGGGAAACGACCCTCTTTATATGGGTGGTGCCTGTATCCTCTTTGGACTCCGCTTAGATCCGGTAACCGAGCCGCTTCGCCAGCCGGGCTAGTCCGCCGAGGGCAACCTTCTGGACCACGCGGGGCGGTCCCGCCAGGTAGCCGTCGATGCACTCCCAAGCCAGGCCGAGCCACAAAGGATTAACCGGGATCCCTTTCCGGTTGACCTTTCCTTCGCATTCCAGCTTGTGCACGAGTTGGAACATCTCCCAATGGCGGCCCGGCGGGCGGATTTCATGCAGGGCGACGAGGCGTTCCCCGCTCACGTTCCAGAACTGGTGAATCTGCTTCGGGGGAATGACCAGTTCCTCCCCTTCCTCCAAGAATCGTTCTTCGCCGTCAAGGACGAACCTCATCCGCCCCTCCCGGACCCGAAAGGTCTCTTGAAGAACGGGATGCCAATGGGGGCCGTTCATGGCCCCTTGCTTTAAGATGGTATGTTCGATGCGCAGATAGGGGCCTTGCCCGTCGGTGCCTTTTTCCAGCAGGATTACCGTTCGGCCGTCGGGATGAACAAGGGTTGGGTTGCTCAAGGGATTCACCTCGCGATGGAAATGGGAGCTAACGTCAATCGTATATCCCTATGCTACCATAGCCTTCCGGGGAATTAACCCATTTTCTTACAAAACGGGATCGGCCAAGTCTACCACTCCTCCTTGCAGCTTGGCCCTTGCCCTAAATCCGATACGACCAAACGGAACCGCCGTCGTCGTTTTCGAAGTCCGCCCGAACCAAAAGAAAATGGCGCGGACCAGGTCCGCGCCATTTCCAAAGTCGTTAGTTCCCAGCCGTTTTCTCCCTGTCCTCCACAGGCTCTTGGTTCGATCAATTTCCCAATAAGATACTGTTGATATCGGTCTGCGTCAGGGCACGGCTGTACACCCGCACATCGTCAAGCGAACCGGTAAAGAGCTCGTAGACTCCCTTATGCCCGCCAAGTGTAAAGGGATCTGCACTAGTCCCGTTCAGAGAGGTACATGCTGCAATGTTCAATGTCGTTCCAGTTGCTGTGCCGCAATAACCGCTTGCAGGATACAACGTTTGAGCGGTGCCGTCGACGTAGATCTGAAGCGTCTGGGCCGTGCGGTCGACCACGGCGGCGACGTGATGCCAGTTATCGTCTCCGTATCCTCCTGCCGTTCCAACGAGTGCCGCTCCGGCTTGAGAGCCGCCAGCTCCCAGACCGAACGATACCTGGCCGCCCTCGTACCAGAGGAAATAGCCGTTGGAATTTCCCCAATTGCCCTTGGACACCATCCGCTTATGGGTTCCTGTCGAATCGGTTCGGAACCAAGCCGCCAAGCTGAAGCTGCGGGTTCCCATATTAAGGGCATCGGGCCTGCTCATCACGCTGTAGCTTTTAACGCCGTTAAAGCTTAACGCCTTACCGAACTTTCCTGCCGTCCAGTCTGTGTCCAAGAGGGCGGCCGCCGAACTGTTGCCGCTTGCTTCAGCCGCTGCCGGGGTGTTGCCTTCCTCAAACTTCCACTGTCCCACAAGCCCGTTAAAGCTGCTGAGCTTGGTAACCTCGGCATCGGTTAGCGCCCGGTTATAGAGTCTTACTTCATCCAAGGAGCCGGAGAAGAATTCATTGGTGCCGTTATAGCTGCCCAGCATCAGGGAATCCCCGCTGGTCGCATTTAAAGAATTGCAGCCGGATAGATTGAGCGTTGTCCCGCTCGCCGTCCCGCAGTAACCGTTGCCGGAGGCAAGCGTTCTAGCCGTCCCGTCGATGTATAGTTTGATCGTCTGGGCAGCTCGATCTACCACCGCGGTGGCCTGGTGCCACTGCCCGTCATTAAAGCCGCCCGGGGTAGCAACGAGCACCGTATTCCCCTGCACTCCATTGGACCCCAGGCTGAAGACTACCTTTCCGGCTTCATGCCAGAGGAAGTAACCGGCCGTGTTGCCCCAATTGCCCTTGGTAATCATACGTTGATGGATTCCCGTAGAGAGGGTCTTGAACCACAGCCCCACGCTGAAGCTGCCCGTTCCCATGTTTGCTTGACCGGCGCCGCCCATGGAGACATAGCTGTTGACCCCATTAAAGTCGAGACGGCCGCCGATTTTGCCGCCATCCCCCACCCAAGCCGCATTCGAAACGCTGGCGGGCGCGGTCCGGTTATTCGTATCATCCTCCGCAGACGTTCCCCCGCCTTCGTCCAGCTTCCAGCGCCCGGTAAGGCTCATGACATCGCTGATTTCGGATGTGCTCAGTGCTCGGCTGTACACCCGGACGTCGTCCAGCGAACCGTTGTAATATTCGGCTCCCCCATTATAGCTGCCTATGGTGAACGGATCGTTGCTGGAGGCCACCATAAAAGGACAACCGGAAATGTCCATCGCGGTTCCGTTCACGGTTCCACAGAATCCGCTGAACTTGGTCAGGGTACGCGGGGTTCCGTCGACGTAGATCTGTACGGTTTGCGCGCGCCGGTCGACGACGGCTGCGGCATGATGCCAATTGCCGTCATTGAAGCCGCCCGGCGTCTCCACGACGGTTGCATTCGCCGCTTCGCTGTTTGCCCCGACACCCAGCGCAATCTTTCCTGCATTATTCCACATAAAATAGCCGCCGGTATTGCTGGAATGCCCTTTGGATATCATTCTCTGCCCCGAGCCCGTGGAGGTGCTTTTGAACCAGGTTGCCAAAGTAAAGCTGTTTCGGTCCTGATTCAGAATTTGGGCATTGCCCACATTCACGGAGCCGGCTCCGCTGAAGCTTAATCCTCCGCCAATCTTGCCTGTAGTCCAGGCTGCCCCGGAGAGGGAGCCGTTGTTGAAGCTGCCCGAATAATCGCTTACGGCCGTGCCGCTGCCGTTGTCCATCGTCCAATGGCCGACCAGATCGGCGGTTCCGGGAACGGTAACCAGCACTTCAGAGCTCGGTCCGGACAAATTCCCCGCTGCATCCCGGGCACGAACGACCAAATGGTAAGTACTTCCCGGGACGAGTCCCTGGACGACCGCGCTAAGTCCGGTGGTAGCCGCCAATACCGTAGATCCGTTATCGACTTCATAACCGGTCACCCCGACATTATCGCTGGAGCTTCCCCAGCTGACGGTCACGCTGGGCCCCGCCCCGACGGCACTTACACTGACGCCGCCGGGAGCGCTCGGGGCCTGGGTGTCCGAAGGAGGCGTAACAGGCGGCAGCAGATGCCGGTAGGCCGGTTCCAGCCCCGCGTTGTTAATGATAGAGGCGGGCATCGCCGAGACCGGCAGGTTCATCACGTTGCCAAGAGCCATGTCCGACGCGGTTTGAAACTTGTAGCTGTTGTCTTGGTCGAAGAAATTGTGTCGAATGACATTGCAGCAGGGCTGACTCCAGAAATCGATCGTATTGTAATCGAGGCTGGCGGATGCATAAGCCACATTGTTCTTGACCGTAAATCCAGCCGTCCAAATGTCCAAATAAATTTGGCCGAAGTTGTTATGGTTATCGTAGAACACGTTTCCGATTAACGTGGAATTGGGCTCCACCCCGCTGATGCCGTTCTGGGTACCGTTGGTGTCGAATCCTCCTCCGTCCCGAATATTGTTCATGTAGTCAAACACCTTGTTGTAATTGAACCGGTTTCCTGTGGTCGCGGAAGGAGGCTGATTGGAATATTGATAATTGGTCGCAATCCCCCCGCGGGGAAGGTGGGCGATGACGTTATGCTCCACCGTTGTGTTCTGGGTAATGGCGTTCCAGATTCCGTAAGCCCCCGGGTATTCTTTTCCGATGTCATGGATGTAATTGTTTTTTACCTCGTTACCGGTGACTAGTTGGGCGGCGCTTGGATAGGTGGTCACCACGTTTCCGATCTGGATCCCGTTACCCGATATATCGAGAAATTCACTTCCGACAACGGAGTTGAACCGGCTTCCTTCGTCAAGCGTCAGACCGGCGCCCCCCAAATATTTAAAAGTAGTCCCCTCGAACAGAAGATTCTGCCCCGCATAGAAAGAGACGGCGGCAAGCTCCTGCGATTCGGGCCCCGTCGTGTTGTTATACTTGTTATAGCTTGTTTCCGGGAACCCCTGAGAGCTATTCGGCCCGAGCCAAGTTCCGTAGGCGAACGTCAGGCCTTTAAACTGAATATGGTGAATCGGAGCGGTCAGCGTGCCGTCCCCCCGCACAAGCTGCTCAAGTCTCGGGGCAATGACCGAGGCGGTCGCAAGGTTCTGCCCGGCTCTCGGCTTGTAATAGAGCACGTGAGCTCCAGCCGCGGCCCGGTCCAGATAGAACTGCCCGCTCTGGGTCAGCGCCTTGTAGTGATTCTCGATCTGCGTGGGCAGGCTGAGGTTGCCGCCTCTCGCCGATTTGGTCAGATCGAAGCAAGGCTGTGCCATCGTGATCGTGGTGGAGCTCGCATTTCCGGTGATGGAAGCTACCGGGCACCTCGGCTCCGCCCATAACCAGTTGCCGACGCCGTCCCCGTCATGATAAACCATTTCGATATCCGCAGCGTTGGCCCATGTTTGCAGAGAGAGGTCGGTCGTCGTATAGCCGGTTGACGTCTTGGTTACCGTACCGGGAATGCCCGAATTGGTCCTGGCCCGATAAGCCCGCACCCCATCCACGTACAATTGCCTTGTCTCCAGGCTGCCCACATTAGCCTTCCAAATGTTGTTCGCGCTGTCGTGCAGGGTCCATCCGGTAATGCTCTGACCCCCGCTTAAGACGGGGACCTCTTGAGACGGCGTTCCGTAGTTATTCGCCTGGTAGATGATGTTGTGCCCGTTCTTCCCCGAATCCCCTTGGGAAGGAGAGAAGACAAGCGTTTGGGACAAGGTATAGGTACCCCCGAGCAGATTGACGATGATATCGTCGCTCATGGAGGCGCTTACCGTTCTCACCTTGGCCTGCACCCCCGTTAGCGAGCAAGGGGATGCTTGCGAGCAAGTCGAACCGCTGCCCGTAGGAGAGGCATAGTATACCGTCGGTGCAGCTTGAGCGATTTCGGGCTGTACCATTCCGAAGGAACCGATCATACCGGTAATCAGCAGAAGAGTCGCGGCAATGGACATTCGTTTCTTACCCTTCACAACATACACTCCTTTTATAATAGGACGTGGCCCTTCCTCTCTTCCTTCCCTCTCCCATCCGCAGCTTGAAGAATCACCCCCTTTTCACTCTTCGTTCCCTCTTACTCCTTGACGCTGCCCAAAACAATTCCCTTAATGAAAAACCGCTGCAAGAACGGATAAACCATCAGAATAGGCAGTGACCCAAGAAAGATTTGGGCGGCTTTGGCGGTTCGGTCTGAAATTTCCGTAAGGCTTTTATAATCCTCCGCCTTGATGTTAGTTAAATCAATGCGGATAAGAATCCCTTGAAGATAAGTCGACAAAGGATAATGATCGGGTGTCTTCATCAGAATCATTCCGTCAAACCAAGAGTTCCAATGGCCAACGATCGAGAACAACCCCAGCGTCGCGAGAGCCGGCAGCGAAAGCGGAGCATAAATTCGCCATAGAATGGTATAATGGCTCGCCCCGTCGATCGAGGCGCATTCCTCCAGCTCTTTCGGAAGTCCGCGGAAAAAATTGACCAAGAGGATGACGCTGTATACCGGCACCGCGCCCGGCAGGACAAGCGCCCAAATCGTGTCCATGATCCCGGTCCATTTGATCGTCATATACCAGGGCACCAGCCCCCCGTTAAAGAGCATGGTGAAGACAAAGATCCAGGCATAGGCCGTCCGGAACCGGAAAGCGCGTGTCTCTTTAGAAAGCGGATAAGCCAAAAGCAGCGTCATCAGCATGTTCAGCGTCACACCTAAAGCCACGCGCTCCAAAGTAACGCCGATGGAACGCATAAAGGCCGGTTTCTGCATAATAAAGTTATAAGAGCTTGTATTAAATCCTACCGGCCAGAACTTGACCATGCCCGCCGCCGCCGCACTGCTGTTACTGAATGAAACGGCAAGCACATGAACCAGGGGCAGAATGCAGCCGATCGAGATGGTGAGGAGAAAAATAAGGTTTACAACGCTGAAAAGGCGATAACCCTTTCCATTTCCATACATGATGCATTCCCCATTCTAGAAAATCCGGTAATTGGCAAAGCGGTAAGCCAGGACATAAGACAATGAAATCATGACGAAGCTCACTATCGATTTAAAAAGACCGATGGCGGTCGCCACGCTGTACTGGGCCTGCTCCAGACCCGTCCGAAAGACGAGAGTATCGATAATATCGCCGCTTTGGTAGACGGAAGGACTATATAAGTTGAATACCTGATCAAACCCCGCATTCAGCACGTTGCCCAAGCTTAGTGTCGCAAGCAGAATCACAATCGGAAGAATACCGGGAAGGGTTACATACAGCGTCTGCTTCCAGCGGTTTGCCCCGTCGATGACCGCCGCCTCGTAAAGCGACGGATTGATGCTGGTTAGCGCAGCCAGATAAACAATGGTACTGAAGCCGAACTCCTTCCAGACATCCGTGACGACAAGGGTAAGGGGGAACCAGCGATTATCTCCCAGGAAATAAATCGGTTCGAATCCGAAGAATTGGACGATTTGATTCACGATCCCGACGGAAGGGGATAAGATATCGATCAAGATGCCGCCGAGTATGATCCAGGAAAGGAAGTGAGGCAGGTAAATCAAAGTCTGCATTCCCCTTTTCAGCCAATCCTTGCGCACTTCATTCAGCAGCAGGGCGACCACGATCGGCACCAACTGTCCCGCCACGATCTTGAGCGAAGCGATATAGACGGTGTTCCATAAGACACGAAGGGAGTTAGGCATATCCCAGACGTATTGAAAATGCTTCAGCCCTACCCAAGGATTGTCAAAAAACGGGCGGGCCGGCAGGAATTTCTGGAAAGCCATGGCTAAACCGAAGAAGGGGACGTAACTGTAAAGAAGAATCAGCAGCAAACCCGGAAAGATCATCAGGTGCAAAGGAATCTCTCTGCGCCATGTTTTCCTGCTCATTTCTTCGCACCTCCTTATAGATAGAGGTAAGAAGCCGCATCAGAAGCAGCTTCTTACCTCCCAAGTCAAGGTAACTCCTGCTTTATTGCTTGGTCTTCCACTCGTTAACTTCTTTGGTGATCTGATCCCCGCCAAGCTTTTTCCAATCCTCCACGAACTTGTCGAACTCATCAATCGAAGCCGCACCCATGATGATTTTCGTAAACGTCTCCTTAAGCAGCGTATCCAGCGTGCTGCCCTTCTCCCCCATGGCTTGCGTCGGGGAGCCGAAAAATTCGCTGCGGCGGATGAGGTTGTTTTTCACGTAGTAATCAATGATTTTGAAGGAGCCGTCCAAACCGTAAATATTCTCATTGAACCATTTCTTGTTATCGCCTTTCTCATAAGCCATGATGTCGTTGTATACCCCGAGTTCCACAGGGGTCAAAGAGGAAGGGTCTTTGGCCTTAAGGGCAGCGGCTACGTGCGTGTAAACGCCCATGTTCTTGGTAATGGGTTCTCCGGCAATAATGGCATGTTTGAAGGTCTCTATGCCTTCCTGCCGCGGGTCAGGCTTCTCTTGAGAAGGCGGGCTGTTAAAGCTCTCTTCCATCCATAGGTTAAGCATTTTGACGGCCGCTTCCGGATGCTCGGCATTCTTCCGGACTACATAATATTGAGCAACCGAGAAGGGGACCTGTGCATCGCTTGGTTTGCCGTCAACAGAAGGAAGCGGATAGGCATGCCACTCCATATTGGGATCCAGATTCTTTCCGTCCTGCAGCGGCCAAGCCGGGGTCCAATAGAGACCGTAGTACATACCGATTTTGCCGCTGGTCACCATCTCGGCGATTTTGGCTCCGTCCTTCGTGCCGAATTCCTTATCGATCTGCTTGGCTTTGTACAATTTCTGCAGTTCGCCCAAGGCCGTTTTCATTTCCGGTTGGATATTGCTGTTCACAAGCTTGCCGGAAGCATCCTTGAGCCAGACATTATAGTAAGCATGGTATCCGTTGAGAAACCCTTCGAAGCCCGGAAAGCCTCCGTTCAAATCTTTGGAAAGGGCCAGTCCGAACGTGTCGGCCTTTCCGTCTCCATCCGGGTTTTTATTGGTGAAGGCCTCGGAGATGGCCAGAACATCCGCCATCGTCTTCGGTTCCGGAAGATTCAATTTCTTGAGCCAGTCCGTTCTCACCCAGAGCATCGGCACTTCATCGATATCGGAACCGATCCGCGGGATAGCGAGAAGCTTTCCGCCGAATGTAGCCGATTTAAGCGCCGTTCCGCCGTCTTCGTTCATCGTTTTCTTGACGAACGGGGTGGCATATTTATCGAAAACACTGGTCAAATCCGCGATCTGACCGGCCTCCGCCAATTGCTTTAACTGTTGAGCGTTGACCGTCACAATATCCGCCAAATCATTGCTGGCGATGGCCACGTTGAGCTTCTGGTAATATTGATCGATAGGACCCTGCAATGTCCACAAATACTTGATTTTGATGCCTAGCTTTTCTTCATATTTCTTGGACCAAAGGTTGTTGTCCGAACTATCGCCCGGTGCGAACTTCGTATTATCATCATAGGGACGAATATCCGTCACCACGATCGGCGGATCGTATTTACCGGTCGGCGCCGGCTGGGCAGAAGCCGTGCCGGCCGGCGGGCTCGACGTATTCGGTTTTGCCGACGATGCGGTATCGCCCGGAGCTTTACTGCAGGCTGCGAGAACGGATGCCATCATCATCGTCACGGCAAGCCATTTTGCAGGTTGGATCTTATTCATTCCACGTACCCCCTACGGTTTGTCGGGAAGCGACGTCTCTCCCCATGACTTGATTATAGCGGTCCGATGAAAGCGCTATCCATCAGACGTTTTAAACTTTGATTGACTTATCTAAACCTTTCCCGGCCGCTAACCGTTAAAAAAGCCGTACGGGGCGGGAAGGCTCCGAACGGCTCTCTCGATAAGCTTTTTGCTGGTTATTTGCGGACATGCTCCCGGTACTCTTGCGGGGTAAAGGCCGTCGTCTTCTTGAACAGCCGTATGAAATAGGCAGCCGATTCGAATCCGACCTTATGCGCGACATCCTGCACCTTCTCGTCCGTCTCCTTGAGCCGTCTCTTAGCTTCCGTTAACCGGGCCGACATGATCGTGTCGGTCAGTCCGTCCCCGGTGAGCTGTTTATATAAACGGGACAGATAGATGGGATTTAAGGATACGACCTCTCCCAGGCGAGTCATGGATAAATCTCCCCCCAGATTCTGATCGATGTACTGGTGAATCTTCAGGATCAGACTGCGTCCGTGCTGGCTGGCGGCGTTTTCCTTCAGACGGATGATCTCATCCCCCATTTCCGCCATTCGTTCGATCAATCCCTCCCAATCCTCGGGTGAGTTGTGGTTCCATTGCCGAATGGAATCATA
Organism: Paenibacillus aurantius; assembly: GCF_032268605.1. Lineage (NCBI taxonomy): Bacteria > Bacillati > Bacillota > Bacilli > Caryophanales > Paenibacillaceae > Paenibacillus > Paenibacillus aurantius. Next base: position 5,608,684 of record NZ_CP130318.1, read on the forward strand.
CTCTCCGTAGGGAGCAACCGAAAGGCCTTCGTTCATCGCAAAGGTCAGAATCATGGAGGTGAGCTGAAAGGATGCCACGGTACGGAAGCCGGAATCGGACGCAGCCGCCGGATGCTCCGCCATCTCCGCCAATCTGCTCCGAAACTCGGCCCGTGCCCCGCTTACCAGACAGAGCTCCAGCTGTTCGACCTGCTTCCGGATCCACTTGGTATGGTGCTCGGTCGAAGCTTTAGCAGCCGGTGAGAACTCTTCGTCGGTCAAGAGCCATTCCTGCCCCAAGCCAAAGCTTCTTCGCATGATCCTTTGCAATCGTTCCGCCCGGTCGGAAAGCTGCGGCCAAGGGAAGAACTCACTCGCTAGCGCAAAGGACAGCTTCAGTTTTAAGAGCTCCCCGCAGGTTTGCTGAATTCGTTCCGTCGCTCCATACACGAAGCGAAACAGTCTCCGGTAACTGTCCCCGTCCTGTGCGCTAGAGGCAAACGGTTGAATAAACCAGGCCAGTTTCGATTTCTCATAAGGGAAAGACAGGGACAGCACGGAGGAGGAATAATATTCGTGTGCGATGTTTTGAACCGCATAGAGAAGAAGCGCTTTGTCGGAATGGCTCTTTTCGGCCCATTCGTCGACCTTGGCCATAATCAGCAATACAGGGAGCCGAGTGTTGAAATCCAAATGGAGCTCGGCCATCTGCTCCTGCAAGGCAACCTTTGGACTCGCCTCCCCCCTCACGAGATCGAACATGAACTCCTTCTGCATGAACGGCAGGGCGGCCTGCAGCTGCTGCCTTGCTTTCAAGAGCTCGCTTCCCGTCTCGAATTCCTGCTCCAGCTCGGTCAAGGCCTTGCCCACGGCAGCCAATATAGCGCGATCCCCCTCCGTTTTCAGAATATAATCGAATGCCCGGTGGCGAATCGCTTCTTTCACGTAGTCAAAATCATGGTGACCGGTCAAGAACAGGATCTTGCATCGGGGCCACTCCTGAATAATGCTTTTCTGCAGCTCAAGACCATCCATGCCCGGCATACAAATGTCCGTCAAGACGATGTCAATGACCGTTCTTTGCAGCAAATCAAGCGCCTCGGCCGCGGAGTTGGCTTTATAGACCTCCAGATCCGGAAAGCCTGCCTCTTTGATCATTCCGGTGAGACCATTTACAATGAACAGCTCGTCATCGACGACGAGTAGACGACGCATCGCTCATTCCTCCTTTGGGACCGGCTCGCCGGCAGGAATGGTCAGATCGACCTTCATCCCGCCGAGCGGACTTCTTGAAAGTTGTAATCCATACCCTTCTCCGAATTTCAAACGCAGTCGAAGGTGGACATTAAGAAGGCCCGTCTTCTCCGTCCGATCCTGCCAAGTGGACTCCAGCTTCCGCTTAAGCATAAGCAGATCGGCATCGTCCAACGATTCCCCGTTATCTTCTACGGAGATCCGGATGTCCCCACCCGGCAAAGCTTCAAGCGCCATGAAGACGATTCCCCCGGATGTCTTGGACTTCAGTCCGTGCTGGTAGGCATTCTCGACTAAAGGCTGCAGGGTCAATCGAGGGATCCGAACGTTCTCCGTTCGCTGGGCATCACGTTTCAATCTGGCTTCCATCCGGCTGGAGAAGCGCATTTGTTGAATTTCCAGATAGGCTGCGGTATGGTTCCATTCCTCGTCCAAAGGAGCATCATCCGAGGAATTACGGGTTATGTATAGAAAATAGTCGCCCAGGTGCTGCGTGGCTTTGACCACGTTATCCACGTCGTAGCTCTCCGCCATGCGATGAACCATAAAATAGGTATTGTACAAAAAATGAGGATTAATCTGCGATTGCAGCTGTTTAAGCTCTGATCGCTGAGCCATGATTCGGGACTCGTAAACCTCCTGGATGGATTGATGCAGCTTGTGAACCATGCTGTTGAACTGTCCGTACAGGTATTGAAATTCATCATAGTTTCGATGCTGAATGGAAATGCTCAGATCGCCTTTCTCTACCTTATGGAAGGCGCGGACCATTTGGCGCAGCGGATAATGAATGAGACGGTAAATCCAATAAGAGAATGCGCTTACAACCGCCAAAGACAAGCCAAAAAGAATCCAAAACCACATTCGGTATTTGGTAAGGGGCCCCAAAATCTGATCTTTGGGAATATACAGGACGAGATCCATATTCAAAAGCTTGGACCGCTGGAACGTAACATAATAAATGCGGTTATCGATGGTAAGGGTGCCTTGGCCGAAGCTGTCCGGCAGCCGCTGCTGCTTAACGAACCGTTTCACCTCGGACTGAACGCCATCGTCCCGACCGCTCCACAGGGTCCATTCTTCCTTCTCGTTAAAGAGGATAGAGCCTTCCCCCGGCCCGTTCGTTATACTTCTCAAGAAGGCTTGAAGCCCGGATTGGCTCAACTCGGCTTGCAGAATATAAATGGGGGGCTTGGTAGAATACGCGGGATCCGGATAAAACGAGTTGATCAGAAGCTTGCCATGCCAATAAGCGACAGGAGACAGCTGACTGCGCTTCAGCTCCTGAAGCTCCGATACCTCCTGGCCTGTCATTCCGGCCTCGTAATTCAAGGATAAGATGGTGGTCGCGATTTCAGGAAAATAAGCCTTGGCTTCCGCTACGTACAGGTTGGAGTTTTTCATTACCCAGAGCTTGTTTTGTACTCTTTTTTGTAAAAGCAGGATATCGTAGTACGGCAAGATGGGGGAGTTCGTTCCCAGCTTCATGACGTCGTCATCCAGCACGTACTGCTGGTGTAGCCGGATAATCCGTTCCGTCTCGGTTTCCAGCGAGCCCATGTTCGCTTGAACGCGCATCTGCATGGAACTTAGGATCTTCTCCCGGACGCTCTCCGTCCCCATCCGGTTCATCTGCAGGCTTACGAGGAAGATCGGCACGATGACAAGCAGGAACGTAAGCAGTAATTTAGGAAAAATGGTCATCTTTCGCAGGATCGGTTCAAGCCGCATGTCCGCCTTCCTTTCCACCCGGATTTACCTACTCGCGGATACTCGTCCCTTCTAGGACGGCTCTGATCTTCTCCAGCGGCAGCTTTGGCTTACGATCGTAGGTAAGCAAACCGTTGATTTCCTGCTCGACGTCCGTAAGCTGCGTATAGCAGAATCCTTGAAGAAAGGGCGAACGCAGAGCCGGACGAACGACAGCCGCCAGCCTTTCGAGCAAATCCTCCTCGCTCTCCGCTGCGGAATAATTGATATAGAATTCTCCGTGATTAGGATCGTAGCTGATGCCTCCGAACTCGGAGAGGATAACCGGCTCTTCCTTATACCCGTACCCGCCGGCCCACAGCATCCGGCCGGCCGGCCTCGATTCCAGCATCTGATCCAAGGAGCCGTACCGCTGCTGCAGGACCGCTTCTCTCGATTCGTAATCATGTACGGTCAGAAGATCCGTTTGGACCTGCTCCCATCCGTCATTGGACACGACAAGCCGGGTAGGGTCCAGCGATTTGGTCAAGTAATACAGGCTCATCGCATGATTCTGTTCACGGGCATCCGTCAGAATATGAGGAACACCCCAGCTCTCGTTAAGCGGGACCCAAACGACAATGCACGGATGATTGTAATCCCGTTCAATCGCCCGGACCCATTCCGCCGTGAAGCGGCTGACATAGGTTTCGTTGAAATCATGGGCGTTAGCCATTTCCCCCCACACCAGGAGACCCAATCGATCGCACCAGTACAGGTATCGGGGATCTTCGATTTTCTGATGCTTGCGGGCGCCGTTAAAGCCCATTTCCTTCGTCCATTCCACATCCTGGCGGATCGCGTCGTCCGACGGGAAGGTCAGGATCCCCTCCGGATGATAGCCTTGGTCAAGAACGAGCTTCATAAAATACGGCTGGTGATTCAAACATATTCTGCCGTCTTCAATAGCAATCTTCCTCATTCCGAAGTAGCTGGAGACGCTATCGACCGTTTCACCGTCCTGCATCAACTCGTAGGTAATGTCGTAAAGGTTAGGGTGCTCCGGAGACCAGTTCCTGTTTTCGTAGCCGCTATGGCCGGATAGATCGATCGCACACGTGCTAATCTCTTGGGAGACCCCGACCTTAACTTCCGCGACGACCTCTCCCTTGAATTCTACTTTGACTGCCAGATGGACCTTCTTATGGGGGAGCTCTCCCCGAAGAAAAACAACCAGTTCAATGCGGTGCCGATCCAAATCAGGCGTACATTGAACCTTCTCCAAGCTGAATTCGGGAACAGGTTCAAGCCAAACCGTCTGCCAGATCCCGGTGGTCCGCGTATAGAAAATCGACTCGGACTGTTCTTTCCAGTATTGCTTCCCTCTGGGCACGGCTTTGTTAAGATGATCATCCTTTGCCCGGACGGCTATTACGTTCTCGCCTTCCTGAAGGGCATCGGTAATATCGAAGGAGAATGGCGTATGGCCGCCTTCATGAGATCCGATGAATGACCCATTGATCCAAACGGAAGCCATGTAATCGACAGCCCCGAAATGAAGCATGACCCTCTTGCCCTGAAAAGCATCCGTCAGGGTAAAGCTGCGGCGGTACCAGACGATCTTGTGCATAGAGGTACAGCTTATCCCGCTCAGCGGGCTTTCATAACAGAACGGCACCAGGATCTCCCGGTCAAACGGTTGTTCCGTAGAGTGCCACTTGTCCCGCTCGCCTACATTCTCGTCGTCAAAGCCAAACCGCCAAGGCCCATTTAAATTCAACCAGTCGCTGCGGACAAACTGCGGCCTCGGATATTCCTCTCTTATTGAAGCGGTATTCATCTCTACATCCTCCTTTATCCCATTTACCAGACTTTACCTTATAACCCTGTCCTCCATCATGATACCTCCCATCGAACCGGAGGGGGTTCTTCTACCACAAAAGGGCCCAGACCACGCCTGTGCCAATACCAATTCGTTAGTTCCCAGCCGCAATCCTCCGGCTTATAAAACAGGTTCGCCATCCCAAGGGTTATTCCTCATCCGGAAGGGACAAGGGCCCCTCCCGGTTCTCCGGAGACGCTTGATTCCGGTAGCTTCTGTACCGGTGGATGGCTAAAGCCAGATTCAAGATTCCGGTGAGAAAGGCGCACCCTAACACCATCCATTGAATCGGGGAGGGGCCGGCGATGTGACCGTCTCCCACCGGCCCCAGCCGGGGCCGATGCTGGTCCCAATAGCCGTAGATCACTCCAACGACAGGAATCAGGAGGGTCACCACGCTCGTAACAATATGGAACGTATACCGGTTCATCATTTCCTCCTCTCCGCTATCCGGCCGGTTACTTTAGCCGTAAAAGGCGGTCGTCCTCTTCGCCGGGGCGGCCCCGGCCGTCCGTGTTATTCGTGAGGACATAGATAGAGCCGTTATGCACCTGCACGTCGCGCAGCCGCCCCTCCCCTTCCAGCACGGGCGTAAGCTTCCGGGAGGCGGGATCAAAGCGGAACAGCTTCTCTCCGCGAAGGGTAGCGACTAGCAGCTTGCCCTCTGCATCCACAGCGACCCCCGACGGAGCGATAGCCGTGTCCCCCGTCTGGTAGACGGGGCTGACCATGCCGTCCTTCTTGGCATCTCCGATGATATCGGGCCAGCCGTAGTTGCGGCCCTTCTCGATGACATTGATCTCGTCGTGCCCTCCCGGAGAACCCGAAGGCCCGTGCTCGGAGCTGTACATCGTGCCCCGCTTATCCCAGGCCAATCCTTGCGGATTCCGGTGGCCGTAGGAATAAACATAAGAGCCGATGAACGGGTTATCCTCCGGCACACGGCCGTCGAGCGTCATGCGGAGGATTTTGCCTCCGAGGCTTTTCGGGTCCTGCGCCAGCTTCTCTTCCCCCGAATCCCCTGTCGTGATATACAGCAGCCGGTCCGGCCCGATCGCGAGCCGCCCGCCGTTATGGTTGATCCCGCCGGGTATGCCCTCCAGCAGCGCCTTTTGCTCTTCCCAGCTTCCGTTCTTCTCCTGAAGAAGCACGACGCGGTTGAGCGTCCGGTTCCCCTCCTGGTAAGTGTGATACGCATAGGCCAGCCGGGACTGGGCAAAATCCGGCGCCAGCTGAAGGCCGAGGAAGCCTCCCTCCCCGCCTTTCTTGACGGGTTTCTTCAGCTTAACCTCGGCCCGCTGGACCGAGCCCCCGCTGATCCGGACGATAGTCCCTTCCCGTTCGCTCACGTAGAGGGTGTCCCCATCGAATTGAAGGGACCAGGGCGTCCGAAGCTTGGTCGCTATGACCTCATATTTGGGGGAAGCAGAGGGCTTCCCCGTGGAGGCTGCTGGCGGGGCGGCAGCCGGATCGTCCCTCGACAGGCAGGCGGTTCCGGTTGACAGCAGCAAAGCGGCGGCAAGAAGCGGTTTTAACGCGTTCATGAGGGTCCCTCCTATCGAATGTCGGCTTGTCTTTTTTGGGAATGAACGGCTCCTTGGAGAGCTTGCTACCCGTATATGGGAGCTACTTTCGGACGATGAGATAGGTGATAAGAAATGTGAGCTGCAGCGACAGAACGATCCCGATGGCCATGAGCTCGCCCGTATCTCCCGGTCCGTCCAGCAGGCCGACCAGACCCAAGTACAGGATAAGGTTCAGAATGATTAAACTCATGAAAATCGCAAACCCTCTGACGATTCGTTCGTTCCGTCTCGAAACCGGCGGCATACTCGTCCCCCTTTGCCCGTCAGGGCTGGTTTCCCTCCCTACAGCTTACCTGGCAAGTTTTTTTCTTAGAACTAATGGCTGGGTTAAATCACTCGGGTGGGAAGGATCCAGCCGCCTCCACCCACCGGGTAACCAGGTCTGCCAGCTTGTCTCTCTTGGCCCTCACGTCTTCCCTATCGGTGAAGGGAAGGATGGCCCGGTCGGGTGACGCCCACTCCAAGAGACCGTAAGGATCCTCGATGAGCGACCCTTCTCCCGCAGCCGTTCTCTTCTTGGCCCCGCAGTGAAAAATAAGCCGGAAAAAGCCTTTTCCCTGCAGGTTAAAGGTGATCCGGTCCTCTCCGTTCCAGCAGAAGCTGGGGGCGTTCCACTTGATATGCTCCGTTAACGGCGGATAGGCGGCCAGCACCAGACGGCGGACCTCTTCGATTTCGGCCTTCCTAGGATGCTCCAGACGGTCCAGAAATTCGGCAACCTCCTCGGCCCCCGTCCGCCTGCCGCTTTTGGCAGGTTTCGCTTCGGAATTTTGGGACATGGCTTCGGCCTCCTTTTCCTTACCTCATTAATCAAGTAATATCCATTTTGTGGTAAACTGTGCTTATTCCGGCTTAGCTGCTAAACAGACGATGGAACTCAGGAAAGGAGGAGAACCCCTGAAACGGAAACCCTTGCTGGCCGCCGCGACGCATCCTTGCCTCACCGCCATGCTGCTGGCCGTTCTGTCCACCTACGCCGCCTTCCGGCTGGACGCAGCGGAGGACCAAGGCCCGCTCGTGCTGACTTCCGGCGAAACCTTCATGGCCGGGCTGTTTCTTGCTCTGGCTATCCTTTATACCATTTATCTGCTGGTTTTATCCGTCCCCGCGCTCCTTATGGCACCTTACCCCGTCAGTAGAAAAACAAGGCTGCTGGTTTACTTGGCCGCCGCCACCGCTGCCGGGATAGGGATTCCTGCCGTTCCGGACCGCTTCGCTCCCCTTTTTCCGGTTTCGGCTCTGCTCTTTTATCTGGCGGATTCGCTCCGTCTCTCCTTACTAAACCAACCGAGGTGACTTTATGCCCGCAACCGGTAACCGTTCTCCCCTTCGAATGAAGCTGGGGGTTCTCTATTTTCGCACCAAGCGCAGGGCCAAGTGGCTTCTTTCCCGATCGGCTCGCTATGCTCGGTACCGCAGCGCCGGCCGGCTTCCTTATCAGGCGGCGTCCCACGAAACCATTCTTCTCCGGAAGCTGGCCAACGTGGACATGTGGATGCAGCACAACAAGGTAAAAAATCTGGCGCTCGCCGCTCAGCGAATGGACGGACTGATTCTTAAGCCCGGCGAAACCTTCTCCTATTGGCGGACCATCGGCAAGCCTACCCGCAGCAAAGGGTACCTGGACGGAATGCTGCTGCAGAGCGGGCAGGTACGTTCAGGAGTGGGAGGAGGACTGTGCCAGCTCTCCAACCTCATCTACTGGATGACCCTGCACACTCCGCTTACCGTGACGGAACGCCACCGCCACAGCTATGATGTGTTCCCGGATTCCGGCCGCAGCCAGCCGTTCGGCAGCGGGGCCACCTGCTATTACAATTACATCGACCTGCAGATCCGCAACGATACCGATGCGGAGTACCAGCTGGGCGTACGGCTGACCGACACCCATCTGACAGGGGAATGGCGCAGTGCGTCCCCGCCTCTTTACCGCTACGAAATCGTGGAGAAAAACCACCGGATGGCCCATGAATTCGGCGTCGGCTACGTGAGAAGCAACGAAATCTGGCGGCGGGTGCAGAACCGCAGCGGAGATCTGCTGAGGGAAGAGCCCGTTACATCAAACCGGGCCATCATGATGTATGATCCTTCCCTGCCGCCTGCTGGGGAATAAAGCAAAACGGCAGGATGCCAAAAGGCCGCTGTGGTTTCTTTATGCTGGGCAGGCAGGGGCGGGCTGTGCTAGCCTTGGGTAAGGCCGCCGTGCCTTACCCTCCAAGCTACGGATAAGCTACTACCCCTTCTCCTGCAGAGCCCGGGCCATCTCGCTAAGCTTCCGGACCGTATTCCAGTTGCGGGTCGTCGAGATTTTCCCCAGCTTCTGCATGGCGGCGGCCAGCTTGGAATCCACAATGCGCCGGCGGAACAGAAAATAAATCTCCCGTCCGCAGACAGTGTACTCGTCATCCTCCCGATCGCAATTCGCTAAGAGGGAGACGGCCTTCGGCGCCGCCTCTTCCGTCAGACACGTCAGATGGATGCTGTCCACCTCCCCGAGAGGGACCTCCGCGTACGGGCATTCCGCGATAATCCTCTCCCATTCCTCCGCCGTTCGCAGAACGACCGTAATCGTCAAGCCGAAGGCCGTATGGATGATCCCCTCAATCCTCTCCCGTAGGACGTCAGCGCTTAATTCCGAGCGGAACAAAATGTTGCCGCTCTGGATATACGTCTGAACGTCGGTTAGGCCGGCTTCTTCCAGCACCTTCCTAAGCTCGGCCATCTTAATCTTGTTATGTCCGCTTACGTTAATGCCCCTTAACAGGGCTATGTAGATGCTCATCCGTTCCTCGTCTCCTTGCCGCCCTCTCTCAGAGAGGTTTTCCTTATTATACCAGCAATCCCTGCAGGAGCCTATGAAAAGGAACAGCACCGCCTCGGCCGGGTGGCCGATGAGGCGGTGCTGTTCTTTTGGCTTGCTCAGATTAGCTTTCACAGATGGTTTGGGAAAAGCCGATTTCCAAGCAGGCCGCCCGCCCCCAATATCCGTGCCCCGTACAGGGCTCCCAAAGAGCGGCCTCACAGCCCGTTCATCCGCTCCTGCAGGAAACGGCGCACGGAAGGATCCGTGCTGAGCCCGGCCGCGCGGCTGTACGCTTCCCGGGCCTCCTCCAGGCGCCCCACCCGGCCGTACAGATGCGCGGCGAGCGCCCAGAACGGCTGGTAGCTTCGGACCGCCTCCTGGGGAAGTTCGCCGAGGAGCGAAAGGCCCGCCTGTGCTCCCTGGGCTTCCGCCAAGGCCGCCGCCCGGCCGACCTGGGCACCTAGAGTCGGGGCCAACCGCACGAGCCCCTCGTACAGCAGGGCAATGTCCTCCCAGGCGGTCTCTCCGGTCATGGACCGATGGGCATGGACGGACTGAATGGCCGCTTCGAGCTGAAAGCGGCCCATCCTTCCCGCGCGGGCGGCCAGGCTTAGATGATGCTCCGCTTCTCCTATTTCATCCGCCGACCATAACGTGACGTCCTGCTCTGAAAGGGGAATATACCTCCCCTTCGCGTCACGTCTGGCCGCCCGGCGGGCCTCGAGGTGGAGCATCAAGGCGAGAAGCCCCTGCGCCTCCGGCTCCCCGGGCAGGAAGCGGACCAGCAGCCGCCCGAGGTGGATCGCCTCGGCGGCCAGGTCCCTGCGGCGCGGCTCCGCTCCGGCCGCCTCTTCCCAGCCGCTTCCGTAGGCGGCATAGACGGCCTCGAGCACCGCTTCGAGACGCCCGGGCCATTCCGCCTTCTCCGGCATCTCGAAGCGGAGGGGAGCGGCGCGCAGCTTGGCCTTCGCCCGGGAGAGGCGCTGCCCCATGGTCGCCGGCTTCACGACGAAGGCGGTGGCGATGCGGGTAGCATCGACCCCGAGCACGGTCTGCAGCACGAGCGGCGTCCGGATGCCCGGGTCGAGCTCGGGATGGGCGCAGAGGAACAGCATCCGCAGCCGCTCGTCTCCGATCTCCGCTTCCTCCCATTCCGCCCCCGGTGACGCCCCTTCCTCCGCCAGGGCCAGCAGCTCCGGCACCGCCTTGGCCTGCACGCGGGCGCGGCGGGCCCCGTCGACCAGCCGGCGGCGGGCCGCCGTCAAGAGCCAGGCCTCCGGCTTGTCCGGCACGCCTTGGCGGGGCCACGTCTCGCACGCGGCCAGAAAGGCGTCCGCCAGCGCGTCCTCCGCCGCCGCCACATCGCGCCAATGCACCGCCAGGTACGCCACCAGCCGGCCGTAACAGTCCCGGACGGCCTGCTCTACCGTGGCGTAGGCCTTCGCCGTGCCCGTCATCGAACCGGCGGCAGGTTCGGCCGAACTTCTACGGCGTTGTTCGGGCAGCGGGCGGCCCACTCCAGCGCGGCTTCCATATCCGGCACGTCGATCACGAAGAAACCGCCAAGCTGCTCCTTCGTTTCGGTGATTGGCCCGTCCTGTACGACCATTTTGCCGTCCCGGCGTCTTAAGCTGGTCGCCGCCTCCGGCGGGTAGAGCCCGGACGAGCTGACCACGACGCCGGATTCCCGCAGGGCTTTGACATAATGGGTCCATCCCGCCAAATACTCCTCCTTCTTCTCCGGGTCCTGGCGCTGGGCGAACTCCTCCTGGCTTTCATAGAACAAAACGGTGTAATGCATGGCCATCTCTCCTCTTAAACAATGGTTGAGCTTGAGCTCTACCCTAAAGACGTTTTGCCTCCGGTCATTTCGACAGCTCCGGAAATTTTTTTATTAGAAAATTTCCGTTATGCGTCCATTCTATCATTTTCCATCGGAGGACAAGGAGACTTTCACCACACGGTTTTCCAGAAGAAGTGCCCGGATTTCCTTCCTCAGCTTTTTGCGGAACCGGTTCCAGGTTTTCGTACGGGCCGACAGCCTTTCCGGACGCAGGCGCTCCACGGTTTCCAGCCACACCCGCCGGTCGTTGATGGCCCCGAGCTCATCCTGAATGCCTTGGAACCGCTTCTCCCAGCGTTGGAATTTGCCGTCCAGGGCAAAAGACGCCGACGCCGCTATATACCGGATTTCTTTGGCCGCGATCCGCAGGTCGTGCAGGGCGTCGAACGCCTCGGCGGATTCCATTCCGGCTTCCCGGCACTGCTCCCGGTACACCCGCTTCTTCTGCTCGTAAGCCTCCTGCAGCTTCACCATGACCCGGTCGGCCTGCACCTTATCCAGAAGCTCTTCCAGGTCCTCCTTCAACCACCGTTCCCATCGCGAATGCTCCTCCGTCTCGGGAAAATCCCGCATTTCCTTGGCCAGACGGGCCCGGAAGGTTTTCCGTTTCTTCCTCTGCATCCTAACGACGGCCTTCAGCAGCCGGGCCTGCTTCTTGTGCCCCGCTTTCTTCTGCCGTTTCCGCCTCTCTTCGAAGGCATCGATCAGAACATCGGCATCCCGGACCTTGCCGAGCCTTTTCATCCCTTTCCGGTAGTAGGCCGCCAGTCCCGTCCGGTTATCCGGATCCAGCAGCTTCAGCAGCGTCAGAAGCTTGCGGCCGTTCACCCTCGCCTTATGAATGGGCTTGCTGCCACCATCCTTCAGGGCCCGCATCAGCTGGAACTCGAATTCCTCATGAAACCCGGCCAGTACGGCTTGCCATTGAGCCAGGTCTGAAGCCGGCTGGTCCTTCGGTAAAGCTTGTTGGGCAGACATGGAGCATCCCCTCCTACCATACCTTACGCCACCCGGGGCAGGGATAAACAGCCTGAGCCCCCCAGCTTCCCCCTTCACGCAAAAAAAGGACCCCAAAGGGTCCTTCCAGAATTCATCGGAATTTCTTGCAGCATTAGAAGCGCTTAGCGGCTTCCTTGGCTTTCTCAATGGCATTGGCCTTGATGGCCTCCGCCTGATCCGGGCGGGCGCCTGCACCTTCCACAAAGATGCCTTCGAAGGACGGCACGCCGTGGAACTTCATGATTTTGTCCAGGTAGCTGTGGCCGAATTCAAACGCCTGCATAGGCCCTTCGGAATAAATCCCGCCGCTTGCCTGAATGTGCAGAGCTTTCTTGTCGGTCAGGAGGCCCACCGGCCCATTTTCGGTGTATTTGAACGATTTGCCTGCGACGCACACCGCGTCGACATAAGCTTTCATTACCGGAGGGAACGAGAAGTTCCACATCGGGGTGACGAACACATATTTGTCGGCCGCCACATACTGGTCCACCAGCTCGCCGAGGCGCCTAACCTTGGCCTTCTCGTTGTCGGTCAGCTCAGCGTAATCGGTTCCCGACGCCAGCTTGCCCCAGCCGCTGAATACGTCCGCATCGATCTGCGGGATGTCCGTTCTATACAGGTCCAGGTGGATGACTTCGTCCCCCGGATTCGCTTCGCGGTACTCTTCAATGAAGGCTTTGCCCACGGCTAGCGAGGACGAAACCGAGTGATCGTGTGGATGGGCGGTTATGTACAAAACCGTTGCCATAATTAACAACTTCCCTTCTTAATTAAAATGGAGTACGCCTCATTATAACTTATTTTAAGTATGTTTTAAATATATATTTACTTACTTTTTGTTAAAAAATAATTTTTCTTGTACCGGCAGGCTGAAAAAGCGGTGATTGGCGTGAGATCTCCCTCACTTATATGGAAAAATCCTCCACGACGGCAGACCGGCGCCGCTTCATCGCCCGCTGGGTCAGGTATACGCCGCTTACGATCAGGGCCACCCCGGCGATATGGTACAGATGGAAGGTCTCCCCCGTAAACAGTGTCGCAAAAAGCGCCGCAAACAGAGGGATCAGGTTAAGAAAGCCCGCACACCGCTGCGGCCCGATAAGCTCGATCGCCCGGTTCCACGAAAGGAATGCGGCGAGGGAAGCAAAAACCGCGATGTACAGCACTCCGGCGATAAGCCCGGGGCTCCAGTCGATCGCAGGAGCCTTGACCGCAAGCTCCACAGCGGATAGCGGAAGCAGGAGCAGCAGGGCCGCCGCCATCTGCGCCAGCAGAAAAACGCTCGCGGGGAACCGGCCCCCTTCCTTCTTCATGACCACCGAGTACAGCGCCCAGCAAAAGACCGCCGCGAGCATCCACAGATCGCCTTGGTTGAAAGACAGATGCAGCAGGGTCGTCAGGCTGCCACGGCCGATGATCCACAGAACCCCGAAGAGCGAAAGCAGAATGCCCGGACCCGCCGCCCACGCGATCCGTTCCTTCAGCAGGAAGGACGACAGGATGATGACGAGGATCGGGGTGGCCGCGTTCATGAGCGAGGCGTTGATCGACCCGGTGTACTGGACGGCGACATACGTAAGCGTATTGAAGCCGGCCACCCCGGTGAGGGAGACGAAGGCCACTGTTTTCCAGCGGCGGAGAAAGGAATGCCGCCGCTCCCAAGCCTCCCGGCCATAGAAGGGAAGAAGGCACAGGAAGGCGATGCTCCAACGCAGAGCCGCCAGGGTGAGCGGAGGAATATGCGCGACCAGGGCCTTCCCCACGACAAAATTGCCGCCCCAGAAACAGGCGGCCAGGACAAGCAGAACATAAGCCGACGAACGGATCATGGCATCCGGCTCCTTTTGCGAAGTGTTCTTTCAGTATACGCCAAGAAAGCCGGAGGGGCATCCCTTTGGCTTCCGGCCCGGTGGACCGGGCGGGCGTGGAGCGGTCAAACTGCTTCGTCTAACCGCGGGCCGCCCACTGCCGCATCTCCCAGAAGGCCTCCGGCTCCTCAGCCCCTCGGATCGGAGGCAAGGATGGCGTACATGACATGATCCTCCCATTTTCCGTTGATTTTCACGTTCTGGCGGGCCAGGCCTTCCTTCTGAAACCCGGCCTTCTCGAGCACCCGGAGGGACCCGGGATTGCTCGGCTTCGCCCCGGCCTCTATGCGGTGAAGGCCCGCCTCCCGAAAAGCAAAATCCAGGACTTGGGAGACCGCCTCGGTCATCAGGCCTTTTCCGTTGTGGCGCTCATCGAGGCAGTAGCCTAGAAAGGCCCGCTGCAGCGCTCCCCGCATGATCTCGAACAGCGAGATTTCGCCGATCAGCTCCTCCGTCTCCCGAAGAAAGATACCGAAGGCATACCGGCTGCCTTCCATTCTCGCTTTCTCCGAGTTCCGGATGATATCTTCCTGCTTCCCCAGCGTATAGAAGAGCTCGTGACGAACCGGCACCACCTGCTCGAAAAGCTCCCGGTTCCGCACCATAAGCTCGAGCAGAGCCGGGGCATCCTTCATGACCAGCGGCCGCAGGAACACGCGGGAAGCCTCCCCGCCCGGCCCATGGCAGGATGCTAGCGGGGCCGCCTGACGGGAAGAGAGCCCGACCGCCATGACAAGGGAGGCACCGCTGCGGGTCACCTCCCGAAACCCGTGCCGCTCGTAGAGCCGGAGGGCCGGGTTCCGGGAATCCACGCTCAGCGAGACGGCAGCGAAGCCGCGAGCCGAGGCCTCCGCCAGCAGAGTCTCCAACAGGAGCGACCCTACCCCGCAGCCGCGGTTTTCCGGCCTTACCGCCATCCCGAGCTCGGGGGTGTCTTCATCCACATAGCCGTACCCCCGGCTGCCCGCCTGGAACAGCCGGCAGGTGATGGAGCCCACCCGCTCCCCCTGCTCATCCACGGCCACAAAGCCGAGGTCGCCCGCCCTTCCCCAATTCTGCATATATTGGGCAATGGAAGGGTAACGAAGAATGTCGCGGCCAGGGGGTTTTTCTCCTTCCGGGACATGAATCGATTGGTACAGCATTTCCCACAGAAACGGGATATCCATTTCGTTAACGGGTCTAATGGTAAAGGGCATAACGCATCCCCTGTCTCTAAAGTATTGGATATGGAAACCGAATCGAATGGTACCATACTTACGGTTCGAAGGCCAGGCATTCAGGCGGAATACGGCGGGCTAGGCCGGCTTGGTTAGTCTAGCAGGTCAGCTTCACCAACCCCCGCTCGGTCTATCTAGCGTACCGTGCAGGCTCTACCCCAAGCTGCCTGACCATACTCCGGTCCACGAAGGAACCACCGGGCTGTCCCAGGCCTCGATTTTATCCCGAAGGGCCTCTCCAAAAAAATCCCCGGCCAGCCGCTTGGCCTGCTCCTTATCCTCGAAGCGGAACCCGGTGTACAGCACTTGGGAAGCAAGCCCCCAGTCGTGCTCCAGCCGGCGGAAGTAGGCTTCGAGGAAGTGCGGAGCGGCCGGTGCCTCAACCCCGGTGCTGAGCGTCTCGAAGATGATGACCCGTCCGCCCGGCCGCAGCACCCTTCTAAGCTCGCCGTACAGGTGATCCAGGTTCCGCTTTGCATCGGGATTGCCCGAGCCGCACAGGTAGCAGAGGCTCCAGCCCGCCATCACGACGTCCAGGGACCGGTCCTCAAGAGGCAGCCGCTGCCTCAAGTCCGCGACCCTCGTCGTCCAGTGGCGGAGACCGGCTTTTTCCAGCTTGACCGCCGCCGCCCTCAGCATGTCCGCCGCAAAATCCACGGCCGCCACCGTCCGGGCTTTAGGAGCCGCGAGACAAGTGAGCCTCCCCGTTCCCGCCCCCAGGTCGGCGATATCTTTTCCTTCCAGGTCAAGCCCCGCCATATACCGGGCCAGCTCCCCTTCGCAATCCTCATAAGCGATCAGCTCATCATACCGAGCCGATACCGATTCGTAAATATCATCGCGGTTTAGCACCCAGCTTCACTCCCTTTTTCTGTTGGCAACCGTTGCCCGGCCTTTTTTCTATCCCCAATCACGGATCGGGTTCGGACCATATCCACAGGGTTATCCACATAATCAACACTTTATAAACAGGCATTGTGCATAGCTTCCAGGAGTTTCGTAAACATATCCACAAGGGCCGGTATCCACAGCCACACCCGATTTGGATGCCGGTCCTTCCGGACGCGGTTCTTATCGTATTGTACCAAATCCTGGATCGCCGGATAGCGAAAAAGGCCGGTCCAGCCTGCCCGAACGGAGATTCCTCCCTTGATGAAAAGGAGAACCTTATTCCGGTACAAAAAAAGAACCGGGAGCTTTTCCCGGTTTCGCAAACGATTCCCTTCCTCCCCTTAAAAGCCTCGGCGATTGTAACTTCCCCTAATCTGCAGAAATTCACAATCCAGGGGTCACCCATAGGTTACAATCGACGCAGATTCCTCCCTTCCCGTTCCTTTCCTTCACCCAAGCTTCCCCTAAGCTTCGTTAGCTTGTCTTGCCGCCCCCACTTCGCTTGTTTTTCATCCCCTCCTCTCGCCCTTCCTTTAGGAAGCTGACGCCTGGCTTTAGGCGCTTCCACCCGAACGGCTTTCTGCGGGAGCCTCCACTGCAAAAACAGAGTCTACCACCAGGGGCAGACCGTCCCTCAAGGAGCAGGCTCCCATGACGGAGCGGGCGTGAGCCCCCTTCTCACCAAAAACCTCCAGCATCAGGTCCGAGCAGCCATTCAGCACGAGGTGCGGCTCTTCAAACGTCGGCTCTGCGTTCACGAAGCCCTGGATCTTGACCACGCGCCTCACCCTATCCAGCGAGCCCAATGCTTCCTTCACCACCGCGAGTACCTCAAGGCCCGCTTGGCGGGCGAAGGCATAGCCCTCGGCCGTGGTAAACTCGCGGCCGAGCTTTCCCCGGGGAGAGCCCGAAGGGCCCTTGCCGGATACGTAGAGCATCCCATCCACCTGAGCATAGTTGACATAGCGGGCGGCCGGCCCGCTCGCCTCCGGCAGCCGAATTCCCCGCTCCTCCAGCCTCTTCTCGATTCTTTCGCTCATGCCTGCCACGCTCCTTTTCCGCTAAAAGCGTTGGATGATCTGCTCCCGCTTCGGCCCGACGGACACCCAGCGGACCGGCACCCCGGTCTCCTCCTCGACCATTTCCACATACCGGCGGGCATTAGGAGGAAGGTCCCCGTACCGCCGAAGGCCGGACAGGTCGGCTCCCCAGCCGGGGAGCGTGGTCCACACCGGACGGGCCCGCCCGAGCCGGGCGGAGACGGGAAAGGACCGGACGGCGGCGCCGTCGATCTCGTAGGCGGTGCAGACGGGGATGGCGTCCAGGTAGCCGAGCACGTCCAGGTTCGTGAGCGCGACCTCGGTCGCTCCCTGGACGCGGCAGCCGTAGCGCGTCGCGACGGCGTCGAACCAGCCAACACGCCGCGGACGGCCGGTCGTCGCCCCGTACTCCCCCGCGTCGCCGCCCCTTCTCCGAAGCTCCTCCGCCTCCAGGCCGGAGAGCTCGGTAACGAAGGGGCCCGCCCCGACGCAGCTCGAGTACGCCTTGACGACGGCGACAATGCGGTCGATCGCCTGCGGCGGGAGGCCGGCCCCTACCGACGCATGCCCGGCCAGCGTCGAGGAGGACGTGGAGAACGGGTAGATGCCGTGGTCGGGGTCGCGCAGGGCGCCGAGCTGCCCTTCCACGAGGATTCGTTCTCCCCTGACGAGCGCTCCGTGCAGCAGCTCCGTCGTGTCGGCCACATACGGCTTCAGCCGTTCTGCGGCCTCCTCCAGCCCCTTCCATAGGTCAGCCGCGTTAATAGACGGCTGGCCGTAGAGGTGGGGGAGGAGCACGTTTTTGGCGGCCAGGGCCCGGTCCAGTCTTTCCGCAAGCCATTCCCTGTCGAACAGGTCGGCCGTCTGGATGCCCAGCTTCAGAAATTTGTCCGCGTAGAAGGGTGCGATCCCCGAACGGGTGGAGCCGAAGCTTCGGTCCCCCAGGCGCTCCTCCTCGAGCTCATCCAGCTTTTGGTGATACGGCAGCACGAGCTGGGCGCGGTCCGAAACCCTGAGCTGCGGGTCCGGGACTCCGCGTTCTTTTAACATAGCGAGCTCTCTCAGCAGGTCCCATGGATTCAGGGCTACGCCCGGCCCGATGACATTCACCACCTCCGGGTAAAACACCCCGGAAGGAAGCAGGTGCAGGGCGAATTTCCCGTACCCGTTCAGAATGGTGTGCCCCGCGTTGCTGCCTCCCTGGTAACGGACGACGTACTGAGCTTCTGCCGCTAGCACATCCGTCATTTTGCCCTTCCCCTCGTCTCCCCAATTGGCCCCGACCACAGCGGTTACCGGCATTTGCGTCTCTCCTTCTCCCTTGAATTTGAGGTTACGCCTTCAGTATAATAAAGGAAAACCCATTAATATAATTAATATTCATAATGCTGAACATAAGGGCGGTTTATGATGCTGGACAACCTGGAATGGTATCGGGCCTTTTATTTTACAGCCAAAACCGGCAGCCTCACGAAGGCCGCCGAGGAGCTGTTCATCACCCAGCCGGCGGTCACACACGCCATCAAGCAGCTGGAGTTTAAGCTGGGGGGCCAGCTTTTTTTTCGTACGCCCAAAGGGGTCAAGCTGACTTCGGAGGGAGAGGTGCTCTACCGGTACATCGACCAGGCGTTTACGTTCATCCAGACGGGAGAGACGAAGCTCGCGGAGCTGCGGGAGCTGAAGAATGGGGAGGTTCGCATCGGCGCAGGGGATACGCTGTGCAAGTACTACCTGCTGCGTTACCTGGAGGCCTTTCACAAGGCCTACCCGAGCATCCGGATTCAGGTGACGAACCGCACCTCCTCCGAAACCGTAAGCCTACTGAAGCAGGGCAAGATTGATTTCGGCCTGATCAACCTTCCTCTCGAGGACAAAAGGCTGACCGTCCAGGAAAGCCTCCCCCTGCAGGACTGCTTCGTGGCGGGGGAGAAGTACAAGCACCTGGCGGCGAAGTCGCTGCCGCTTCAGACGCTGGCCCGCTATCCCCTCCTCCTGCTGGAGAAGGGGAGCGGCACGAGAAGCTACCTCGACGCGTTCGCGCTTGAGCAGGGGATCGAGCTGGAGCCGGAAATCGAGCTCGGCAGCATCGACCTGCTCACCGAGTTCGCGCGGACCGGCTTCGGCATCGCCTGCGTCGTCCGCAACTTCGCCGAAGAGGAGCTCGCGCGCGGAGACCTGTACGAGATCCGGCTCACCGAGCCGATCCCGCCGCGTCCCATCGGCATCGCCACGCTGAACAACGTCCCGCTGTCCCCGGCTCCCGCCCGGCTTGTCGAGATGATGCTGAAGGATTCGGGGCGACGGTAGGGTCGGACGGTAAGCTCAGCTGCGGCCGAGATTGCATGACGGTTATGGAGGGGACGAGAAAGCCGGACGCCTTTTTTTGCAGAGACACGCGTAACCGGCACAGTCGTTTACAGGGGACGCGAGGCCGGGACGGCCGTTTGCCGAGCCACGGGAAGCCTAAGCGGCCATTAGCTGGGGCACGCAAAAGTCAGAAGGCACAGCGCTCCGGCCGCTCGAGACCAGGCCCGGAAGCATCCGGCAGCCTGAGCAGCACCAAGAGAATAGCCTGCTTCCTTGACCGCATCGAACTAAACATGCCGAAAGCACCAGCCCGATCAAAGCCAACTCGCACACTTATACAAGTTTAACGAATCGTCATACCGTTACTAGCCCATTTTCAGCTAAATGGAATTTCTTACGAATCGTGATAGCGCTATCCAGTCTTTTTCCACCAAAAAAGAACCCTAACGAAGCAAATAACGCATCTAGGGTTCGTTAGATATTCAAATCCGTCTATTGGAACCTCATAACGATAACAGGATTCGTTACACTTCAGCCAACCGGCCAAAGGTCCTTAATTGGCCCAGCATCAGAAATCCCCCGCCCGAAACCCGGCAAGAGGCTTCTCCTCCCAGATCTGGGCCTCCACGTACCGTTCCGGCCCCTTCGTCCCGTCGCGGTTCCACTCCTGGGGCCACCCGTAGGTTTCGAGGACCGTCAGAATTTCGTCCTGCGTATAAACTTGTCCCCGGTACGGCTTCCCATCCTGAACCCGCATGGTCGGGAACAAGTCTCCGTACGTAAAGCTGACCGAACACGGGTCAAAGGCGCTGAGAGGGATCCGGAGCTCTTTTCCACGGGGATACCAGCTGAGCAGCCACGGGCATTCCCCTAAGGTCATGTAATGGGGAGAGGTCCGGACCGGCCGGCCCCCTTTGTCCGCGAAAATCTTCCGCGCCGTCTGCTCAAGCGAGCGCCGAACGGCCAGGTAATCCGGCGGACGCCGGCTGGCGAAGCCTTTTTGCTCCGTACGGATCCGGTTCAGAACGGCCTCTGCCTCCTCCGGGTCCAGGTCGGAAAGGTTGCAGAACGGGCCGGTTGCTTCCTCGTAATAGTGATACAGGTAGAGCATGGTTCCCCTCCGTTTTTTGGACATCGGCATGCTTAGCGGCTTGAATCTTTCATTCGGTCTACGTTTTGAGCGATTAACGAGTTGAGCTCCACCGATCTCCCTGCTGCTCAGGGCACCCCCATGTGAGGCTTGAAAAAGGAAAAATCACTGGTATACTACCAGTATAACCCGGTCGTGAAGCACACGCCGCTTTGGCATCATCCGTTCCTGCAAGGGAATGGGTTGTGCCGGAGCGGCTTTTTTGGATTTCATAGAAGAAAGGATGAGGACGATCACCCGATTTGATCAAGCTTACGAGGAATGGATGAACAGCGCCATTGCCGGGGAACCGAATCCCCGAAGACGCGGATTGCTGGAAAAAGGGCTCGGCCACGGAACCGTCGAATTCCTTCGTTCCGTTTGGTACCCCGCCGTGCAAAACTTTCACCACCTGCATCCCGAATGGGAGGTTCGCGATTTCCATAACGGCTACCGCTACCTGGATCTCGCTTATCTTCCGGGCGGCCGCGCAAAAGGCGGGATCGAGATTCAAGGCTACGGACCGCACGCGCGAGATCTCGATGTGAGACGGTTTAAGGACCTATGCTGGCGGCATTGTTTATTGGCGCTCGAAGATTGGCTATTTCTTCCCGTCGCCTACCTCTCCATCACGGACGAGACGAAGCGCTGCCAACAGCTCGTTCTCTCCTTCATCGGCAAGTTCACGGCCGCGGAGGTCCCCCAGGAGCTGAGCTGGCTCGAAGCCGAGACGGTTCGGTTTGCCAGGCGGAGGGGGCTCCCTTTTGCTCCGGTGGAATTGGCCGCTCACCTGCGCGTTTCCGGCCAGCATGCCCGCCGCCTCCTGCACCAATTGGTGGAGCTTAGGCTCCTGTATGTAGCAAGCGGGAAGCAGCGCTATCGGACGTTCGGCTTACGAATCGACTGAACGCTATTCGGTCAAAAAGCGGGCTCGCGGGATTCTAACGAACCCTGATCGTCTTATTAGCTGGTTTGGGCTCGAAATATAGCCAAACCCGCTGAATAGGGTTATGGAGATTCGTTAGAATCGACGGAGCGTCATTTGGAGGCGAATAAGCATCGTACGATTCGTAAGAGGATGCCGTTGTCCAGAAGGAAGATCCACAGCTTGCGCTAAGCCGAAGGAACGCTAGGGCTCGGACGAGCCCCGCGCGCGAGCCCGCCGCCGTAGGCTGGCGCCGTAGGCTGGCGCCGTAGGCTGACGCCGTAGGCTGACGCCGTAGGCTGGCGCCGTAGGCTGGCGCCGTAGGCTGGCGCCGTAGGCTGGCGCCGTAGGCTGGCGCCGTAGGCTGGCGCCGTAGGCTGGCGCCGTAGGCTGGCGCCGTAGGCTGGCGCCGTAGGCTGGCGCCGTAGGCTGGCGCCGTAGGCTGGCGCCGTAGGCTGGCGCCGTAGGCTGGCGCCGTAGGCTGGCGCCGTAGGCTGGCGCCGTAGGCTGGCGCCGTAGGCTGGCGCCGTAGGCTGGCGCCGTAGGCTGGCGCCGTAGGCTGGCGCCGTAGGCTGGCGCCGTAGGCTGGCGCCGTAGGCTGGCGCCGTAAAAAAAGCCGTTCAGCCTCGTGGCTGAACGGCTTTTTCCTGAACCGCACCAAGGCGGCACTCCCGCCGCCCCTGCTGGCACGGCTCTCCGAGCGGGCCGGCAGCCAACGCCCCGGCACCGGCGCTACTCGCCGCCCTCTTCCCGCTTCGCGGCGGACCAGAGGCCCGCCTCGGACGCCGGATCCGTCTCCGACGTGCGGTTCACGTCGAGCTGCTGCTGACGGAGGCGCTGCTGGTCGTCGGCGTCCAGGCTTTCCGGCTCTTTGGCGACGCGGCGGTCCATCCCCTCCGCCAGCCGGTCCGCCTGCGAATCGGACATCGTACCGGAGGGCGGATAAAGCGGCCGTCCGCCCAGCACGGGGGCGTCCGCCTCTGAGCCCAGGCCCCTCTCTCTTTTTTCTTCCCGGAGAGGAGTGATACCGGAAGGATGCATTTCATGCGTGCCCCCCCGGCCGGACGGATGCATCGCATGCGTACCCCCGCGTCCGGAGGGGTGCATCCCCCCGGTTCCGAGAGGACGATCGGTCCCGCTGCTCTCCACCCCATCGGGAAGGGAGAAGCCGAACTCGTCGGGAACGGCTTGGATTTTATCGGAAATCTCGTTCATCTGGCCGGAAAGCTCCCTGAGCTTCTCTTTGGTGCTGTCGGCGGCTTCCTGAATTTTGGCTCTTGTGTCTTCCATGGAGCCCCCTTCGGGGCGTGTATGATCCGGGTTCGGCATGACCAAAACCTCCTAGTCGGTATTGGAGACGAAACCCCTAACCGGGAGTCGTCTTACCGATTTTTACCCGAACGCCTCCTGTTCTAAACGATTTCGTCCAAGCAGTTGAAACCCCTGCGAGAATAAGATAGTTTAGAAGAGTAGAAAACAACCAAAGAGGGATAGCTATGAGAATCCATCAAATTCAAGTCAGACACACTCTGTCGGTGGCGGACAAGGAAGATCTTGCCCGACAAGCCGGCCGCTTCAAGTCGGATATCCACTTTCTCCTGAATGACGAAACGGTGCAGGTCGATGCCAAAAGCTTGCTCGGCCTGCTTTTGCAATCGCTTTCCCAGGGCACCCGGCTGACGGTCCGGACGCGCGGCTCCGATGAACTGGAGGCGCTCGAATACGTCTGCGACCTGCTGGAAAGCCCGCAGCCGAGCAGCGGCAGCGCTTAGCGGCAAACCGGCGGCAGCGGTCGGCAGAGGGGCGGCGCCTAGTCATAGAGGCAGCCGGACAGCGGCAGTGTGTAGGGGCGGGAGTCGGTCCCGCTACCAAACAAGAGCGGTCCACACAGCCCCAGCCCCCCACTGCCTGCCCATGCCTTATCCGCAAAGGAAGTTCTGCTTTCGTATTGATTCTCGTGCGCATACGGGAGCTTTCTCGCTAACTAAGTTACCGGATAAGGCACTAATACAAAGAAACCGCAGCCGTCCTCAGAAGAAGACCCTGCGGTTTTGTTTTATTCCCTTCCCTTTCCGAATCTAGCAGTCCCATCCGCTAAGGGTAAGCAGCGGCTTCCCGGCTTCCAGCCGGATTCCGGCCGCCGCCCATACCCTTTCGGGCACCGGGAGCACCTTCAGGCTCCCGGCGAGAGCCTCCAAGCGGCTCTCGCCTTTCTCCAGCAGCGCGCTAACCGCAGGCAGGCAGGCCTTGCGGTAGAGGCCGGGAAGCGGGTAAACCGCCCCGGCTTTTTCCGGCAGCAGCGCCTCCCACTCCTGCCCGGCCCCGTAGGCCAGCAGGCGCTCCGCCGCCTTGGGGGAAAGCAGAGGACGGCTGCCGCTCACCACCCAAAGCCTTTCTCCAAGACTAAGGGAAAGGGCGGCGTGAAGGTGAGCGAGCGGGGCTTTTCCCGCGTAATAACCGCTTAGAAGCCGGACCGACCGGTCCACCACCGGAAGCAGCCTTCGCGGCTCCTCCGTCATGACGATAAGCTCGCCGCACACCTTCCGCATGCTGCGGATCTGGCGCAGGAGAAGGACTTCCGCCGCATCCGTCCGGCTGGCCCCCAACGGGTCCATCCCCGTCAATATGACGCCTGTCAGCATAAGGATCCCTCCTTTTTCCCTCCGGGAAGGCGAACCTGCCCGTCAGGATCTTGGGTCCATTGTACCTCCGGCCTCCCTCCTTAGCTGTGAAGCCCGTCACACCGGGGAAGCTTTCCTAGTGCCTTATCCGTGAAAGGTTCTTCAGCATCCCCTTACTTTTCTGTGCAGCCGCACCCGATCACCTTTTTTTGTAATTTCCGCTCCAAAGTGTGATAAAAATCACACCACCCTGCTGCTTTATACGATATACTGAGGTATATCAAGTAAGGACCGGAGAGGAAGATCCGAATGGACCCGAAGCGCATAACCGAGCAAAGCGTCGCCGGCAACACGACTGCTTTTAGCGAACAGAACCTGGACCGATTGAAGGCCATCATGTACGAGCATAAAGTTCAGGCAGGCGCCAACCTGTTCTGGGAGGGCGACGACGCCGACAAGCTCTACTTCCTTAAGCGCGGGCGGATCCAGATCACCAAAGCCACGGACGAAGGCAAAGAGCTGATCCTCTATGTATACGAAAGCGGGGACCTGCTCGGGCAGATCGATCCGTTTAACGATTCGAAGCACAGCTTCAGCGGGGTGGCCGTGGAAGACAGCGTCGTGGGCGTCCTGCAGCAGAAGGACCTCGAGGTGCTGATCTGGCAGCATGGCGATTTGGCCATCGAGTTCATGAAATGGATGGGCCTCACCCACCGGCTGACCCAGACCAAATTCCGCGACCTGATGCTGTACGGCAAGCCGGGCGCCCTCTGCTCCACCCTGATCCGGCTCAGCAACACGTACGGCAAGCCGGAAGGGGAGAATATCCTCATCACCAAAAAATTAACGCATTCCGAGCTCTCCGACATGATCGGAGCCACCCGGGAAAGCGTCAACCGCATGCTGAATGACCTGAAGAAGCAGGGCGTCCTCGATAACGAGAACGGGTATATCGTGATCAAGGACTTGGCCTACCTGCAGGGCATCTGCCGCTGCGAGCACTGCCCCAAGGACATCTGCCGGATTTGATGGCAGAAGCCCCTGGGGCTTTTTTTCGCATGGCGTGCAGCTCCCGGCGTCTGTGTTAGACGTCGCATGACGGGGATCCCCCATGCTTTCCAGGGGGCGGCATTCCCCTTCCCTACTCGACCGGAACGCCGAGGTAGCGCTTGACCTCCTCGGCAATAGCCGCCCGGACCGGCCGGAAGGAGAAACCAAGCGCGGCGGCCCGCTCATTCGAAAGCTTGTAGGTGGCCCCCATCGAATAGGGCGACTTCTCCTCCCCTTCCCCGGCCAGGCAGAGCCCGGACGTTCCTCCGGTTCCTTTTTCCAGCTCCTCCACGAATTCTTCCATACTCAGCCACCCGGTATTGTTCGCGTTGACGGGTCCGGCATACTCCGCTTCGATTCCCAGGAAATACAGGAAGCCGGCGAGCTCATCCGCCGCTATATAGCTGAACGAGAAGGGCTGAAGAATCCCGATGGGCTTCCCTTGGCGGACCTTGTCCACATGGTAGGCGAATCTCCCCGTATAATCGTCTTCCCCCGAAATGACCAGCGAAACCCGGACTGCCGTTACCGGGAAGGGGGCGTTCTGGTACAGGTAAGCCTCCGCCTGGCGTTTGCCCTCCTGGTAATCGTACGACCCTCGGTCCAAATCCACCGGATAGCGGTGAGGATCAAAAGCCTCCTCCCGGATTACCTCGTTCGTATCGTCATACACGGCCATCGACGAGGTGAACACGTAGCGTCCGATGCGGGAGCCGAACGTCTCCACCGCGGTCCGGGCATCCTGCGGCGTGAACCCGATCTGGTCATAGACCACATCGTACGACCGGTCCCCGAAGGCATTCATCATGGCCTCCCCGTCCGTCCGGTCGACGGTCACCCGCCGGACCCGGTGGTCCAAGCCTTCGGCCAAGCTTCTCCCCCGTGTCGCCACGGTGACTTCATGCCCCCGGGCGGCCAGCTTGTTCACAAGCCGCTTACCGAAAAACTTCGTTCCTCCAAGCACCAGTACGTTCATTCTCCCCATCCCGCCTTTTTGTCAAAATGATCTCCATTTCCCGTCATTCCTGAGTTCAGTATACAGGAAGCACCAAAGCAATCGGGAAGAAATCTTTCGATCGCGTTTTGGTATAATAGGAGAAGAAAGCGTGTTGGATAAGGAAACCAAGAGAGGAGCCCTGTTCATGAAAACGATAAGCCAAGACCCGGTGGTTCAGACCTCCATGCTGATCCGCCGGCCGGTCGGAGAGGTGTTTGAAGCGTTCGTCAACCCGGAGGTTACGACGAAGTTCTGGTATACCCGAAGCAGCGGCCGGATGGAAGCGGGAAAGCGGATCAAGTGGTATTGGGACATGTACGGGGCGGCGGCGGATGTAGACGTGGTGGCGGTCGAGCCCGACAAGCGGATCCGCATCGAATGGGACGAGGGAGTGGGCGTGGAGTGGGACTTTACCCCGCGCTCCCCGGAAGAAACGATGGTCACCATCACCAACTCGGGGTTCCACGGTAACGGAGACGAAGTGGTGGCCCAGGCGGTCGACTCCATGCAGGGCTTCACAATGGTGCTGTGCGGACTTAAAGCCTACCTGGAGCACAACGTGATCTTGAATCTCGTCGCCGACAAGGCGCCGGATGCCCACGTGACGGGCTGAGTTCCGGAGGGAATCTCCCGGCTCGGAAAGCAAACAGCGTCCGTCCGGCAGCTGCTTCCTATGCCGGGCGGACGCTTTGTCGCGTCTTTCTTTAGGCCTGCCCCTCGGACTGGCTTTGTAAATACCGTGCGTATTCCTCTGTAAATTCCAGAGCGTTCCGGAAATCCTCGGATCGGCTGGAGAGAGCCTCGACCACCTTCTCCTTGCCGGACTCCTCCAGCGCTAGTAGATCCGGCATACGGGGCACCCGGAACCCGGTATGATCGTGATAAACGATCGTGACGAGGGTTCCAACCGCTTCGCCGCCCTCCTCTTTGATGGTACTCCACATCCAGCGCTGCTGGTCCGTCTGCTCGGGACAGCTCCCCCACTCCCGGGAGCTGTCGAAATCGCCCGGCAGTCTCGGCTCCGGCTGCAATCCTTCCTGCCTCAACTGCTTGTGGACGTCAAGGAAAAGCAGATTCAGAAAGGTCCCGTAAGCCATATCACCCGCTTCCTCATAAGCTTTCCTAAGCTTCTCCCGGTTGTTCTCCAGAATCGAACGGCCATTCGCCGCAATGTAGGCCTCCACATATTCCTTGATGCCTATTATCGGATTCGGACGGCTCTGCATGTAGGACCGGATAGACTTTTCCCCGTTCATCCTTCCCCTCCTCCTAGTCTTCCTGGTAACTGCACCTTTCTTGCTCCAAGCTCTCCGCTAATCTCCTAAGCAGGGACGATGTCTGCCGGAGAGCTTCCTCCGTCTCCTTTTCTCCGATTTCATTCGCCCAAAGTGAATGACGCTCCGTTACATAATCCAAAGCCTCCCGCCCTTTCGGCGTCAGCTCCATCAATTTGGAGCGCAGGTGATGCGGGTTGTCCCGGTAAACGATCAACCCATCGCGCTCCAGGGCGTCCGCCGTCTGCTGGACGCTCTGGCGGGTAAGGCCCATGATGCGGGCGACGTGCGCCACGGGAATGGCCCCATGCTCCACCACACCGAGCACCTGCCACCGGGCGCTGCTTAAGCCGACGGGTGACGTTAACCGGTCACCGGCAGCCAGTAGAAGCCCGTTAAGGCGAAATACCTCCAATACCAAATCCGTGAATGCTTCTCCCTTGGCGCTAAGTTTCTTCATATGACAATATATTGACATATTGTAAGTTACCTGTCAATGTTCGGATAAGACGTGTTCTTCTGCGAACCAGACCAGCTGGCGCAGCTACAACGAAAAAAGAGCAGGCGTCCCGGCGCCTGCTCTTTCCTATCTTGGCGGAAGCTTGTAGAAGACGGCGGCGTTCCCACCGAACAACTTCTCCCGATCCACCTCGCTGTAGCCATCGGGCAGCGACTCCTCGAGGGCTTCCATCACCTCGTCGTAGGAGGCGGCAAGAAGACAAACCGGCCAGTCGCTTCCGAACATAACCCGGTCGGGACCGAATAGCTCGATAGCCGAGCGGATATAGCCGGTCAGATCGGAGGGCTTCCAGCTCTCGGGATCGGCCTCGGTAACCATGCCGGAGAGCTTGCAGTAGATTCCCGGATGGGAGGCGATCCGGCGCATCTGGCTGAGCCAGGGCTCCATCTCTCCCCGGGAAATGAACGGCTTGGCGATGTGATCGATCACTCCCCGCACGTTCGGAACCCGGTCGAGCAGCTCCACGAGGGAGTCCAGCTGGCCGGCCTTCACGAGCAAATCCACCGGAACGTCCTCCTCCGCAAAAAACCGAAGCGCTTCCACAAACGACGGCTCCAAAATGACGCGGGCATCGGGCATTTCCTGGATCATGATCCGGAAGCCTATGTACCGGGGATGCTGCCGGTGACGCTCGAAATGCTCCCGCCAACGGGGATCGTTCAAGTCGAGCCATCCAACGACTCCGAGAATGGCGGGATGCTTCTCGGCCAGCGAGAGCAAGTAGTCGGTTTCTTCCAACGTGGGGGCCGCCTGCACGGCGATCGTTCCGCCGATCCCGTGCCGGTCCAGGATTGGCTTCAAATCCTCCGGGAGGTAGTCCCGGTAGAGCACCGGGATTTCGGGGGTAATCCATCCGTAATCTCCCCGGTCGATCTTCCAGAAATGCTGGTGGGCATCGATTCTCATGATCTGGCTCCTTTGCTTAAAGAATAAACTCCCTTCATTCTACCAGTAGTTTTCAGGATGTCACCAGGGGCTTAGGGACAATCCTTCCGGATTGGCCGCCGGAAAAGTGTGGATTGCCCTCGAATGGACCGTCTTAAGACCTTTACCTAAAATTAAGGCCTTTCGCTAAAAAAATCACCGATCCCTTACCGCGCGGGCAAGAACCGGTGGTATACAGATGGGCCTTTAAGAAAAGCCTTCTCTACGCCGTCCTAAAGAAGGCTATACGCGGGAGGGAGCCTCCTTTCCGCCGACCGCTGCCTTCTTCTTCTCTGTCCGGATGAACGAGAAAGCGAGAAAGGCAAGCACGGCCAGCTGGGGAACGGTCGTTTCCCACGTCGGGTAAACGCCGAGCCATTCCCAGAAGGGCAAACCCGCTGAAGGGGTCGCGGGCAGAGGGCCGGCCACCTGCAGAGCGTGCAGGCTCTGCCCGAGGAATTTGATCACGAGATAGTAGATTAAGAGCGAAGCCGTAAGGAAGAACGGCCTTACCGGAAGCCGGACGCTGGCTTTCACGACGATCCAGCCCAGTACGACCAGGGCGGCCAGAGCGCCTGCTATGCCCGTCAGCATCTGCATGGGATCAATGGACGGGGCCATCCCCACATAGAAGATGGCCGTCTCCGCTCCTTCTCTCAGGATGGAGAGACACGCAACCGCAAACAAGGACCACAAGCTGCCTCCGGCAAGCGCCGCTCCTACCTGGTTCTGGATGTAACGGTTCCAGGTCTGTACCTGGGCTTTCCCGTGCAGCCAGGCTCCGACCGTGATCATCATCACGACGGAGACCAGGCCGGTCACCCCTTCCATCGTTTCGCGGGCTCCTCCGGCAGCGGCAGAGGCTACGGCATAGGTGAGGATTCCCGCCAGTCCGGCGCTAAGCACGAGACCGGCAGCGGCTCCGCCCCATACCCACCGCTGCCGGCCGGAATGGCCGGAACGCTGCAGGAAGGCAAGCAGGGCGGCCAGCACGAGGAGCGCTTCCAGGCCTTCCCGGAGAAGGATGAGCGCGGCATCCCATGCGGTGTAGCGGACGGAGCCCCGGTACGGCTCCAGGTCCGCCCGCATGGCCTCGATCACCCGGGAGGCCGCCTCCGTCTTGGGCGGGCTCGACAGCAGGTCGCCCGAGGCCTCCGCCATCCGGTTCTCGATGGCGGTGTAAACATCGGGCGCCCGCGTCAGCACCGCTCCCTCGACGGAAGGCCAGAGCCGGATGAAGGCCTGCATCCGCTCCGCCGCTGCGGCCGGCTGGCCGCTGCCGATAGCCTGCTGGGCTTTCTCCAGCAGGAGGAGGGCATCGTCCACGGTCCGGCCGTCCGCTGCCGCTTCCGGGGCGGCTTCGGCCAGCGTTCCGGCGGAGTAGCCCTCCACCGTCTGCCTAAGCTCGCCGATCGCGGAAGCCGCGGCCTCCGCCCGGAAGGGCTCCGCCTGCAGGGAGATCCGCGCCATGGTCAGCAGCGTCTCGAGCCGGCCGTACACCGGGACGCTGTCCGCCCGGATGGCCGGCTCCGCCTTCGCCCACTGGGCGTCGAACCGGCGGAATTCCGCCCGGGCCTGCTCGGCTTGGCCGTTCCCTGCCGCTTCCTGCATCCGCTGCAGCACGGGCAGCAGTTCTTTCGCCGCTGCCGGACCGCCGCCCTTGGCGGAACCGGAAGCGGTCTCCGCTGCCTTGACGAAGGCGTCGGCTGCTTTCGTCAAGGCCGAGACGGCCTTGTAGGCTGCGCCCGGATCCGCTTCCGGCCTGGACAGAGCCGCTTTGGCCGCGGTCAGGGCGGCGTTCACTTGGTCCGCCTGCGGAGAAGCCGGAGCGTGGACGGCCTTCCATTCGGCCTCGAACCGCTCCAGCTCCCTGCCCGCTTCCGGCCATTCCTTCTGGGTGGTGTGCACGAGCGCACCGCCTGCAGCCGGCATGAGCCCGTCAGTGCCCGCCGCTGCAGCCGGGACAGCCGCGGCACTTCCCCCCGCCAGACCCAGCAGCAGGGCAAGCAGCAGAACGACCGAACGGAGGGGGTATCCTTGCCTGTTCATTCGTATGCTCTCCCTCCTCATCCTTCGAACAGCTCCTGGCCGATATACCGGCCTTCCTTCGCGCCGGGGAAGCAGGCGAACACCGCGCTTCCCACATGAGTAATATATTCGTTAAGCTTATCCTGCTTGGCGAGCCGCATCTGCAGGGGAATGAACTGCTTCTCCAGGCTCCGCTGGTAGCTCACAAAAAACAATCCCGCATCCAGCTGCCCTGTCTGCCGGTCGAGACCGCTGGAATACGAGTAGGACCGCCGAAGGATCCGTTCCGTCTCCGAATGGGCGAGCCGGGCATGGGCGGTCATCGGGATGACCGCCTTGCCGTCCGCTCCCTTCGCATCAAGCGGCAGCGGATCGAACTCGTTCTTCAGCCCGAGCGGCGCGCCACTGTCCCGGTGCCGTCCGAACGTCGCTTCCTGATCCCCGAGCGTCGAACGGTCCCACACCTCGAGGCGCAGACGGATGCGGCGCACGGCCATGTAACTGCCGTTCGCCATCCAGGCCGGACCGTCTGAGGCCTGGGTCCAGATGAGGTCGCTCATAAGCTTCTCATCCGTGACATCCGGGTTCCCCGTTCCGTCCTTGAAGCCCATCAGGTTGCGTGGGGTTTCCCCCGGCGCTCCCGCTGCGGCCGTACGCTGGAACCCTTCCTGCGTCCAGCGCAGGACAGCCTTTCCCCGGGCGATGCGGGTCAGGTTGCGTATGGCGTGGAACGCCACCTGCAGGTCATCCGCGCACACCTGCACGCCGATGTCTCCCCCGCACCATTCGCTCCGCAGATTGTCTCCGGGGAAACGCGGAAGATCGACGAGCCCCGCAGGACGCTTCGGACCGAACCCGAAGCGTTCGTCGAAGAAGGACGGGCTTATTCCGAACGTGATAGACGTGTTCGAAGGGTTCAAGCCGACCGCTTCTCCGGTATCGTCCGGAGGAAGACCCGTCTGGCTGTTCTGCGTGCCCACCGTTTCGCCGGCGCACAGTTTTGCCGAAGCTTCCGTCCAGGCTTTGAACAGCTGGCTTACTTCCTCCCCACGCGTCACCGTCAGGTCAAAGGCGGCGAAACACAGGAAATTCTGCGGGGGAGTCACGATTCCCGCCTGATGGGTCCCATAGAACGGAAGGCGGCCGCTCCGGGCCGCGTCGGCGGAAGCGGTGTCCGACCGGGAGCCGAGCTTCCCGGTGCCGGCCAGTACCCCTCCGGCCCCAACGGAGCCGAGCAGGAGGCCAAGGCCTCCCACTCCCGCCATCTTAAGGACTTCCCGGCGGGAGAAGGGGGTGCCTCCCTCCCTCTCCTTGTGCATGTCTGCCGGCTGCGGCTGTTTCTTGTTGTCTTCCATGATCTAGGCCCCCAGTTTTTTGCCCATTTGGGATAGGGGCTCGGCGAGCGCATCCACCGCCTGGCTCAGCTTTTTCGTCTGGTCCTGCGTCAGATCCGTATAAAGAACATAGCCGCTGCCCTTCTTGTAAGGCTCCATCACCTTGAACAGGTTGTTAAAGCGCCCGTCGATCGTTCGGGCCAGCTCCGCGTCCTTCTTCTCCACTTCCGTCTTCAGCACGTCAAAAATCTTCCGCGCCCCTTCCACATTGGCCGCGATGTCATAGAGGTCGGTTCGGGAGTAGCGCTCCTCTTCGCCCGTCACCTTGGTCGACGACACCTCATTAAGCAGCTCGACCGCTCCCGTCAGCAGCAGGGTGGAATCAATCTCAACCGTTTCGACCTTCGCCCTCAGAAGCTTGCTGTCGCTCAGCAGCTGGTCGGCGTAGCCTTCCTGGCCATGGGTCTTCCCGTCCATCCACAGTCCTTTCTCGATCCGGTGGAAGCCTCTCCAGTCCTTCTCCTCAACATCCCCTTCCCGGGCATCCATAGCCGGGTCCAGGTCTCCAAGCGACTCCGCGATCGGCTCAATCCGCTCATAATACATGCGCGCAGGAGCGTAAAGCTCCTTGCTCTTCTCCAGGTCCCCCGCTTTGATGGCGGCTGTAAATTCCCCGGTAGCCTTAACATAGGCATTGCACTGTTCTATGACGTAAGTCCGGTACTGATCAATAGCTTGAGTATAGTCAACAGCCGGCGCGGCAGGTGCAGCGGAAGGAACGGGCGTGGAAGCCACTGCACTAGGCTGAACGGCTTCTTTTGTGTTCCCGCAGGCGGAGGCAAGCACCGAGGCTGCCAGTATCGCAGAGGTAAGAATGAGACCGGATTTCATGAATGAATGACACTCCTTATTAAAATTTTAAGTGTAATGGCCAGGCTTTGGGCTTTCCCCCCGCTGCCTCCCGCATGAATCTTGTATGTATTCAAGAATAGAGAGTTGGGAAGCACGAGCCATCATTTTGGGGAGGATCCCAAATGATAATGAGAATTAATCTCAACTGAAAATATCACAAGTGAGAATGATTTTCAATGACTAATTTAAAAAGGGGGGGGGCAAACGCACCGCAGCAGAAGAAAAAGACCCAGAACAGCAAAAACCCCCAAGAGGGCCGGGGGGCTTCCCTTAGGGGTTATGGAATGCTGAGTCACATCGTCCGCGCCTGGCTGCGCCAGCACGCTGCAGATCCGTGAGGTCTTGCCTACCTGCCACCTTGTCATAGGCTGAACCACTGCTAGACCGGCTTGCGGGCGGCGTCGATCAGCAGGATGACGGCGGTCAGAATGTGCATGATCATGCCCACGACCGGAATGAAGGCGATGACCGAGGTGACGATGCCGACGACGCTCCCGACCCGGGAGCCTCCCTCCTTGGAGGCCATCAGGAGCGTAATGATGTGAAGCACCAGCATAATGCCGAGGGGCACCCAGGCCAGACTGAGGACGATCAGCCCCCCCACAAACGGAATGCCGAGCACCGCCTCCAGTCCCCCCGTGATCCATTTCAGCTGTTTGGAATTGCTCATGAACCGTCCCTCCTCTTGCTTTCCTTATTGTTATGTATGATTACCCCCTGAAGAACTGACCATCTATTTTTACGGAAGGCGGAAGGCGGCGTTTCATTTGGCGCGCTTTTCCCGATGGCTTATACTTTACACAGACCGGTTTTTCGGATAGGAACGAGGGAAGGAAAGATGATACATGAAGGGACAGCCTGGGGAAGCGGTCAGGAGAACCGCGGACCGAACGGGAGAAGGGCCCGGCAGAAGGAGGCGGCGGGGATGACGCCATTTACGGAGAGAGTGCTGGAGGTGATCCGGTCCATTCCGGAGGGACGCGTCATGACCTACGGGCAGATTGCCGGAGCGGCGGGAAGCCCGCGGGGGGCCCGCCAGGTCGTCCGAATCCTCCATTCCATGAGCGGCAAGCACCGCCTCCCCTGGCATCGGGTGATTTCGGCCAAGGGGGAAATCGCCCCGCGGGAGGACGGCTCGGAAGAGATGCAGGCCTTCCTGCTGGAGGCGGAAGGCGTGGAGGTGAAGAACAGCCGGTACGTGGAGCTCGAGCGGTTCCTTCATCGCCCCGAGAGGGCGGAGGAAGCGTGAACGGATGGGACAGGCTAGGGGGCAGGCCGGGCGGTCTGCCCCTCCCCTATTCTCTCTCCGCCAGGCGCGCTGCCAGCCGCTCCCAGTCCTCGTCGAACAGACGGCGAAGCACCGGACGCCGGCGGACGGCCAGCGGATGATAGGAAACGAGCGTCTCCAAACCGTCTACCGTATGCCATGACCCCCTAAGCGCCTTTACCTCCGCTTCCGGATTCCGGAAGAACTCCTGGACCGAAACGTTGCCGAGGCACAGCACATAGCGGCGGCCCGGTACGGCAAGCTGATGCTCCAGATGGAGACGGCATGCCTGCCGGGCCGCCTCCTTGTTATAGGCGCGGGCGGGCCTTCTCTTGAGCAGATACGTCACATACAGCTCGTCCGGACCGAGACCGACGCGGTGCGCGGCTTCCTGAAGCGTTTCGCGCGTCCCGCAGACGAAGGCCTCCCCTTCTTTATCCTCCCGCGCCCCCGGATTATCCAGCAGCACCAGAACCGAAGCTCCCGGATTCCCCTCTCCCCAAATCATTCTCCCGCCATGCCCCGCCAGCTCACAGCGCCGGCAGCCTGCAAATGGCGGCGGCACCGGATCCTCCGGCCACGCACACGACTGAAAAGGCTTCATGGCCCTGGCCCCTTTCCCAACAGCCGGTCTCCCGGGAAGCGTTTCTTGCTCACGGCTTCCATTCGGGAGACCTTTTGGCTATTCTTCCCCAAATCTTCTTAGAGAATAGGGGCGGGCCGAAGCTTTAAAGCTTGAGATACGTAAAGGAGCCGATCCGGGCGACAATAACCCCCTGCCGCCGGGGGCCAGTCGGGTTCTGAAGAGGAGGCACCGGCACGCCGGAACCAAGCGAGTACAGATAGCGGTAATCCGGATAGGACGCCTGATCCGTCAAGTAGGCGGAGAACGGGCTGCCCGGCACGCGGTGGCTGTTGAGCTTGGCGATGATGCCTTCCGCCGGCCGGACCCCGATTCCGTGGCCGAAATACAGGTTATCACCCATCTTGATCACATTCTCCCCCCGCCACTGAGGGGTCAGCGGCGAATAGTCCGGGTTGATGAAATACAGAATATCACCCGGATAAGACTCCTGGTGCGTATCCAGGGTGATCAGGCGCAGATCGCTGTCATAATGCCAGTCAAAGAGCAGCAGATCGGCAAAATATCGGTTAAACAGGGGATCCCCGATGTTCACGTTCACCGCCCGGTACAGGCAGATGACCATGGCGGTCGCGCATTCGAAGGCATACAGCCGGCCGTTCCGGAAAATATCCCGGACCCCCTCGGCGGGCGCCACTCCCGGCTTCAGCTGAAATCCCCCCGGCTCCGTCCGGTCCCAGAAGACCGGGTTGCAGCGGGAATCGGCAAACGTGGCAAACTGGGCCCCGCTCTCATACAAGGCGGCGGCCGCCTCGGTGATCGACACCCGGACCCGCAGCTCAAACAGCAGCTGGTCCACACTATCATAGGAGTAGACGGTCGGGCTCCGGTCCTTTTGCAGATAGATGTCTCTTTGCCTGTCCGGCAGCATGGCCGGATCAATCGGCTGGGCCATCCCTTGCACGCGGATCATGGGAACACCTGCCTTTGGCATGATGGAATATCCCATTTTATGCGGATGCCGGGCAAAGTAAAACCGCGGGTTTCCCTGGTGCCTGGACCCGCGGCTGGTCGGGCGGCCATCCGCCCTCCCGTCTCGTTATGGAAGCCCGGCCGCCGGGAACCGTCTCTCCCCGCGCTAGCGGCGGGGGCGTCTAGCCGCACGGTACTGACCGGCGGCCTTCCCGGGGCCCGCTTCCTTTTTTCCGTCTTCGAACACCGCCCGGTTTCGCCCTTGGGCCTTGGCGGCATAGAGAAGCTTGTCCGCATATTCGGCAAGCTCGTTTTTGGTCGGACAGTCTCCTGAATAGACCGCCCCGAAGCTCAGCGTTACGCGTACGGGTTGTCCCCGCACCGCAAGCTTAAGCCGGTTCACGTCCCCCTGGATCGCCTTGATCAGCTGGGCGGCCTCGTTCGGCTCCCTCGTGTAGACCAGCATGGCGAACTCCTCTCCCCCGTAGCGGAAGGCCAAGCCGTTCCGGTCCCGCAAACGCGCGGAGAGAACGCCGGATACCTGCCGGAGCACCTCGTCTCCCGTGGCGTGTCCGTAGGTGTCGTTGATCGTTTTGAAATGGTCGATGTCCGCCATGATGAGGTAGGCCGGCTGCCGTTCCCGGTAAATCCGGTCCATCGTCTCCTGGAAATACCGGTGGTTAAAGAGACCCGTCAAATAATCCTCGTTCAGCCGGTCCCGGTAATAATTGCTGTCCTTGAATTGTTTGCGCTCCCGGGAAGCGATCACCCCGCAGTAGAAAGCGATGACGAACGTGAACATAACCTGCAGGCTGTACAGATAAAGCCGGTACGGGTCCGTAAAGACCCCGGGATCCAGCCGCAGCAGCATCACGGAATACGCCCCGGTCAGGAGACCGGCCGCATACAGGGCGCCAGCCAGATTCCAATAGATGGCGGAATGCAGCAGAAGCAAATAGAAGACCATGTAGAACGGGCTGTGTCCGCCTCCCGTCATGGCCACCAGGGCGAGTACGGCCACCCCGTCCATCACAATGGAGGTCCGCGTGACCACCTTGTAGACGCCCGAGGTCACCGGATAACGAAGCAGCACATATTGGTCCACAGCGGTGTACAGCACCACAAAAAGCGCGGTCCACGTAAACCCCGCCTTGCTGTAGCCGAGAAACCCGTTTATGGACGGGGTATAGACGATGAACAGGCAGACCGCGACGATGAACCACCGCAGGTTGGCCGAGATCATTTCCATCGTTTGGGTTTCGGGAATCCAGTTTCTTTTCAAGTATGCCACTCCCTGCCGTGCCGCGAGCCCTATCGCTTAATGACCTGCTCGTGTCGTCTTTCTCTGGAGAAAGGACTTACTGTCTTCTGTATGAAAATGTAAGATTCCTTCCCATGCGACAAAATTCGTTCCAATTAACCAGTCTTTCCGGCGGAAGTAGACAGGTATTCCTAGAAAGCCGGAAGGCTCGATCCAAAACCGGGCATCCTTGCCTAGGCTGTCCGGTCCCGGGGCCGCTCGCGGCAGGCCGGCAAGAGCTTGGCTGCTTCCTTCAGGCTCCTGATGTCCACACGATAAAAACCCCGTTCTCTGCAGGAAGCAGAACGGGGGGCAGATGTCGAACGGTGCCGAAAACGTATAAAGGGGCTCCGGCGCCGGCGGCGTTGCTGCGCGGCAAAGGGGAACCCTAGAGTCGGGGCGCTGCGGCCAGGCAGCGGGAATTTAGCCTCCGGCGGTGCCGCTGAGGCAAGGGGGATTCGGCGGCCGGTGTCCCCCGCTGCCCGGCAGCGTGGGGGTATGCGGCAGCGGCACTCTACCCGTCGACCGGCGTAACGGCTTCCTCCAGCCGGCGTTTCATCTCAGCCATACGCTCTTCCTGGATCTCCTCGGACCAGCCGTAATGGGCGGCCATGTAGCGCGTCACGGGGCCAAGCGTCCGGCGCACCTCTTCGATGTCGAAATAGAGCGCCCCGGTCCGGCGGATGAAATAGTCCGCCGGCGTGACGGCCATCTCCTCCTCCATGGCATAAAGGAGCGTAAGAAAGGTGCGGGGCGGGAGCCCGAACTCCCGCGCTTCGCCGCCGCGGACGCGGTGGAGCTCGTAGAGCTCGGCGGCGTTCGAGCCGTAGCGCCGGGCGAGCCATTCGGCCGTCTCGGCCGTCAGGCCCGCGTTCGTGCCGGCGCGGACGCTCTCCCGCACGAACGCCTCGAAGCCGGCGGAGCCGCCGACCTGGCCGCCCGAGAGAGCGAGCCGCTCCGTTCCGCACTCGCGGTAAGGCCCCCGGCCCTGGTCGGCCAGCCGCGAAGTGACGAGATCGACGACCCGCTCGGCCATCCTGCGGTAGCCGGTGAGCTTGCCCCCGGCTATGGAAAGCAGGCCGGAGGGCGCCTCGAAGATCTCGTCCTTGCGCGAAAGCTCCGAGGGCGACTTGCCGTCTTCGTGGATAAGGGGCCGCAGCCCGGCCCAGCTCGACTCCACATCGTCCGGCGTCAGCTCAAGGCTCGGGAACATCCCGTTAGCCGCCTCCAGCAGGTAGTCCCGGTCGGCCGCCGTCATGCGAGGATTCGCGATATCCCCGGTGTAGTTCGTATCGGTGGTGCCGATATACGTCTTGCCTTCCCGGGGAATGGCAAACACCATCCGCTTATCCGGCGTGTCGAAGTAAACCGCCTGCCGCAGCGGGAAGCGCCCGCCGTCCACCACGAGATGAACGCCCTTCGTCAGGTGAATGCGCTTGCCCTCGCGGGAGCGGTCGAGCTCCCGGAGCTCGTCCACCCAAGGACCGGCGGCATTCACGATGATCTTCGCCCGCAGGTCCCGGGTCTTCCCGGTCAGCGTATCGGCGATCCGGACGCCGGACGCGCGTCCCCCGTCATAAAGCACTTCGACGGCGCGGGCATAATTAACCGCACGGGCCCCCCGCCGGACCGCCTCCTTCATCGTCTCAATGGTCAGGCGGGCGTCATCGGTCCGGTACTCGACGTAATAGCCGCCCCCCTTCAGAATATCCGCACGGAGCAGAGGCTCCCGCTGCAGGGCTTCCGACCGGCTGAGCATCCTCCGCCTCTCGCTGCGGCGAACCCCGGCGAGACGGTCATAGACGAGCAGGCCGACCGAGGTCGCCATCCGGCCGAAGGTGCCTCCCTGAACGAGCGGAAGCAGCATCCATTCCGGCGTCGTCACATGCGGGGCGTTCTCGTAGACGACCGCCCGCTCCCGGCCCACTTCGGCGACCAGCTTGATCTCCAGCTGCTTCAGGTAACGGAGTCCTCCGTGGACGAGCTTCGTGGAACGGGAGGAAGTGCCCGCGGCGAAGTCCTGCATCTCGACAAGCGCGGTCCGGATCCCCCGGGTCTCGGCATCAAGCGCGATGCCGGCCCCCGTAATCCCTCCTCCGATCACCAGGAGGTCGAAGTCCTGTTCCTCCATGCTGGCCAGAACCGCCTCCCGGCCGGCTCCCGCAAACGTCTGCTCTCTCATCATGGTGTCCCTCTTTCCTGCCGCAGTGTGATAGTCCCCGGCCGCCGGAGGCTGATCCTGCCGGCCCGGTTTGCCCGGCGGCTAAACGAAAGCGCGTGCTGCGGCCACCGCTTTCTTCCATCGGGTGTAGAACTCTTCTCTCGCCTCGGAAAGCATAGACGGCTCGTAGGCCGCCGCGATCCGCCACTGGCTGGCGATTTCCTCGGTGCCGCTCCAGAAGCCGACGGCAAGGCCGGCGAGATAGGCGGCGCCGAGCGCCGTCGTCTCGTTCACCGCCGGCCGGTCGACCTGAACGTTCAGCAGGTCGCTCTGGAACTGCATGAGAAAGGGATTCAGCGAAGCCCCGCCGTCCACCCGCAGAGCGCAGGTGGGCAGGCCCGAATCGATTTCCATCGCCGTCAGCACATCCTTCGTCTGGTAAGCTATCGACTCCAGCACGGCCCGGACCATATGCTCCCGGGTCGTTCCCCGCGTCAGGCCGAAGAACGACCCGCGCACGTCGCTGTCCCAGTACGGCGTTCCCAGCCCGACAAAAGCGGGCACCATGTACACGCCGGCGTTATCCGGGACGCTTGCGGCGAGCTCGCCGGTTTCGGCGGAGGACGAAATGAGCTTCAAGCCGTCCCGCAGCCACTGAACCGCCGAGCCGGCCGCGAAGATACTGCCCTCCAGGGCGTATTCCACCCGGCCGCCGATGCCCCAGGCGAGCGTGGTCAGCAGGCCGTGCGTCGAACGGACCGCCTTGGAGCCGGTGTTCATCAGCAGGAAGCAGCCGGTTCCATAGGTGTTCTTGACCATGCCCTCGGAGTAGCACGCCTGCCCGAAGAGAGCGGCCTGCTGGTCACCTGCCGCTCCGGCGATCGGTATGGGAGCGCCTCCGACCCACTCGGCAAGCGCGTGCCCGTACACCTCGGAGGAGGAGCGAACCTCCGGCAGCATGGCCGCCGGAATGCCCGTCATCTCGAGGAGCTCCTGATCCCAGGCAAGCTCGTAAATATTATAGAGAAGCGTCCGGGACGCGTTGGAATAATCCGTCACATGCGCCTGGCCGCCGGTCAGCTTCCAGATCAGCCAGGTATCGATCGTGCCGAAGAGAAGCTCCCCCTTCTCCGCTCTCTCCCGCGCTCCTTCCACGTGGTCGAGAATCCACCTGATCTTCGAGGCGGAGAAGTAGGAATCGATGAGCAGCCCCGTTTTATCACGGATGGCTGCTTCGTAGCCCGCCTTCTGCCACTCCTCGCATAAATCCGCCGTCTGGCGCGACTGCCATACGATCGCCCGGTAGACAGGCTCGCCGGTCGCCCGGTCCCAGACGACCGCCGTCTCCCGCTGGTTCGTGACCCCGATGGCCGCAACCTCCTCCGGGCGGGTTACCCCGCTGTCCATCAGCTCCGCCACCACCGTGCGTACGGAGTCCCATATTTCCAGCGCATCGTGCTCCACCCAGCCGGGCTCGGGAAAAAACTGCGTGAACTCCCGCTGGGCGGATCGGACCGCCTCTCCTTCATGATTAAACAAAATGGCCCGGGAGCTGGTCGTTCCCTGGTCAATGGAAAGAATAAAGCGCTTACTCAACCGATATCCCCTCTTTCACGGATCGGGCCGGATGCCCTTTTCCTATTCTCCTAATCCCATCCCCTCTACCTTACCTCATCGGCGGCCCCGTTTCCATAACAGAACTTGGCTGCCGGCTGACGTTTCGTTAAGGTGCAGCGGCTGAAGAGACAGGAGCACTTGAACGAAAAAGGAATTTCCATTACCCTGAAGGCATCAAAGCCCGAGGAGGACGACCCTATGCCGTTATGGCCGCGCCGCACCCCTGCAGGAGACAAAGAAAGCCGGAAGCCGAACCGCCCGAAGGACGCGGAGCCCGGGACCGGGGAAGAGCGCCCCATGATTCCGCTGCCTGCGGAAACACTCGAGGATACCGACGTTGCCCTGCATGCCGAGAGGCAGCTCATCCAGTGGGTGGACGAAGCGGTCGACGACTTCGCCCGCCGGGGCGGCTTCGACAACCTCCCCGGCAAAGGCAAGCCGCTGAAGGTGCCGGAGGGCGATGTGCTGCAGACGATTATGCAGAATGCCAAAATCCCTCCCCCCTGGGTCATGCTGCGCCGGGAGATCGGCGTGGCGATGGAGTACGCCGTCGAGCTGATGGACTCCGGGGCCGGAGAACAGGCCGTGGACGACCAGCTGCTCCTTATTAACCGGCAGATTCTCGAGTTGAATCTGATGGCCCCGAGCCTCTCCCTTCACCGGAGGAAGGTCTCCCGGGACACCATCCGCGAGCAGGCTGCCAAATGGAACGAGGGAGGATGAGCGAGTTGCCGTCAGAAAGCTTTTTTCCTATAGAAGAGCCCGGCTTGGAGGAGCTTTACCTCACCTATAAGCCTCTCCTGCTGTCGCTCGGGTACAAGCTTCTCGGTTCGAGGACCGAGGCGGAGGACGCCGTGCACGATGTCTTCCTGAGCCTGCGCCAGTCGGCTCACGAGCCCCTCCGCCATCCGAAGGCGTATCTGGTCAAGCTCTTGACCAACCGCTGCCTTAATCTGCTGAAGGCGGGACGGCGGCGGAGAGAAACCTACCCCGGCTCTTGGCTGCCGGAGCCCGATTTCTCCGTAGCGGATCACCCCGGAGCCGAAGGGCGGGATCCCGGGGAACCGGGGGAGCAGCTCATCCTCCGGGAGACGGTCAGCTATGCCCTGCTCGTTCTCCTTCAGGAGCTGACCCCGCAGGAAAGGGCCGTCTTCGTGCTTCGCGAGTCCCTCGGCTACGACTACAAGGAGCTGGCGGCGCTTCTGAACAAGACGGAGCCGTCCTGCCGGAAGCTGTTCAGCCGGGCGAAGGCGAAGCTCGGGAAGAGCGGCCCTCCCGTGGAGAAGCCACCGGCGGACGCGGAGGCTTTCATCCGGACTTTCCTCGAGGCGGCGGCAAGCGGGCGCTTCGAGCCCTTCGTCCGGCTGCTAGCGGAGGAGGCGGTTATGGTCAGCGACGGCGGCGGCAAGGTGCGTTCCGCGCTTGTGCCCATTGAGGGCCGGGCCCGCATCGGGGCTTTCTTCACCGGCATCCGCAAGAAGGGCTCTCTTCACGGAAGCGTCCGGCCGGTGCCGGGGAATGGTCCCGCCTCCTTCGTTCTGGATCGTCCCGGACGGCCCCCCTTCGTCTTCAGCTTCGCCTGGACGGCCGACGGAAGCCGCATCTCCGCGATCTATCTGCTCAGCAATCCCGACAAGCTGACCCTCCTGCCTCCTTTGGGGGAGTCTGGGGCGCTGCCTCCGGGTCCCCTTTTGCCGGAATAATCGAAGCAGACACAACCCGTGTCACAAATCAGACCTCCCGGTTGTCATAGAGAAGGCAATCCATTATTCCACCAAGGAGGACGCCTTCTATGCAAGTTCGGCTTCATCACCAAACCGTCAATCCGCAAGCCTACCAGACGATGCGCAAGCTCGAGGAGTTTGTCAAAAGCACCGGTCTCGATCCTATCCTGTATGAGCTGATCAAGATCCGGGCCTCTCAATTGAACGGCTGCTCCTTCTGCCTGGATATGCACACCAAGGATATCCGCCGGATGGGCGAATCGGAGCAGCGGGTTAACCTTATTTCCGTCTGGCGGGAGGTGCCGCTGTTCACGGATAAGGAAAAAGCGGTGCTCGAGCTGACCGAAGCCGTGACCCGAATCGGCGATGGAGGGGTATCGGATGCGCTGTACGCCAAAGTCCGGGAGCACTTCTCCGAGACCGCATTCATCGCCCTGATCATGGCGATCAACACGATCAACTGCTGGAACCGGATCGCCATTTCGTTCGGCATGTTCCCGGGCTGCTATGACGCGGGTGCCAAGCGTTCCGAATCGGCCGAGTAAACGGAGGGCCCTGGAGCCTCCTCCCGTTAACGTTCTGATGGAACGCCGCTCCTGCCCGCGAATACAAAAGAGCTCCGGCCTGCCTCGGCCGGAGCTCTTTTGCCTGCGTCCCAGCCGCGCTTGACGGCCTGATGGGCTTTAGTGGTTGTCCTTCAGCTTGCCAATGCCCTCCTGGACTTCGCCCTTCAGCTTGTCCTTCTTGCCTTCGGCCTGCATCGATTTATCGTTCGTCGCGTTTCCGACCTGATCCTTGATTTCGCCCTTCGCTTTGGAAACGCCGCCT
The DNA here is from genome assembly GCF_032268605.1 of Paenibacillus aurantius. Classification (NCBI taxonomy): domain Bacteria; kingdom Bacillati; phylum Bacillota; class Bacilli; order Caryophanales; family Paenibacillaceae; genus Paenibacillus; species Paenibacillus aurantius. The sequence goes on from NZ_CP130318.1 coordinate 5,652,211, forward strand.
TTGATTTTATCTCCTAATCCACTCATGCTTTCCATCTCCTTTGTGTTAGGGTTATAAAGAATTACCCTTTTGGGGGGAAAGTTAAACGTTACCGGGAAACCGCGGCCGGAATGGACGTCCCATCGGAGGAACGGCCGAACCGGCAAAGCCCCGCCTGCGGTATCCCTCCAATATGACAACCGTTGTCTTATATCCGTGATACAATTCTCTTAACGGGTGAAGAGAACCCCGGAATGGGAACCCAAGAGAACGAATGAACGAAGGAAGGAATGGACAATGAGAGCCGACCGTCTTCTGAATATCCTGCTGCTGCTGCAGAACCACGGCCGCCTGACCTCCCGCGAGCTGGCGGCCCGCCTGGAGGTGTCTGAGCGCACCGTGTTCCGGGACATGGAGGCGCTCAGCGCCGCGGGAGTTCCCGTCTATGCCGAGCGGGGAACGAATGGCGGCTGGATGCTGGCCGAGGGCTACCGCACCCAGCTCACCGGCATGAAGAAAGAGGAGCTCCTCTCCCTTCTCGTCGCCAGTCCCGCCGGTCTGCTGGCCGACCTGGACTGGAGGCATCCGTTTGAGTCGGGCTTCCAGAAGCTGCTCGCCGCCGCTCCGGAGGCCATCCGCCGGGACGTGGATGACGTGCTGGAACGGATCCATCTGGACGGGGCGGGCTGGCGGCAGGCGAAAGAGTCCCTTGGCTCCCTGGCGGCCGTTCAGGAGGCCGTCTGGGGAGACCGGCTCCTACGTCTGCGCTATGACCGGGACGGCCAGGAGAAGGAGCGCATCGTGCGTCCCCTCGGGCTCGTGGCCAAGCGGAGCATCTGGTATTTGGTGGCCGGGACCGAGGAAGGGATGCGCACCTTCCGCATTTCCCGCCTGCTGGACGCCGTAGTGCTCGAAGAGACGTTCCGGCGTCCGGAGGATTTCAGCCTGGCGGATTATTGGGAGAGCTCCGTTCAGGCGTTTCAATCAAGCCTCCCCAGCTGCCCGGCCCGGATCCGGCTCAAGCCGGAATGCCTGCCGCTCTTGAAGCAGGAGAGATACGTCCGGATTCTCCGAACAGAAGAAGCGGAGCCGGGCTGGGTAACCGTCCATGCGGACCTCCAGACGCTTGACTGGGGGGCCCGGGTCGTCCTCGGCTTCGGCCCATCGGCTGAAGCGCTGGAGCCGGAGGAGCTGCGGGAGCGGGTTCGCTGCGCCGCGGAAGCCGCGGCGGCCTTGTACCGGTAACGGCCATGGTCCAAATCAGGCGGATAACTAGTTCCTTGTGCCTACTTATTATTCAAGAAAAATAGGTCTAAAGTATTACTTTCCATCTGTCGATAAGGTAAATAGGTGAATTCTCCTATTTATTTGACAAGGTGGAGCATACAGATGATTCTAGAGAGATATGAGGAGCTTAAAGCCATGCGGAAGTTGAGAGGCCTGACCCAGCAGCAGCTGGCCGAGCGGGTCCATATCAACGCCCTGTCGGTCTACCGCGCCGAGAATGGTAAGAACATCAGCCCCCGGACGTACTGCCTGCTGATGGCCTGGATGGACGATCCGGACCAGCCTGCCGCTACCTGAAGCTAAACAGCACAGGCCTGCCGCCTGTCGTTTGCAACAAAGAGGGCCGGCTCAAGAGGAGTCCTTCGAAGCCCGCCTTCCCCAAAATGAGCAAAGACGCTTCCTTCCCCCGGTATACGGGGAGAAGAAAGCGTCTTTTTTGGCTTATGCCGGGAAGCCCCTTGGGCACCATCCGGCATGGCACCAGCTGCGAGCCCGGGCCGGGCCAAGCCGGTTACCGGTCTTCTTCCACTCCATTCGGCTCTTCCTCGGCATTCCCGGCGGAGGAACGGCCCTTCGGAGCCTTCGTGACGACCAGCTCCTCGGATGCCCGGCTTCCGGCATAACCAGCGGTCAGCTGTGTTTTACCTTTGCCAAGGGCGGTCACGAGGCCTCCGGGAGCCACGGCTGCCACCTCCGGACGGCTGCTCGTCCAGACGGCTTGCACCGTCACCTCCTGGACCGCGTTGTCCGAATACAGCGCCCACACCTTCAGCTGGGTGGTCTCCCCCGTCTGAAGGGGATGCAGCTTGTCGACCCGCAGCCCGACCAGAGAAGCCGTGACGGCCAGACGGTAAGAGACTGTCTTCCCACCGTAGCTCGCCGTGATCTCCGTCTCTCCCTTGGCGAGAGCCGTGACCCGTCCCGCTTCGTCCACCGCCGCAACGGACGCCTGGCTGCTCGTGAACGTGACGCCTCCGGCCAGCGGAACCGACGATCCGTCCGAGTAGACGGCGGACACGACCGCCTGAGCGGTATCCCCCTGCCTCATAGGCGCCAGACCCGTTAAGGTGAGGCCGGTCAGCGCCGGCGAAACCGTCAGCGAATACGCCGCAGATCTTCCTTCAAATTCGGCCGTGATGACCGTCTGCCCGTGGCTCAAAGCGCGGACCGTCCCGGTTGCCTCCACCTCCGCGACCTGCGGGCTGCTGCTCGTGAAGGCCACGCCGGACGTCAGCGCGTGGCGGGAGCCGTCGGCATAGACCGCCGTTACCGTCGCCTGGGCGGTCTCTCCGGCCGTCATCGGCGCGAGGCCGCTGATCTCGAGCGAAACGGCGCGGCTCGACACGGACAGCGGGTAAGCCGCCGAAAGATCGCCGTAGCGGACCGTGATCAGCGTTTCGCCATAGCCGATGGCCGTTACGAGACCGGTCTGGCTCACCGCCGCCACGGAAGGACGGCTGCTCGTGAAGGTGACCCCGGCGGTCCAATCCACCCGGGAGCCGTCGTTATAGACGGCCTTCACCTGAGCCTGCCGGGTTTCGCCGGGATTCATCGGGCCGAGCCCGCCAAGCTCGAGAGCCCGCACCTCGTAAGGCTGGCCGGCGGCCGTTACGAGCTGCATTTGGCTGTAGTAGCCGTTCAGAATCTGATCGAACTTCCAGCCCTTCGCTCCCAGAGCGGACGCCCCGTACTGACTCATTCCGACGCCATGGCCGTTGCCTCCCCCGTAGAAGGTTACGCCGGTAACCGCTCCTGCGGCATCCTTCGCCAGATCGAAAGTAAAGAAGGCGGAATACAGAATCGAAGGATTTTTGAGCGTTCCGGCCGGATCGTAATCCAGGGAGCCCCCCTTCGCCCGGTAAGCAAGGATGTCCGGACCGAGGGTGTACGTTTTGGAAGGACGGATCGTGAACCGGATGTTAAATTCCTTAATGATCTTATAAGTGCCTGTCGTCCCTTCCACCACGAGCTCCGTCACGTTGCCTCCCGCCCCGCGCTTCGCCACGTACAGATTCCGGAGCGTTCCGATGCCTTCGGCCGGAATGGCTTTCGACGCGAAGCTTCCGTCCGGCAGCTTGGTGAGAATGAAGGCCGGATCGGCCGCATAGCGGTCGGCCAGGTTCTTGTTGATGGTGGTCTCCAGCTCCTGCCGGGTCAGGCCCACCTTCCAGCGGAAATAAAGCGAATCCGAATCATACCCGGTGTAGGACAGAGTTTTGTAGAAGGCGTTGACCGCGTTCTCATCTGCCATGTCCAGCGCCAGCATCCGGGCGGGGTCTGACGGGTCATAGGTATAGCTCTTGGCCGTCAGGTACGGAATCGGGGTCCCCGGAAAGAGATTGCTTCCGGTATCCGACCAAACCTCATGCTTGGAGGCCCCGAACCCGCCGGAGGTCGAATAGAAGCGCGCATCCACCAGGCTGCCTCCGCTCTTCATGATCAGGCCGGCCGTTTCGTTGACCGCCTGGGTGGTCAGGTCGTTCTCCGCGCTGTTGTTGAACACCTGGCTGAGCGTGCTGTCGTCGATATGGAAGCCCCGGTCGGCGAACCGGGAGCTGTAGTAATCCGTCAGCGCATAGGTCCGCGCCGCGACCGCCTGGGCCTTCAGCGCTTCCCGGCCGAAGCTGGCCGGCATCTCGCTCGGCACCACCTGGTACAGATACTGCTCCAGCGTCACATCGTTGACAACCCGGAGCTTGTCCTTCGCCGCCGTAAGCGAGAGCTCCAGCGTACCGCGGTAAAGCGGGTTCCCCTGAGCGCGCTTGAAGGTCATGATCTGCAGCAGGGAAGCATTCGGGTCCTTTTGCTCGGCGTAGAGCCGGTTGGCGGTGCGGTACAGCTCGGTCCCGTCTACGGTGACCACGGTAACGCCATCCACGATCGTGAAGGCGGCGAGCTTGCCGGGCGCGATGTCGAAGCTGCGGCCGGCCCTCTTGTCGAGAAGCCGGTAGCCGTCCTTCGATTGGAGATCGAGCCGCGTATGATCGAACGTGGAATTGTCCGCGATGTTGGCAATATCCCGGCGGATGCCCACCCGCATGCGGTCGGCCGGCGTCTCGCCCTCGATGACGAGCTTCGCGGCCCGTCCCTGTTCATCGCGGGTCACCGTCACGTTGGCGGCCCCCACCATGACATCGGCAAGCGAGCGGGTCAGGGTCTGCCCGTTCAGCGTCTGTTGGACGAGATAGCCCGGGGCAAGCGCCAGCGTTCCCGTCAGCTCCAGCTCGATCGTGCCGGCGGCGGGGTTCTTGGCCATGATTTTCTCGTGCAGGGGATCCGTCACTAGAGAAGCGGCCGGCTGGATAACGGACAGGCCTCCGGCGCTCTCGGCGTAGGCCGGGGGAACGCTCCCCAAGCCGGCCGGGAGCAGACCGCCGCCCATCAAAGCTCCGGTCAACAGAACCGGAAGGATGCGGCGGGACAAATGCTTTGGAAACAACTTCATGGCTTCACTCCTTTGGAATAAATCGAGAATATGATAACGCTTACACACCCATTTATTTTAACGTCATTGAAATTTAATTTCAATACATTTTTATCCGGTGAAATTAAATTTTAATCGACAGGATTCGCCCTGGACATATAAAAAGAACACCGCTTCGGGAAGAAACGGTGTTCTGCGAACAAGTGAGCCCCCGGTCTTTCGTATGGATTCCTTCGATTCGGCTAGCGTAAACTGCCGTTTCCAAGGGGCACCTTCCCTGTCGGAAACCGGGCGTTAAACGTATCCAAAGGAACCGGCCGCCCTATCCAATAACCCTGGGTAAAGTCACAGCCCAGCCGGCGGAGCGTATTCAGCTGCTCCTCCGTCTCCACTCCTTCCGCTACGACCCCAAGCCCCAGGCTGTGGGCGAGTGAAATCATGCTCTCCACGAGAGGAGTGGAAGCTCCGGCTTCCTGAACGAACGATTTGTCGATTTTGATGAAGGAGATGGGGAGCTTCTGGAGCAGCGAGAGAGAGGAGTAGCCGGTTCCGAAATCGTCGACAGCGGTTCGGATGCCCATCTCGTTCAGCTTATGAAGCTTGTCTATGCAGGCATCCACGTGCTGGATCGTCATGCTTTCCGTGATCTCGAGGCACAGCCGGGACGGCTCCAGACCGTGCTCCGTCACCACCGAGTGGATCTGCTCCACCAAATACGGCTGGTCGAACTGCAGAGGGGACAAGTTGACCGACACGGTTACCGGGGGCCACCCCTCCGCCTCCCTCTGCTTCATCTCGCGGCATACCCGGTTCAAGACCCACTGGCCGATGGGAAGAATCAGCCCGCTTTCCTCCGCGATCGGGATAAAATTCATCGGAGAAACCATGCCCCGCTTTGGCGAGTTCCATCTTAACAGCGCCTCGGCCCCGCTGATCTCGCCTGTCTGGGTGCTCATCAAGGGCTGGTAATGCACCTCGAACTCTTCCTGCTCGAGCGCCTTGCGAAGCTCCTTCTCGAGCAAATGGCGTTCCTCGGCCTCTACGCTCATCCCCGCGTCGAAGACGACCGCCTGGTTGGTGCCCTGCCCTTTGGCCCGGTACATGGCAATGTCGGCGCTCTTGAGCAGCACGCTGGTATCGCTCCCGTCCCTCGGGTAAAAGCTGATTCCCATGCTGCAGGTAAGATACCACTCCGTTCCCCCGAAAGCGAAAGGCTTGTCCCGAAAAGCATTCAACAAGGCGTTCGCGGTATCCAGGGCTGCTTCCTCTTCCTTCAGCCGGGGAAGCAGGATGACGAATTCGTCTCCCCCGAGCCGGGCGACCGTACCGGCCGGCCCGATCCGGCTTTCCAGAACATGGGCCACATGCTTCAGCAGCTCGTCTCCTGCCCCATGCCCCAGACTGTCGTTGATGATCTTGAAACGGTCCAGGTCGAGCAGCATCAGCGCCATAACCCGGCCTTCGCGCCGGGCCGTCTCGAGCGCGCCGTTCATTTCCTTATGAAAAAGCCCCCGGTTGGGAAGGCCCGTCAGCGTATCGTGGTACGCCAGATGGCGGATTTGCTCCTCCGCCTGCTTTCGTTCCGAGATGTCTTTGATCGAGCCGATCAGCCGTACCGTCCGCCCTCCATCCCCCGCTATCCCGCGCCCGGTGATCGAGACCCACGCATAGCCGCCTTCCTGCTTGCGGATCCGAAACTCCAGGGAGATCGGCTGGTCTTCCCCCATCTGCTCCCACGCCGTCCGGTGGATGCGCGGGAGGTCCTCCCCGTGTATCAGCTTTGCGCAGGACGCAATCGGATGCTCCCGGTCCACCAGTCCGAGCTGGTGAAAGAGCCGACCCGTGAGGAAGACCTGCTGGCGGATCAAATCCACGTCCCACACGCCGTCATTGGACGTAACGGAGACCACCTCCAGGCGCTCGGCCGTTTCCCGATACCTTCTCTCCGACTCGGCGCGCTGGCGTTCGAGCTCCTTCTCCTTCGTCACATCCCGCACAACGTAATACTTGAACACCTCTTCGTCGGCTTCGATATAAGCGGAGTCGACCTTTAAGGTGACGGGCCGGCCGGGCCGGCAGGTGACGGTGACTTCCAGGTTATCCTCCGTTTCCCGGCTTTGGAACGATTGCCGAAGCTTGTCGAGCACCTCTTCCTGCAGGCGGGGAAACAAAGGATCCAACACCTTCTCCCCGTCCGTTCCGCCAAAGCTGTCCGCCATCCTTTTCGCAGCGGGGTTCATCTCGACAATGCCCGCCTGTTCGTTCAGAAGGACGATGGCAAAGGGAGACAGCTGAAAAAGCCTTTCGTATTTCTTCGTTTCAAAGGGAAGAAACTCATGCTTGGCCATGATGAGATGCACCGCGAACGCCCAGCCGATAAAGGAATGGCCGGATAGCTCCACCCCCTCCAGCAGGCCGGGAAAAAGCCTCCCCGCTACGGCTACAGTGAAGCCCCAGACCAGGGTAAAGAAGCTTGCGGCAAGCAGAATCCGGTAATAGCCCTTCTGTTTGTCCCCCGAACGGCGCATGCCGGCGACAATCATGAGAAGCTGAAGAGAGGTGTACAGAATGAGAAAGGAAAGGGCGTAAGGAAAAAGGGGGCCGTACTCCGGCTTTATCCAGATGCCCGTTTTCTTAAGGTCTCTTAGGAAAGCCCCGGAAGACCAATCAATGGCCAGCATGGCCAGCGACGGCCCATAGTACAGCAGAGGGAGAACGGTGCGGGGGACAGGCAGGGACATTTTGCCCAGATAGAGAAAGAACTTCATGCCGACCCCGACGGCGAGAAACAGCGAAGGGATCAGAAAAGTGCGGTACAGCCCTTCCGCCATCTCCTCCGGGGAGACGGCCGCGAGAAACAAAGTGAGGAAAAACACGCAGAAGCATAGCACAAAAAACGCACCGGTCCGGTTAACCCGTCCCTGGCGGTTTCGGGTGTAAATTTCCGAAGCAATGTACAGCAGAAAGAACGAAGGAAGAAGATACAGCAGAAAGGCAATGGCCACAGGCTGGTCAACCATGATGAATAATCTCCTTGTCAGTCGGTTAAGTAAGCGTTCAGAGAAGGTATTCGACAGATTTCTTCCTTTTCCTACCTGCTGGCCGAATGTGATAAACTAAGCGAAAACGAAGGAGGCGGTTAACCGATGCTTCACCGCTGCGGCTGGGTCAACACAGACCCGCTGTACATCCGTTACCATGATGAAGAATGGGGGGTCCCGGTAAGGGACAGCCGGAAGCTGTTCGAGCTACTCTGTCTCGAGGGAGCGCAGGCCGGATTAAGCTGGTATACCATTCTGAAGAAGCGGGAGGCTTACCGCGTGGCCTTCGACGGCTTCGACCCCGGGACGGTGAGCCGCTACGGGGAGGAGAAGCTCGAGGAGCTTCAGAACAACCCGGGAATCGTGCGCAACCGCCTCAAGATCCGGTCCGTGGTCCGCAACGCTCAAGCTTATCTCGCCCTCGAGAAGGAGGAAGGCCCCTTCTCCGATTGGATCTGGGCGTTTACCGGGGGAGTTCCCCTCGTCAATCACTGGACGACCCAAGGGGACGTTCCCGGCCGGACGGAGCTGTCCGACCGCCTCAGCAAGGCGCTGCAGAAGCGCGGCTTCTCCTTCGTCGGCTCTACCATCTGCTATTCCTTCCTGCAGGCCGCCGGCTTGATCGACGATCATGTGGAGACGTGTTTTAAGCGGACGGGCCTGATTGAGGAATAAAGCCCCCTGCCCCCCGTCCTTCCCGGCACCTTTTCTGGGCGAATGCATAGAATGGAGCAACCCATATGCTTCGGAGGTGCTTCCCCCATGAATCCAACCGCTTACGGACAGCCGCAGGTGCTGTATCAAGCCGACCCGGCCGTTACCCAAACGCTGAAATCTAAACGAGACCAAATGTACTCCCTCGGCCAAAGCTGCATGAACCGCCATATCCGCGTCCAGACGATCGACGGTCAGGTGTACGAAGGAACCGTCGCCGGAATCGACGGCGGCCACCTGTACCTGGAGGTGCCGACTCCCGGTGCCCGGTCGCTCTATTACAACAACGTCATCCTGCCGCTCGTGCTGTATGAGCTGCTCGTCATCACGCTGCTGCTGCTCTAAGGCATACCGCGTAATGGCCTAACCCGGGGCAGAGCCTTTCCGGGAGGGGCCTTGCCCCCTTTATTCAAGCGGCCAGGCCCCGAGAAGAATTCCGGCGGCCAAGAAGGTCGCTTTTTCCCATTGACGGAGTAAAGTCCTATAGACTAAAGTGGTAAAGGATCATTATACATAAGATGGGAACGTGTCATGAACAGCAAAACCTTAGTCATCTGCCTTTATCTGCTTCTAATCTATTGGCTTTCCGTCCACTATGGGACGCTGCATTGGTTCTTCTACCCCTCTCTCGGCGCCTTTTCCTTTCTCCTTATGCACCGGACGTTCCACTTGCGGGAGCTGGGAAAGGTCGTGGCGGGAGCGGTCCTGGTGTCCACGATCAGCTCGGTAACCTATCATCTCTCGTCCGGGCTGCTCTGCTTTCTCGGCACTTCGCTCTTGACCGTGTGGCTGATGACCCGGCTGAAATGGAACGCTCCGCCCATTCTCGCCCTCTCGCTCGTTCCGTTCTTCGCCCATCCGGATACAGTCTGGTCCTTTCCCGTGGCCGTGGCCGTCACCTTGCTCGGGCTGATGCTGGCTATCGCAGCCGCCTTGTGGCTGGAGGCCTGGAGCGTATCGCTGGTCCGGCTCATGGCCGGGAAGGCCTGGTTCGCTCCGAGCGAGGAGGGCCCGGCCACCCCGCGCCTGAAGCAGGACGGGCTGTAGCCGGGGTCATCCGCCGGCCGGCTGGAGCAGCGGGCTTTCTCCGCTTAAGCCGGATGCCGCCGCACCGGTATAATGGCAAAAGCGCCTTCCCGTTCGTTACGGGAAGGCGCTTATTGTCGTGGTCCCGGCAGGCGGGATCGGCTATAGGCTAGCGGAGCGGCGCTGTTCCGGGGGAACGGCTTCCGGTGGGAACGGCGGAAGCCCGGTAACGCAGGCAGGCCTCGATCCACCGTTCGACGATGCCCGGGTTCGAAGGGAAGTAGAGGTGCGTGTAGCCTGCGGCGAGGCTGCCCTTTACGAAACCCTCCTGCTTCGAGCCGAAGAGACCCTCCGTTTCATAGGCCGGGGGCAGGTCCGTTTCGTCCGGCCGCTCATGCACGGAATAATGAAACTCGTGCCCTTTGGCCTCCTCGCCGGGCGGCAGCAGAAAGTTCCCTTCCCGGCCGCGTACGGTCCGGTACCCGAGCGCGGCCAGCTTCGTCTGCATGCGGACTCGGCCCGGCAGCAGACCGGCCATCGCATGCTCGCGCCCTTCCGTATCGGCCAGGCTCTCCGTCAGGTACATGAAGCCGCCGCATTCGGCCAGGGCGGGCATGCCGGATTCGACGGCCCTCCGGATGGAGGCGGCCGCCTCCGCATGCTCGGAGAGCGGCCCGGCGAACTCCTCCGGAAACCCGCCGCCCAGGTACAGCCCGTCCGCTCCTTCCGGTACCGGCTCTCCCGCAAGCGGCGAAAAATACACGCACTCCGCTCCGTAATGCTCAAGGAGCTCCAGGTTCTCCGGGTAGTAGAAGGAGAACGAGGCGTCCTTCGCCACGGCGATGCGGACGCGGGGCTCCTGCGGCTCGCCGCGGAACAGGACGGGTTCCGCCTGCACCGGGGCTCCTTCGGACAGCCGGACCAGGAGCTCCATGTCCAGGTGGGCTTCCGCCAGCGAGCCGAGGCGGCCGAACAGCTCGTCGCAGTCGCCCCGCTCGATCGACGGAATAAGCCCGAGCTGCCGCTCGGGGATCGAGACGGCGTCCTCGCGGCGCAAATACCCGGCTACGGGGATGCCGCATTCTTGCTCGACGGCCTCCCGGACCATCCGGTAATGGCCAATGCTACCGACGCGGTTCGCGATGACGGCGGCCACGCGAAGGCCTTCCGCGAAGGTTTGAAAGCCTTTAACAATGGCAGCCGCGCTGCGGGCCATCGCCGAGCAGTCGACCACCAGCAGCACCGGGGCGTCAAGGAGCATGGCAATTTCCGCCGTGCTGCCCTGGTTCGAGCGCGGATTCTTCCCGTCGAACAGGCCCATGACGCCCTCGATCACGGAAATATCCGCCCCGCGGCTGCCCCGTATGTAGATTTCCTTCACCGCCTCCGGGCCGGTCATCCAGCTGTCCAGGTTGCGGGAAGGCCGACCGGTCAAGGCCGTATGATAAGTCGGGTCGATGTAATCCGGGCCGCACTTGAAGCCCTGCACCTCGTACCCCCGGTTTTTCAGTGCGGCCATCAGGCCCAAGGTGACCGTGGTCTTGCCCGAACCGCTGCTGGGCGCCGCCACCACCAGACGCCGGCTCCCTCCGCCCGCATCCGGTCCCGCTTCGTCCCGGTCGGTTTCCTCGTTGCTGCGGGCTCTCCGGCCGTTCCACTCCCTACTCTCCGTCATATCGGCTCTCCTCCCTTCATTGGTCCGTACAGCTCCGGATGAAGCACGGTGGCCAGCTTCTTCAGCCCGTCCAGCAGCCGGGGGGAAGGCCGGCAGAAGAGCGCCTCCTCCATTACATGAATCCGGTCCCGGCGTACCGCTTCCAGGGCATCCCAGCCGGGCCTTGCCCGCACCGTATCCGGCTTGACCAGCTTCGGCCGGATGCCTACCCAGGCGAGCGCGATATGATCGGGCTGCCGCTCCGCAACCTCCTCCCACGTCGAGCGGACGCTCGGCTCGGGCCGGTCGGCGAACAGGTTGCGCCCCCCGGCCAGCTCCGTCAGCTCGGTGAGCCAGTTGCCCCCGCCCGGTGTGAAGACGGGCTTCGCCCACCATTCCCAATAAACGCTCGGCCGGGACTCCGCCCGGCGGCTGATCTCCCGGTACCGGCGGATGGTCTCCGTGAAGGCCTCGTGGGCCCGGCCCGCGGCCTCCTGGCGTCCCGTCGCTTCCCCCAAGGTAAGCAGATTATCCGCCACATCGTCGAGCTTATTGGGGCTCAGCACGAGATGGGGCAGCCCCCTTTCGACCAGCCTCTCGACGTTCTTCTCCATGCCGGGAACCGTCAGCGAAGCGACGACAAGGTCCGGCTTCAGCGCCTCCACCCGGTCCATGTCAATATCCAGGTCGGGTCCGAGCTTGGGAAGCTCCCGGACGCCTTCCGGCCAATCCGAATAATTGTCCGTGCCGACGAGCAGCTTCTCCAGGCCCAGGAAGGCCAGCGCTTCGGTGTTGCTCGGGCACAGCGATACAATGCGCATGTCAGGCTCCTTTCCGTGTAAGTAACTCACACTGGTTTATAACAATGCAATCTATTTTCGATTACGGAAGTCCTCAACGATACCGTTGCGGAAGAGCTCTGACTCTTCCGCGAGCCGCATCGCTTCCTCCGCTAAGCCGAGCAGATGAACGGCCACGTGAGACCGCTCCATGAGAGTCTGCGGGACGGAAGCTTCATCGTCCAGCACCAAAAGCTGATTCGTAAGCTTAGGCACCATCATCCCGCACCGGATCCCGGCCGATGCCAGGAAGCCTATCCGCGGGTACCTCGGATCGCCCTTCCAGCCCGCCTGCTCCAGTCCAAGCGTGTACTGCTCCGAGAGCCGGCTGGCGAACGCTTCTTTATCCTCGAGCGCTCCCAAACCATGATTCAAGCTCAGGCCATAGAAACGCCCAAGCTCCTCCCCGACTCCCGCGATTCCCGCATTGGACCAGTCTATCATAATCAACTCTCCGCTTCTTCCCCTAAATAGATTCGGCTTCCAGGCGTCATTATGTGTAAATACTTTTGGCAGGAGACTTAGCACATGCAGCAGCTCCGGACGGAATCTCCTGAAATTGGCGTAGCGCTCATACATATCCGCCGGAAATATCGTCTTCAGCCGGGGATGGTTCCAGGTGCTCCTCTCAAGGGCGGAGCCGTTATCGAACCTGTCGCACTCCCTAATCCAGGAGGCAAGGAAGCCCCGGCACAGCGAAGGCTCATCCGGAAGAGGCTGTCGACTACCATAGGCCCCGTTGAACCTTCCTAGCAAGCAGGCCGTTTCCAGATAGCGCTCCTCCGTCCAGGACTCTTCTTCCGTATTCGCCACGTCTTCCATCCAAATCCACCACGTTCCGTCCTGTTCCTCCTCTACTCCATAGCACACAGGGGCCCGAACTGGTTGGGGAAGACGGTCCAACAGGCCTGACCGGTATAGCTCCGGCTCCCGCCTCCAGCAGCAGTAGTGGGTCCAGCTGTCCGTCTCCTCCGACGGAAGGATATGCTTGCCTACCAGGGACCAGGCGAAATGGTTTCCCCCAACGGATGCAGTCCCTCTTAAGCGGTAAAGTCCACCCGTCACCCTGTTTGAGGCCATCCAGTTTAACCGTTCCCAGCTCCATTCGCCAAGGACGGCAGAATTCTGATCGGCTTGCACCCGCACGAGACGCTGGATACGAGCGGATGGAATATTCGGACTATCTATAACTGCCACAAGCTTTCCCCCTTCTGCTTCCTCTCATTTTTTCTATATAAGACCGGATCAAACTCCTTAGGCTCAGGACACCTTTACCGGCAAAAAAAAGCCCGCAGGCAGTCCCGCAGGCTTCGTCATGGTTATTAGCCGCATGAAAGATTAAGGTCGTTACGCCCGGACAAGGCCGGGCTTGTACGTCATCCACATGAAGGGCTCTCAAAAGCGGCATTATCCCATGACTAATGCGCTTAGGCGTCTTGTCGGCAAAAGGGTCAGGGTTACATCGCGCTGCGGGTCAAGACCAAGTGCAGCCGGCGTCTTCTGACTTCCGTCTCAAGCATGTCGATAAACTCTTCGTCCAGCTCCAGTTCAATCGCTTTTCGATAGGCTTCAATCAGATTGGCGTCATTCAGCAAGCCCATGAGCATCACCCTCCTTGCTTGCTACTCTATCATAATTTGGAAATAAGAACAATTGTTCCCTTATCCACAGGCTTTTGTGGAAAACCTGTTGATAGGCTGTTGGTAACGGGGATAAGTCCATCTTTTATGCGTGTGTATAATGTGGGCAACGTTATCCACAAAGCTAATAGGTCCACAGAAGCCCAAAAAATATTTTTTTGGCGCGTTGATAGAATGAGAGAAGAGGCGAAACGATGTTCGCCCCTTCTCCCGCCATTGCCCCGTTTCAGCCTTTCCCCCGCTTAGCCGGCGTATCCCTTCGGTTGATCCGTCGCGGACCACCGGTTCTCCGGAGCCGCCTTCTTGTCCAGCCATCCCCCCAAGCGATGGAATCGGCCGGCCGGCCTTTCCCTTTCCCCGGGGCGGCAGTAAACGTAATAATCGATTTCGTTCAAATATTCCGCGAACCGAATGGCGGCATAGATTAAAGCCAGCGTGGAACCCAGGGCAAATCCCAAACCATACCCCCGATACCCTAAGGGCAGAAACAGGAGAGACAAGCCCGCATTGCAGCCGAAGAAGACCATGATACTTCGCAAGGCCCCCTGGCGGTCATCGAAATACAGCATCAATTGCATGATCACAAGCAGCATGGCGTTCGCGAAGGCACCCACGACCGTAAACCGGAACAGGGACACGAAGACGCCGTTCACATTCATAAGCGTGGTGAGGAACCCGGCGGTTCCGATAATGGCCAGGGACACCAAGCCCTGGTTGCGGAGCAGCTTGCCGAGCTCCTTCTTTAGAACATCGTATAGGCCGTCCCTTGCCTGCTCGACTTGCTCCAGCGTCCCCCCGTTGTTCACCTGGCCGAAAAACTGCCGGTAGCTCTGGTAGAACCGCGTCTCCACTGAAATAAGGAAGGAGACGAGCGTAGGAATAATCGTCAGGTATGCCCAGAACATGGCGCTGTCGTTCGCCGTATGGAAACGAAAGGTGGAAGCAACCGTAAAGGACCCCTCTCCGTACCAGATTACCCAGTTGCACACCCAGATGCTGGCATTGTACAGGAAACCAATGGCGGCCAGCGTTGGATACTTGTCGAAGTAGGCCAGGAAAGCAAACTGTCCCTCCGTCCCGCGCTCCGGGAAGGTCCGGACCAAGGTCTGAAAGAGGAAGACCAGGGTCACCGCCATGCCGGCTGTGAAGCCGGCCAGCTGGTTCAAGGCGGGCCCGTGTTCCGTTGACGGAAACAAAGCGTACCGGGTAAAAAGAAAGGCAAGGACGGCCCCGGTTCCCGTACCGGCAACAAATGCATAGGCGACCGCCTGGTAGAACTTGGCGGCTGTCAGGAATACCATCAGAAGCCAGATCAGGTTTACGGTGAGGAACAAGGCCAGCAGCACCGCTTTATACAGAAGTGGCAGCGGGGAGAACAGGCAGAAGACCGTGCCGATCAGTAGAGCGGCCGAGCCGACCAGCTTGGAGCTCCCGAGAAAAGCGGCGAAAACCTCCTTATCTCTCTTCTCGTAGAGCAGGTCGGCCAAATAGCGGGTCAGGACCAGCTGAACGAGCCCGTGCAGCATGAGAGAGAAGATAAAGCTGTAGGAGACGCTCAGCAGGAACAGCTCCTTCTCCGCATAAGGCACCGGATGATACGCCTGCAGCATCCACCCGATGACCGCTATCGATAACACCATGCTAAGCCAGGGCCCTGCCGTAATAAAACCGGCATAGCCGTAAGCTTTTACACGGGATGAAAAGGTTTCTTTCTCATATAGGGACTTCAGGTGAAATCCGATTCCGGCCATATTCTTCTCCCCTTCGTTCATATAAAGCCTCATACTGCCCGATCACGTCCGCGGTCAAATAATAGGCCTGTACCCGGCGTCGGCCGTTCTCGCCAAGCTTCCGGCCTTCCTCCCGGTTGTAATGAAACCAGATGCATTTCTCGGCAAGCTTGGACGGATTGACCGGCGGGACGACGAAGCCGGCCGGACCGAACGGATCCCCTTCCGTACCTTCTATAAGCTCCGAGCAGGAGCCGACGTCCGTCACCACATGCGGAATTCCGGCCGCCATACCCTCGAGCACCGACAGCGGCTGCCCTTCGGAAATGCTGCTCAGCACAAGCAGATCGAACCGCGGCAAATACTCCAGAATCTTGACATTGCCGGTAAACTGCACCTGCCCTTCCAGCTCAAGCGTACGGATAAGAAACCGGCATTCCTCATAATAGGCTTCATCCTCCTCCGTCGGCCCCATGACGGTAAGCCGGAAGGGAATGCCTTGGTCCTTGATCATTTTGGCCGCATACAGCAGGGTCTTGATGTCCTTGATGGGCACCACGCGGGCAATGATGCCGATGGCCAGGGTGTCTCCCCCTCCCTGCGGCCGGAGGCCGGCATACTTCTCGAACGGGATGCCGTTCGGAATAACCTTCAGCTTCTCTTCGGGAGCTCCCGCCTCCAGCTGGTAGCGGGAATTGCGGCCGAACAGGGTGATCACGTCGTCCGCTTGCCGGTAAGCCTGTTTCGAAAGCTGGTGAAAGAAGCGGATCCACCGCTGCTTGTAAGGAACCGGTACCCAAGCCGCCTGCAGAATCTCCTCTTCCCTCTCGCGGGAGTAAATCCCGTGCTCGGTCAGCAAGAAAGGAATCCCCTGCCGCTGCTTGATGAGAGCAGCCAGAAGACCGGCGTATCCGGTGGACACGGCGTGGATAAGATCCAGAGAAGGAAGCGGATTCTGCGCCAGGGCGATCAGCGGGGTGTACATCGACTGCCACATCCAGAAATAATCGAGAAAGGAGGACGACGGGTTCTCCTTGCGGTAAGCGTCCTTCACTATTCTCCAGTACGCCCGGCTTTCAAAAAAACCTTTCGGACCGCCCATCTTCTCCCGGCTTCCGATGAGCTTAAGAGCCTCTCCATCCGTTTCCTCCAGCATAAGCCAGGACCGGACCGCGCTTTCTTCCTCCGGGGTAAGCCGGGTCTCTCCGGAAGGAATCTTCTCTTTGTCTGTCTCCAGAATAAGGTCCGTGATTCCCGTCACATTGGCCGGAAGCTCATACTTGCGGTCAGCCGGCGTGCGCGGCCCCGACGAAATGGAAATAAGATGAAAGTCATGCTGGGGCATGCTTTCCAGAATCATGTGAATCCAGCTCGAAACGCCGCCTCTTACATAAGGGTAGCTGCCTTCGGCAATGATGCCTATTTTCATGGGTTATTCATCCTTTATAATCGTAAGCTCCGCCTGGGGCTTCGAAAGTTTGACGAGGTAGAGGCCCTTCGCTTCCTTCATGGGGCTGACCTCCACCCCGCTCACAGAGGCGGTGGCGAGCTTCTTCCCGGCCTCTACCCGCACGGTGAATACGGAAGGAGAGACGAGGTTTCGCCCGGTCAGGCTAATGCGGTCCTCGGTATAACGGACGTTCAGCTCCGCCTTCTGGTAGGCGATCAGCTTCTCCCGCATGCTGCTTGCCCGAAGCGGCTCCAGATAAGGAAACACTTCGTTCGTATGCCGGAACATGCCTTCGAAGCCCGCCTTCATGTCTTCCCAGCCGCTGCCCACGATCCGCTTCGGATCCAGCAGGTCGTCAGGGTGGATAAAATGCTGGAAAACGCCCATGGTGGCCACGGCATCGGCTTGATAAAACTGCGTTTCCTGATTGAAGCGGTAGCCGCTTGATATCCGAGGCATGTGATAGAGCCCCGGAATGTCGGCATCAAAGCCGAATTCCTGAACGAAATCCCCTTTGTCGGCGGAACCGTTATAGACAGCTGCGATATTGTTGATTTCCGGGAGAGCTCTATGGAGAGCCTGCAGGCCGGTGCGGCTCAGAATATTGGAAGGGGGCACATAGCTGCGGTACACCGCGTTCGGGTAGAAATGGGTAAACGCGGTCTTCATCCTGGCAAGTCCCGCTTCCATAAGCGCCCCGCTGTTCCACGGCTCGTACCCGAGCTCCGGATTCACCGCCTCCCCTTCCTTCACCAGAGGCTGGTGGTTGTACCCGTGCAGGCCCAGCTCTCCTCCCATGGCCAGCAGCTCGCGTCCGTAGTACAGATACGCTTCTTCATCCTGGGAAATCAGGGCTCCGGCGTCGAGGGAATCGTCGCTTCGGTACGTGCCGATCATGTAGCCCGTATAAATCAGGTTATATCGCTCGGCATACGTCTTCATATCGGCCCACCATACTTTTTTGTAGAAATCGGCGACACTCATCCCATATTGCCCGGTAATGATGTCCGCATTCCCTCCCGGAACGGGAGCGGGAAAATCATCGATATGCACGCTCTTGACGGCGGCCTGGCCGGTAACGAAGGAAGGCGAGGCCAGACCGACCGAATGAAGAAGCAAACCCCTCAGCAGCTTGCTTCCCAAGCTGGAGGCGTTCCAGTAAACCACTCTTCCTTTGCCGTAGTCGTACGTCCACAGCATGGGATGGCTCTCCGCCGAGAGGTACACCTTAGCCTCAGGCTCCAGGGTCACGTCCAGCATGCTGTTGGAGAGCAGCCCCGCTTCCTTGTCCACGTCGGGATAGCCGGGGAACAGGGCCTGGTTCACCTTCATGCCGAAGACTTCCTCCGGATAGAATCCCCGATTCTCCCGGACCCCGGCAAGGGGCTCCCAGCCAGTGCCGTCCAACCGCATGCCCACCACCAGCCGCCCTCCCTGCCTAACATAAGCCTGCAGCTCCGCGAGCGGATACTGTTTGGCGGATTCTCCGGTCAGGACCAGAATATGGTAGGGATTCGGAGACAAAGAAGGAATGTCCCGGGAAGCGATCGACTCGTGCTTAACCTTGGCATAGTCCAAGGCATATTGAAGGTTGCCCTGCAGCTTCTTCTCACTATCGTTCATGCCTTCCGTTATGTATACGACCAGCTCTTCCCCTTGCTTCGGAGGAGCAGCCGCGGCCATGACCGCAACGGGCTGCGTGCCGGCCTCTGCCGGCGTGATGAGCCGGTAGAGCTTCTCCACCCGGAAGAATTGAAGACCGGCAATAAAGAGAAGCAGAAAGCCTCCGGAAATCCATATCCACTTGCGCAGCGAGGTTATCATTGAATACCACACACTCCTTTGAGCTGCCGGATAACGGGACTCCAAGGCTCCGGAATCTGTTCGGCGGGGATATGCTTGTCGATCAGCCCCAAGTAGTGCCGGACCGTTTTCCAATCCAGACCCTCATAAGCCGTCCGCAGCATCCCGACATAGCCTCCTTGGAACGAGGGAAACCGGGAACAGGCTTCGAGGAACACCGCCCTTGCTTCGCCCAACTGTCCCAGCTCCAAGTATTGGCTGCCCAGCTGCTCATAATAGAGGGCCGTTTCGGGATAGTGTTCCCGCGCCTTCTTCAGGAAGGTGACATAGTCCTTGCGGACAAGACTCTGCATATCCTTGTTCAGAAGCCCGCTCGCCAAGTAGTCCCGGTAGAGGCGGTCCAGCTCCTTGAAGGCTTCCCGGCCTCCCGATTCGGTGAGCCCGGAGGCTTCCTGAATACGGTCGGCATACTGATCCTTAAGCACATTAAGAGTAGTGGCCGCATAATGCACCACCTCCGGATCATCATGTTCCAGCGCGGCATGAAGATATTTCCCCTTCCGGGACACTCTCTTATCCAGGAGGCCGATGATCAGCTCTTTCTTGTGCTCGTTGTCCTCCCCCTCCAGCTCATCGATCAGAGGCATCAGCCGGTAATCTTCCGAAGCCATCGCCCGGATTTCTTTAATCTCGTGAAGAAGGCCGTCTTCCGCTGCCTCCTCAAGAATGGCCGGCTCCTCCGCAACGGATGGGACCACCCTGGCTGTTTTCGGCGTCAGAAGCCGCCCCCCGGCAAAGAGAAGCTCGGCCAGCACGGGCAGGAACAGCGACACGCCGCCCATCCAGACCAGGACTCCCCGTTCCTCCGGCCGGGCCGACTTCAACAGGCGGCGGCCGACGCCGAACACCAGCAGGCCGTGCAGCAGATAGAAGATTAGGATACCCACGTGAACCCTCCTGTCTGCTCGTCCAGCAGAGCTTCCATCCGCTTCAGAAACAGCTGGGCATAGCCTTCCTCCGTGGAAGGGAGCAGGAAATGCAGGCGGTTATCCGTCCGGTCGTATCCCAGAATATCCACCTGCCGCATGCCGGAGCGCAGAAGGGCTTCCCACTCGGTCAGCGGCCTTTGCGGCATGTCCTGTAAACTTAAGGTACAGAGGGCAAAAGGCTGATTCAGCTCCTGCTGGCGCTTTTTCTCCAACTCCACGCGGTCTTGGAAAGACTTCATGGTATGGATAGAGGTATGAGGGTACATCAGCATAGGCATCCTCTCCCCGTAATGAACATGGGCCCTATCCACGCAGCTTGAGATCAGCTCCAGCATCATGCCCAGCATGCGGAGGTTCGCTTCCGTCAACCTTTGAAGAGGAAGCTTATGAATGACCAGAAGCTCGGTAACGGCTCCGCGGCGCATCAGCGTTCCTCCCATGACCGGATCAGCCTCGTGATCTTCCGGCTGCCGGATTTGCACCCCTGCATTCCCCATCAACCTTTGGAGAAAGGGGGATTTCTCGACCATTAAGGTAGGAGCAAGCTTCCCGTGACCGATTCCGGTCTTGAGCCTCAAGGTTTGCCCCCCTTTGTCCACATGGTACAGGCCAAACACTTCAAATTCGAACAGGGAGGCCAGCACTTTGACCGCTCCGGTAAAC
Source organism: Paenibacillus aurantius (assembly GCF_032268605.1). Classification (NCBI taxonomy): domain Bacteria; kingdom Bacillati; phylum Bacillota; class Bacilli; order Caryophanales; family Paenibacillaceae; genus Paenibacillus; species Paenibacillus aurantius. The sequence continues at coordinate 5,672,450 of NZ_CP130318.1, forward strand.
ACGTTCTCCGGGTCCTTCTCGTCCAAGGTTTGAACGATTTTCAGCATGCTGGCCATGCTCTGCTCCGACTCCAGAACCTTCTCCTCCAGCACCTTACGGGACTCCACCAGCAGCTCCACGGTTTGCATAAGCTCGACTTGGGAGGCGGCGAGCTTCTCGCTCCGGCTGTACTGCTCTTCGTACTTCTCTTTGTAGCCGGAGCTGAACATTCCGGGGACGACGCCCATCAGCATCAGAAACAGAAGCTGCTTCGCTCTTGCAAAATCAAACAGCATCAAATAAAGATCTTCCCCGCGGAAGCTGGCCGCCGCCAGTACGTAGGCCAAGGCAGCAAACGAGACCGCAAGCCCCGTCCGCCAGCCGTACCGGATTCCGAACAAAAGGGTGATAATCAACAACGGACTGGGCTGGCCCTCCGAAAAGGTATACCCCGACCATTTGTCCAGAAACACAACCAACATAAAAGCGATCGCCATTTCGAAGCTGATGACCTTTGGCTTGAATTGACCTTTCAACAAGTTCACTCCTCTGGATAGTCTAATAGTCACAATTCCAAATCCATCCAACGTGTCATTACCCCAACGATTTGTTAACGAAACCCAAAAAGTAGGACTTTTTTCCTGCAAGCCCTTACACTCGTTTATTCGCCCTCTTTTTCTTCATAGGTCATATTGGTTATTTTTCAGGTATTTTTTTACATTTTTAGGTATTTAGTCATAAATGATTGATTAGGTAGGCAAAAAGTCGCTATCCAGGTATAATCCAAAAAGGGAAACCAAAATAACCCAACAGGAGGAACCTACATACCATGTTGTTCGGCACCATGAAGAAATTATCCGTCGCCCTGTTCGCTTTCCTTGTCGCCTTCTCCTTATCGGGCTTCACCGCACCACCGGCTCAAGCTTCCGGCCGCTCCGCTCTCGAGGGAATCACCTCCTATAAAATTTTCTACGGCACCCCGACCCGGAACGTACTGGACCAAATGAAGAACTATCAGATGGTCATCGTCGAGCCGCTTAACTATACCAAGGAGCAAATCACCCAGATCCGTAAAAACGGGACCAAGGTAATGGGCTATATCAACTCCATGGAAGTCGACAAGTGGAATAAGGCCTTTCTATCCAAAATGAGGGAAAGTGACTTTGCGCACCGCGGCGGAGAACGGGTTTATTTCGAGGAATGGGACTCGTACCTGACCAATATCGCGTCTTCGCATTACCAGCAGCTGCTTATCGACGAAATTCGGATGCAGATTACGGATAAGGGTCTCGACGGCGTCTTCTTCGATACCGTCGGAGACATCGACGATCAATATTATGACCGCCCGGCCCAGATGGCCGCCCAGCAGCAGGCCATGGCCGATTTCTTCCGGGAAGTCAAAAAGCAGAATCCCGCTCTCCCCCTTATCCAGAACTGGGGAATCGGAACCCTGCTTGATTACACCGCGCCCTATGTGGACGGCTTCATGTGGGAAAGCTTCGATTACGGCACGATCCAAAAGGATGACTGGGCCCAAGAGCAGATCCAGGCGCTGAAGGCTCTCCAGAAGCGGTACCCGATCACCGTGTTCACCGTTTCCTTCACCTCCAAAGCGAAGAGCACCAGCTATTCCCGGTCCCTGGGACTCGTTCCCTATCATGCCGCCAAAGAATACGTACGCTGGTAGTAGAGAAAAAAGGCAGGCCCACGGGCTTGCCTTTTTTCATGACCGGCAGTTTAACCGGAGGGAATGAGATTGGCAGCCCGTTCCCTCTAGACGGGACTCTTTTCCCGCTCCTTCCGGTAAGCGAGCCGGTAATAGGCGCACGTTTCCTCCAGCCCCTCCGAAAGGGTGTACCGGGGGGTCCACTCCAAAGCCTCCAGCGCCCGGGTATTGTCGAGCCGGCTGTGAACGATGTCCCCTTCCCTCGCTTCGCGGTAGCTTGGCTCGGCCTGCGTCCCGAGAATGCCGCCCATCAGCTGAAGCAGCTCGTTCACACTGGTCTGCTCGTTGCGGCTGATGTTGAACAACCCCCCGCTTCCACGGGTGAGAGCTTGCCGGTTAGCCGTTACCAGATCCCGGACATAGATGAAATCCCGGGTTTGCTCCCCATCCCCGTAAATCAGAGGCTGTTCGCCGGACAGCAGCTTGTCCAGGAAGATCGACACCACGCCGCCTTCCCCTTTCGGATCCTGGCGGATTCCGTATACATTGGCATAGCGGAGAATCGTGTAATCGAGCCCATGCAGCCGGGAGAACGCTTCTATGTAATGCTCGGGCGTATGCTTGGATATTCCGTAGAACGAAAGGGGCTTGACGGAATGGCGCTCGTCCACTCCCAGGTATTCCGGCGTTCCGTAAGCGGCCGCGGAAGAAGCGTAAATGATTTTGCGCGCCCCATGCTTTACGCACTGCTCCAGAAGGTGGATCGTGCCCAGGATATTAACCTTCGCGTCGAACATCGGCTGCTTAAGCGAGGTCTGGACGTCGATTTGAGCCGCATGATGATAAACCACCTCCGGCCGGAAGCTTTCAAAGACCCGGGAAAGCCCCTCATCTAGAATGTCCATCTCGTAAACTTCGGCCTTCGGGTTAACATTTTCCCTTTTGCCGGTCGAGAAATTATCCAGCACCGCTACGCGGTGGCCTTCTTCCAGCAAAGCGTCGGTCAGATGGGAAGCGATGAAGCCCGCTCCGCCCGTAATCAAAATATTCATATAGCCCTCCTGTGTCCTTTTTCTGGTTAAGCGAATAAGCTTAGTTCAATTCGTTATAGACGGAGTCCTTGTTATAAAACCGGTGAAAGGAAGCCGGCGTCGGCTGGGACGGGGCTTCGTCCGGCTTGGACGATACGACATACAAGCTAAGGCCCGATCGGCGTATCGCCTCATAATTCACCCGCGACCATTCATCGCGCTTGACAGAGGACCAGCTGAAATTCTCCCACATGATGCCGTCCAGATACTCCTGTGAAGTCGTCAAGGCGGTCTGGAAGCCCCAGTTCTGGATCAGCTTCAGCCCGGGGAATTCGTTCCGGATCTGCTCTAGAAGCTTCCAGTATCCTTCACGCATGCCCGCTTTATCCTCCTCGTTCCAAGGGAAATCATCGATGTCCCCCACGGTATCGATCAGGACGCCGTCCAGCCCTTTGCCGATAATTTCCTCCCGGAGGGTGTCCATAAGAAACTCCCGGTAGCTGTTCTTCCGGAGATCCATGATCCACGAATTCCATTCGGGGTTCTTCTGCTTTTTCCCGTCGTCCTGGTAGTACCATTCTTCCTTGAGCCTGCGGAAATCGGGGCTGTTCTCGTTCTGCTCCACAAAGGAGACGTAGCCGTACAGAACGGTTCCCGCCCGGCGGAGCTCCTGCAGGCCCTCCTTCGAAAAGTGCCGGGGCTCGATCACAGCCAAGGAATACCCGGAGAGCCGGCTTACTGCCTGATCGTCCCCCGGCCCGTAGTAGATGATATAGTCGGACGCCCCCTTTTGTGTGCTACAGCCCATCATCGCCAGCACCGCCAATATCCATGTGATCGCAATCCTTTTCTTACGCATGCGTTTGGTTCCCCGCTATTTTCGCGTAGTCATAGTAAGCGTGCCAAGGAAGATTTCCTTCCTTTTCCAAGGCCGCCCTTTGTACTTAACCCATTTTGGGCCTTCTGCACCATTTCTCGGCCGCAAAAATATAGGCCTTAAGATACCCGGCTGAAACGTTACAGAGGGAGAGGATAATCAATGAAAAAAGCGCCCCTCTCACGGAGCGCTTGATTCCCAAGCGGGCCTATTTCCCGCCGAGATACCGGTCTTGGATGACTTGAAGATGATGGGCTTCATGACCCGCTATGATGTAAGCAAAAGCCCTCGCCGTCACCTTCTCGCCGTTTGCCTCGATCTGCCGGGTCCAGGCGGCTTCGGGGAGTCCCTCCAAGAGACACAGGGTAGCCTGCCGGACGGCGGCATAGTCCTCCGCAACCGCCAATAGAGGCTGATCCCCGAACGAGGCATTCGTGACGAACCGGTCCTGGTCGAACCCCGGAAGGGGAGCGGTCTCCCCGCGGGCCGCGCACAGCAAGCGGAAGCTCATGACCCGCTCGGTGTCGGCCAGATGGCCGATAGCCTCCTTCAAGCTCCACTTGTCCGGCTCGTACCGGTACTCCGCCTGCTCGGAGGACAGCTCCGCCAGAAGCAGGGCCGTTTCCTCGCCTTGAGCCCGCAAAATGTCCGTGATGTCTCCATCCGGCACAAGCTTGACGTACTTTCCGAAATAGTCTCCGTATTCGCCCGCTCCGGGCCTCTGGTTAGCTGGCATGGTTCCCCATTCCCTTCCTTGTGGTGTGGCTGGTTCCTTCTCTTTCCATCATAAGGCAAGAACCTCTCATCAGCTACCTAAACTTGTCTTTCTCTAAGCCAACCGCCCACGCTTCCGTCCGAGACCCAAAAAACCCCCGGATCTCGACGATCCGGGGGTTTGGTCATATGCGCAACCTCAGCTGGCTCCCTTGCCCTTCGATTGACCGCTCGGCGGGGTCCCGCCGAATTCGGCGTTATAGTTGGGCAGCGATTCCTTGTTCAGAAACTCCTGATCGAGGAATTTCGCCAGGTACCGTTTGCCGAACAGGTTGTCGTACTGCAGATCGCGGAACTGGTTCACCTGAGCTTGCAGCGTCTCCGGCACGTTCTTGTGCAGGTTGCCCTGCCCGTCGATTACCAGGTTGCGCAGAAGTCCCGGGAATTGCTTCGAGAACTCCAGGTTGTAGCGAAACGGAGCCGGGGCTTCCATGCCCATCAGATCGAGCATATTGGCTCCCAGGAACGCGTCGCTCAGTGCGGGGTACTGCTTCGTCGGAAGGTTCACGTTCGACCAGACGACGAACGGAACGCTGTGCATTTTGCGGTTCTCCTCATCGGTCCACTGCTCGGTGTTCGACGTCGGGATGAAGCCGCCCTGCTTGTATACGTCATAGTCCATGCCGAGCATCGGCAGGTGGTCGCCGTAGAATACGATCACCGTCGGCTCATCGGACTGCTGGAAATGATCGATGAGCATTTTCAGGCTCTGGTCCGCATCCCGGGCTCCATGGGTGTAGTTCTCGAGAATCTGCTTGGCGTCTGGCGTCAAGTTGCCCTGGGCTTTGATCGGGTTGCCGCCCGGGTACCGGTCGCCATCATAGCCGCCGTGATTCTGCATCGTCACCGCGTAGATGAACATGGAGCGGTCGGTGCTGTCCACTTCCTTGATAATATTGCGGGATACCTCCGCATCGGAAATGAACGGTCCGGCATACTCAGGGTTATCGAAATGCTCCTTACTCTTGAAGGTTTCAAAGCCGAGCTGCTTGTATACGTTGTTGCGGTTCCAGAACCAGCCGTCGTACGAGTGAATCCCCATGCTCTTGTACCCTTGGGAATCAAAATAGCTCGCAAGGCTTGGCGTCGGCTTGTTTACATACTGCTCGTACGGAACCGAGCCAGCCGGAAGGAAGCTCATCGAGTTGCCGGTCAGCACCTCGAACTCCACGTTGCTTGTGCCTCCCCCGAACTGCGGGGAAAGCAGATACCCGGAGGTCGATTCCTTCTGCAGCTGGTGGATCGTCGGAACCGGATCCTCGCTGTAGGTGACGCCCGGCAGCAGGGTCGGGTCCCAGAACGCTTCGTTCATGATGAAGATAACATTGGGCTTCTTGCCGCCGAACGGATCAGCCGGAGCCGCGGCGGCTTTGGCCTCCGCCTTCGTCCCGGTAATCTGGCTGGCCAGATCGGCGATCGTCGACTCCCCATAGTTGTCTGGCTTCGGCACGATCGAATTCTTCACATTCATGGTGAAGGCAAGCGCCGTCCCATTGTTGCCGTAATTCTCCTGCTGGTTCCAGGGAATCTCGTTCACCCCGGCCCGGTTGATCATGTTTCCCGCCCACGGGGAACGGAGCCCGAAGGAATACAGGGAGAACAGGGACAGGGCGACAAGGGCAAGCCGTCCCGCAATCGGCACCCGGAAGCGGGGCAGCTTAAGACGGAGCAGGAACAGCCCGGCCACCACCGCGAACACGACGGCGAGCCGCTTAAGGGCTTCCTTGCCGGTGACCAGAGGGATGATGTTCCCTCCCTCTTTATTAAGCAGAATATCCCAAGGGAAGAAGGGCTCCCCGATTAATTTCGTTTTGAAAAAGCTGATAAGAGCAAAAATACTCATTAACAGAGTCGTCACCGCCGCCGAAGGCAGCAGGGAACCGATCAATCCGTAGAAGAAAGCAAAAACAAATAAAGTCAGCAGCGCGTTCAATTCGTAAAGCTTGGGATTAGCGTAAACCCAGCTCCAGGTTTCGTGCACGGAGCCTCTCTGTATGAGCTCAATCCCGAATACGAGAAGCAGGGGCAAGAGAAGCAAAGCTCCCGCCATAAATCCGTATTTAGCCCCGAAGGACCAGGAATCGCGTTTGTCCCATGGCTTTCGCCGCTTGAAGTAGCGCATGAAGTGTAATGGCCGCATGGCTCGCGAACCTCTCCTTTCCGATTATCTCTCCTCCGCCATATTTCGCTTATTGTAAGGATGCAAGATTAAGAAAACATTAATTTTCCCTGGTAAATGGTGGAGGAAGCCGTTCTCTATAAAAGTATATGGACATAAAAAACCCCTTTGAAAAAGCAAAAAGCACTCCCGCGCCGGGTCGTGCCTCACCCCATAAGTATACCATAATCGGCACCTTTTCGCAAAAAACCGCGCCAGTCCAGGACTGTCAATGCTTTTCCCTTCCCGTCTGCTCCGCCTTGGGCCGGCCTTTTCCGCCTCCCTTCCGTTCGTTTCTTTCCCGTATGGAAACGTCCTTCTCTGCTTTCTTTTGTGAAGCTTATGTAAATCTTGCCCCTCTCTCTTAAAGACACCTTAACAAGCCGATTTGTTACACTTCGTATCATTCTGATTTTCGGCGCCTGCGGAAGGCGGTTATGGCCAGGGCAAGCAAGGCTCCGATCAGGCCGAGCCCCATATCCTTCTGGGTGTCAAAAGGATCCCCCTGAAGCCCCAGATACAGCGCTCCGAGCTTGGAGGGGACGAGAGACGCGGCAAGCATTTCGATGATTTCAAAAACGGCGCTTCCCGTCATCATGACGGCAGCCGGAAGCGCATAGGAGGCAAAGCCCCGGAGACCGAGAAGGCGGACGAGCAGCTCCCGCGCCGGGTAGGCGAGGAGAAAGCCGAACGAGAAGTGAACAAGCCGGTCGTAGTAGCTGCGTTGGGTGGAGAACATAGCCTTCACCCAATGGTCGAAGGGCGTCTGCTGGTAGGAATAATGAGCCCCTATCGTATGGAGGCAGAGGAACAGGGCGATGAGGACGTAAGACAGCCGGCTCCAGCGGAACCGCCGGTAGGTCAAGGCCATGACGGCTAGGAACAGCACGAGGAGAATATTCTCGAGAAGCCAATCCTGCCGGTTGACCGGTTTAATCGCAAGCCACGCCCAGAAGGCGGCATACCCGATAAGAAGAACGAGGAGCACCCCGTTCCGGCGGAGGGGCACCTCGGTCCCGGGGAAGATCTCCCCTTCAGGAGAACGGTTAATAGAAGGGTTCCGGGTGGATTCATGCGGCATGGGCTCTTCGCTCCTTGATCTTTCTATTCTTATTGGGTAGTATGAACCGGATGATGGGGAAGAATGCGTTTTTACCGTTAAAGGAAAAAGGAGAGAAGAAACCCATGGGCCGTTATCAAGTCGTTCAAACCGTAGATTGTTATCCTGTCTGGGAGCTGGTGGAGGAGGCCACCCGCTCGGTCGTCCGGATCTGCCCGGAACGGGGCGGCATCGTAACCGGATTTCGGTCGAAGGGGCGGGAGCTGCTGTATCTGGACCGGCAAACGTACGAAGACCCCGAGGCGAACATTCGGGGAGGGATTCCGGTACTGTTCCCGATCTGCGGCCAGCTGCCCGACGGGCGTTACGAATGGGACGGGGAAAGTTTTACGATGCCCAATCACGGAGTGGCCCGGAACCGGCCGTGGGAGGTTGCCGGTACGGAAACCGAGGGACATGCCGCGATTACGCTGAAGCTCACGAGCGATGCCGGGACGCTGGAGTCGTATCCTTTTGATTTTGAGCTGCGGTTTACTTACCTTCTGAAGGACGGCGGGCTCACCATTCGGCAGGAGTACGGAAACCGCTCGGAAGCAAGCCTGCCGGTCTACGCCGGGTTCCATCCGTACTTTGCCTCCGACCGGAAGGAGCTGGCCTACGCCTCGGATGCTTCCTCTGTTCTCGATCTTAATGACGGGAGGGAGAAGCCCTTCCACGGCTCGGTTGACCTTACCGGCCGGAAGGAGGCGGTGTTCCTGCTCGGGACGAAGCAGCGGGAGATTGCCTTTCAGCCGGCGGAAGGGTACGGAATCCGGATGTCCTACGGCGGGGAATTCCGCTATATCGTCCTGTGGTCGGTGCCGGACAAGCCTTTTGTCTGTGTGGAGCCTTGGATGGCGAAGACAAATGAAATGAATCTCAAAGAGGAGCTCGTGATGATTCCGGCCGGGGAAACGCTCGTGACCGAGCTGGCCATTTCCTGCGGGCCGGCCTGACCGCCGCCGGTACAAACGCCGTGTACACGGGCGGAGCATTCCCATACAATACCCTATAACGGATTTTGAAGGGGGATGCGAAATGACTGCCCGTTTCCACGGGAAATACCGCAACGCGCGGCATCCCAAGGTTTCTGTTATCATTCCGGTCAAGAACGAGGTCCGGACCCTGAGGCGCGTCATCCACCAGGCCTACCAGGTGCATCCGCATACCGAGGTCGTCGTGGTTGCGAATGGCTCGACGGACGGGTCCAAGCAGCTGGCCCGAAGAATGGGTGCGCGCGTCTACAGCTACGGGCATTCGCTCGGGCTCGATGTGGGCCGCAGCATCGGCGCACGCAAGGCAAGAGGCCGGATTTTGCTGTTTACCGACGGGGACATCATTATCCCGGCCTATCAGCTTAGAAAGCTCGTGAGGGCTGTCGACAACGGGGTCGATGTCGCCTTGAACCGCTATTCCGGCCGGCCTGTACACAAGATCCCGCTGGTTAAGCATGCCCTTAACCTGCTCATCTCCCGCCCTGACTTAAAGGGAGCCTCGCTAACGACGATTCCGCATGCGCTCAGCCGAAAAGCTGTCCGCAGGATCGGCACCCGGAAGCTGGCCGTGCCTCCGAAGGCCCACGCCGTGGCCGCCGCGTCCGGCCTCAGGATGAAGGCGGTCGAATTCATCGAGGTGGGCCGAACCAACCCGAAGAAGAGCCATCACCAGAACCGCCAGCGCATCGAATCCTTGATCATCGGCGACCACCTGGAGGCGCTTGGCGCATATATCCGCCGCAAGGGCCAAAGGGGCCGGCACACGGACATGGGCCGCCGGCGGGGCTACGCCCGGTAGGGTGAGACCAGGGGCAGCAGGCTGGGCTGCGATCGAGTGACGAAAGGGCCGCGCTCGCGATCGAACGAGCGGCCCGCTTTGGCAGGAACGGCCCGCCCGGCCAAGAAGAGAGCGCCGGCTCGCTTCCGGCTGCGCGCCAGTGATCATCGGGCCCTCTTAGGAAGGCGCTGATGGCCTTTCGCCGCAGTGCGGGCAGCCCGGCCTTGCTCCATACCAAAAAAGGCAGACCCTGCGAGGTCTGCCTTTTTGGCGTTAGCCGCTGCTTATTTGACGATCATCACCGGACAGCGAGCCTGCTGGATGACGGCATGGCTCACGCTGCCAAGCAGAAGCTCCTTGACGAGCCCGTTGCCCCGGGAGCCCATGACGATCAGTCCGCATTCCTCTTCGCGGGCAAGCCGCAGGATAATCTCCGCCGGGTCGCCGTTCCGGGCGAGAGAGCGGTACGGGATGCCGGCATCCTTCAGGGCAGCCACGGCCGGCTCCAGAATGCGGCGTCCCTCCTCCTCCACCGCTTCCTCCAGATTGACGCCGATTGGCGGCTCGTTCATGGCAAAGCTCGGGTTCACGTGAAGAACCACAAGCTCGGGCGGGACCGGAAGCGAACGGGCCAGCGATACGGCGTGAGCAAGGGCACGGGCGGAGGATTCGGATCCGTCCACCGGCACAAGAAGCTTTTCGTACATAGGAATCTCCTCCTTAATGGGCATCGGCGGCGTCGATTCCGCTCAGATGTCTTCTTCTTGCGATCAGGACGACAACGCCGATCAGCACCATGAACGCCCCCATATAGAAGGGCGACTCCGCCCGGTACCACTCCGACAGCTTCCCCGCTAGCCACGGGGAGATGGCTCCGCCCACGAACCGGACAAAGCTGTAAGCCGCGGAAGCGACGGAACGCTCGACCGGCGCCGCCTGCATGACGGCGGTGGTGATCAGCGTATTGTTGATGCCGAGGAAGATGCCCGCGGCAATGACGGCGATGATGACCGTCTTCGGCGAATGCTGGATCGTACCGGCGGCCATCACCAGCAGGTCGACAGCGAATAAGATGAGCATGGCGCAGATGGACCGCACGGAACCGAACCGGCGCTGCAGCCTCGGCGCCACGAAGACCGACGTAATGGCGAGCATCATGCCCCAGCCGAAGAACACGTAGCCCAATCCGTGCTCATTAAGCTCCATTACATAGGGAGAGTAGGCGAGCAGCGTGAAGAAGCCGTAGTTATACAAGAGCGCCGTGATCGCCAAGGTCATCAGCGCCGGATAGCCGAGGGCCTTGAACGGATCGGCGAGCGAGCTGCGGTTCTTCGGCTTGGGGGTCTTGGGCAGCAGGAAGACAATCGAGATGAAGGCAATCGCCATCAGTACGCTGACCCCGAAGAACGGCCCCCGCCACGAGATCGAGCCGAGCTCCCCGCCGAGCAGCGGACCGACCGAGATGCCGAGTCCGAGCGCCGCTTCGTACAGAATGATCGCCCGGGCGGTCCCGGAGGTCGACAAGCCCACGATGGCGGACAAGGCGGTGGCGATAAACAAGGCGTTGCCGAGTCCCCAGCCGCCGCGGTACCCGACGATTCCTTCAATGCTGCCGGCGGCACCGCCGAGAGCCGAGAAGAGCACGATGAGCAGAATTCCGCTCAACAAAGTCCATTTGACGCCGATCCGGCTCGAGACTACCCCGGTAATGAGCATCGCTATCCCGGTTACGAGGTTATAGCTTGTAAAAAGCAGCGAGACCTGGCTCTTGCTGGCATGAAGCTTCTCCGCAATGGCTGGAAGGATGGGGTCGACCAGCCCCAGTCCCATAAAGGAAATAACACAAGCAAAAGCAACGGCCCAAACCGCCTTCGGCTGGTCAAAAAAACCGCCCCGCCGCGGGAGCCCGTCAGACCCTGCTGAATAAGATTTCATAGATGACATCCTCCACTTCCGTATAAGTCGCACGTCCGGGATGTGATGATTGGCTGATAGGCGAGGCAGCAAGAGCCCGCCGTGCCCAGCGCTTCCCTTCTATACATAAAAAAGCGCGCCGATTTCATCGGCGCTCCTTATTACTGTTCTCTCCGGTTGTGCTTTCTATACTTTAGTATATCAATAGTTAACGTTAACGTCAACGTTTGATGGAAGACGGTCAAAATCTAAGTCAAAGTCTAAGTCAGCTGCAAAGAAGCTCCTTGAGCCGGTCCGTCAGCTTTTACGCGCGGAGCTCTTTTCGTCCTCCCATATACGGCTGCAGAGCGTCCGGGATCCGCACGCTTCCATCCTCCTGCTGATGAATCTCCAAGAGAGGAATCAGGATGCGCGGGCTTGCCACTGCCGTATTGTTCAGGGTGTGGCAGAAGTGCAGCTTGCCGTCGGCCCCGCGGTACTGGATACGCGAACGGCGGGCCTGGAAGTCGTGCAGGTTCGACGCCGAGTGGGTTTCCCCGTACGCCCCGCGATTCGGCATCCACGTTTCGATGTCGTACTGCTTGTAGGTTTTCTGCGCCATATCTCCCGCACACACCGCCATGACCCGGTACGGCAGCTCCAGAAGCTGCAGGATTTCCTCCGCATGGCCCGTGATCTCCTGCAAGAGCCTCTCCGACAGCGCGGGATCGGCTTCGCACAAGACCACCTGCTCCACCTTGGCAAACTGGTGGACCCGGTAAAGCCCGTGAACGTCCCGGCCGGCCGAGCCTACCTCCCGGCGGAAGCAGGCCGACACCGCCGCGAGCCGGATAGGCTCCCGCAGGTCCACGACCTCGTCCGCGTAATAGCTGACGAGCGGCACCTCCGAGGTGCCCGCCAGCCATTTGTCTTCCTCCGCCAGCCGATAGGTCTGCTCCTCCCCAAGCGGAAAATAGCCGGTATTCCGCATCGCCTCCGTGCGAACCATGACGGGCACTTCCAGAAGGGTAAAACCTTTGGCCGCCAGCCGGTCTACCGCCAGCTGCTGGACGGCTCGGTGAAGCAGGACGCCTGCCCCTTTCAAATAATAGCTGCGGCTTCCGCCTGTCTTGACCCCTCTGGCCAAATCCAGAAGGCCGAGCCGTTCCCCGAGCGTGACATGGTCCGCCTCTTCAAAGGGAAACGCCGGCGGTTCCCCGACCCGCCGGAGCTCCACGTTGTCCTCGTCCGATTCCCCGTCCGGGGTATCGGGGGAGACCACGTTCGGCACCAGGGCCATCAGTTGCCCGAACCTCCGCTCGGCGTCCTGCAGCTTCGGCTGCAGGACGTTCAGCTTATCCTGGATAAGGCCGACCCGGCCCTTGGCCTCCTCCGCCTTATCATCTCCTGCCTGGCCTTTGACCTCCTCCGCCAGGCTCTCGGCTTCTTCCGCCCGGCCTTCTACTCGGCCCGCCAGCAGACGGCCGATTTCCCGGGACAGCCGGTTTCTTTCCTGCCGCAGCCCTTCCGTCTCCTGCTGCAGAAGGCGTTTGACCCGGTCCGCCTCCAGCAGGTCCTCCACCTTCAGCCGGATATTTTTCCGGTCAGCCGCCTCCTGTACCTTTTCCCGGTTATCCCGGATCCACTTGATGTCCAGCATCCGCATCCGCTCCTTTTCTAAAAAACACAAAAAGCGCCCTCATCCTTATGGGACGAGGAGCGCTTCTGTACTCGCGGTGCCACCCAACTTGACCGGACGCGAGGTCCGATCCACTTTGGTTCCGCGGTAACGGGCGGTGCCGGATGACTTAGGGGGAGTCCGGGACGGATCCGGAACGAATCCGAGTCGGATCCCCTTGACGAAAACGCCTCCGAGTTGGATTCTCATCATTGGCCTGATTCCGCTATGCAATTTCCAGTAGTATAGCGGGAACAGCCGGAAATGGCAAGCCCAGAGAGATTTTACCCGCTGAGAGGGCGTCGGTTTTAGAACGGGTAGACCTTAAACCTTCCATTGTCGGAGGAGAATTTCAAGATATTCCCGTCTGCTGGGATTCCTTCGAAGTAGGCACCTATGCAACCGGTCGTACACCTATGCCCGGATAACATGATCGTGGCGCCGCTTCCCTTAAACTTGGCTTGGAGTTGATGCATAAACTCAAAGACTCGCTTCATGAAATTTTGAATATCCTCCACCCCCTTATAAAGCCTCGGGTTCGGAATGACGCCTGCCATCGTCACTTCACTTCTTTTCCGGTTATCGGCTTCCCCTAAGTCAAATACGTCCAGCCTCTCGTCGATGATAACAGCCGCCCCTGTTGCCAGTTCGGCGGTTTGAACAGCCCGTTCTTGCGGGGAGGAGTACACGTAGTCAAAGCGGATATGGGTTAATTCGTTTTTTAAGGCTTCCGCTTGCTCCCTGCCCTGCCGATTTAAAGGCAAGCCTTTTCGTCCCTGAAGTCTTCCTTCTTTGTTCAAATCCGTCTGCCCATGCCTTACGACATAAATCATAAAGTCCGCCTCCCACTCCTATCAATCCAATCTAACAAATAATACCATATAATGGTGTTTGGATACGGGAATACAGCATGGGTTTGTAGTACATCGATTCGTTATTAGTTCATTGTCTTACAGCTTTTGGGCAATGTCTTCGATCCCTAATCCTTAATATGGTAAAATATGTAATACATTAATCAAAGAATGGAGCAGCCTTGTTGATGAGTGAACAAATGATTGGTTGGGTGAAGGGGGGACTCGGGCTTGTGTCAGCTTCCGTCTCTTTAGCCTTACTGGGACTATGGGTTCGAAGACACCGTTCCGCTTACGGATGGTTAGCGGCCCACCTGCTCTTCGTCACTTGGGCCTTGATTGGAGTACTTGAGGTAGCGGAGGCGCGAAGAAACCCTTTCGCCCCAACTTGGGGCCAGGGAATGGAGCAAGCCGTGCGGATGTCCCTAGCGCTGGACCGGTCCTTGAAGCTGATCTGGTCCGGCCTCTTCTTGACGGCGGGCATGGTCTGCCTCGTGGTCGGACTCGTCCTCCTCCGCAAAACATCCAGGAGCTGCCGATCGAGACGCCGGGCCGGTGGGACGCCGTCTAGCCCGATCTGACGGCGCTCGAGAAAATAATCAGCGGCAGGCTGCCGGGCAGGGCCCTGCCGCCATGGAGGAAGGCGGGACGCGAGAGGCTTGGGCGGGTCGAGACGTATGCCAGGCTTGGGCGGGCTGCTGTGGAGAAAGTGAGACGCAAGAGGAGTGAGGAAGCTTAGGCTGGGTCCTCACGCCGGTCTTCCGCGCCATTCCTCTGCGGGAAGACAACGATAGAGGAACTACGGTTCGCTAATGGCCCCTTTTCCCGGCAGAAGCCGAACTTAGCGGAACGAAAATCCTCTATTTAGACGGCCAATCAGCAAAAAGAGGCCGTTTCGGGTCATTTCCGCCGAAATAGAGCCTCTGTGTTCCTCTATTTTCTCTGGCTTCCTCCCATTTGGCGGAATAAGGAACTTCCGTTCCGCTATTCGCATAGCACGGGTAACCGGAAGCAAGGTAACTGCTGATCCCTTGTCGGCGGCATTCAGAAGCAGCAGCCAGCAGAGATACCGCTTCTCGGTAAGCAAGGCGGGCAAGGGGGAGCTGGCTGCCGGATCAAATCGGATCGGCGAAGCCTTTGAAACACTAACTCACGAGCCGCAGGCCGCCGACAAGGCCGCCCGCCTGCAGCCAATGCAGCTCCGCTCCTGTCCCCGCCTCCGCCAACCCGCCCTCCGCCCGCAGCTTCTCGCTCACGAGCCACAAGCCGCTGCCAACGCCTCCAGCAGCCGACGCAGCTCGGCTTCCGTCGCGTCATCCGTCAGCCCGCCTTCGGCGCTAAGCTTCTTGTTCACGAGCGGGATCGTCAGGCTCCCGCCGTCCACCCGCTTCGCCGTCATCATGCCGAGCGTCAGAAGCAGCGAGTCATGCGCCGTCCGGGCCCCGATAGCCAAAGGCGAAGCGCTGATGGTGCAGGTCGGCTTCTCGTAGAACTCGCCGGACGAAACGACCCAGTCCATCGCATTCTTCAGCATGCCGGGAACGCCGTTCGCATATTCCGGGGTACAGACGAGCACCCCGTCGGCCGCCTGCAGCCGTTCCCGGAACCGCCGGACCGCCGCCGGGGGATCATCCCCGTCGAGGTCCGGATTGAAGTGCGGCAGGTCGCCGAGCCCCTCGTAGAGCTCCACGCTCATTCCCGCCGGAGCGAGCTCCGCGGCGATCTTCAGCAGCCGGGTGTTGGCGGAGGCTGCGCGCAGACTGCCGGACAAGGCCAGCACGTGGATCCGGGGAGTTGTCATCGTCCCGCCTCCCCTGCCGCCATGGCCTTGTAATCGAGCTCCACCGCGGGAACGTCCCGCCGGATCCGGTCCTTGATCTCCTCCAGCCACCTGACGATCCCGGGCGTCCGGTCGGCCGGATCGATTTTTTTGTTAAGGACCAGGTACAGGGTCACATCCCGGAGCTTCAGGAAATAAGGGATTTCCCGCAGCCACTCGGCCGGCAAGTCGTAAGCACTTCGGTAGCCCGCCCAGAACGACCGGAAAAAGTCCTCCGCATAAGCCCCCCGGTCTCCCTTGTACATTTCGGGCAGCTTGCCCGCCGATACGGCATAATAAAGCGGGATGGCCAGATCATGGGCGAACCAATTGTAGGCGGAGTCATCAAAATCGAAGACGGTCAGCCGGCCGTCCTCCACCAAAAAATTGCCCGAATGGATGTCCGTGTGAATGAGGCCGTACGCCTCCGGGCCCCGGGGCAGCCCCTTCAGATGAGTCACGATTTCCTCCAGCCGCTGCAGAACGTACTCGTCTCTGGGCAGCACCAGTTTTTCCGGCTCCTGCAGGAGCTCGTCTTCCGCCCACGAAGGCCTCGGCGTCAATCCCTCCGGAACCACATAGCTCCGGGTAGCCGCATGCATCCGGCCGGTCAGCATCCCCCACGCGGCGTACATCTCTTCGTTCCAATCGGCCGTGTTAGCCGGGTCCGCCGCATGCCCTTGGGCTTTGGCAAAGACACATGCCGTGAAATAACTGTCCCCGACCGTCACCCGTTCCGTCCGTCTCCCCTCCAGCGAGGAGTAATACTTTGGAATACTAAGCCCTGCCTCCACCAAGTGACGGATCCAATCCAGCTCCGCCAGAAGCTCCTCCTCCGAGCGGTGGGAGCTGTGAGTCAGCCGGAGAATACGCGGCTCCCCCTCTGCTTCACCTTCCACTTCCCCTTCGTACACGTAGTTTTCAAAATCCCCCAGCTTCTTCAGACCGCCCGCCTTCAGGCCGAACCGTGACGCCGCTTCCTCCAAGACGGCTTCTCCGAACAGCCTCTCCACCGATTGTTCCATTCGCATCTTCTCTCCTTCTCGTCTACTTACGTTTTTACCCAACTATCCAAATCCGCCCCAAGAGACCCGCCGCCTTCCTGCAGCCTGCCGGTTCAAGCCTGCCGGTCCTTGCCTGCGATCCGAACCACCGGTTCCCTTTCGGGCCGGTGAAGCAGCCGTCTTACCTGGAAGAAGAACACGAGCAGGGACACCACAACTGAGCCTGCGGCAACCGCAAAAAGCTCCGGGTACCCCGTCCGCTGTGAAATCCAGCCAAGGCCGATCGCTCCCAAGCCGATGCCCAAATCGAACGCCGTGAAAAAGGAAGCGTTGGCCACGCCTTTGCGGTCCGGCGGCGCGAGGCGCAAGGTCGCGGCCTGCAGAGCCGGCTGGGCCGAGCCGAAGCCGATGCCGTACAGCACGGCCGAAACGACGACTCCCGTAAGACCCGTCGAGAAGGCCAGCACGAGCAGGGCCCCCGCCGTCACGAGCAGGGAGGGCAGCAGGATGAACGCTTCCCCGAGGCGGTCCGACAGCTTTCCGGCCACCGGCCGGATCAGTGTCAGCGCGATGGCGTAGACGAGGAAGAACGTTCCGGCATTGACCCGGATGGATTCGGCGAAAAGCGGAAGGAAGGTCGTGATTCCGCCGTACGCGATAGCCAGGAAGAAGACGGCGACGGATACAGAGAGAACGGATGGCTCGAACAGCTGCATTTTTCCGCGCTCCGCCCGGCGTTCGAACGGAATCCGGGTGGCGTACGCCAGCGCCAGGGCGATCGCGGACAGGACCACGGCGAAGTAGAAAAGCACGCGGAACGAATGCTCCCCGATGAGCCAGATGCCGAGCAGCGGCCCTATCGCCATCGCGACCGTCATGGCAAGCCCGTACCACCCCATCCCTTCCCCGCGGCGGGCAGGCGGAATGATATCGGTAATCGCCGTGCCGACGGCCGTGGTCGACAGGGCCCAGCTGAACCCATGCAGGACGCGCAGGGCGGCCAGAAAGAAGAGCCCTGCGGCCCACTCGTACAGAAGCATCGAAACGGCAAAGCCAACGAGCCCCCACAGAATAAAAGGACGCCGCCCGTACCGGTCCAGCAGGCCGCCCACCACGGGACGAAAGACAACCGCCGTCAAGGTGAACAGCCCGATCAAGAGGCCCACCTGGGATTCATTCCCGCCAAGCTGCTTGATG
Source organism: Paenibacillus aurantius (assembly GCF_032268605.1). NCBI lineage: Bacteria > Bacillati > Bacillota > Bacilli > Caryophanales > Paenibacillaceae > Paenibacillus > Paenibacillus aurantius. The sequence goes on from NZ_CP130318.1 coordinate 5,690,249, forward strand.
TAAATCGGCAGAGTCGGGACAAGCAGATAAAACCCGGTAAACAGAAACAGCATGCCGCTGGTCATAAGTACAAAAGGCTTGGTCCATAAACGTTCCATCTTTTTACCCTCCATCCAGAGATTGGCCGGTTTACTTTCGTCTCATTATACCCCCGCTTTGACGGGGAAGCCAACGGAATGGCCGGACTGCCGATGCTCACTCTGTCGAAATCTTGCTCTCCTGTTCCGGTTTCCTTATCTCCGCCCCCTCACCCGTCTATAATGAAGACCAGGGCCCTCTGCTCCTAAAAAGACCTTCATCCATTTCCAAAACGGCTGAAGCCAGCCGCTGCCATAAGGAGGATTTTACCATGACACAACCCACCGCCATCCCCATCTACTGGTCGGCTTTCTCTCCCCGCTTGTTCGGGAAGCGCCCCCTGTACGTGGCCGCTACCGAGAAGGGGATCTGCCGGATTACCTGGCCGGACGAAACGTTCGAAGCCCTTCAAGACTGGGTTACTGGCAAAATGCCCGGAGCCCGGCTGGAGGAAGCTCCGGAAGAGCTTCGCAGCCGCCTCCTCCCCATCGAGGAATATCTCGAAGGCAGCCGGAGGGAGCTGCCAGTTCCGCTTGACCTTCGCGGCACTCCGTTCCAGCTGGCCGTTTGGGAAGCCCTGCGGCAAATTCCTTACGGGGAAACCCGCAGCTACTCGGACATTGCCGCGGCGGTGGGCCGTCCCGCGGCGGTCCGGGCCGTCGGCACCGCCAACGGGGCGAACCCCGTGCCACTCCTCGTCCCCTGTCACCGGGTGATCGGCAAAAGCGGCTCCCTCACAGGCTTCCGGGGCGGTCTTCAGGCCAAAGAGCTGCTGCTCGGATTGGAGGGAGTACATGACTACAAACGGACCGGACATGCCCGTTATTCCTTCTGAGGAAGGAAAATCTCTTTCGGTTTCCATGCCGGAGGAGTTCAGCTGGGACGAAACGCTCCACTATTTGACCCGCTCTCCGGCCGAGTGCCTTCATCAGGTGGAGGGGCGGACCGTCTACAAGCTGCTGGAATTCCAGGGAGAACCCGGGCTGGTGCGGCTGCAGGAGCAAGGGCAAGGAGCCCTGGAGCTGACCTTCGGCGAAGGGGCTCCCCGTCCGTCCTGGCCGTTATCCCAGGCGGTCTCCTACATCCGGGAGTGGCTCGACGGAGATACCGACCTTCGGCCCTTCTACCGGATGGCGGAGAACGACGGGCTTCTCGGGCCGCTGACCCGCCGCTACCGGGGCCTGCGGATCATCGGAGCGCCGGACCTGTTCGAGGCGCTCTGCTGGGCGGTAACCGGCCAGCAGATTAACCTGCCGTTCGCGTACATGCTCAAGCGGCGGCTCGTGGAAAGCTTCGGCCGCAGCCTGGAGGCCGGCGGCAGGCGGCACTGGCTTTTTCCGCAGCCGGAGGAGCTCGCGGATGTTCCCGCCGAAGCGCTGAAGGCGCTCCAGTTTACCGGACGGAAGGCCGAGTATTTGCTGGGAATCGCCCGGCTGATGGCAGACGGGGAGCTGTCCAAGGAAGGCCTGCTCGCCCTAGGCTTCGCGGAAGCGGAGCGACGCCTGCTGGCCATCCGCGGCATCGGCGCCTGGACCGCGCACTACGCCATGATGCGCTGCTTCCGCCATCCCGCCGCCTTCCCCATCGGGGACGCCGGGCTTCACAACGCCCTCAAGCAGCAGCTGGGCCTGGACCGCAAGCCGACGGAGGAGGAAATCCGCCGGATCTTCTCCCCGTGGAGCGGCTGGGAGGCCTATGCGGTCTTCTACTTGTGGAGAAGCCTGACCTAAGCCCGCCTGAAAGCAAAAAACCATCCCGGACGTCACTAACTGACGTTAAGGATGGTTTTTTTCAGGTTGATGATGTTCATTCATCCCATTGTCGAAGAAGGTCTCCTCCCCTATTCGAAAGGGAAAGGATTGGGTAAAAGGATTCAAAACCCGCGTCGACATTCAAATAACGGGCAAGCACGGCCAAGGGGGAGTGGACAGATGGAACAGACACGTTTGCCTCGCAGCACACCGGAGAAGCAAGGCTTGTCCTCGTGGGCCATATCCCACTTCCTGGAAGAATTGGAGAGAGCCCGGGTCGAGCTCCACACTTTTCTGCTAGTCCGCCATGGCCGCGTCGTCGCCGAAGGCGCCTGGGCCCCCTACTCCCTGGAGGAGCGGCGCATGCTCTATTCCGTCAGCAAAAGCTTCACCGCCACCGCCATCGGTCTGGCGGCCGCCGAAGGAAAGCTCCGGCTCCGGGATTCGGTTGCTTCCTTCTTTCCGGATAAGCTTCCGGCGGTGCCCTCCCCCCACCTGCTGGCCATGAAGGTAAAGGACCTTCTCACCATGAGCTCCGGTCATAGCGAAGACACGACCCGGTGGCTGTACGGGCGGGAGGATGGCGACTGGGTGAAGGGCTTCCTGCACGCCCCGGCCGACTATGCTCCGGGAACTCATTTTGTCTACAATAACGGGGCCTCTTACGTTCTTTCGGCCCTTGTAACTAAAGTGGCGGGCGTCTCCCTGCTGGAGTACCTGCTGCCGAGGCTGTTCACGCCCCTTGGCATAACGGACCCCTCCTGGGAGGCGAACCCGGAGGGCATTTCCGCGGGAGGGTGGGGCTTGTGCCTGCCGGTCGAAGACCTGGCCAAGTTCGGGCTGCTCTACCTTCAGAACGGCATCTGGAACGGGACCTCGCTGCTGCCGCCGGATTGGGTCGCCGAGGCGTCGGCCCGCCAGATCGCGAACGGGGATGATCCCCGCAGCGATTGGAACCAGGGCTACGGCTACCAGTTCTGGCGCTGCCGCCATGGAGCTTACCGGGCATCGGGCGCCTTCGGCCAGATCTGCCTCATTCTGCCGGAGCAGGAAGCCGTGCTGGCTGTAACGGGAGGGACCGCTCAGGAGAAGACCATCCTGAATGCCGTCTGGACCCATCTGCTGCCCGCCCTGTCGAGCCGTCCCCTTCCCTCTGATCCGGAAGGGCAGGTGCGCCTGCGGGAGCGGCTGATGCTGCTCGCGCACCGTCCTCCTGATGGAAGCCTCCGTTCTCCTATCGCTTCCTCCCTCTCCGAAGTCCTTTACCAGCTTGACGACAACCGGCTCGGCATCCGCACCCTCGTCCTGCATTTCGACGAAGAAGGAAGGCTGCTCGTCGATCTGGAGAACCAGTTCGGGGAGCATCGGCTGGCCTTCGGGATGGGCGAATGGGCCTGCGGCACGACCGAATTTCTTCACGGCCACTCCTCGCCCGTGTGCGCAGCGGCTGCCTGGAGAGAGGAGCGGACCTTGGAGCTCGCCATCCGCTTTACCGAGACTCCCTTCTGCGAAACGTTGGTTTGCCGCTTCGCCCCTAAGGAAGTGTCGGTCACCCTTTCCCGGAATGTCGGCTATCATGCCAAGGAAGAGACCTTCCGGGGAAGAAAGCAGGAAACCGCAGGGAATGCCCCCCCGGCCGGCCTTCCACCATTGTAACCAGCTTTCACCGCACCAAAAATAACCCGATCCGGTTAACCCGAATCCGGCTTTTTCTATTCGACAGCCAAGGTCCCGTCCGTCTCCAGCTCCACGCGGATCGCTTCTTTCGGGAAGCCTCTGCTCAGCATCGTATCGATGGCCTCGGTCAGCTCCGCTTTGAATCCGGCATCCAGCTCCACCAGTACGTTAACCAAAAAGACCCCGGCTCCCTTGCCAAGGGAACCCGGGTCTCGCTTTATCGTTCGATTATATAAGGAATCATGACGCACTCAGCTTCTTAGCTGGAGCGCTGAAAGGCGGCGGGCATTACGCTTTAGCTGCCGCTGCGGGAAGCCAGCAATTCGTGCTCGTTCTGGTGAAGCTCCTTAACCATATTCCTCAGAAAATGGCTTTCCTGGTGATCGAGCCCCTGCTGGTTGTCTTTCACAATCAGACTGCCAATCGTTCTTTTTAGAATCTCGCTCCGTCGTCCCAACATTTCCGTTTTAGTCAAAATTCTTTTCCCTCCTGAGCAGCTGTTTAAGTCGTCACCCTGTGTGAAACTTCTTGTAAAGCTTGTTGTAACAGGGCACTTCTTAAGTATAGCGGAACGGGAGAAACCAATAAAATGCGCTGAGGACGGAGAATGCGGACTCCTTTCGAAGAGAACGGAGAGAGGACGGCGGAGCGGGGGGCGTTCGAAGATTTCCTGCCCTTTCCTCCCGGATGGGGCGGGATACGACAAATAAGGCGGTTAGTCCCTCTCCACCAGCTCCCTCTTCAGGTAACCTTCGAGCGTATTGGTGATGTCGAAGACGGTATGGGCCAAATCGTAATTCTCGTAAGCATGCTCACAGTCGGCTTGGCATTCCATCTCCTGCTCGTAGCGGCTCATATGCGCCTGAATGGCGTCCTCGGGGATTCCCTTCGCCCGCTGTCTCTCTTCCACGACGGAGCGGTCCGCATAGATAAAGAAACGGACGACACGGTCCCCGTAAAGCTTCTTCAGAATGGAAGCGCCTTCACAATTCAGAATCAAATAAAGGCAGCCGCTTGTGCGAAAGCAGTTCGCCACATCCTCTTCCCGGATGCCGTAGCGGCTTGCTCCGAGCCGGATGCTCTCGAGGAACTCGCCGTTCCTTTCCATCCGGTCGTACTGTTCTTCCGTAATGAAGTGGTAATCCTGCCCGTCGGCTTCCGCGGGGCGCGGGGCCCGGGTCGTATGGGACAGTACCTTGACCATATGAAAGGTTTGGCCTACGGCATCCGCCACCGCTTTGCGTCCCGATCCGTCGGGACCGGTGAACACGATAATATACTCCCGGTCTTTCAGCTCGTACATGAACCAGCCTCCTTCTCGAAAGAATTATCTGAATTATAACGAAATTCCGACAATTCCGTCAATTAAACTTTTCGCAGGTTAGCTTGGTCGACCTGTTTTTATAAGGAGCCTGGCCGGAATATTAATGCCAGCCCCAGAAAAATCCGTCCCGCTCCCAAGCCGCATGTCCGCCGTGAAGCTTCTTGAAAATCTTCTTAACCTCTTTGTCTATGGACCGGTTCCCGTTCTCATTCACATAAATGAAACGCTCCCCGAAATGAGCCGCTATGTAGTTGACCGCCTCGCTCTGGTACAGAATACCCGCCGCTTTCAATTTCTCCAACATCCACCGGGCGACCTGCTCCGCCGTCGTTTCCATAACACCGCCTCCTTCTCTTCTTCCCGTCTTGTCATTGTACCAAAGAGAGGCTCCCCCGTCTCCCTTGCCCGGCTTTGCCGCCTTACCAGGTTCAACCTACGGGGATTCCGGGTAAACTAAAAACGTATGCGGCCGGCTGCCCGATAACGCGGCCGAGCTGACAACGGTTTATCCGGTAACTCTAACGGATAAGGCGCTAGGAGGAGGAAGCTTGTGAGGATCCGGCTCGGGTTCGTATCCATTGCTTTGGCCATCTATAACAATACCCCGAGCTCCACTTTTACGTATAAGCGGTTTGCGCAGCTTCCCCGCGAGGAAGCCATAGCCCATGCGGTTAGGATTGGGAGGGGCAATCTGGAGGCCACCCGGCGCATTCTTTACTATAACGCCGCTCACGGCATCCGGTTCTACCGGATGTCCTCGTCCCTCATTCCGCTCGCCACCCATCCCGATGTGATGCTGGATGCCGGCGCCCTGTACCGGGACGAGCTGGCGGAGCTCGGGGCATTCGCCCGCGCTCACGGCATCCGGCTTTCCATGCATCCCAACCAGTTTACGCTCCTGAACGGCAAAGATTCCGTTGTCCAAGCCGCTATTCACGATTTGAATTATCATGCGGCGATTCTGGACGGGATGGGGATGGATGAGAACGGCATCATCAATATTCATGTAGGCGGAATGTACGGGGACAAAGCCTCGGCCGTCGAGCGCCTGTACCGCAACTTCCCTGCCGTTCCGGAAGCCGTCAAGAAACGGCTTACGTTCGAGAACGACGACAAGACGTATACCGCCGAGGAAACGCTGGCGGTGTGCGAGCGGCTCGGGCAGCCGCTCGTGCTGGATCTGCACCATGACTGGTGCAACCCTTCGGCTGTGCCGGCCGCCGACCTCCTTCCCCGTATCCGGGCCACCTGGGGAGACCGGGCGATGAAGATTCACGTGTCGACCCCGAAGAACGACAAGGAGTTCCGCTCCCACGCCGATCATGTCGATCCCGAGCCGCTGCTTGCCTTTCTCCGCCGCTGCCGGGAGCATGACATGGAGCAGATCGACGTCATGCTGGAAGCCAAGCAGAAGGACCTCTCCCTGTTCCGGCTTGCGGAGGAGCTGGCGAAGGTGCGGGGGATCAAACGGACGGACGGCGGAGTGCTTCACTGGTGAGCCTTATTCCCAAGGGTAGGTGCTCACGAGATAATCAGCGAATTTCTTGCTCTCCTCCCGCCGGTGCTTCCGCATCTGGGCCCGCATCTCCGCCGTTTCGTAGAGCTTCTTCTCTTCCTCGGTTTCCGGAATGATCCGGGGAACGGGAACCGGTTTGTTGTCCTCATCCAGACCGACGAAGGTAAGGAACGAGGTGGCGGCAATCTTTCGTTCGCCGCTCCTCAGGTCTTCCCGGATCACCTTGACGAACACCTCCATGGAGCTTTTGCCCGTCCAGGTCACGAAGGACTCCAGCGAAACCGAATCCGTCGTGCGGATCGGCTGCAGGAAGTCCACCGAGTCGGTAGAAGCCGTCACCGCCGTCACCCGGCAGAGCTTGGACGCCGAGATGGAGGCAATATCGTCAATATGGGACATGAGCCTGCCGCCGAACAGCGTCTCATGGTTGTTGACATCCGTCGGGAAAACCCGGGAGGTTTTGAAACAACGAGTTTCTTTTGCATACTTCGTTTCCAAAGGAGCCACCGCTTTCTTCCAGGGTATGCTTGCGCTTCTTATGGTTTTCCCTGGTTCCCGGCGGCATATGCCTCGTTTATTCAGAATACGTTAATCGATCCTTAAGTTGGTTTTAAGAATTGGACGTTATACTGGAGGTACGAAGAGGGCAGGAAGCGAAACCTTCGGTCCGTTCAAACGTAAGAAACGTTAACCGCCCGCATGGCGGCTCGCGAACCATTACCTGTTGTACATACCTCTTGAAGGAGGATTTATCCCTTATGAATCCCAAACAAATTCTAATCATAAGCACCATGGCCTTCACCATTACCGTAGGCGGGACCCTGTGCTCCGACCGGACCAAAACGTCCGCCCCGGACAAGCCGGAAACCCAGCTCGCCAAAGCGTCCGCCGCCCCCTCCCTGCCTGACCGGAAGGACCTGACCGGTCTCCTCGGCATGACGGGAGAGGAACTCCGCGAGGAGCTTTACGGCGGCCGTTCGCTGGCCGATGTGGCCGAGGCCCGCCGCGTCGGCGTGCAGGAGGTGGTTGGCCTCCAGATGGCCGAGCTGACCGCGCAGCTGGAGGAGCGGTGCGCCGCGGGCAGCCTGACTCCCGCCCAGCTGGAGGCCTACAAGGCCGAGCTGCCGGAGCTTCTCGCGGCGAGCGCGCACACCCGTATGGAGGCGTAGCGCCTTCCGCGAACGGAAGCAGCGGCTACAAAGCTCGTACTCCAAGAGCTGAGCGAAGCCGGGCCGCTGCTAGCCCGTCCGTTTCCACGAATACTATGCTCCAGCTGTTAACCTATAGCCCCTGCACGGAATCCCCGGCAAGACCAAAAGCCCTTCCCGCTCCAATCGGAGTGAGAAGGGCTTTTTGGTTACAGAGGCAAAAGGGGGAGGGATGCCGGGCGGACGGAAGCCGTCAACGCTCCCATACGTCGGCATATTCCTTATGCCGGCGGAACTGGGCGTCGGCGTACGAGCAGGCGGGAACGACCTTGCGGTTCGTCTCCCGCGCATATTCGACCACCCGCCGGATCAGGTCCTCGGCCAGCTTCTGGCCCCGCTTCTCCGGCGCCACGAAAGTATGGTCGAGCACCAGCGTCTTATCGCCGGCCATCCGGAAGGTCACCTCCCCGACCACCTCGTCTCCTTCCTTTATGAGAAACGCATTGCCCTCCTGAATCATGTTCATGCCTGCCTCTCCCTTCTATCGGTGAAATGCTTTCTCCTATAGATTACCCGCTGATCCGCCCCTTGCTACATAGGCCTGCCATACGATCGGGCAGACCGGACTTGTCCGTCATGGCAATAGAAAAACCGCTCCCCCGGGCGGCACGCGGCCGGGGAAACGGTTGGCGGTGAATGAATGTGTCCGGATCGTGCAGGCCGGCTATTAGTAAGCCAGGGCAAACAATCCGTTGATGTGCGTCAGATAGCGGGCATTGCTCGCTTTCTTCATGAGGGAAGCGGGAAGGCCCTTCAACTCGATGCCCGTTTCGCCGATGGCGCCGATGCCGTCCTTGCGGCCCAGGCTCGCGAGAGTACCGGAGAACACCGGCTGGAAGGAGGCCATTTTGCCGCTGCGGAAATGAGCCGCGATGTTGGCGCCAACCAGCTCGCCCATCTGCCAGGCCAGCTGGGCCGTAGGCGGATAAGGGCGGCCTTCCGGACCGAAGACGACCGCGCAGTCGCCGGCCAGGAACACGTCCGGGTGGGAAACGGATTGCAGGAACTCGTTAACGGTAGCGCGGCCGCGGTTAACTTCCACGCCGCTGTTCGCCACGAGTGTGCTGCCTTGTACGCCGCCGGTCCAAACGACGGTGCCCGCTTCGATCGTGCGCCCGTCCTTCAGGCTGACCACAGCTCCGTTCACTTCCGTGATCGGCAGCCCAGTCAGGAACTGAACTCCGCGGCTCTCGAGGCTCGTGGTGGCCCGCTGGATCAAATCCGCCGAGAAGATCGGCAGAATGGTCGGCATGGCCTCTACGAGGTAAAGGGACACGTCGGCGAAGTCCACACCGTACTGGCGGCAGATGCCCGGCAGCTCGTCCGCCAGCTCCCCGACCAGCTCGACGCCCGTCAGGCCGCCGCCGCCGATCACGAAGGTTGCGTCGGCTTTGTTGCCGCTCACGCTGTATTCGCGGATGCGGTCCTTCACATGGGCGAAGATGCGGTTCGCATCGGCAACGGATTTCAGCGTGAGGCTGTTCTCCTGCAAGCCCGGGATGCCGAAGTAGTTCGTTTCGCTGCCGAGCGCCATCACGAGGGCATCGTAGCGGTAGAAGGTGCCGTCCTCGAGGGTAACCTTGCGTCCTTCCACGTCAATCGCTTGAACCGAGCCGACCTTCAGGTTAATCTCTTTATCCTTAAGCAGCTTCTCCAGAGGAAGAGCCACCGCCTTCTCAGCGACGTTGCCTGCCGCCAGACGGTGAAGCTCGGTGATGATCTGGTGGGAGCCTACCCGGTTGATCACGGTAATCGTCGCTTCCTGCGGCGAAAGGTTGGCACGGGCGGACAGCGCGCTCAGCAGGCCGCCGTAGCCGGCGCCCAGAATCAGAATTTGCTTACTCATGGTGGTCCTCCCCCCGTTTTCTCTCGCTTAGGATGTCCAGATAGGATTGGCCAAAGCGCAGCATTTTCTGCAACTCGGGATCCTTCAAGAGGCGCAGCATGCCGAACAGGCCGATCGTTTCGTCGCTCTTCTCGGCCCGGTCGTTGGCTTCGATCGCGGCGGAGGCCAGGTGCTTGACCTTCTCTTCAATCGGCTTGGCTACTTCCATAAAGCCTCCGACCATATCTTGGATCAGGACGCGGTCCGAAGCTACCTTCTGGGCCAGGTCATAGGTTTTGGTCATGAGGGTCATCATCTCGGCCAGCTTCGGCAGCTGATCCACGAGAACCGTCAGCGCTTCTTGAACCTCCGGCTTCAGCAGCTGTTCCAGAACATCCGGTCTAGCGGCGGCAGGCTCGGTTGCGGCTACGGCTTCCGTTTCCTTTTCTTTCGTTTCCAACATGTCAACGCTCCTCCTCAATCAACTCGTGATGTGCAGCGAATGGGGTCCTATCCGTGTCGCAAGGCCGTTTTTCCATCTAGTGAATCCATTCACATATAGTGGCAAGTGAAAAACTTCACATCTTACAAGAAGAAGCTTTCACATGATCAGCGGTGAACACGATCGCTACTCCTTCCATTGTATACCTAAACGTTAAACTTTTCATTCTTTTCCGCAAAAAAATCACCATCTTTTTTTGGCAGCTTCGCTCTCTGCTTTACGCAAGGGGAACCTGCCCAAAAAAAGCCCGTCCGTATCGGGACAGGCTTAGCGTATGCCATTTGACGCGGTTTCATTCGGGGCGGTACGGGGTCTATTCGGCGCTCGCAGAGCCGGTCAATCCGGCAAATTGCCGGAACGCGTCCCCGCTTCATAGGAAGGCCGCACCCCGTCGTACATGAGATGAAGGATCATGCCGGTGGCCGCGTGATAGAGGTTGTGGCAGTGATCCATCCACATGCCCGGATTATCGGCGACGAACCCGACCTCGTACGTATCCCCCGGGGCCACATTTAAAGTATCGGTTATCCAGGGAGTCGCGACCCGCTTCCCGTTGTGCTTCAGCACGGTCATATGGTGGCCGTGGAGATGCATGGGATGCTCCGCCAGGCTGCGGTTCACGAAGGTCATCTTCACCTTCTCCCCTTCTTTGACGACGAAGGTCGGCGTATCGGGAAGCACCCGGCCGTTAATCGTCCACAGGAAATGAAACACCCCGTTATAAAAGCCCATCCGGTTGCCGAAGATCATCCGGAACTCGCGGTCAAACTTTGCGGTCTTTGTCGTCACTCCGTTCTCCGCCGCAAGCCCGTAACTGCCGGGATCGAAGCTTCCGGAGGGCGGCTGAAATACGGGAGCCGGGGCATCGTTGTCCGGCGAGAGCACCAGCACCGGCCCCTCTGGGTCGTCCGCCGCCCCCGCCTTCAAATAAACCGGGCCTCCCGGCATCCGGAAAGTAAGATCGTACCGTCCTCCCGAGCCGATCTGAAACGACGTGTTCTCCGGCAGGAGGGCGGCTTGCCGGATCGGCGTCCCGTCTATCGCCGTCACGGCATAGAGCGTTCCCTGAAGCAGATAAGCCGCAGAAAGGTTATCCGTGTTGATTATCCGCAGCCGGACCGTTCGCCCGGAAGGGATTGGAAGCGTCCGCGTCCCATCCTCCAGCCCAAAAGCGGTCCGATACCCCCGGTCCGTCTTCCACCGGTGAAGGACAATCGTTTCTTCCACGTCATACGGGGAGGGCTCCTCGGCCGGTTCGACGATCAGCCTGCCGAACAGCCCTTTCTCCACCTGCTCGGAGGACTGCTGGTGAGAGTGAAACCAGTAGGTTCCGGTCTGCTTCGCCCGGAATTTATAGCGGAACGATTCGCCGGGCTTGACGGCGTTCTGGGTCATGCCCGGAATGCCGTCCATTGCATTGGGCACATCATAACCGTGCCAGTGGATGGAAACGCCCGCCTCCACATCCCGGTTGGCCAATACCACCTCGACCATTTGCCCTTCCTTCACCCGAAGCTCGGGCACCGCTTCCCCGTTATAGGTCCACGCCTCGACCTTGGCCCCCGAAGCAAGAGTAAGCTCGGTCCGCTGGGCCGTCAGCTCGAAGCGGACATCCGCCGGAGCGGAGATGTCCCCCGTGAGCTCGGCGACTTCCACCCCGGCGCCGCTATGCGCGGCTCCGTGCCCAGCATGCTCTCCCCTGGCGGCCAACTGCGTCGGAGGACCTCCCCCTTCGTCCAGCCCGTCATGATTCATCATGTCGTACGCTTCCGGAAGCTTGGACGCCGAGCCTCCCGCGACCACATAGACGACGAAGACGGCCATCACGACGGCCGCCCCTGCAACCACAAAACCGGTATGCTTAAGAAGTCTTTGCCACGCCTTCCTCCTTCCGCGTCCCGCGAGAACCAGACGGTGCCTGCGGCGGGCCATGATTAGCGGGATCCCGGCCAGAAGACACGCCAGGCCCTGGCTCAGGATGATCTCCGTCAAGCCGGGAAGGACCGGCTGGGCAAAAAGCTGGCGGACCAGATGGAGGCCCGACCCGGCCGCACCGGCGAGCAGCGGCACCGTTAACCAGGGATCCGCCAGCACATCCGACCGGACAATCTCCTCTTCCGGCATCCGTCTCAGCCGGGCCAGCCGGGGCATCGTCAGCAGCCCGACGCCAAGCTGGACGGCGAGAAGAAGCGGAAGGACCGTTAAGGCCATGCCCTCCACCGCCCACCAGCTGCCGCGGATTCCGATCCCGATATAGGCGGCATCGGTCAGCAGGCCGGCGGCCAGGGCGAGCCCCGCCAACAGAAGCAGAAAAGACGAGGCTCTCCGCACCGACTTGGCGCTTCTAAGATAGGGAAGCCAGGCGGCGGTAATTCCGGAAATCAACCCAAGGATCGTTCCGGCCAGAGCGAGAAGCAGAATGAAGCGGTAAAGATTATCTTCCATGTTCGTTTCCCCCATGTGAACCTTAATGAGACCTAGTGTAACAGGGGAATGTTGCGAACCTGTGATGAACCTCTGCCAGCTTTGTGGAGGGCTAACAAGCCCCCTGGCCTATATAAAAAGGCATCTCTAGAACCCATCCCCCCAAAGGGTCCAGGTTCTAGAGATGCCGTTTATTGCTCGTTTTCGCTCTATTTTAGATGAGCTTATGCGCGTACCACTTCTTCCCCCGGAACCGCCACAGGAACAGCAGGCCCCTCACTCCCCACTCTCCGTTCATCGCCGCCCATACCCCGATAATGCCGAAGCCGAGTACGATGCCTAGTACGTACCCGAGCACAATGCGGAAGAGCCACATCGTGAGCATCGACGTAAGCGAGGTGAAGCGGGAATCGCCTGCGGCCCGAAGCCCCGAAGGCAGGATAAAGCTGATCGCCCAGAGCGGAATTTGCGCCAGGGCATTGATTAGAATAACCCAATACAGGTCGTGGAGAATTTCCGCCGGCGGGTGAAACAGGCTGACCAGCGGATGAAACAGCGGCATAAGGATCGCCAGCATGATAACGAATGAGAACGACCCGAGCCAAAGAAAAACCCGGATGAATTTGCGCGCGTCCTCGACGTTGCGTCCTCCCATACACTGCCCCACAACCGTTACGATGGTCAAGGACAGGGCGCCCGCCGGGATCTGGTACAGCATGGCAATGGTGTTGCTGATGGCATTCGTCGCAATGGCATAGGTGCCGAGGCTGACGATGAAGACCTGGGTTAGGATTTTGCCCCCGTGGAAGAACATCTGCTCCGCCGCAAATGGAAGCCCGATGTACAGAATCCGCTTGAGCATCGACCAAGACACATGGAAGAGCTCCTGAAGGCGCAGATGCAGGGTTACCTCCATCCGCAGCACATAGACAAGGGCGCAGAGCGCCGCCGTGTAGCGGGCCAGGTTAACGGCGATGGTCATGCCGAGCACCCCCATGTCGAGCAGGTAGAGGAACACGACGTTCAGCAGGACGTAGATGACGTTCATGATGAGCGACAGGGCAAGCGACACCCTCGTGCGACCGACACCCCGCATGACCCCGCTCACCGCTTGAACGATGCCGATGCCGAGATACGACAGCCCGCTGCCGGTGAGGTATATTTTGGCGTTGGCCCTCACCTCTTCGTCCGCCGACCCGAACAGCAGATTCAAGGCCGGATGCTGCAGAACGATCAAGAGCAGCCCGACCGCGAGGGCCAGCAGGGAGACCGACGCCACGGCGGCCGAAGCGGCTTTTGACACCATCGGCAGGTCTCCGCTTCCTTTGTACTGCGCCACAATGACGGTCCCGCCGGTGGCCACCGCCACAAAGACATTGATCAGAAAAATATTCAGCGAATCCACCGTGCTCACGGCGCTGATCGCCGCCACTCCCGAGGAGCTGATCATGGCGGTATTCACCAGATTAAGACCCACGATAAAGGCCTGGTCAATCAGAATCGGAAGAAACAGGGCGAGAATCTGCCGGTAATCCATCGATTCTCCCGATAAATGCTTCTCCAGCCAGCTGCGTCCCCTTCGTCTTAACCCTAGCTGCTTCACTCTTCATCACATTCTTTGCATAAAATAGGAAAAAACTCTTCAGGCGAAGAGCTTTCAAAAAAGTCGATTCGGCTGTCTCCCCTGTTTGGAGCTTGTCCGGCCTTCTGCCCTTCGTCCGGCAGAGGGTTTCTTAGCAGGGGAACCTTTACCTGCTGTAGAGTAGCACCGGAGGAGTATTCTGTCAACCATAACGGCCCCTTGGGTCCTCAATTTCTCGGGGCCCACAGCATAACCGAAACACCGGCCAGGCATAGAGCGGCTCCCAGCCAGTCGTACCGGAAAGGATCAATTCGTGATTTCTACTCCCACCACATCGTCCATGCCGGAAAGGAGGTGGTACAAGTCGGTGATCCCTACTTTGGGATGGACCTTCGTTCTCAATTCCAGCATATAGAAGGAGTCCTGTTTGGAATCCTTGATGCGTGTTTGAGACAATTGGATTTCACTGGCCTCCATGGTTTTCATGATCTCGGTTACGTTCGCACTCCGGCGGACGGTTAGTTTGATGACATGTTCTTTTCGGAGCCCTCTAAGCGGTTTGCCCAGCAGAAAAGGAACAAGTTCCACGCTGATAATCAGCAGGGCGGCCGTTACGGCCGCTGCCGCATAGAAGCCGCTGCCCACCGCAATGCCAATGCCCGCCGCCCCCCAGATCATGGCAGCCGTCGTCAGGCCCGAAATGCGGTCATTCCCTCTTCTAAGGATAGCTCCCGCTCCCAGAAAGCCGATTCCCGAAACCACTTGAGCGGGAAGCCGGAGCGGGTCCATTTGGATGATGATGTCATGGCTTTTGGGGTAAGTATAAGCCGCTCGTATGGATATGATCGTTAACAAACAGCTGATGACCGCAATAACCGGACTGGTTTTCAGCCCGAGCGGCTTGCTCTTCAATTCCCTTTCGAGCCCGATTACCAACCCAAGCACAGCCGAAAGGCCCAGCTTCACCAAAAGTTCTATATCCATGCTCCGATAGTCCCTTCTGTTTGCACAAGATCGTTAGTGGCTTTAGTCTTTGCTTCTTCTGCCGTAAACAAAATATAAAGTAAGGGCCGACATAATCATCAGGATGACCGAGTAGACCAGGGTAAGGGCTTTGGTGTCCGCCACCGCTTCGGCGTCCGTACTGTTTTTGATCACAATGCCAAGCGGCTGGTATAGCGGATGATACAGGAACACCGTCAAGTCGTAATCGGCCAGAATCCCGTTAAAGTTCAAGGCTAAGATCGCCAAGGTAGACGGCAGGATAATGGGCAGCACCACCCTCCGGAAGGTGTAGAAGGCTTTGGCGCCCAGATTTTTGGCCGCGTCCTCCAGGTTGTTGTCCAGGGCGAAGAAGGAAGCCTTCACCATCCGAAGGGTAAACGGAATGTGGACGATGACATAAGCCAGGAACAACATCCATACGGAGCCGACCAGCACGTTATTGCCGATAATCAGCCTCGGGGTGCCGAAGGTGACGATCAAACCGATGGCTATCAGGGTAGAAGGCAGCATCCACGGAATCAGCAGGGAATATTCCAACAGATTGGTCCAGACGTTCCTGTATTTGTGCAGAATCCGGGAAGCCATTAGAGCCAAGGCCACAACGGTAAGAGAGGCCCCCGCCGCATAGCATACGCTGACCAAGTAGGGCTTAAACGCCGACAGGCTCGAGAAGACGTGAATGTAATTGGCCAAGGTCAATTTGCTGAAGGAGATCGTGGCGTTGGCAATGCTTTGGGCATCCGTAAAGGAAAAAACAAGAATAAGGACAACCGGGATGATATAAATCAGAAACAAGAAATAGGCGGCCGCATGAGTAAGCATATTGGCCAGCGGATGCTGGATTTGTTGTTTAACCATCTCGGACTTAACTTTCGATACCGACATGAAATTCCCTTTGCGTTCAAAACGGATCATGACGGACAGCAGGACGATGGTTGCCAAGCCGAGAACAAGCGCCAGCAGAGCGGCCAAATCTTTGGAATAGGTGCTATTGGAGAAAGCAAGAATCATGGGCGTAATGGTTTGGAATTCCGTTCCCCCTAAGATCAGGGGCGCCGAGGTTGCCGCTAATCCGGTCAGAAAGAGAAGGATCGTTAAAGCATAAATCGTCGGCTTCAGAACGGGAAGGACGACGCGCCTCAGAATATAGAAAGTAGACGCACCCATGTTTCTTGCTGCTTCTATCGTTTGGAAATCCACCTTGCGCATAGCATTGCTTAGAAATAGAACGTGGTTGGACGTACAGGCGAAGGTCATTACGAAGAGAACCGCCCAGTAGCCGTGAAACCACCCCGTCGGGAAGGAGGGGAAGACATACGCCAGGACCTTCGTCATTAGTCCGGTGTCCCCGTAGATCAATTTATAGCCGGAAACCAAGACGACACCACTGTAGATCAAGGTGGTAAAATAACCAAGCCGGAGGATTTTCGCGCCCTTGATATCGAAATATTCGACGACCAGCACGAGGAAGATTCCGACGATGTTCACGGTAAAGATCAGGGAAACCGCCAAAATAAAGCTGTTGTACAAGCTCTTCATCGCCCGGGCGGAGGATAACAGTTTGTGAACAGGCTCCAGCGAGAAACTCCCTTTGCTGAAGAATATTTGGTAATAAATGTTAAGATTCGGATAAATCAAGAAGGCGATTACAAACCATGCTAGGGCAAGATAGAAGATCAAAGAAGGCAAAGGAACCGAGGTCAGTCCTTTTTTTAAAGTCCGCGTGTTCAACTGGTGTTCCCCCTAATATTGCAAAATATCCCTGGTGTCGATATAGATATCCAATTCGTCCCCCGTTTGATACAGATCGTGTCCCCGTTCGGTCTCCACGGTTTTCAGAATTCCGCCTGGAACGGCAATCGAATACTTGGTGTAGATTCCGTAAAATTCCTGTTCCACTATTTTTCCTCTCAGCTGGACGGCATGGGGCTCGGCCGCAATCGGAACCAGGCTGATTTTCTCGTTGCGGATGTACGATTTCTTGCTTGGGTCAATCAAATTCGTTAAAGCGCTGTTCGCCACAACAATCTCCGGCCGGATAAAGTTAATATCGCCTATGAAGTTGCAGACAAACTCCGTTTGGGACTCGTTGTAAATTTCCCGGGGCGTGCCGACCTGCTCCACGGTTCCCTTGTTGAATACCGCGATCCGGTCCGAGAGGGTCAAGGCTTCTTCCTGGTCATGCGTCACATACACCGTCGTGATCCCAAACTTCTTCTGAAGATCCTTCAGCTCGTTGCGCAATTGAACCCTCAGCTTGGCATCCAGGTTGGACAACGGCTCATCCAAGGCAAGGATGCTCGGCTTCAGCACCAGAGCCCTCGCAATGGCTACACGCTGCTGCTGCCCTCCCGATAGCTCGGACACTTTCTTGACCAGCTGTTCCTCGCTTAAATCGACTTTCCTGGCGATCTCCTTTACCTGGGCATCCACTTCGGCTTTGGAGAATTTTTTGACCCGCATGCCAAAAGCAATATTCTCGTAAACGTTTAAGGTTGGAAAGAGCGCATAGCTTTGAAAGACCATGCTGATTTCCCGCTTCTCAATCGGCACGTGAGAGATGTCCCGGTCGTTTAGCAGGATTTGCCCGCTGTCTGGCTTAATAAAGCCGACCAGGCTGCGGAGAATGGTCGTTTTCCCGCATCCCGAGGGACCGAGAAAGGTGAAGAACTCCCCCTCCTTGATGTGGAGATTGAGGTTCTTGATGGCATGGAAGTCACCGAATTTGATTTGAATGTCTTGGAATGTGATCATGGTTACCTCTGTCATGTAAATTTATTTTTACAGGCTGCAAGCATGGACATTCCCGCGTGCAGCCTGTTTGACAATGTTACCTTATTTCATAATCTCCAGCTGAATCTTTTCCGCCCATTTCCCCAGATTCTCGGAAACAAATCCCCAGTCAAAGGCGATCGGCTTGATGGAAGCGTAAAGGTCTTTCACGTCTTTGTTGGCTTTATCGGAAGCCTTCTGGTTCGCTGGCATGGCATTGAATTGAGCGGCAAACTGCCCCTGCACGTCGGCCGAGCCGATCCAGTCGATAAACTTCTTAGCCGTCTCCATCTTCTTCGTCCCGTTCGCGATGGCGGCCTGTTCCACAATCATCGGAACTCCGGTACCGGGACTTACAAGGCCCGCCTTAACCCCGTACTGCTTTTCTTTGGCTTGAAGCGTACCGGAAACAACGGCTCCGATCGGCGTTTTGCCATTGACCATATTCTGGTAGAAGTCTTCTCCCTTTACCGCGGGAACGCCATTGTTATACAGCTTCTTGATTTCATCCCAGCCCTGCTTGGAAATCCCGTACTCGCCTTTGTCGTCTTTGTATTTGGTCAAGATGCTGGCCACGACCAGCTGCGGCGTAATTTGATCCAGCTGGGTAGGAGCCTCGTATTTCCCTTTGAACTGCGGATTCGTATACAAATCGGCCCAATCCTTCGGTGCCGTCTCGGCTGTGAACGACTTGGGGTTATACCCGATCAGAATGGCCTGCTTGACCAGGCTGTGGTAATAGCCTTCCGGATCGTTCAAGCCCTTTTCGATTTCGGGTGCCCAGGCTGGAACATATTTGGCCAGAACCTTTTCTTTCTTTAAACTTTCGAACAGCATATTATTCAGGCCGTAAATGACGTCCGCCACCGGATTATTCTTCTCAGCGATTAAGCGGCTGGTTAAATTAGCCCCGCCCGCTCCGACGATTTCGATTTCAAAGCCGGCTTCCTTCGCCTTCTGGACCAGCCAATCCCCCCGGCCGTCCGAGTTGGAGTTCGTGTACACAATCAGCTTTTCATTCTTGCCTGCGGATGCCGGGGCCGATGCGGCCGGCGTACCGGACGGGGCGGTCGTTCCCGCCGTTTCCTTGGTATTACCTCCACCGCAAGCCGTTACAGCCAAACACATCATCGACAACAAAGAGACGCCTGCCATTTTTCTGACCATTCTTTTTGACACTCCTTTAGGGTATGGGATTCTATTTTAGAGGTGGACAACCATTCCGTCATAGGCCACTACGACCCCGGCGGGTTTAAAAATGTCTACAAATTCCTCATGGAGAAGCTTGGAATTATGGCTGAAGTGCGTAACGAAGATCTGTCCTTCTTCTTTCAGGATATTCTCTTTCCGAAACTCCCGCTGGGCTTCCAGCACGGTCTCAATGCACATATGATTGCGGTCGTGGGATTTGCCCGTGTAGCCGTGCGTGCAGTCGAGAATGGCCCCGTCCAGGTTTTTTCCCTTCAGCCAGGCCCATGTCGCTTCCGGGAACCAGCCCGAATCATGCCCGTAGAGCAGCTTTTTGCCGCCTCTTTCGATGACATACACCAGGCACGTTTCCATCCGGTCATGATCGGCCCATAACGGGGTAACCCGGGCATCGCCCACCGTTATCGTCTCGAAGGGGCGGAGCAGATGAAAAGCATACCGTTCTCCCTCAAACCGGCCGATGGCGACGCGCGTATGGTACATCACGGCATCATTGCCGTAGATATGCAGCGGATGCTCCAGGTTATGGGCAATACCCTTTCGGCGGCATTCCAAATCATAGGCATTGTAGTGATCGGAGTGCGTGTGGGTGACCAGCAGGTGCTCAATCGCCCCCAGATCAATGTTGTCGCGAAGCGCTTGCATGTAAGAATCCGGCGAGTAGTCGAATTTGATGACATCGTCAATGATCGCCGAGCTTCGGGTTCGGATGTTTTTCCCTCCGAGCTCACGTGCTTTCAAGCAGTACTCACAGTGGCAGAAGGCATTGGGAAAGCCCTCCGCAGCCGCTGTTCCGAGAAAATGAAGTTTCATAGGACTCCTTCCGCCCGTCCTAAAGAACGGATCGCCTTTCTACGATGGTCGTTTGAATTTTGATGGTAATGGGTTTCTCATGAGAGTGATTGATGCGCTTCGTAAGAAGAGTAAAGGCGGATTGCGCAAGCTGACCGGTATCCTGCCTGACCGTCGTCAGAGGGATCGGGGACAGCGCCGACAGCTGAATATCGGAGAACCCCACGATGGAAAGCTTATCCGGAACCGGGATCCCTACACGCAAGGCGGTATACAAGGTGGCGACGGCCACATGATCATCCCCGCACATAAGGGCGGTCATCTCCGCGTTATCCTGAACAAACTGTTCCGCTTCCGGGTCACTCTCGTTAATACGGCTCGGATGGAAGTCTTTAAAATGAATGTACTGGTTCTTAACGGGAATCCCATGATCGAGCAGCGCTTGAATATACCCTTGGTACCGCTCTTCCCGGCTGGTGATATTATCGACCGGGTTCGAAATGTAGCCGATTTCCCGATGCCCTTTGTCAATCAAGTACCGGGTCATCTGGTAAGAGCCCCGAAAGTGATCGTGATACACGCAATCGATCTGAACCTCGCGAAAAATGCGGTCGATAATCACAATCGGAAACTGCTGTAATTTCAATCGCAGCACTTGGTCACTGCAGGTCTTGCGCCCCTGGGGAAATAAGATGATGCCGCTTACACCCCCCTCGACAAGACTTTGCAGGCATTGATCCTCATCCTCTTTGCTTTTGCTGATTTTCAGGATGAGGTCGCATTCGTGCTTTCGTGCCTCCGACTCCGCTGCCGCCATTATTTTGGACGTGTAATCGGATAGGTGAGGCACGATGAGAGCCACCTGCTTCCTCTTCTTTTCCTCAGCTGGAAGCGCTTTACTATCAGACCGAGGCACTTCCTTACGCGGCGCTCCGCCCGGCTGTTCGGAAAGAAAGGTCCCCCTTCTTGGCAAACGGTACACCAACCCTTGCTCAACCAACTGCTCCAGCGCTAGTTTGCTCGTCATTCGGCTTACCCCGAACAGCTTCGCAAGCTCTCCTTCCGAGGGAACGGGATCATGCGGCTGAAGCTTCCGGCTTTGAATAAG
Source organism: Paenibacillus aurantius (assembly GCF_032268605.1). Taxonomy (NCBI): domain Bacteria; kingdom Bacillati; phylum Bacillota; class Bacilli; order Caryophanales; family Paenibacillaceae; genus Paenibacillus; species Paenibacillus aurantius. The sequence goes on from NZ_CP130318.1 coordinate 5,711,022, forward strand.
GCCTACGGCCTTATCGGCTATTTGCAGGTACAACAAACTGGGTTTCTTGGATGCGTGTGACTTCTTCATTGTGTCTATCCCTCGTTTTACTCTAGTTTCCTCTGCGGCTGAGAATCACACCCCTGTTCGTGATCTAACCCGAGCTTAAAGGATGTCACTGACATATTCAATGACATAAGTCATTAAGAATATATAAAGAATCCGTTTTGGTTTATAAATTCTAAACATTCCCCTTATCTTGGAGTCAAGACATATCAACTTTATATCAATGTCCGCTTTTATTCTATATCACGATTTTTCCATTTTCCTCTCGCACAAAAAGCCCAGTACCGGTTAGGTACTGGGTAGTTTGATTAGCGTGCTTTATAAGTCACCCTGCCTTTATCTAACTCAGCGTCTCCCCGCCTGAGGGCTTCCTGCAGGCCGTTCCTCACCGCCTTATCGAGCGCGGCGCCGGCTCTCGCGTAACCAAGCAGCTTAACCGTCTCCTTGGTCAAATCCTCGAGAGGCAGGCTTCCTTGAATAAACAGCACTTCCTTTACCGCATTGGCGATTTCTTCAGGAGGCCATTCCTCCGCGCTCCGGCGGTCCTGGTCGTTCTCCCCGACCCGATAAAGGCTGTACTTCTCCGGCTGCTCCGTATCCGGCCAGTAATAGTCGATCTCCTCCCATACTGTCTTCTTAACGGGCAGATCAGCCAATAGCGCTGCGAGGTGCCTCTCGATCCGCGCCCCCGATCTTGTCATTCCCCATGCCTGCCAGACTCTCCTGCTGAGCAGGGACCGGCTGACCGGCCCTTCTTCCCGGATTACCTGAAGAAGCTGATTCTTCAGCAGGCCCTCATTCTTGGATAGATAGAATTCTTCGGAGGAGAGAGGGACGGCCTCCAGGGAAGCGGCTTTATAAACCGAACGCCAAGAAGGAGGGGCCGGGTTCCCTTGTTCCGGTTCGTTATCCGGTTGGGGCACGGACACGGACTGGCTATCCATGATGATACCCGAACCCGTCTCCGTCCCTTTGAGGTCCGCCAGGCTCTGTAAAGGCTCCGCTTCCTCGGCCGTTTTCACGGCTTCCATAATCCGCTGGATTTCCTTGCCCGGGTTATCCAGCCAATCCATCGACCATACCCGGTGAAGGGACCAGCCCAATTGGCGAAGCACCTGTTCCCGGAGAACCTCCCGGTCCCGTGCGGTTTGGCCGGTCTTGTAGCCCTCGCCATCGCACAGAATGCCCAGGAGGTAAGCATCCGGGTTGCCGGGATTCACGATCGCGAGGTCCATCCGATAACCGGACGATCCGACATGGAGGTCGGCCTGGTACCCCTCCTTCTTAAGAGCCGCGGCAATCTGTTCTTCTATCCCTCCGGCTCGGATTTCCGCCTGACCGGCATCCAGACCAAGCGCGGTCCGGCCTTTCTCCGCGTACTCCAGGAAGGCTCTTAAGGCGCTTACCCCCTCCGCCCGCGTTCGGGAGACATCCAGATGCTCCGCCCGCAGAGTAGAGAATACGTGCATTTCATACCGGGCCCGGGAGACGGCGACATTCAGTCTTCTCCACCCTCCATCCCGGTTCAGAGGACCGAAATTAAGCACGACCTTGCCGGAAGCATCCGGTCCATAGCCGATGGAGAACAGGATCACATCGCGCTCATCCCCCTGTACATTCTCCAGGTTCTTGATGAATAAGGGCTCATGCAGACGGGAAGCGAGCTGCTCGAGCTCGGGATCCTGACGGAACGCCTCATCCAGCAAGTCTTCAATCAGCGTCTGCTGAATGGAGTTGAAGGTGACGACCCCGATGCTCCGTCTCCGAAGCTGCGGATCCTTCAACCGGCTTATGATTTCCTGAATGACCTGCTCCGCCTCCGCGCGGTTCTGCTTGGTCTTGCCCCGGTCATAGAAACCGTCTACCGGATGCCACCTTACATTCGATTTGCGCTCGAGCGGGGAAGGGAACGTCAGAAGCTTGTTCTCATAGAAATGCCGGTTGCTGAAGGCGATCAGGCTCTCGTGCCGGCTGCGGTAGTGCCACAGCAGATGCTCCTCAGGCATGCCGAGGGCCAGGCAGTCATCCAGAATGCTCTCCAGATCCTCGGGAACCACGGCTTCGTCGGCTTCCTCTGCCCCGCTATGGGCAAAAAAGCTGGTCGGCGGCAGCTGCTTCGGGTCTCCGACCACGATCACGTTCCTTCCCCGTGCCATCGCGCCGACGGCTTCACTCGTCGGAAGCTGCGAGGCTTCATCGAAAAGTACAAGATCGAAGGAAGGGTGCTTCGGGTCCAAGTATTGGGCGACCGACATCGGGCTCATCAAGACGCAGGGACAGAGTCGGCTCAACAGGTTCGGAATCTGCTCGAACAGCTTGCGGAGCGACAGGCCCCTGCCTCCGCTCCGGATGGCCCGAAGCAGAATGCCCGCCTCCGAGCTCGCGGCCGCCTGGCTGTGAAGCGGCGGGAGGTTGGCGGCAAGACGGGCGGAGATCTCCTGTCTCGTCAGCTGCTCGAAGGTATCCACCGTTTCCTGGAACGCTTTGATCTTCTCCTCAAACAATCGCCCGGAGAAGGAAGCAAGCTGCGGGTCGGCTTCCAGCCCATACTGGATAGCCGCTTTCCACCAGCCCCGTTCGAAGGCGGCCGTTACCTCCGCATGCTGCAGCCGGCCTCCTTCATAGGCGGACAGGACCGAGTCCAGCCCGGCGTCCGCTGCCCGCCCGCGGACCTGCCTCCAGCTGCACCACTCCCGTAAGGAATCTATATTCTCCTTCCAGAGCCGCGCCTGGCCGGTGCGGTACGCAAACCAGGATCCCCCGCCTCTTCTCTCATCCAAGGCGGCGAAATCCAGCTGAAGGAGCCGGGCCAGCCGCTCCTCCAAGTCCTGGAATGTGCTCCAGGCGGTAAGAAACCGTTCCAGGACAGACCCGTAGGCAGCCTCGAAAGCCTCCTTTCCTGACGCAAGCCGATCCGCCGCCTGCCCTCTTGCCTTCGCGGCCGCAGGAGGCTCCCGGAACAGCTGAAGCAGCTTCCCGCTGAGCTCATCCGCCCATTTCCTGGATGCCTCCACGGCTGCCCAATCCGTATCCCCCCTGTTCCAAGCCTGGCCAAGCAGAGGAGCAAGCTCCCCTTCGGCCTCCAGGAGAGCAGCCGACTCCGTCTGGTACTGCAGGATAAGCGACAGGGTGTGGGCTGTCTCGCTCTTCTGCGGGACGGAGCCCGGGAGGGCCATGCCTTTAATCGTTTTATAAATCCGGCCTTGTTTGAGCACTTTGGGTAGAAACCACTGGAGGTCCGCCTTTTTCCACTCGGTAAGGGCGAGGCCGGCGTCATAGGCCAGGATTTCCTCTCTAAAATGAGCCGTCAACCGGGCGCGGGCCTCCTCCCGGGCATGGCCGTGCCCCATGGCCCTCATGAGCTGGGCCCTTGCCGAATCCATATCTGCCGCGCGAAGCAGCCCAACGGGGAGGACCGGCGGCAGCTCATGCAGCAGCTTTAGGACGGCTTCCATTCCGGCAAGCTTCTCGGCCGTCGGTTCATCCGTCGAATAAGCCAGCAAAGGGCCTGCTGCCTCATAAGCCTCCTGGCATTCCGTGAGGCTGTCCAGATAACCAGCCAGCGCTTCCTCTACCTGTCCTTTAAGCGACGGTGTGTACGTTTCGAGGGCGGCATCGGACCAAACATGCTTAAACGGATGCCCGGCTGCCTCTCCCGCGACGCGAAGCTCGCGGACAAGATCGGACCAGACGGTATAGTCCTCGATGCTCTTGGCCCCTACCACCGCCGGTTCCAAGGAAACCACTTCCGGTGCTTGCTTCACCGCTCCATATCGGGCCATGGCTTCGTACAGCGAGGCGCCGAAGCCTTGCTTTTTATGCAGAGAGGTGATATACCCGTTAAGCTCGCTTCTCGAAGCGGCCAGACGATCGGCCTGCCTTCTCCACTCTTCAGGGGAAGCGCGGTGACCGGATTCCAAGGTGCGGCGCAGCTGTTCGAGCACCGCCTTCTTGGTGCTTTTGTTGGAATGCAGCTCGAGGCAGAAGGAGCCCAGGCCGATCTGCTCCAGCCGCTTCTGGACCACGCTTAGGGCGGCCATCTTCTCCGCGACGAATAGAACCGTTTTGCCGCTTGCCAAGGAAGACGCGATCATGTTGGTGATCGTCTGGGATTTGCCGGTTCCCGGCGGTCCGTGAAGAACAAAGCTCTTCTCCTTGCCCGCCGCGCTCACGGCCGTAATCTGGGAGGAGTCCGCCGAGATGGGCAGCAGCAGCTGATCGGGAGGAAACCGCTCATCCAGCTCTCCGGCCTCCGGGAAGGTTTCCCCCGGTTCCCATTCCAGGCGTCCGGTCATGAGGCTCGCGACCACCTTGTTCTTCGCCAGCTCATCGGCCCGGCTGCGGATGTCGTTCCACATGACGAACCGGCTGAAGGAGAACAGCCCGAGAATCGCGGACTCCTGGACATCCCATCGGGGAAGATTCATCACGACATGACGGACGGTGGTGAAGATTCCGCTTAGATCGATCCCTTTCTCATCGCGGGGCAAGGGGTCCAGCCCGTCGAGATGACTCCCGAAATCCTGTCTCAGCATTTCGAGCAGCGTAATATTGATCTGAGCTTCCTCGTCCCTTGCCCGCAGCACGAAACCTGCACTGGACGATTTGCGGACCAGTTCGACCGGCACGAGCACGATGGGAGCGTAACGGGGCATAACGCTGGCAGCAGACTCATACCATTTCAGAACGCCCAGGGCGAGGTATAAGGTATTGGCGCCGTTCTCCTCCAGCGACAACCGGGCCGAGCGATAAAGATGGATGCACTTGTCCGCAAGTTCTCTCTCGTTGGCATTGGCCCGCAAGCGCTTGTGAAGAAACTCCTGGTGGATCAGGAGGGTCAAGGGATGATTCGGGGTCGCGCTCGGGAATAGATCTGCACTACGGATCGTTTGGTCCCAATCCGACGGCTTCGCCAGCAGCTGAAACTCCTGCCCCTCCGCGAGCGCATCTTCCAGCTCTCCGAGCCGGGTGTTTAACAGAGGCAGCGCCGCCTTCGTCATGCGGAAGTTAAGAAGCGTATTGCGCAGGGTAAGGTCGAGCAGCTTTCTCTCCCACTGCTTCTGCTTCGTTACGGCAATGGACCGCACCTCTTCGGGGCGGTTTTGGATCACCATCTCTTTCGGCGCTTCTGCGGCGGCCGCGATTTCCTTGTTCTCCGAAACGATTTCCCACCCGTCAGGAGTCGGGATCCGGATAGGCAAGGGCCGGATGGCACTGAAGCGGGCGCGCCGCACGTCCACGAAGCCGAAGAATTCATCGGGCTCGGCCAGATGAAGGAGGGCTGCGGCTTCCGCCTCCCCGTACGGCGACTGGCTGCCGGCATTCATCAAAGTAGCCTCCACGAGGCTCACTTCATGGACGCCGGCAGCCAGTCTTTTGGTAAGAAGCGACACGTCGTCCTGCACGCATTCGGAGAAGGTTTCCTCCATCAGCCACACGCCCGGAAAGGCATGGCCTTTCGTGAAGATAACCAGGGGATGCAGGCCTGCCGCCTCCAGACAAGAAGCATATAAAAGCGTTAGATCCAGACAATTGCCCATCCCCTTACTCAGTATGGCATCCGGAAGCCTCACCCGCTGGCCGATCTCCTCGAAGCTGGCCGGAGCTACGCAATAGGTGGGCTGGCGGGACTGAATAGCGGAATAGATCGCGGCCGCCTGATGACGGACGCGATTCGGGTTGCGGCTCTGGTAAGCATCGAAGGAGGGGCTTCCCGTCCATTTCTCCAGGAAAGAGGAAGCCTCCTTAAGGATTCCCGCAACCGCCGGATGGTTAGGAAGGATAAAGGCCGCGATCATCTCGGGCATCACCGCCAAGCCCGCCCATTGGTCATAGGCCAGAACCGCCATAGGGGAGGTTTCCCGATAAATAAGCGCTCCTTCGTTTATCACTTCCAGGGTAAGGCTGCCCGCCAGTCTTTCCGTCAGGCCAGCTAAATAAGCACCTGACACGTTTATGGAAACCGGGCCCAGATCAACCGTTTGCCCGGCGGGAATCACTTCGATTATTTTGGTCCAGTCCGCCGCGAATTCGGGCTCACTCTTGATCTTCACCTGCACCTGGTGCAGGTCCGCGGCCGAATCGTTGGTCAACGCGATCTTCCGGACCACCGGAACATAATTTTGCTGCATGGCATAATTGACCACATCGTATCGAAGCCACTCGCAAAGCAGACTTCTGCCGACTACGCTCTCCATGGATCTCCCTGCCTCTCTGTATGAGCCATCGTAATGCCATTATAGCTCCTGTGGCCCTATCCGCAAATGAAGTTCTGCTTACCTCTTTCCACGGGGAGGAAAAAGAAGACGCCATCCGGTACAATGGATAAGGATAACTTATAAATAGAGAACCGACTGGAGGGAGAACGATGAACCATCAAGAAGAACAGGCCCCCGGCTGGGAAGCGATAGACCGAGAGCTGGAGAGGCTGTATGAAGGGCAGGAGCCTAAGGTTTACGGGACGCTCGTTCCTTACGCCCTGGGAGGGCCGGATCCGCTGACCGGCATCAGCGCGTACCGGGCCGAGGAGCCCCGTCCGCACTGGCACTTCGTCACGTACGGCTTCTCCGAGCTGTATGAGAAGGAATCGGATGATCCCGCTTGCAGCGGGTACGGCTTCGAGCTGACGTCCCGGCTTGTGCGGGACCCCATAGAGGAAGAGCCTCCCGCGTGGGCGCTCAACCTGCTGCAGAACATGGGGCGTTACGTCTTCCGGAGCGGCAACGTGTTCCGGGCCGGCGACTACCTCGACGCGAACGGCCCCATCTGTCTCGGAGCCGACACCGAGCTGACAGCCTTGGCTTTCGTGGAGGACCCGGAGCTGCCGGGCATCGATACGCCGAACGGCCGAGTCGACTTTCTGCAGATGGTCGGCATGACGGGGGATGAGCTGGAAGCGATGCAGGCGTGGAACACGAGGGGCGTGCTGAAGGCCGGTTCGGAGCATCTGCCCTCCTGCCTGACCGACCTGAGCCGGCCTTCCCTGCTGGAGGAGGCAGCGGTGGCGGCCGCGATCCGGGAGGGCATGGCGCAGGCCGGCTCGAGCACCGGCTTTCTGTACGTGGACCAGCTCGGCTGGGAGCCGGGCCGCCGGGGCTTGTTCGGCCGCAAGCCGGATACGCTCTCGCTCGGGGCCAAGCAGGCCGGGATTATCGCCAAGATCCTCCGCGGGCGGATCCCCAAAGACCGGGAGCTGCGGCTGGTCGGCCCCGAGACGCGGGTCGTCCTGGAGCCCGGAGCGGCTCCCGGCTGGGAGGCGGGAGAGGAAGAGATCCGGATCGCGCTGGACAGCCGGACGGCCGAGGAGCTCGCGGAACGGCTGGTCCCCCGGGAGGGGACCGTCGTTCTGCCATCCCTGCCGAAGCTGGAGATCCGGATCGTCCGGACCGATATCCGGGACGCGGACGGCAATGTGATGCGGACGATCGGCTAACTCAAGAAAACCCAACCTTAGGCGGTTGGCTGCAAAGCAAAAAAACACCTGCTCGGTGTCTTTTCACATGGTAATGGGGAGGCAAACGCACCGCCGTCATGCTATGAAATCTCGGCTGCTCGTTGTCTCTTCCTGTACAGTTTTATTTCTTGATCCGAGGAGATGAGGATCGGCAGAATTTTTACGCTGCTGATCATGGACGTCTTGCATAACGGGCATACGGGCTGCTCTTTGAACGAGAAGCTATCCCTGATCCAGCTCTTGCATTCCTCTTCCACACAGGACCAGATGATGGTCATTTCTTCGGGTAAATTCTCCAGCGGTTTATTCCATGAATAAGACATCGGACTTTCCCCCTTAAAATTGCCGTTAAAAGAAAATCCCCAAACGTTAGGCTTGGGGATGGTCTTACTTAGTAAGTTTTTACGACGTTCTCAGCTTGCTGTCCGCGGTTGCCTTGAACCACGTTAAATTCTACCCGCTGCCCTTCATCAAGAGACTTGAACCCGTCCCCTGCAATCGCGCTGAAATGTACGAATACATCTTCGCCGCCTTCCACCTGGATAAAACCAAATCCCTTTTCTGCGTTAAACCATTTAACTGTTCCTGTTTGCATAGAAACACCTCCAAATTTTACATGAGCTTCTTATTCGGTTAAAAATAAAAAAATCACATATTGCACAAGGTTAGTACTTAAAATAGTAACCCTCTGCGATATGTGAATTCAGGTCAAAATTCCAATAGATTCATCTTACCACACTTTTATAATAGTTACAATCCCTCTGGTGCGATAAATGACAATCGGCACCGCGCAGGGTGCCGATTCAAGAAGAGCAGGGTTATACATTTTTTGCGATAGGATCGATTTCGCTTTTCAATAACAGATATCGATGAACACTTCGCATGATCGGAACCTTGGTCAGGTTGCTTTTATCGACATAGGTTTTCATTTGATCCTTGGAAAGACCCAGTAACCGTCCGGCTTCTGTAACCGTTAATACCGCATCGAGATTAGTAGCATTAAAGGTTTTCTTTACTTTAAGATTCCAGTCTTCGAACACCGGCATAGTTTTCGCGCCTTTCTATTCGCAGCCCCGTGCTTTTCTGGGCCGAATACTTTTATTATAACAGATTATCGTTTTTAGCACAGTTGCCGGGACGGTTTTCCCGCAAGCACGTAGTTGATTTCCTGATCAATCTTACCTTTCCGGAAGATAAGTCAGAACAACGAGGCCTGAACCGAATGTCTTTGTTTCCGCCCGTTTCAGCACTTTCTTATCGATCCCTTGCATGGAGGATGGGCGTGCCGGCGATAGTTAATCTTCAAGAAATCCAATGCCCTTCCATTAACATGAGGCCCCTTCCTTAGAAGATGGCCCTTACGCCACACGGAGAATCAACTTAATGGAATCGAAGCGGCTGGGGGGGAAACCTCCAAGCCGCTTTTTTATCCCACCGGGCAGTAGGATGAACGGACATCCTGCCATTCTCATTTGTCGATACCGGCTTGAAAATTCGATCTCATCCCCTTGGGTGACATTCCATTTTTGAGCCAACCTCTTGGGCAAGCTTACCCTCTTGCCATTGCCCATGCGCCCTATTTTGCGGGAATATCGTTTTTCATTTAATAATTCATACCAACCCTCACATAACCGTTTTTTGGAAAATTTATAAAAAAGGATAAAGCAAAAACACCATCCGGATGCCGGATGGAGTTCTGTTAGCAGAGTAGCTGGGAGTATCTCTATACCGATCCCACTTGCTTGAAGGTAACCTATTCTTCTCTTAAAACTATGCCGGCTCGTGCTTTATCCGCGATTGTTTGTTCTAGCTTGCGGTTGAACAGCAGCATCAGGGCATTCGCGAAAAGGATGCTCATGGTTATATAGAACACGTAATGCATGTCGTACAGTGCAGACACCGTACTTCCCAACAAAGGGCCGATCAGGTTCCCGAGAAATTGGGCGGACGAATTGATGCCGAAAGCCCGGGCCTGAACATCCGGCGGAGCCAGCTTCTTCACGAGGACATTAAGAGACGGCAGCATCCCGCCGACAAACAGGCCAAGGAAGAATCGCCCGATCAGAAGCACCGTGATATTGTCGGTTAAAGCCTGCGGGATAAACGTCAGACCCGACATCACCAGGGAAAAAATGAGGATTTGCCTCTGGCCGATCCGATCCCCGAATTGCCCGAGCAAGGGAGAACCGATCAAATTGGCGACACCGGTGATGGAGACAACCAGCCCCGCTATAAATTCAAGGTGCCCGCCATGATAGAGCGACTTCGTATAGATGGATAGAATCGGCTGAATGGACATCATCCCGATTTGAGTTACCGTGGTGGCGACAAAGATGGGGATCAGCGGAGTCATCATCTGCCAATGGCCCGTTCCGCGTGATAGCTCTTTTCCTTGGGATCGTCCGGAAGCCGTATTATCAACGAAGAGCATCACGACGATGCTTGCCGTAAGAAGAATCAGTCCGGTCAAGACGAATACATAGCGAAACCCGAAGGCTTCCGCTAGAATGCCTCCGATCAGTGGCCCGATCAAGCTTCCTGCCATTTGGCCTGTCTGTAAGGTACCCAAGGCCTTTCCGGCATGTTCATCCGGGGTCACCGACGCCTGCAAAGAGATGGACATGGAGATAAAGCCGGAAAAAACGCCGTTGATCAGCCGCAAGACAAGCAGCTGCCAGGGCGCGCTGACATATCCCATGAGGATGGTCATAATCGCCATGCCAATTCCCGCCCGCAAAAGCATCACTTTGCGTCCGTATTTGTCGGCCATCGACCCCCAGATAGGTTGGAAAATGACGGCCGTCACCGATTGCGCAGCAAAGATCCATCCGGACCATAGCTTAACATCTTTCAGCTGATGAACCCCTAGCTCTTCGATATACAACGGCAGGAAGGGGATGATCAAACTGACCCCCGCCACCGCAATGAAATTAGATGCCCATAAAATCCATAACGTTCGTTTCCAATTCATCAGCCGTTTCCTTCATTCAAACTTGCGATCCAAGCCTCCGCCGTCATCACGTCGGCCTGACGGGGGAATACTTTCTCCATCAGCACGCGATGCACCTCGGGATCCGCATCCAGACACGCATCCGAGAGTACCTGGAGGGCGAAGTCCTTATCGGCTGCTTCCCGCAGCGTCGACAACACGACGCCGCTCGTTGCGATGCCGGTGAGCACCAGCGTGTCGATTCCGCGAGCGCGGAGAATGGCTTCCAGGTCACTGCCGGTGAAGGCGCTCACGCGGCGCTTCGTCACCAGCAGCTCCCCCGGCTGCGGCTGAACCGCACTGTAAATTTGTGTCGCCTCGTCCGATTCCGTCATGCCCCCCACTTGGGTGATCGCCGCAAAAGACTTGTTGTTCGGGCTGACTTCCGGATAGCCCTCACGAAAGGCGACGCGCACATAGATGACCGGGACGCCGTGGACGCGCGCCGCTTCGATCGCCTGCTTGAAGGGAAGCAGCAGCTCCGGTTTGGAAACGAACCGCGACACGATGCCGTTCTGCAGGTCCATAACCAGGAGAGCCGTGCATCGAAGCCCACTTGTCATATATTGAACACTTCCTCTATCGTATGGTAGGATAAAGCGGAGACCTCTCCTCTTTATTTAAGCGGAGAATTCTCCGCATGTCAATGGCAGAGTATGAGGAATGGAAAGGAGGCTGTGAATCATGAGTGAGGCCGAGATCCCCCCCTTTCGTGCGGAGCGGCGCGATGCCGCGGAGAATCGACAGCGTATCCTGAACGCCGCCATCCGGTTGTTCGAGCAGTATGGCGTCGAGCAGGTCAGCATGAATCAGATTGCCACCGAAGCCCAGCTCGGTCCGGGTACGCTCTACCGCCGCTACCGCAACAAGAGCGAACTGTGCCTGGACCTGATCAAGGATCATGTCGATCTTCTGTTCGAAGATATGGAAGCTTATTTGGAGCTGAACCGGACGGAGGCCACGAGTCTTCGGTTGAAAGGCATCCTTCGGATATTCCTGGCTTTTCGGGAGAAGAAGCTGCAGCTGCTGAACGGTGTCGAGGAATCCCTATCGCCCAATCGCTCGAAGACCCGCACGCACGGCCCGATCTACCATGAATTACATAAGCTGCTCGTTGGACTGTATGAGGAGATGACCGCAAGCGGGGTCGACCGGAGACCTCCGGACAGCGTCTTCCGCGCCGATATGCTGCTGGCCGCCCTGAGCAGCGACTCCTATCTATTCCAGCGGGACACTCGCGGCTACTCCCCGGAAGCGATGCTGGAGCAGCTTTATAGGACTTTCGTTGACAGGGGCTAATGAATGGTAACTAACGCAAAACGTCCACATCCTCCTGCGGATGTGGATTTACCTGGCGGAGGAAGGGGATTGGCCCCTCTCTCCGATTTTTTTATTTCGAGGACCCGCCTCCAGCGTTTTTCATTTCATGGATGATTTCAGCGAGAACGACCGCTTGATTCTTCTCCTCTGCTTTCGCCGAAAAGAGCAGCGTTACCACGCCTTCTTCGGCCCATTTCAGTAATTGCTTTACCAACAAAATCTTCGATTCGTCCTCTAGGAGCTCTTTCCGATATCTTTCCTTAAACTCTTCGAAGTTTGCCTGCTCGTGAAACCATTTCCTCAATTCGTGGCTTGGCGCCACTTCCTTCATCCATTCGTGGATCGCCGCCTTTTCCTTGGAGACGCCTCTTGGCCAGAGCCGATCCACCAAAATCCGCTTTCCATCCGATTCCTGAATCGGCTCGTAGATGCGTTTGGTCTGAATCATTCTTGTTCCCCTCCCCTGTTCTAGGTAATATCTGATTAGTTCCCTAACAAAATCGGTTCTTTACTATTATACGGTTTAGAGTCGTGCGGACTGAACCCCAGGGGTTCGCCTCCAAGGCTTTCCCACCAAAACAAACAGGACCTTGATCTCTTGCGATCAAGGTCGATTTACCCCCTATAATATCTGCTCCAACCGAGAGATACAACCAGGAATTGAAGCATATCCCTGTTGCTGGAACGAATACCCCATTCAAACCTGAACAAGCTGACGCCGTGTGAGGAACGGCGCCAGCTTGAAGAAATGAGAGAGATAAAGGAGGCTATTATCGGATTAATTGGTGCGAATCCACTCCACGTTGTCCAGGTCCGCCCATTGACCGCTGCTGCTCATCGATGCATAGAAACCAACGGTCGCTTGGCCATTTGTGACCTGAACATTCGGAATCGTGACCTGGGTCCACGTCGTCGTAACCGGGAAATTAGCCTTGAGCGCGGTTCCGCCATAATCTTTGACTTCCATAAAGGCGCTGCTCTGTCCTCCGGAACTGCGCATATACGCCCTCATCATATACGTTCCGCTCTGCAATCCCGTAATCGTTTGCCCAACGTATGCCGTACCGGTTCCGTTAGGGGCCGCGAGCCCGACGAAATAATTGCCCCCGCCTGGAGCCCGGGCGATTCCGTGGTTTATGCCATGGATCAGAATACGATTCGGATAGTCATCTCCGTAGGTCGCCCACCCGTTGACGTTTGCCGATTCGAAGCTCCAGTTGTTCGCCAAATTTACGTTCAGCGGAGTCGTGGACGAGTTTTTAATAAATTCGACCTTATCGAAATCCGCCCACTGGTTTGCGTTGTTCATCGCAGCGTAAAAACCGATCGTCGCCTGGCCGTTCGTCACCTGAATATTCGGGATGGTCACCTGCGTCCAGGTTGACGTTACGGGGAAATTAGCCGTCAGCGCGTTTCCCCCGTAATCTTTCGCTTCCATATAGGCGCTCGATTGTCCCCCGGAGCTGCGCATATAGGCCCGCATGGTGTACGTACCGTTGTCCAGACCGGTGACAGTCTGGCCTACATAGGCGGTTCCGGCACCGCTGGTCCCTGCAAGGCCTATGAAATAGTCTCCGCCGCCGGGCGCACGACTGATCCCGTCGTTCAAACCATGCACATGGATCCGCGCCGGATAATCATCTCCGTAGGTCGTCCACCCGTTGACGTTCGCCGTCTCAAAGCTCCAGTTGTTCGCCAAATTTACGTTGTCGGGAGTGCCGGCGCTGCCGAAGCGAAGATAAATGCCAGGAGTCGGGAAATTGGAACTGGTCGCAGCGACAACTTGAGTCGTGTCAATCGCCATCAGTGCGTTCCAGTTCGAGTTTTTCGTATCGGAAACGGGAAACGTATCGTATTTAAAAGACCAGGTCGCGCCGTTGTCCGAACTGATCATGGTCCTCATGGAGGAGTAATCGTCACCGGTATTGGGACTGTCCTCGTCTGTCTGAAACGATGCCATTAATCGGCCGTCATTCAGTTTGGCAATAAAGGGGGCTCCTGCCTTTTTTCCTGCTACTGAAGGGATGTAAAGCGTTTGGCGAGGCACAGACCAGTTGAAGCCATCATTCGAGATTTTATACTTGATCCCAAACGGATGTCCCGCTTGATCAGTCGCTTCGAAAACCATGATATATTTGCCGTCTCCCGTTCGGGTCCATACCGGCATCCCGTCCCTGGAACCAACCGCAACGCCGTCACTCACAAGGCTGGCAGCGCTCCAGGCGGTACCGTTCCATGTTTTCATATATAAATTCTGGCTGCCGGACGATCCGGCAACGCTGGGGCTGTCATTGGCATACATGACGGCAATCGTGCCGCCGATATAACCCAGATGCGGTTCCCAAACCCCTTTGAATGAATTGGCCGTTTCCGAAGCGATTTGTCCGTTCGGCACGTCGCTCCAGGAGTTTCCGCCATCGCTGCTTTGCCGGACCCTCAAATAACTTGAGGTGGTGCTCCCGGATTGAACGATGACTCGATAAGCAAGCCATAGGGTTCCGTTGTTCAATTGCAGCATTTGCCCATTGGCGCAATCCCCGCTTGGATCGCTCGCGGCATCAATCGGCGGCGACCAGGTGCTTCCGCCGTCCGTGCTTCTGGACAATTTGACTTTGACATGGCCGCCGTCGACATTAGAGTCAAATGTTGACAGCCAGGTTCCGTCCGCCAGCTTTACCAGTCGCGGGTACCAGACACCTCCCTGCGCAGGGGTGTATATCGTGACGGTTCCGCTTTTCCACGACATACCCGCTGTTGAAGCGAATGCCTGAACGACCGGGAGAAAAAGCAGGACAACAACGAGCAAACCGATTTTCCAAGATAGACGACTCATTCTTTGATTTTTCATGGCCGACATGCTCCTTTAAGAAAATTGTTTAATCGCTTCTCAATTCCTTCCAATCAGTTCCATACGGCTGCGGCACGCATTAATCCGTCCGGTACTCACCCGAAGGAACGGGAAAAGCTTTTCCCGCGGGGCAAGGAACGCCGAAATCAGAGGTACCGTCTGCATTCCACCGGAACTTCTGTATCCGCATGCTGCGCTTGCTTCCCGTCTCGCGCGATTGCTCCCGCTCGGAGTAGGAATAGGCGTGATACACGATCCAGTCCTCCTTACCGTCAGAAGAAATCGTAAAACTGTTATGTCCTGGCGCAAAAACGCGGTTTGCCGGATGCTTGGCGAATACCGCCCCTTGGTGTTTTTCCCAGGCCGACGGGTCAAGCAGGTCCTCCGTTTCCCGAATGGAGTTCATGCCGAGACAATAATCGTCGGACCACGTGGCACTTGCTGAAAAGATCAGATGAATCCTTCCGTTTCGTTCCAGGAAGACCGGGCCTTCATTTATCGCCATCCCCCCCTGCTTCTCCCAATCGGCGGTCGGTGCGCTGATCAGCACGTCAGGAGACTGGATGGTCCAAGGGTTCACCATACGCGCCCCGTAGATCGCGGAGCCGTAGTCCGGGAAATATCCATAGCCAGAGTAGAAGAAATAAAGCTCTCCCCGATGTCGAAACACGGTTCCGTCCAGTCCGGGATAAGCCGTATTCACGGCCCCTTTGAATATCCACCCATCCTCCAGCGGATCTGCTGCAGCTTGTTCCAGTACGCAGATTCTTCTCGTATCATCGCCGCCCGCGCCGTCGTTTGCCGTATAGTAGATATACCATTTGTCATCCAGGCGGTGCAGCTCCGGTGCCCACAGGTTATACGAATAGCGGCCGCCCGGCTCGGGCTTCCAAATGACCTTCGGCTCGGCCGCCGCCAGCCCTGTCAGCGACGTGCTTCTGCGGAGCTCGATCCTATCCCGGAGCGTAAAGGTCAAATAGTAGGTTCCGTCCGAATGCCGCAGCACCCACGGATCCGGCCCTTCTTCCAATTGGGGGTTCATAAAAGTTTGAGGTGACATATCAGGTTCTCAACTCCCGCATCATGGAACTTTTTTAGCGGCTGGACAGATTAATCTTGCGAATGGTCTCCAAATTCACCTTTGGCTTCCGATCCTCCGTCAAGAGTCCGTTGATTTCCTGCTGTACGTCGGTGATCTGCGTATAGCAGTAGCCGCTAATGTAATCAAACGCTTGAATCGCCTCGGTGATGCTGCGGAACCGCTCTAGAAACGCTTCTTCGGATCCCACCTGATTGCCATATCCCCAGCCCTTGTCCGATTGAAACGCGATGCCGCCGTATTCGCTGATGATGATCGGCTGACCGCGATAGCCGTACCCTTCGGCCAATGCATATTTCAGGTTGTTGAATGCTATCCGGTTTCCGACGACCTGCTCCTTGTCTCGATACCGCAGCAAGAACCTTTCTCCGTCTTCTTCGTAATCGTGAAGCGTGAGGATGTCCGATACGGTATGTTCCCAGCCATCGTTCACGATGACGGGTCGATACGGATCGATTGATTTGGTCAAGTGGTAAATGGCTTCGGTAAATTGCTGTTGATGCTTGTTGCGCAGCACATTGGGAATACCCCACGATTCGTTAAACGGCACCCAGGTGACGATGCTCGGATGGTTATAATTTTGACGAACGATCTCTACCCATTCGTTCTTGAAAGACTCGACCGCCTGATCATTGAATTCGAACGTTGCCGCCATCTCCGACCATACCAGCAAGCCTTTGACATCGCACCAGTACAGGAAGCGTTGGTCTTCGATCTTCATATGCTTCCGTACGCCGTTGTAGCCCATCGCGAATATCCAGTCAATGTCTTCCAGAATGGCTTCCTCAGAAGGCGGTGTGAGATGGGAATCCTTCCAATACCCCTGGTCCAGGATCAGCCTCTGATAGATGGGAGCGTTATTAAGCAGCACTTTTCCGTTCTCGATCGAAATTTTCCGCATGCCGAAGTAGGAGAGGACCCTGTCGATTTCCACACCTTGCCGGTATAGAATAAACTCAACGTCGAACAGGTTCGGATGCTCAGGCGCCCATGCGATGAATTTCCAGGGGCCATTCGCCTCATGCAATAAGCTGACCGACATCTGCATCCAGGCCCGGTCGATATCTATAGAAAAGGTTTTGACGACTTTGCCTTTCATACGGATTACGGTTTTAAGCTGTAATTCCTGCCCCGCCTGCCCGGCTCCCGGAACGTGATACTCGAAACTGACCGAACGCTGATCGAAATCGGGCGTAATTTTGACCGATTCCATGTGTGTAGGTTCCACGTATTCCAGCCACACGGTCTGCCAGATCCCGGTCGTCTGGACATAGAAACACTCAAAGCTGTCCTTCTGCCAACGCTGTTTCCCTCTGGGCTGCGCGCAATCCATGCTGTCTTCCGCCTTCACCGTCACCCGGTTTGAAGAGCCGAAAGTAACGTACGGGGTAATATCGAAAGCAAATGCGGCATAACCGCCCTTGTGCATCCCGACATAACGACCGTTAATCCATACTTTGGCGGCATAATCGACCGCTTGAAAATGCAAGAGCACGCGCTTTTCCGAGACATGCGCTGGCAAGTCGATTTCTTTCTCATACCAGACCTGGGGGTGGAAAGAGGGATCGCAAATCCCGCTGGCTTCGGTTTCATAGGTGAACGGCACCCTGATACGCCGATCGGCTTGAAGTCCCTGTGGCCAATTCGCTTGTTCTCCCAGATCGTCGTCATCAAAACGGAAATCCCACTCCCCGTTCAAGCTCGTCCAGTTGTCGCGTACGAATTGGGGTCTGGGATAATCCTTAATATAGCTTTGTGTAGTCATGGTCTGCTCCCTTATTGTCTCTGTTATCGTTTAACTTTCATTTCCGTAAACGTAATGTTCGATTGACGGCTTCTCAGTCCAACCCGACCATGGAAAAAAGCCTGCTGGTCCGTGTAATCAATCACCGGTTTGGAAGAATCGTTCCAGTATACCCGAATATGCGAACCGCTTAATTGGATGCGCAGCGGGTAGCTTGTGCCGGGCTTCGTATCAATGGATGCGCTGTCTACCGTCATTGTGTCGTAGTTCACCTTCTGAAGCTGAACTTGACCATCCGATAGGGTTACGGAATATCCCATAAAGGACTCGGTGACCTGGTGGGGAAAAACGGATTCGTTCGTCGTGCGCACCAGGACACTGCCTTCTCCGGTGAAATCCTGAGGAATTCCTACGCGAACCGAAAGCTCATAATCATCCCAGGCCGAGTTCCCGGCAAACAATCGGTCCTCTTCGCCCCCGCTGCCTTGGTACCCGCCCTCTAGGCTTCGGAACTGGCCTGACAAATCGTCCTCTCGGACCGTTAGCAGGACGTCCTGCGCTTCCAACGTCTGCGAGCGGTACAAGCCGAGGCGGGTGAAGGAAAGCTTTCCCTTCTTCACCTTAATCTTCAGCGTGTGATAGCCGGCGGGCAGTTCGATCGTGCCTGCCTTGACATCCTGCCAGTCCGACTGCGGCGAACGTCCGATGGAATATACAAGCTTGGCGCCCTCAGACGAAATCTCGACTTGGGCATCGGTTTCCTGCGGCTTTATAGTCAGATGCACGCCGTAGGTTCCCGCCTCGGCGACGTGAATCTTGTAATTCAGCCAATCCCCCTGATCCGGGAGCGTTGCCGAGTAGCTGCCATCGTCCTCCAGCTGCGTCGCAACCCCGTCCTCGGATCGAATTTGCCCTTGGGCTCTGCTGCCCACGGAAAATCCGCGGTCGCTGCCTTTCAAATAATGTACGGCCTCTATCGTTCCGGGAATTGTTTTATACGCTTCATAATCGCTGCTTCCGCCTGCATCGTTCGAAAATGCCGTATAGGAATAGTGCGGTTCGGCGTGCAGGGAAGCGTAACCAATACTGCCCGGGGTCGCAAGCTTGACCGGAAGCTTAACCTTCTGCATCGAATCGAAGAAGACCCGCAGTACGGCACCGTCGTTCTCGACGCGAACGGTGTGCAGTTTGGTCATGTCGAAGGCGGAGCCAAGGTCGAGACTCGACAACGTTTTCTCCGTTCCATGGTCCCGCTGCATGACGGCCAGTTGATGAGAGGCGGGGTCGAAGCGCACGGACCAGTAACGGTCCTCGCTTTCATAAGCGAATAGGAGCTTGACCCACGCGTTCTGAACCGGTGACGGACTGGATAACCGGAAATTATACTCTGCGGTGAAGACCTCCGCTGTTTTCGACTTGCTGACGAATGAACGGATTCCGTCGGGTCCGTCGATCCGCTCCCAATCCTTCATGGCATTCGATTCGGTAAACCGGCTCTGGAAATCGGCTTGCTTCGGCACCGGCTGAGGGGTATTCGTCGGGCCCAGCACGTCCATACGGTCACCGTTAAAGACCAGACGATCGAAGTCCATTTGCCGGACCGGCGGCCCTTCGGCTGATCTGCCCACAAGATTGTGATAAACCATATAGTAGGAATCGAGATCGGGTCCCAGAAATGTCGAGCTGTGTCCCAGGCCGAAGAAATCGCCTGCCGTGTGGATGAGCACGGGATTGTTGTCAGGAACCCGATATTTATCAAGCGGACCGTCATGCGACACCGCGTACTGAACCCGGTAGCCTTTGCTGAACACATGATTGCCCGTAAACGTCAAATAGTACACGTCATTCCGCTTGATTAGAGTAGAACCTTCCGTCCAGCCTCCGAGAAATGCGGCGGGCAGCGTCTTGCCCGGCTCCATCGTATAAGGATCCTTCATCGGGTGCATGGCGATCCCTTCGGTGCCCGCATGGCTGAAGTACCATTTGCCGTCGTCGCCAATGAATACCGAACCGTCGATGCTTAGTCCCAAATTGCCGGTTTGGACCTCGAAAGGACCGGTCGGACTTTCGCTGCGCAGCACATAATGCCCGTTGCCTGCCGGCGAGGTATACAGGTAGAAATATCCGTTCCAGTAGACGACCTCGGGTGCATACGCGCTTGTTGTCAGAGGGGCGCTTGCGACAAGTCCTTCGTATTTCCAATGAACCAGATCATCCGAGCTCCAGCCCTTGACACCGGAGCGGTTGTCCTTGGTGCTGCAATACAGATAATACCTGCCGTCAAACCGTAGAATATAAGGATCTCCAATTCCGTAATCCTCCCATTCCTCGGGCAACGTCAGCGGATTTTGATAAGTTGGCTCCTGATCGCTGTACAAGATTGCCTTCTCCTCCTCATTGGTTGTCCTGGGTACGAAAACGAGTGATGCGGCCGCGGCGGCCAAAAGCAAAACACCCCAGAGCAGGCTTCGGGCGGTCCTCCTTTTTCTCCGCATGTCTCCTAGCCCTTAAGACCACTGATGGCAAGCGATTCGACGAAGTACTTCTGGCAGAAAAAGAAGACAAGGATGACCGGAATCATGGCAATGAAGGAGGCCGCCATAATCAAGGGATAATTCGAGCTGCTGATATACATGGACTGCAAGGAAGCGATCAATACTTGGATCGTTTGCTTCTCGGGCGTATGTAAATAGATCAACGGGCCGAGGAAGTCGTTCCAGACGCCCATGAAGCCTAATGCGGCCTGGGCGGCAATGGCCGGTTTGGCGATCGGAAGGGCAATCGTAGCGAATGTCCGGAAGAAGCCGCTGCCATCCAATTTTGCCGCCTCAATCAGCTCGCTGGGAATGGCGCCCTGCATGAATTGCCTCAGAAAGAAAATAACGACGATATTGCCGAACAACCCCGGAACGATCAGCGGCAGCAGCGTATCGACCCAATTTATACGGGAAAATACGATGAATTGCGGGATCATAATGACCGAGTACGGGATCATCATCGTCCCCATCAGGCAAAGAAAAATCGTTTCTTTGAACGGAAAGTCGATTTTTGCGAATGCATAAGCGGCCATGGACGATACGAAGAGTCCGATACTCAATACGAATACGGCGATAATCGCGCTGTTCAGAAACCCCTGCAGGAGCGGCGCAGCACTCCAGACTTCTCTATAATTGTCAAACGTGGCCGGATCCGGAATCCACTTCGGCGGAAGATCGAACACGTTCTGTTGGTTCTTTAGCGAGGTCGAGATCGTCCAGAAAAATGGCGCCAGTGTAATGATCGAACCTACTATAAGAAACAGGAGCGTGAAGCCCGTCGTCAGATTGCGCTTTAAACCCATATACACTCCTCCAATGTCTTTGCTTGCCTTATCATCCGATCAATCGTTGTAGGCCCATCTCTTGGACAAGCGGAATTGAATCATAGTGAGAATCAATATAATTACGCCAAGCATCCAGGCCTCGGCGCTCGCGTATCCCATGTCGAAATATTCGAACGCATGCTGGAAAATATTAAATACGACGGTGGCGGCGCTGTATTCCGGACCTCCGTCCGGTACCATTACGTAAACTTGGCTGAAAGCCTGGAAGGTGCCGATAACGCCCATAACCACGACGAAGAAGTGAATATTGGACAACAGCGGAACGGTAATGCGCGTAAACTTCTGAAAGGCATTGGCCCCGTCTACTTCAGCCGCCTCGTAATAAGTCGACGAAATCGACTGCAGACCGGCCAGATACAGCACCATGTTCCCTCCGACGCCTCCCCATAATCCCATCAGAATCAAGGAAGGCTTCACCCAATGAGGATCGCCGAGCCAGTTCGGGCCTTTGATATGAAACCAATCCCACAGAAACTGGTTTACGAGGCCGAAGTCATAGTTCAGCATCCACATCCACAGAAGAGAAACCGCGACAACGGGGGAAATCACCGGGATGTAAAAGATCGTCCGAAAGATGGAGACCCCTCTGACTTTCTGATTCATGAGCATCGCAAGCAGCAGAGAAATAAACATTCCGAGCGGAATATGAATGAGCATGAAGAAGGTATTGAATAAACCTTTGTGTACCTTTTCGTCTTTCCAGAGGTTGACATAATTCGTGAAACCGACAAATTTCGGGGAAGTCACCATATCCCACTTCGTAAAGCTTAAAATCCCTGAAGCTATCAAAGGCAGCAATCCGAACAAGAGAAAGCCAAGAACCGGAATGGCCACAAAGCCATACGCCCACCCTATTTCCTTTCGCCTGTAGCTGATCATTTTGTTTTTCAACGTGCTCTTCCTTCCTAGATGAGATAGAAGGTGAAGGGATTCGCCACCTTCACCTTCTATCGCCAGTCCTTTATTTATTCCCTTTATCGTAGAGCTCCTGCAGTTTAGGCGCGATTTCCTTCAGCCAAGCGGCTGCCGTTTCCTTGCCTGTCCACACTTTGCTGGCGTCTTGATTGAAAGTATCCAGCCATTGCGTGTCTTTCGAACCGAATTCGACGGTCGGATGGCCGTAATTCTCGATAATATCCAAGAACACTTGCTTGTGCTCCGGCGCTTTTCCATTCTGCAGAAAATCGTTCTTGGCCATGTCGATCAGGTTCGGTACGGCTTGACCCATTTCCATGTTCTGCTTCTGGCCGTCTTTGTCGAGAGAAAGGAAAGCAGCCAGGTTGAACGCTTCTTGAGGATGCTTGGATTTGCTGGATATCGCGAAGCCCATCGATCCGAGCCAGGTCGCCGTCTTGCCCGTCGTCGGGCTGGACGGCCATGCGGCAAGATCCCATCCATACGGGAGTTTCCAGAAAGCTGGCTGATCCCAAGGACCCATAGGGAACATACCGATTTTCCCTGCGACAAAACGGGCATAGTTGTTCATCGCTTTTGCGTCCTCTGGCGAAGGCGTAACATGGTGTTTCAGCCCCAAATCGGCGACGAATTGCATGGCATTCGCAAACTCAGGCGTATCCACTTTGATTTTACCTGTTGAATAATCGACGTAATCGCCGCCGTTCGCCCAAACGGCGCCTTCCAGCGGGAAGTTGGCCGCGCCGTAGATATCCGTCTTCCCGTCTCCGTTCGTGTCCTGCGTCAGTTTCTTGGCCGTATTCAGAAAATCGTCCCACGTCCATTTTCCTGCTTCAGAGGGCGGATATGGAACGTTCGCTTTATCGAACAGATCTTTATTATAGGCAAGCGCCCACGGGCCTACGTCTTTCGGCAGCCCGTACAGGTCGCCCTTACCGAGGCTTTTGCCGTCATAGCGGTAACGGTCGGTCGCTTGCTTCCATACGTTGTCCGGTTTGAACAGGTCGGTTTTGTTCAGATATTGCTGAATGTTCAAAATCGTGCCGGACTCCGCATACCGGTAGAAAGCCGGTCCAGAGACATAGAACACGTCCGGCGATTTGCCCGCTGCCGTCAGTGTCGTCAGTTTCTGATCATATTCAGCCGGAGGGACACTCGTATAATTGACTTTTATGTTCGGATATTTTGTTTCGAAAGACTGGATAAGCTCGGTAAAGATCTTCTTCTCATTCGGATCGCCATGGCCCATGAAGGAAAGCTCGACTTTCTCGGCCGGAGCGTTCGAAGCCGTGTTATCCGCATTCTTTGTCCCCGTATTGTTTGCCGGTGAATTGCCGTTAGAGCCCGCGCTGTTCGAGGAACAGCCTGTAAGCGCCACCAAAAATGCGGCTCCTAATGCGAAATGCTTGACTTTCACTTAACATCAACCTCCCTGTTTTTCTCTTCCGAAGGTACATCGTGTAAACGATGTTGTAACCGCTTTACTAAAATCAGTATACGTTTATTCAATATATTTTTATATAATAAATTTAGTATATATTATACTTACTTTTTTAATCTAATGGGAATCGTAGTCCTTTGCGGGTTATAAACGCCTTCAAGCTGTTCAAGTAAATGAGACACGGATTGCTCGCACATCGATTTTTCGTCCTGCTCCACATAGCAGACTCCCGCGCATTCCGGATCGTCGAAGCCAAACAGCATGAAGTCACCCGGTATCGATTTCCCCAGTCCCTTCAGGGCTTGAAAAGCGAAATTGCTTAGCTCAGCGTTCATGGCGAAGGCCGCCGTGATTTCAGGTCTCGCGGCGAAAAAATCGTAAAGCAGATTGCTGCAATTGCGGTCGTGTACTTCCGCCATGTTGATAATACACCACGAATTTTTGTGAATCGGGAGTTTTTGGTTATAAAAAGCTTTCTCAAACCCGCTTACCCGGTCCTCTGTAACGGTATTTGTAATTTCGGGGGAAATCAAGGCGATATGCTCATGCCCCTGATCCAGCATGTAGGTGACAGCTTCGAACGTCCCGGAAATATTGTCGGAGCTGACGCTGTAGGTGCGGATTTCTTTGAGATAGCGATCAATGAGAACCAGAGGGAATTTGTTCAACGAAAGCCGCAAAATATCTTCGTTATAAGTTTCTTCTTCTGTTGGGAAGATGATGATCCCCTTGGCTCCTATGCCGATTAACGATTCGATCGCTTCGCTCTCGGTGAGCTGCGATTCCCTGGAGATCCGCAGAATGATTTGATAGCCGTTCTGTACGGCATATTGTTCGATATAATTCACAATCTTTTGTTCGACCTTGGTGTTAAGGGTTGGGACGATCAGTCCGATAATTCCTTTGTTCTGTCTACCATCCAGTTGGGAACCCTGCGAGCTCGTGAGATGGGTGTTCAACACGTCTTTGTTGACAAACGTCCCCTTTCCCTGATGCCGGACCAATATCCCTTCATCCGCCAAGCCTACCAGAGCATTTTTGCTCGTAATCTGGCTGACATGGTATTGCTCCGCCAATTCTTTCTCGGATGAGATACGGTCGCCGGGCCTTAATTTCCCTTCCCGAATGCGTTCCTTAATGTCCTCTTGAATTTGTTTGTATAAAGGATTGGTTTTCAAGTATGCTCCACCTCAAGTTTATATACTCATTATACTCAGTATATTAAATTAATGGTTTAGCCTTGTCCAGTGGTCATAGCCATCGTACATTCAAAGGCAAGGAGGGGACTCAACTGCATAAATTGGATGACGGGCGCAGCCCATACCCGCTCGGCAGAAACGGAGCGGGCTTGACACTTGATCCGGTCCGGCTCGAATACGGAATGGCTGTCGTACGGGGAATTCCCCGTGATTTCATGGAGGATCGTATCGCTGGAAGACTCTAAAGCCGGCAGGTCAAGCTTGACCGTTACTTCCTTCATTCCGTTCATGCGGGAAGCATATGCCGGAGATTCCGGTTGGCGTACAGCTTCATCACTTCATAGGTCGGCGTACCATATTCCGTGAGGGGTCGTCCGCTTCACCCGGCTTCTGTCACCCATCCAATTTGGATGGGTTTTTTTGCGCACAAAAAAAAGCGATAAAGAAATCAATCTTTCTTAATCGCTTTTTTGGTTAACACCAGATCGTTACTGCAAATCCACCAAAACAAACAGGACCTTGATCTCTTGCGATCAAGGTCCTGATGGTTTGGTGGAGGCGAGGGGAGTTGAACCCCTGTCCGAAAATAACGCCACATAAGCTTCTACGGGTGTAGTTACAGCTTTGATGTCACCCTGGAATCGCCCTGTAACCGGCTATTCGTCGGGTCAGCCTGATTGTCTTCTTCAGCACACCCCAGGCGGAGATGTGACAGCGTATCCCACTAAGGTTGAGCCCCTATCCCGCCACATGGGCGATGGAGGGTAGAAGCACGAGAGCTGTTATTAGGCAGCTACTGCGTAGGTTTGTTGTTGTTTGCCGTTTAATAGGCTTTAGCGTTGATGAAGTGGACGCGTCCCCACTACCCGCTACTCATGCTCGAACTATCCCCGTCGAATCCATAAACGCCCCCATGGTAAAGGGATGCAAGGATTAAGATAAGACATCGAGCCTTAAGTAGTTCCGGCCTCATCAGCCGTACTTCTAGTATAGCATAAATCTAAAGAAAATGCTCGTTTCCCGAGCAGGAAAACCCCACAAAACTGTAACCAATCCAGGATAAGCTTGGCTACCCGCTGCGCCCGAACAAGATCAAGGTATCGGCCATCCGCTCTTCTAACGAGCGACCTTCTGCTTCTCCCGCAGCGCCCGCTGGATGTCGCGGTTCGCATCGCGCTTTGCCTGAGTCTCGCGCTTGTCGTAGTTCTTCTTACCGCGGCCCAGTCCCAGCAGCAGCTTGGCGTATCCGTTACGCACGTAAATCTTTAACGGCACTAACGTGTAGCCCTCCGCCTTGGAAGCGCCGAACAGCTTCGCGATCTGAACCTTATGCAGCAGCAGCTTACGCGCTCGCGTAGGGTCCTCGGGGTTAAACCGGTTGCCTTGCTCAAACGGACTGACATGCATGTTATGAAGGAAGACCTCGCCGTTGCGGATCGTAGCAAAACTGTCGTTCAGGTTGGCCTTGCCGGACCGGATCGACTTGATCTCCGTTCCCGTCAGCACCATGCCGCACTCGTACGTCTCTTCGATGAAATAATCGTGGGATGCTTTCTTGTTCTGGGCCAGCACCCGGTCGTTGTTCTTCTTGGCCATGCCGACCACCTCTCTCTCAACGTCCCTAGGTGAATAGTTTATCAAAAATACCGGGCAAAAGAAAGAGAACCCCCTGGGCCAGTTTGATTATAAAAAAGGAGGCCTGCCGCAATTTGCGGTCAGGCCTCCTCTTGTTAAACCGCGGCATTCGAGGCCGTCCGGCGGATCCTCGGCCCTTCCCGGTTGCGCCATTAGCAGTAGCCTAAATGGACCTTCAGCCCGAAGCCGCTGGTCGTTATCGCCCACCCCATGCCTCGCGGGCCAATCGGCACGCCGCAGCTCGCTGCCCAGCAGCGCACGGGGCCGAACGGCCCGAAACCGCACCATCACGCAACCAGCCCGCGCGCTACTTGCGCTTGCGCCGCTTGCGGGCAGCCGGCGCTACGCCGCCCGCGCGGGCCGGCTTGCCGGCTCCGGCGCCTGCGGGCTTGGCTGCGCCTCCGCCCTTCGCGCCGCCGGCTTTGCCGCCGCCCGCTGCGCCCTTGCGCCGGCCGCCCTCGCCGCTGCCGGCTCCAGCGCTGCGCGGCCTGCGGCCCGGCGCACCGCCTCGCCCGGCCTCGCCGCGGGCGCCTTCGCCTCCGCGGCGGCCGCGGTTGCCTCCTGGGCCGCCGAACCCGCCGGCCCCCCCGCTGGCACGCCGCGGCTTCATATCGACCATCTCAAAATCGATGGTCCGCTCGTCCAGGTTCACCTTCGCCACGCGAACCTTAACCTCATCTCCGATGCGGAAGATCTTCGACGTCCGCTCCCCGATCAAGGCGAGCTGGTTCTCATGGTAGTGGTAGTAATCGTCCGTCAGATCCGCGAGACGGATGAGCCCTTCCACCGAATTCGGCAGCTCGACGAACATGCCGAAGTTGGTGACGCTCGAGATGATGCCCTCGAATTCCTCGCCGATCTTGTCGAGCATGAACTCGGCTTTCTTCAGCGCATCGGTCTCCCGTTCCGCCTCGACGGCTACCCGCTCCCGTTCGGAGGACTGTTTCGCAATGTCTTCCATGCGTCCGGCAAGATACTCGATCCGCTTCTCGGAGAGCGTGCCGGATTCGAGCACCTCCCGGATCACCCGGTGGATGATCAGGTCCGGATAACGCCGGATCGGCGAAGTGAAGTGGGAATAGAACTCCGCCGCAAGGCCGAAGTGCCCCGTGCTCTGGGAATCGTAACGGGCCTGCTTCATCGAACGCAGCAGTACCGTGCTGATGACCGTTTCTTCCTTCGTTCCCTTGATATCCTCCAGAACGGACTGCAATGCCTTCGGATGAATCGTGTTTCCCTTGGCTCCACGCACCGTGTAGCCGAAATTATTAATAAACACCATGAAATTCATGAGCTTCTCGGCGTCCGGATCCTCGTGAATCCGGTACAGGAACGGAACCTTCAGCCAATGGAAATGCTCGGCCACCGTTTCATTCGCCTTCAGCATGAATTCCTCGATAATCATCTCGGCGATGGAACGTTCCCTTTTGACAATATCGACCGGCTTGCCTTCTTCGTCCACGATCACCTTGGATTCCTGGAAGTCGAAATCGATGGCGCCTCGGTTAATCCGCTTGTTGCGAAGCTTCATAGCCAGCTCTTCCATCAGCTTGAAGTCGTCGACCAGACCAGCATACTTCTCAAGCAGCTCGGGCTCTTCCCCGGTAAGGATTTTGCGGACGTTGGTGTAGGTCATCCGCTCCGTTGTCTTGATCACACTGGTGAAGACGTCGTGGCGCACGACATTCGCGTTCGTATCGATCTCCATCTCGCACGACATCGTCAGACGGTCCACCTTCGGATTCAAGGAACAAATGCCGTTAGACAGCCGGTGCGGCAGCATCGGGATCACCCGGTCCACCAGATACACGCTGCAGCCGCGGTTGTACGCCTCCCGGTCGAGAGCCGAGTTCTCGCGCACATAGTAGCTCACGTCCGCAATGTGGACGCCGAGCAGGTAGTTGCCGTTCTCCAGCTTCTCCACGTTGACCGCATCGTCCAGGTCCTTGGCGTCCTCGCCGTCGATCGTCACAATCCGCTTCGCCCGCAGGTCCCGGCGGCCCTTCAGCTCCTCTTCCCGGATCGTATCCGGAACGGCTTCGGCCTCCTCCATCACTTCCTCCGGGAAGCTCTCCGGCAGCTGGAACTTGCGGATGATGGACAGAATGTCCACACCCGGGTCATCCTTGTGCCCGAGAATCTCGATGACTTCCCCTTCCGCCGCGGAGCGCCCTTCCGGGTAGTTGACGATGTTCACGACGACCTTCTGGCCGTCCACCGCCCCAAGGAAAGCATGCTTCGGGATAAAAATATCCCGCACGATCCGCTTGTCATCCGGAAGCACGAAGCCGTAGCTTTCGTTGTTCTGGAACGTCCCGACGAGCCGGGTCGTGGCCCTTTGAACGATTTTGACAACCTCGCCCTCCAGCCTTCCCCCTGCCGGTCCCCGGGTCGTAATGCGCACGAGGATTTCGTCCCGGTTCATCGCCCCGTTCATGTCGTTCGCATTGATGTAGACATCCGGGTGGTTCTTGTCTTCAGGCAGCAGAAAACCGAACCCCTTGGCATGCGCCTGAAGCTTGCCTCTCAGCAGGTTCATCCGCTCGGGGATTCCATATCTTTCATTAGGAGACCGGTAAACGAGTCCCTTCTCTTCCAACCCATTCAACAGTTTAAGGAAATCCTTGAAATCCTGAGCGCTGTCGATATGGAAATGCTTCTCCAGTTCCTGGTACGTTTTCGGTTTATATTGCTCATCATGCAAAAGCTCCAATAGCTCCTGCTCCGTAACCATGGGCATCACCTTCTTCTGTATCAGTATAGACACGTGAGGCTTATCTTATCCCCGAGGGTATTTATACCAATCTATTTAACCCTTAGTATAGAGGAAGAAACGGGCGAACACAAAAAGCTTCCCTCCGTCCACGCCCGAAATCTCCGTAACCGAAGACCTAGCAGCAAGGGACTTACACCCCTCCCACAAAAAGGAAGCCGCCGCGACGCCTTGTCTTACTGGCTGCCCCTGAATCCACGCACAAAAAAAACGGCAGAACCTAAGTTCTGCCGCTTGTCTCATTTCATTAGGAGGCTAGCTCTTCGCGAAGAAGGCCACCACGATCGAAAGGATGAAGAAAGCAACGGCGAGTCCCATTGTCAAGCGGGACAAAAACAAATCCAGCCCACGCGCTTTCTGCTTGCCGAAGAGATGTTCCGCACCTCCGGAGATGGCGCCCGACAACCCTGCGCTCTTACCTTTCTGGAGAAGCACGACGGTTATCAAGCCTAACGAAGCAATGATCAATAAAATTTTGAATGCAATTTCCATGTTCCCACCCCCTTGCAGCCGGCCGACCTATTTCGGACACAGTACACCCAGTTTATCACATGGGCCAAGATCAGGCAATACCGATCGATTTCAAGTAATCGATGCTCATCTTAACGCTCTCGAGCGGCGGCCGTTTGCAGACGTCCTGCTCCACCATGAAATATTGGACTCCCGCTTCCACCGCGGCTTCCAGAACGGAGGGATAATCGATTACCCCGTGGCCCACTTCGGCAAAGGACTGCTCGGCGTCGTCGGCCATGTCCTTCACATGAACGATCGGCACCCGGCCTTTGTAGGAGAGCAGGTACTCCTTCGGATCGAGCCCGCCTTTTTTGACCCAATACAGATCCAGCTCCGCCTGCAGGTGCTGCGGGTCTACCGACTGGTACATGCGGTCGAGGATGTACTCCCCATCCACCTTCTCGAATTCGAAGGCATGGTTGTGGTACAGGAACGTCAGCCCCGCTTCGTTAATGGCTTGTCCGTACTTGCGGAAATCGCTCATCAGCTTGTTGAAGTCCCCCTCGTTCTTCAGAAGCTTCTCGTCCAGCCAAGGGCAAATGATATATTGCGCGCCGATTTCCTGGCTGTAGGCAATCTGCTTCTCCAGCTCGCTTTCGAGCAGCTGCAGGCCAACGTGACTTGAGACCGCCTGCAGGCCGAGATCGTCCAGCGCTTTCTTCATTTCCTTGGCCGGGATGTCGCGGTAGCCGGCGAATTCCACCGTTTTGTAACCCATGTCGGCTACCTTTGCCAAGGTCCCTAAGAAGTCCTCTGCCGTTTCGTTTCTTAATGTATACAATTGTAAACCTACCGGAATATTAGCCATCGAGATGGTCTCCTTTGCATCCTTAATAGTTAAACCGGCCGGTCTGCCTCGTCTCCTTGCGGCGCCCCGCAAAAGCGGTAATCGCCTGCTTGGCGCACCAGAGGGAGAACACCAGGAATCCGGCCCCCCAGACGATAGCCGGAACCGGCGATACGTTGGCCAGCACCGAGGCATCTCCCGCCTGGCCCGGGTGCAGATAAGCCGCCAGAAGAATGGTGACTGAGCCGGTAACGGATTCCTCCAGCGTCAGAAAAGCGATGAAGAGGTAGTAGTATTTAACGACGGTCTTCGGGGCGAGCAGCATCACAACGGCGGTCAGGACGATAAAGCCGGCGAGCCAGGCCATGCCGAACCCGTTCCGGACAAAAAGCAGCAGCGACCCCACCGCGACCCCCATGATTAGCAGCAGTCCGAGGGTCTGCCGGCGGCGGGCGTACAGGCTGAACAGCCCCCAGGCAAAAAGCGAAGCCGTTACATAACCGGACAACCCGATGGGAATCATCGCCGCCCGGTTCGAAACGAGCGACCGCGTGACCCCGCTGTGATCGGCGTAAAGGTCGATGTTCATGACGGTTCCGGAGAGCATCAGCGTTACCATCGCATGGCCGAATTCATGAATCATCGTGTCCACATTGCGGAAAAAAGAAGAAAAGGGGACCCATTGGGAATGAGTGATAAAAGCCAATACGAGTAAAATCGTGATGGTTTTCGCCCATTTTCCCATGGAATCCCCTCCTCGTCCTAGTTTATGGCGAGAATGCTGTATCGATGCTACTTCTTGAAGCTTCTCAGGTTGTAGAAGGCGCTTCTGCCGGCGTATTGCGCGTTAGGCAGGTTGTCTTCGATGCGGAGAAGCTGGTTGTATTTCGCTACGCGGTCCGTACGGGACGGTGCCCCTGTTTTGATCTGGCCGGCGTTGGTGGCTACCGCGATATCGGCGATCGTGTTGTCTTCGCTTTCGCCGGAGCGGTGGGAGATAACGGCCGTGTAGCCGGCGCGCTTCGCCATCTCGATGGCGTCGAAGGTCTCGGTCAGGGTACCGATCTGGTTCACTTTGACGAGAATGGAGTTCGCGATATCCTGCTCGATGCCGGTGGACAAGCGCTTCGTGTTCGTAACGAACAGGTCGTCGCCCACGAGCTGTACCTTGTCACCCAGCTTCTCGGTCAGCAGCTTCCAGCCTTCCCAGTCGTCTTCGGCGCAGCCGTCTTCGATGGTCAGGATCGGGTATTTGCTTACCCAATCAGCCAGGAAGTCGACGAACTCAGCGGACGTAAAGGACTTGCCTTCGCCCTCGAGGTGGTACTTGCCGTCTTTGTAGAATTCGGTGGAGGCGACGTCCATGCCGAGGAAGACATCTTCGCCCGGCTTGTAGCCGGCACGCTCGATCGCGGTAAGGATCGTGGTGATCGCTTCTTCGTTCGAGCTCAGGTTAGGAGCAAAGCCGCCCTCGTCGCCTACAGCGGTGTTCAAGCCTTTTTCCTTCAGCACGGATTTCAGGCTGTGGAAGATTTCCGCTCCGGTGCGGAGGGCTTCCTTGAAGTTTGGTGCGCCAACCGGCAGAACCATGAATTCCTGCACATCGACGTTGTTGTCCGCGTGCTCTCCGCCGTTGATGATGTTCATCATCGGAACCGGCAGCGTTTTGGCGTTAAAGCCGCCCAGGTATACATACAGAGGAATGTCCAGAGCATCAGCCGCCGCACGGGCTACCGCCATCGAAACGGCCAGAATCGCGTTGGCGCCGAGCTTGCCTTTGTTCTCGGTACCGTCCAGCTCGATCATCTTGTTGTCGATGGCCACTTGATCCAGGGCGTCCAGACCGATGATTTCCGGTGCGATAATCTCGTTTACGTTCTCTACGGCTTTCAGTACGCCTTTGCCGAGGTAACGGCTCTTGTCGCCGTCGCGAAGCTCTACCGCTTCATAAGCTCCAGTCGAGGCGCCGGAAGGAACGATCGCGGTTCCTTTGCCGCCGGATTCGAGGAAAACTTCCACCTCTACGGTCGGGTTGCCCCGGGAGTCCAGTACTTCGCGTGCGTATACGTCGGTGATGATGCTCATGCTTTTACCACTCCTTGGTTATCATTGGGTTTGTCAATCAAGGTGAAGCCGGTCATTTCCTTCGGCTTCTCTACGCTCAGCAGATCGAGCATGGTTGGGGCGATATCGGCCAGAATGCCGTCGTTTCTAAGTTTAACATGTTTGTCCAGCACAATGAAGGGGACGGGATTGGTCGTATGGGCCGTCATCGGACGGTCCTGCTCGTCGCGGACGATGTCGGCGTTGCCGTGGTCGGCCGTGATCAGCGCAACCCCGCCGGCTGCCTGGATGGCCTCCACTACGGCGCCGAGGCAGATGTCCGTCGCTTCCACCGCTTTGATCGTCGGCTCTAGCAGGCCGGAGTGTCCCACCATATCCGGGTTCGCAAAGTTCATGATGATGACGTCATGCTTGCCGGACTGGATTTCCTTCACCGTCGACTCCGCAAGCTCGTACGCGCTCATCTCCGGCTTAAGGTCGTACGTCGCCACCTTCGGCGAATTGATCAGCACGCGCGTTTCCCCCGGCAATTCCGCTTCCCTGCCGCCGCTGAAGAAGAACGTGACGTGCGGGTATTTCTCCGTTTCGGCCGTTCTCAGCTGGGTGAGGTTGTTCTGGGCCAGCACTTCGCCGAGCGTGTTGTCGAGGTTCTTCGGCTTGTAGGCGACCAGCCCTCCGACCGTCTCGCTGAACAGGGTCATGCAGACGAAATACAAGTCCTTCGGATATTTCTCACCCCGGTCGAAGCCGCGGAAGTCTTCATTCGTGAATACTTGAGAAAGCTGGATGGCCCGGTCGGGACGGAAGTTGAAGAAGATAACGGAGTCCCCGGACTCCACAAGACCTACCGGCGACTGATCCTCGTTCACGATGACCGTCGGAATGACGAACTCGTCAAAGACGGATTTCTCGTAAGACTCGGTGATGGCTTCGAGCGGATCCGTATATTTCGGCCCTTCCCCGTATACCATCGCGCAGTAAGACTTCTCCACCCGCTCCCACCGCTTGTCGCGGTCCATGGCATAATAGCGCCCTTGAACAGTGGCCACCTTGCCAATGCCGACTTCGTTGATCTTCGCAAGCAGGCTGCCCATATAGGCCTTTGCACTGTCCGGAGCCACGTCGCGGCCGTCGAGGAAGGCATGGATGTACACATCCGAGAACTCTTCCTTCTTCGCCAGATCCAGAAGGGCGAACAGGTGGTCGATATGGCTGTGCACCCCGCCGTCCGACAGAAGGCCGTACAGGTGAAGCTTTTTGCCGTTTTCCTTGGCATGCCGGATGGCGGCGATCAGCGTCTCATTGTCGAAGAAATCGCTGTCCCGGATGGACTTCGTAATCCGGGTCAAGTCCTGGTAAACGATCCGGCCGGCGCCGATGTTCAGGTGCCCCACCTCGGAGTTGCCCATCTGCCCCGCCGGAAGACCGACGGCTTCTCCGCATGCCGTCAATGTCGTGTGGGGGTACTCGGCCCAATAACGGTCGAAGTTCGGCTTGTTCGCCTGCGCCACGGCATTGCCCTGAACGTCGCCGCGCAGCCCGAAGCCGTCCAGAATAATGAGGGCTACCGGTTTTGGTCTGGCCATGTTACTTAGCCCCCTCGACCAGCTGCAGATAAGAAGCCGGCTCCAAGCTCGCTCCGCCTACCAATGCGCCGTCGATGTCTTCTTTGGCCATGTATTCTTTAATGTTGTTAGGCTTCACGCTGCCGCCGTACTGGATGCGGACCGCAGCGGCCGCTTCCGCACCGGCCTGCTCCTTGACCAGCTCGCGGATGTAGCTGATGACTTCGTTCGCGTCTTCCGCCGTGGAGGATTTGCCCGTTCCGATGGCCCATACCGGTTCATACGCGATAACAGCCTGCGCCACCTGTTCCGCGCTCAAGCCTTCGAGTGCCTTCACGGTCTGCTCGCGGCAGACGTCCTTCGTGCGGCCCGCTTCGCGCTCCTCGAGCTTCTCGCCAACGCAGACGATCGGCGTCAAGCCGTGCTTGAAGGCGGCCTTCGTGCGCTTGTTCACCGTCTCGTCGGTCTCGCCGAAGTACTGGCGGCGCTCGGAATGGCCGATGATGACGTAGGTGACGCCAAGCTCCTTCAGCATTTCCCCGCTGATCTCGCCTGTGAACGCCCCGTTGTCTTCCCAGTGAATGTTCTGGGCGCCTACTTGGATCCCAGTTCCTTTAACCGCTTCGACCAGTGTGGCCAGGGCTGTGTACGGAGCGCAAATCACGCTCTCTACTCCTTCTACCGCGGCCTGTCCCTTCACCTCTTCGGCGAAAGCAGCGGCTTCCTTGTTCGTCTTGAACATTTTCCAGTTACCTGCAATGATCGGTTTTCTCATGGATGACGGCTCCTTCCCTACCTTATAATCTATCCGTTCAGCTTGTCGGCTTACTTGTCGTTTAACGCCACAACGCCCGGAAGGGCCTTGCCTTCCATGAACTCCAGCGAGGCGCCGCCGCCCGTGGAGATGTGGTCCATCTTATCGGCCAGGCCGAACTTCTCGGCTGCCGCCGCAGAGTCTCCTCCGCCGATGACGGTGTAGCCCTCGGTGCTGGCACAGGCTTCGCCTACCGCGCGGGTTCCGTGCGAGAACGGCTCGATTTCAAATACGCCCATCGGCCCGTTCCATACAACCAACTTGGACTTCGCAATGACGTCGGCATAAATTTCGCGCGTCTTCGGTCCGATGTCGATGCCTTCCCAGTCAGCCGGGATTTCGTTGATTCCCACTATCTTCGTGTTCGCGTCGGCACTGAAATCATCCGTCACAACAATATCAACCGGCAGCAGGAAGTTTACGCCCTTCTCCTTCGCCTTGTTGATGAAGCCGAGGGCCAGGTCGAGCTTCTCGTTATCCACGAGAGATTTGCCGATTTCATAGCCTTGGGCCTTCAGGAACGTGTAGGAGAGACCGCCTCCGATGATAATGTTGTCTGCGAGGTTCAGAAGGTTCTCGATGACATCAATCTTGTCCTTAACCTTCGCTCCTCCGATGATGGCGGTAAACGGACGCTCCGGATTGTTCAGCGCTTTGCCGAGCACTTCGAGCTCCTTCTCCATCAGAAGACCGGATACTGCCGGAAGGTGGTGCGCAATCCCTTCCGTGGAAGCGTGGGCGCGGTGAGCCGCTCCGAACGCATCGTTCACGTACAGGTCCGCCAGCTCCGCGAACTGCTTTGCGAGCTCCGGATCGTTCTTCTCTTCACCCGGGTAGAAGCGGACGTTCTCGAGCAGCAGCACGTCGCCGTCGTTCAGCTTCGCGATCTGCGCCTTAACGGCGTCGCCCGTTGCTTCGTCGGCTTTCGCCACCGGCTTGCCGAGCAGCTCGGACAGGCGCTCCGCCGCAGGTGTCAGGCGCAGCTCTTCCACGACTTGGCCCTTCGGACGGCCCAGGTGGCTCGCCAGAATAACCTTCGCTCCGTTATCGGACAAATACTTAATCGTCGGAAGCGTTTCACGGATCCGCGTATCGTCGGTGATTTTGCCGTTCTCCAGGGGAACGTTGAAATCCACGCGCACGAACACTTTTTTGCCGCTTACTTCCACGTCGCGTACACTCTTCTTGTTCATGGGAACCTCCTCGTGATAGTGGGGATGGATGGAACGACAAAAAGGAGAATCGCTTCTCCCTTTTGCCGCCGGTTATGAATTACAGGCCTTGCTTGGCGATGAACGCAGCCAGGTCAACCACGCGGTTCGAGTAGCCCCATTCGTTGTCATACCAGGAAACGACCTTCAGCATGTTGTCGCCTACCACCATGGTGGACAGAGCGTCAATCGTGGAGGAAGCCGGGTCGCCGTTGTAGTCGCTCGAAACGAGCGGCTCTTCGGAGTAGTTCAGGATGCCTTTCAGCGGGCCGTTAGCCGCTTCCTGCAGAGCGCTGTTCACTTCGTCCACCGTTACGTTCCGGCTGACTTCAACAACCAGATCCGTTACGGAAACGTTAGGAGTCGGAACACGGAACGACATCCCGTTCAGCTTCCCTTTCAGCTCAGGCAGGACGAGGGATACGGCTTTCGCGGCACCGGTCGTCGAAGGAATGATGTTCTCGGCAGCGGCACGGGCACGGCGGGCGTCTTTGTGCGGCAGGTCGAGTACGCTTTGGTCGTTCGTGTAGGAGTGAACGGTCGTCATCATGCCTTTTACGATGCCGAACTTGTCGTTCAGAACTTTGGCGAAAGGAGCCAGGCAGTTCGTCGTACAAGAAGCGTTGGAGATGATGTCGTGGCTGGCCGCATCGTATTTGTCTTCGTTAACGCCCATAACGATCGTGATGTCTTCGTTCGTAGCCGGTGCGGAGATGATAACCTTCTTGGCTCCGCCTTTTTTGTGGGCTTCGGCTTTCGCCTTGTCCGTGAAGATCCCCGTGGATTCTACTACGATTTCAACGCCGAGGGAGCCCCAAGGAAGGTTTTCCGGATTGCGCTCAGCAAAAACTTTAACGGATTTACCGTTAACGATCAGCTCGCCTTCGCCTGCTTCTACCGTTGCGTCCAGTCTGCCGTGAGTGGTGTCATATTTGAGCAAATGAGCAAGCATTTTCACGTCCGTCAAATCGTTAACCGCTACAACTTCCACTTCGGGATTGTTCAGTGCGGCGCGGAATACGTTACGACCGATACGTCCAAAACCGTTAATACCAACCTTAACCATGAGTAAATTCCTCCTAGAAAATGTTTTGTATGCTGCATTTATCTCAAGACGGCAAAAGACCGTCAAGATCA
This sequence comes from Paenibacillus aurantius, assembly GCF_032268605.1. Taxonomy (NCBI): domain Bacteria; kingdom Bacillati; phylum Bacillota; class Bacilli; order Caryophanales; family Paenibacillaceae; genus Paenibacillus; species Paenibacillus aurantius. The sequence goes on from NZ_CP130318.1 coordinate 5,747,956, forward strand.
CTTAAGTGTAGTTCAGCATCTCCCGTGCGGCCGCCTCATCGGTGACCAGCACATCCTCGTGCCCGAACCGGAGCACGGAAGCGATGCTTTCCCCCTTGCTCTTCCCTCCGGCCACCGCAATGACCGTTTCGGTCTGCTGGATATCCTCCAGCCGGAGTCCGACGGTGGGCATCTTATGTACCACGACACCGTCTCTGTCAAAATAGTAGCCGAAAGCTTCCGCGAGAGCCCCTTCCCGGGCAAGCGCGCTAAAAGTGGCCTCGTCCGCACGGCGGCGTTTGGCCATAACATTAGCTTCCCCGATTCCGTGCAGGACAATCCGTGCCGAGCGGATCACCTCGATCAGCTCGCGGATGTTCGGCTCCTGGATAAGAGATTGATAGGCTTCCTCCCCCAGGTGGTCGGGGACGTGCAGCAGCCGGTACTGGCCGCCGGTCTTCTTCGCCATCGTCGAGGCAATGGTGTTCGCCTGGAACTCCACGCTTTCTCCCAATCCGCCCCGGGCCGGCACGAACCAGCTGCCTTTAAGCGCCGTTGTCGGGGACAGGTGAGTCGCTACTTCGGCCATCGTCGAGCCGCCGGTAACGGCTATGACCGTTTCCTGGCTTACATAGCGGCGCAGGGCGGAAGCGCCGGCCCGGCCCATCTCCTTCTTCGTATAAGGAGAAGTGTCAGAATCGCCCGGTACGATGATCACCTGGCTGATATGGAACGTGTCACGGATCTTCTCCTCGAGCTCGGACAGCCCGAAGAGCTCCTTCGCCATCGGCTCCATCTCATCGAGCACCTTCTGGCCCGCCTCCGTGAGGCGGATGCCCGCCGGGTCGATGTCCACCAGCCCCTGCTCCTTCAGAAAATCCGCTTCCGCCCTCAGCACCCGCTCCGTCATGTTGAGCGAAGCGGCGAGGGTGCGCCTTCCGATAAGCCGGGAAGCCGCGATATGACGCAAAATCGTGTACCGTTTCTTCATGACGTCCAGCAGATCGGGCATAAGCTGCTTCTGAATATTTAGAATCGCCCTCATCATCCATCACTCCTGCGATAGGCTGGACACGAAAAGTCCCGCATACACATTTTAAGTCCCAGGTAGAGCAAAAAAAATTAGCTGCACCATTATTGTAGCGAATCCTGGCATGAATTGCAAACCGCAGCCGCCTTCGGAAACGGTTTCTTTCAAAATATTTTTCAGACCTTGCTCCCGGAAGCCTGTCCCGGCCTTTGGTTCCTTTATGAAAGCAAAGAAGCCCTGCCCTAAGGCAGAGCTTCTGGCGGCCTCGGCCGAAAGCGATGAAAGCCAGGTTTCCTCTACCGGATAACGTGGCTCCGTCTCTATCCGTGGGGCCCTCCTTAAGAAGGCAGAGGGGTCTTGGTCGGCGGGGCGAAGCCTTTGCCGTAGGCCTTGTCGATGGCGGCCCGGATCTCCTTCGCCGGCTTGCCGTCCTGCTTCATTTTAACGGCGGTCTCCGCAATCGTCACACAGACGCCGCAGCGGGTGCCGTGATCGTCCCATACGACGGAGCCGTCGGCGGCCACTTCCTTCACGAAGCAGTTCTGGTTGCTTCCGTGGCCGGCGCTTTCCCCGCATCCGCAGTAGCAGGGGATATAGCGGAGCAGGTCGGTGTTCTTCGCCGCCGCCTGATAGGCCTTCACCATCCGGTCGGGCTGTCCCTTCAGGAAGGCCGGAAGCTGGTCGGCCGAAGCCGTTTTCTCCTGCAGGTCGCCGTTAGGAAGCTGGACCTGGCCTGCCTTCAGCGGCACCGCTCCGGCTCCGGAGGAGTCCGGATTCGAGAGATGCACCGTATGATCATCATGACCGGCTTGCTTATCGGCTTGTCCGCACCCGGCAAGCAGATAGGCAGAGGTTATGACAGTGGCAATCAATAGAGGATAGCGTTTCAATCCATTCCCTCCAAGCTGGTGCCTTATCCGGTAATCTTGTTGCGGATAAAGTACTGTTGTCCTTCATCCTTTATTATATAGGCAGCGGACCCGGAAAGCGAACCGCGGGGCCTGTTTCTCTCTCCTGAAATTTCCGTCTTGCAATTTTGTTTGGGGTATCATATAATAACTCTTGCTTGCTTCTTCCGTTCTTCTTGAATCGGATGACTGCATTGTGCGCCCGTGGTCCAATGGATATGACGTAGGCCTCCGGAGCCTGAGATCGAGGTTCGATTCCTCGCGGGCGCGCCACTTACATAAAGAAGAAGCCGGAATGATCAGCGTAGGCTGATTTTTTTTGTCCCTTCATTTGACCTTTCTTGACCTTTGTTCCATTATCCGTTATTATGGTTATATGGTTTACAGAGGTTTTTGCTCTTTCCCGTTTCCTCGCCTTATAGAAACGGACCCGCTTGACAATACTATATTTTAACGATAGGGGGAACATGTTCATGAGTTTCATTCCAATGGTAGTAGAACCCGATGCACGCGGTGAACGCGCCTATGACATTTACTCGCGTCTTCTGAAGGACCGGATCATTTTTCTCGGAAGCCCCATCAACGACCAGATAGCGAATGCGATCATCGCCCAGCTCCTCTTCTTGACCGCTCAGGACGCAGAGAAGGACATTCATCTCTACATCAACAGCCCGGGCGGCTCGATCACCGCGGGAATGGCCATCTACGATACGATGCAATTCATCAAGCCCGACGTCTCCACGATCTGTGTAGGGATGGCCGCTTCCATGGGAGCGTTCCTGCTGACCGCCGGAGCCAAAGGCAAGCGCTTCGCATTGCCTAACAGCGAAGTCATGATCCACCAGCCCCTCGGAGGCGCGGAAGGCCAGGCGAGCGACATCGAAATCCGGGCCAAGCGGATCATCAAGCTTCGCGAGAAGCTGAACAAGATTCTGGCCGAGCGTACCGGACAGCCTATCGAGCGCATCGACAAGGACACGGACCGCGACTACTTCATGACCGCCGAGGAAGCTCTGGCTTACGGCTGTATCGACAAGGTCATCGAAACGGCCAATAAGGACGTTCTGTAAGAAGCTGGAGGCCTTACTCTCCTCTTGCCCCCATATCCGAGACAACAAACTCACGGGACAAGGGCAAGCCAAAACAAAAACCCGGGATTCGGAACCGCTATCAGCGGACCGGCACCCCGGGTTTTTTTGTTGCTTACTTCGCTTTATGCAAGGGCGGTCAGCCCTCCAGGCGGGCTACCAGGCGTCCTTCTACTATCGTGACGGAATAGCTGTCCAAGCCCGTGCTCGGCACGTTCTGGCATCTCCCGGAGTGATACTCGAAGGTCCAGCCGTGCAGCGGGCACACCAGCTCCCCGTCCTCGAATTCAACGGGGTAGCCGGCATGCGGGCACGTCCGGGACAGCAGCCGATACCCCTCCTCGTCCTTCAGCAGGTAAAACGGCCGGTTGTCGATCTCGATCTCCGCCGGCAGCTCGCCGAAGGCCCGTTCTTCCCCTAACATGACTTCTTTCATTTTCCCACCTCGTTCCTTCGGTTGGTAAGCGGCAAGCCGCCTGTCTTCTAAGGCTTCACTTCGTCCAGCGGGTAGAAGATCAGATCCACCGGAAAGGCCGAGCCGGCCGGCGGGGTGAATTCCATCTCGAAGGTCTCTTCCTCGCCCGTCGTCCGGGCCAGCAGCTGGACCTGCTCGAAGGCGCCCAGCACCCCGGAGGTCGGAGCCATCGTGAATTCGCCGTTCACCTTGAATGGCCCCTTGAACGGACCTCCCCGGGGCAGCAGAAGCACCGCCATTCGTCCCGGACGCTCCGCATGAATCTTGTAGATCATCCCGTAATTGCCTTCGTTGTAGACCTCCTGCTTGCGCTGGTTGTCGTAGCCCTTGTCGAACGGATCCTCCTTGCCGTCGCCGATCGTCAGGCGGGCCGGCTTGGCCAGGCCGTTCAGGTTGACGTTCCATGTCTTCTCGGAGACCGGGAACGTTCCGCGCACATTGGCCACGTAATCGAGCGGCCGGTAGATCGACACCGAGTACGCGTTGGGGCTCGCGATATTGTCCATTGCGATGAACTGGAATTCGACCTCCCCGTCGGTCTCCACATCGTAGAATACGTTGACCCCCTGCCCGGGATAGAAATCCGGCATAAGCACGTAAACATAGCTTTGGCCAGCCGGAATGACGAGCTCCTCACGAATCGGATCATGCAGCATAAAATCCACCGACGCCTCATGCCCGATGAGGTTCGCATAGCTGGACGGGAACACCTCGCCCTTGTTCGTCGTCGTCACTTTGACCGGCCTGCCGGATGTGTTCTTCGCCATGATGACGAACTGCACCTTCTCCGCCATCTCGTTGACATGATCGGCATAGAGCCGTGCTTTGCCGTGCACCTTCTCCTGGTACAGGATGCCCTTCTCCTTGATGCTCTCCGGGCTGTCACTCACAATAAGCGGGCGGGAGCGATCCTCCGCCACCCGTGCCGGGAGCGCGGGAAGGCCGTAGAAATGGCTGTAGATCATTCCCCAGTCTGTCTTGATCCGGGAGCCGGCCGGCCAGAACTGAAGCTTGTACGACAGCTCATCCAGGTAAGGGGTCGGCTCGATGATGAGTTGGCGCGTATAGGTCGCGCTGACATGCCCTTTACTGTCCTTCACCTTCAAGGAGATGGGATAGGTGCCCGGCGTGAAGAAGGCCTCCTGCTTGCCTGTCCACTCGTAGGAGACAATCCCTTCCGCATCGGGATCGTAGCTCAGGTCCACGTACTTGACGGGCTCCCCGAGCCGGTAGCTCGGCTTGGCAAACGTGAATTTCGCCACCGGCCGCGAGTTGTCGAGCTCCCCATTGTAGAGGTCGTCCGGCTTCTTAACGTATACGATTCCGATGGATCTCGTCGTATGGTCATAGGAGTATTTGGCCCCCACCAAGTCCCCGAACCACGACAGCTTCACCATGAGCCGCTCGTTCACCAGGGCGGCCACCTGCTCGAACGGGCTCTGCACCCCGTTAACGAACACGAGCTTCCGGGCGAGATCGAACTCCACCTTTACCTTCGGCACGTCCATCTCCACCCGGCCCGTCTTGGCGTTCCACTCGACCTTGACGCCCATCGTGTCCCCCAGAAATTTAGCGGGGACGAACGTCTTGTCCTCCAAAATAACGGCCGGCGGGTCTACCGGGACCGCCGCGCCGTTCACCACGGCTTCCGGCTGGTCCAGCCCGAGCGTAATCTGCATGGTGGTGGTGGAGACCGCCTTCGTCTGGCTCCCTCCCGCCCCCAGGAGGATCAGTGCCGCCCCGGCCGCCGCCCCCCATTTTCTCCACAGTGTCATGTTCTCTCTTCCCCTCTCCAGATAAACACCAAAAAAACCCTTTTCGGGATATCCTCACGTTAGACGCAAGAATAAGGAAAAAGGTTTCGTTCTGTCCAAAACTATGTAAAGGTAATATGAATAAAGCTCCCGGAACCGGAAGCTTGCCTCTTATTGGTTCTCCAGCTCTTCCTTGCTGACTAGCTGGGTTAAAGCGTTTACAGCCTGATCTGCGTCGGTGCCTTCCGCACTGATATATACCTCGGTCCCCGTGCTGATCGCCAGGCTCATGATCCCCATGATGCTCTTGGCGTTCACTTTCTTCTCATCCTTCTCTACAAAAATTTCCGAAGAAAATTTATTGGCTTCTTGAACGAACAATGCTGCCGGTCTTGCGTGCAGACCTGTTTTTAATTTAACGACAACGGGTCGTTTGGACGACATGAATCTATACCCCCTACATACTTTTGTTTGCGTAAATGATGTCCTCTGGAACCGATAGCATCCGAATTTTCATCCATTATACCATTTTTCCCAAAAGTACACTAGAAAAAACTAATGTATTTTCACGTAACGCGGGAATTTCGAAGCTTTTCCGCCATTTCGTCAATTTTTCTAAGCCGGTGGTTCACTCCTGATTTGCTGACGGATCCCTTCAGAAGATCGCCGATCTCATTCAGGTTCACGTCGGGATGCATCAGACGCACCTCGGCCACTTCCCTCAGCTTCTCCGGAAGGTTCTCCAGTCCGATTTCATTCTGCAGGAGCTTTATGTTCTCGATCTGACGGACCGCCGCCCCGATCGTTTTGTTCAAGTTGGCCGTTTCGCAGTTAACGATCCGGTTTACGGAATTGCGCATGTCTTTCATGATCCGGACATCCTCAAACCGCAGAAGCGCTTGGTGAGCGCCGATCAAGCTGAGCAGTTCGATGATTTTCTCGCCTTCCTTGATGTAGAAGACGAAGCCTTTCTTTCTTTCGATACAGCGGGCGTTCAGATCGAACTTGTTGGCCAGCTGCACGAGGGCGTGGCAGTGCTCTTCGTACATGGAGGCGATCTCCAGGTGATAGGAGGAACCCTCCGGATTGTTAACCGATCCACCGGCGAGAAACGCTCCCCGCAGGTAGGACCGCTTGCAGCAGTTGCTTTTGATCAGGCTCTTGTCGATGCCCGGGGTAAACTGAAACCCTTCCGAAACGATTCGAAGATCCGACAGGATGGTCTGGACCTGTTGAGGCACCCGCACAATGTAAACATTATTCTTCTTGAGGCGCATTTTCTTGCGGACGAGAAGCTCCGTATGCACGTTGAACAGCTTCTTCGTCAAGGAATAGATCCGGCGGGCGATGGCGGCGTTCTCTGTGGAGATGTCTAGAATCACACGCTGATTGGAAAGCTGAACGGCCCCGTTCATGCGGATCAAAGCGGCCAGCTCGGCCTTCTCGCAGCACGCTTCGCTTTCCATCATCGTTAATTCTTTTTTGGTTGCTGCCGCAAAGGACATGGCACTCACCTTTTCTCGATCATCCAGCTTTCCACCAGCTGATGGATATGGTCGCTTAATTTCTCGGCGTCATGCCGAAGGTACGTGCGGAAGAGGACGAATCGGTCGGCTATGACCCGGAAGCCTTGGCGCGTCACGTCCTCGATATCCAGATGAACGGCTTTGGCCCCTTCCTCGGCGTACCGCTGTTGAACCCCGATGGGGATTTCTCCGTTGTTGACGATCACGTAATCGAAGAGGGGGTGGCCCACATGCTCCTGGATCGCCTTAAGATGATCCCCGACCGAGTAGTTATCCGTTTCTCCCGGCTGGGTCATCACGTTGCAGATGAAGATTTTGACGGCCTGCGATTCCAGTACCGCCTTCGCAATATCGGGAACGAGCAGGTTGGGAAGAATGCTCGTGTAGAGGCTTCCCGGTCCGATCAGGATGGCATCGGCTTCCTCGATGGCCCGCTTGGCATCATCCAAGGCGAGAACATCCGGCGGGTCGATGAATACCCGCTTGATGCGCTTGCCCGCTTTCGGGATCTTTGATTCCCCAACAACGATGCTCCCGTCCTCCATCTCCGCCTTCAGAAGAATTCCGCGGTCGGCCGCCGGAAGCACCCGGCCCCGTACGGCAAAGACGCGGCTAAGCTCTTTGACACCGGACACGAAGTCTCCGGTAATTTCGCTCATGGCTGCGAGAATTAGGTTGCCCAGGCTGTGGCCAGCCAATCCGTTGCCGGTGCTGAAGCGGTGCTGAAGGAGCTTGAACAGCATCGGCTCCACGTCGGCCAAGGCCGCGAGCACATTGCGGATGTCTCCGGGTGGAGGAATCTGCAGCTCGTCGCGCAAAATCCCCGAGCTCCCCCCGTCATCCGCCACTGTGACGATGGCCGTTATGGCAACGGGCTTCTCTTTCAGTCCCCGCAGCATTACGGATAGACCCGTTCCGCCGCCGATAACGACGATCCGGGGCGGGCTCATGCGGTTTGTGGCCTTGCGGCTCATCTTATCACCCTCTTATCGGCGGTCGCGTTCCGCATCCCGGTGGCTGACGCGCACTTGCTCCGTTTCGCTGGTTCCCAAAGCTTTGCCCAGGTATTCGGCAATGGCGACGGAGCGGTGCTTGCCGCCCGTACATCCGATTCCGACGACGACCTGGCTTTTGCCTTCTTTTTTGTATTGGGGCATAAGGAATTGAAGCATATCCAGAAGCTTCGTCAGGAACTCCTGGGTTTCCGGCCATTTCATGACATAGTCGTAAACATCGGAGTCCTGGCCGGTGTGGGGACGCAAGGTTTCCACGTAATGGGGATTCGGCAGAAACCGCACATCAAAGATGAGGTCGGCGTCGATCGGCATGCCGTATTTGAATCCGAAGGAGATGACGTTGACGGACAACCCGTCCCCTTCAATGTTGTTAAAGCGGGCCGTGATTTTTTCTTTCAGCTGGGCCGGCTTCAGATTGCTCGTGTCGATCGCCTGGGTCGCGAGCCCCTTCAGCTCCTCCAGCAGCTTGCGTTCCTGCTGAATGCCTTCTAGAGGCGCTCCTGTTGGCGCAAGGGGATGCCGCCTGCGGCTTTCTTTGTAACGCTGGACCAGAACAGAATCTGTGGCGTCCAGATACAGTATTTCGTAGGAAAGGGTGTAGTTGTCTTGAATGAAGCGAAGCGACTCCGACAGGGCCCGGAAGAATTCCCGGCCCCGCAAGTCGATGACAAGCGCCACCTTGCCGATTTTGCCGTTCGACTGCTCGATCAGCTCCGCAAATTTCGGAATGAGAACCGGCGGAAGATTATCGACGCAGAAGAAGCCGAGGTCCTCGAGACTCTGGACCGCGATGGTTTTGCCGGCTCCCGACATTCCCGTGATAATGACAAGCTTTGCCAGCGCCTGCCGTTCTTCCATATCGCTCTCCTCCGTTCGTTTTAGAATGAATGCCTTATATATAGAAAGATTTAAGTAAGAGTAAGGATGGCCCCGGGTACCTTATATATTTGAGTGTTATTCGGCTTAACGAGGCAGATTAAGTCCTGCCGCCCCCACAACGCCTGCATCGTTACCAAGGGTGGCCGGGACGATGTCTACGCCTTCCCGTGCCTGCTCCGGGGTATAACGGGTGAAAATTTCACGGATCGGCGTGAAGAGAATCTCGCCCGCCTTCGAAACCCCGCCCCCGATGATATAACGGCGCGGGTTGAGGATCACGGACAACGAAGCCATCGAGCGTCCCAGGTAGTAAGCGGCACGGTGCACGATACGCAGGGCCACTTCGTCGCCTGCCTTCGCGGCATCGAAGACATCCTTCGCCGTAATGTTCTGAATCAGCCCCAGGGAGGTCTTGTCTCCGCGGGCAACGGCATCGTGAGCCATGCGGACAATCCCGGTCGCTGAGGAAACCGTCTCCAGGCAGCCCATTTGGCCGCAGCCGCATTGAATCGCTTCCAGATCGGGAACGATCTGCAGGTGTCCGAGCTCTCCCGCCATGCCCAGGGAGCCTTGATAGATTTTGCTGTTAATGATAATGCCGCCGCCCACACCGGTTCCGAGGGTATAGCAGACGACATTGGGAATGCCCGCGCCCGCACCGCTCCAAGCTTCACCCAAGGCAGCCACGTTCGCGTCGTTATCTATGGTAACGGTTTTGCCCAATTTCTCTTCCAGCGTTTTCTTAACGGCGACATTGCGCCAGCCCAAATTCGGGGACAGCTTGACGAAGCCTTCCGGGATATCCATGAAGCCGGCGATGCCCGCTCCGATGCCCGCGACCTGCTCCCAGCTGTGTTCGGATTGATCCACGATCAAGCGGACATACTGCGCGATACGGTCCAAGACAAATTCTGCTCCATTCTCCGCACCCGTCGGGCCCTCGTGAGTATGAAGAAGCTTCCCGTTTTCATCGCAGAGTCCCACTTTGATAGCGGTTCCCCCCAAATCAACGCCGACATACACTTTACCTGACATTCAATGTCACCTCTATGAATTGTTTTAAGTTACTCCTGTTCCAACTATAAGGCAACCTCCTGGATAGGTCAAGGCATGTAAAAAAGCCCCAACCGCAAGGAAAAATGCCCGCCGGGCAAAGAAAAAGGAGCCCTTCGGCTATGAGCGGGCTCCCTTTCTTCCTGCCTTATTTGTTCAAAGACTGGCTCCAGTCATGAATGATTTCGCCGTCTAGAAACTTCTCGCAGTCGAGCGCCGCGGCGCATCCGCTGCCGGCTGCCGTAATGGCCTGGCGGTATTTCTTATCCTGAACGTCCCCGCAGGCGAACACGCCCGGAACGTTCGTCTTCGTCGTGCCGGGCTCTACCAGGATATAGCCCTGCTCATCGGTGTGGATCTGCCCATTCAGGAAGCCGGTGTTCGGCGTATGACCGATCGCGACGAAGATGCCGTCGGTCTCGAGCACTTCTTCGGCACCGGTCTCGTTGTTGCGGACCTTAAGTCCCGTTACCCCTTTGTCGCCCGCTACCACTTCGAGCGGCGTGTTGTTCAGAGCCCACGTGATCTTGCCGTTCTCCCTCGCGCGGTCCTGCATGATCTTCGAGGCGCGAAGCTCGTTGCGGCGGTGAACCAGCTTGACTTCCGAAGCGAAGCGGGTCAGGAAATTGGCTTCCTCCATCGCGGAATCGCCGCCGCCCACTACGATGATCTTCTTGCCGCGGAAGAAGAAGCCGTCACACGTGGCACAGGTGCTGACGCCGCGCCCGATGTTCTCCTTCTCGTTCAAGACGCCCAGCAGCTTGGCGGAGGCGCCTGTCGAGATAATGACGGACTCGGCCTCCAGCTCGCCGATGCCTTCTACCGACAGCTTGAAGGGACGCTTCGAAAAGTCAACCGAGTTGACCCATCCGGTGCGGAACTCGGCTCCGAAGCGCTCGGCCTGCTTACGCATGTTGTCCATAAGCTCCGGCCCCATAATTCCATCCGGGAATCCGGGGAAGTTCTCGACTTCGGTTGTGGTGGTCAGCTGTCCGCCCGGCTCCGGGCCTTCGATGACAAGCGGCTTGAAGTTGGCGCGGGCCAGGTAAATGGCGGCCGTCAGCCCCGATGGTCCTGTTCCGATAACAATCGATTTGTACATCCTTGATCATCCTCCATGAGCGGCGTATTGACTTGCTTGGTGGCTAGGGACTGCCTGTTACAAGGAACGTTGGCAGCCTCAGCTGCTTATTCATCCTTCGGTTTCAGGGAAGAAGCATATTTCGGAAAAATGGCATCCATCTTCTCCTTGAGCTTGCAGGCCTCGTCAATCAGCTTGGCATGCTTGCTCACGGTAGCCGCCGAGACGCCGTAATGCTTGGCCATTTCCCCGTAGGAAACGGCTCGGCGGTGCATTTTGGCGGTCAGGTATTCCAAGGCGGCCGACCAGGAAGCCGTTTTGGTGATTTTGGGCTGCTTGGGCTGGGTTCTTGTTAAGTATTCCACCCACAGCGTCTCCAAATCATGAAGCTGCACAAGATCGTACCGCTGCTGCATGTTGGAAAGCGCGAGTTCCAGCACTTCACTCCACTGCGGCTCCCACACCGGAAGATGGGGAGAGAAAGGAACGGAGCCCAGAGTGGAAATCTGCCCGTCCGAAACGAACTTCATGGGTTCCCGGGCGCCCATGCTTCGCAGCACGAAGAATGCCACCTTCTTCAAATATTCATCTTCATCCGGATCCAGCATGAAAGCCCTGAGGGCCTCCTCCACTTCCGGATCGGCGATCATCCCGAAGGCCTGGAGAACCTGAAGCTTCGTTTCCGGATCTCCGTGGCGGAGAGCCCAGAAGAAGGAGGAACGTACGAGCGGATCCCGCTTCACGTAATCCGGAAGGGAATCCTTCGTTCTCTCCAGCATCTTAAGCTGCTCCTCGAATGGGAGATGGTAATGGTAGCTGAGCGGAGCAGGCGGCGCTTCCGCTTTGTCCAGCTGGCTCAGGAAGAAACGCGGGATATCCGATTTCGGATCCAGCTTCTCCGTCTGCTGCCAGTATCTCCTCGCTTCGAGGAACCGGGATGTGTTGTAGGCCGCAACAGCCGTATAGTGATACAGGCAAGGATCCGTTCCGCCCTCTCCCGTCTTGATCATCCGGCGGAAGAGGCGGAAGGCGGATTCATGATCGCCCAGAATGCCCATCGTGGTTGCCAGCTTGAACAAATTGTCCGTCTGGAACGGATACGTCTTCTGCAGCTGCTCCATCAGGCTGCCCAGCTCCTCCTCCGCTCCGAAATGGTGGTAGAAGATCGCCAGGTTGCAGAGTGCGTGCAGATTGCCGGGTTCCAGCTCGATAACCTGCTTGATTGTGTCCATGGCTTTGTCGAACTGGCCCAGGTAGTAATAAGCCAGGGCCAGGTTGTTGCGTGCCGCGAGAAACTCGGGGTATTTCTTGATCAACCGCTGCAGCATCCGGACCGCTTCCACAAAGCGGCCCTCCTCCAGCATTTTGCGGGCCTTGTCGTGTTCGAACAAGCCCTCTCGGCTTTTGATGAAGGTCAGCGGGGTCGGTCGGTCCAGCTCGTAGCTGAGCAGCTCGATCATTTCCTCGGATTCCTCCAGGAATTGTCCGGCCGGGTCCTTCTCCAGGTACTGGATAATGGCCTTCTCCGCCGATTCGAAGTCCTCCATGTTGGCGTAGTTGTTCGCCATGTAGAAGTAGCACTCGGTCATCGTCGGGTCCACTTCATCCAGAATCGTCTGGAGAATTTCGTTGGAATCCCCGTAGCTGCCCATCTCGGACAGGATCCCCGCCAGGTTGCAGTGGTTGACCGGGTTATCCGGCTCGTACTCCACGGCCCGGCGAAAGTACTTCAAGGCCTTGTCGTAATGGAACCGGTCCAGCGACCGGACGGCCCTTTCAAAAAAGAAGGTGGCGTCCATCTTGATTGATACGACTTTATGCTTTTTAGGATCGGCCACAGCCTTCTTCTTCCTTTCCATTAGCAAGCACCTCCGTTTCGCTTGTCTGGATACGGCAGAAGGACCCGTCACGAAATCGGCGGAAATCCCGCTTTCTCGTCGGTCCTTGCAAGCCGGTCTTGCCTATGAGTGTTTCGAAAGTATACCACAATCCGGAAGAGATTGCTTCTCTTATACCCCGCCGTATTTAAACAGCGAGGAAATGGAGCCGCCCTCCACCACGATGTGGATCGCATTGGCGAGCAGCGGCGCTACGGACAGCACCTTGAACCGCTCTCCATGATTGTCCGGAATGGCGATGGAGTCCGTCACCACCACTTCCTTGATGTTCGGGTGGTCCAGCCGCTGCAGCGCCGGTCCCGAGAAGACGGGGTGGGTGGCGCATATATACACGTCTTCGGCGCCCTTTTCCTTCAGGCCCTCGACGACATTGACGATGGTCGTCCCCGTATCGATCAGATCCTCGATAATGATCGGCGTCCGCCCTTCGACATCCCCGATGATGTGGGTAATAACGGCTTCGTTGTGCTCGGGACGCTTCTTGATCATCATGGCGAACGGCGCATCCAGGATGTTGGCAAGACGCTCCGCCGTCGTGGCGCGCCCGGCATCCGGAGACACGATGATCGGATTCGGGATATTTTTCTTGCGGACATAATCGCTGATCAGGTCCAGCGCGGTCAGATGGTCGACCGGAATATTGAAGAAGCCTTGGATAGCGGCGGCATGCAGATCAATCGTGATGACACGGTCCGCGCCTGCCGTCGTCAGAACGTCCGCTACGAGCTTGGCCGAGATCGGCTCCCGTGGAGCGGCTTTTCTTTCTTGGCGCGAATAACCGTAGTAAGGAAGCACCAGGTTGATGGTCCGAGCCGAAGCTCTTTTGGCTGCGTCGATCATCACCAGCAGTTCGACGAAGTGTTCGTTGATGGGATGAGAGAAAGTCTGAACCAGGAACACGTCGCAATTGCGGATCGTTTCTTCGTACAGGCAGTAATGCTCTCCGCTTTTGAAGCGCGAAAGCTTAACCCTTCCCAATGGCTGCCCGATCACCTGGGAGATGTTCTCCGCCAGTCTCGGATTGGATGATCCTGCAAATATTTTTAACCTGCTGCCGCTGCTCATCGTAAACCTCCTAAACGTAATGAAAAGGGGCCTTCGCCCTATTTTTTAACCATACCCCTTAAGTGTAATAGAAAAAAACGGTTTCGTAAGCATTTTGTCCGGTATTGTCGCAAAACTTTCAAAGTTTTCTTGACGCCACTTTCCATTATACCTGGTAGAAACCGTTTTTCAAAAGGAATGTCCGGTTTTATCCAATTTTTCTGACGAATCGGTTATTTGTTGTGCCGGCGGTCCAATTCCCGCATCACTTCGTCAAGCGAAAGCTTCCGCTCGCGGAGCAGAACCATCAGGTGGAAGATCAGATCGCTTGTTTCCATGCGCAGCTCGTCGTTGTCTTTGTTCTTGGCGGCGATGATCACTTCGGCCGTTTCTTCTCCGACCTTCTTTAGGATCTTGTCCACGCCCTTCTCGAAGAGATAGGTCGTATAAGCCCCTTCCGGACGCTCGGCATCCCGCTTCGCAATGACGCTCTCCAGCGTGGTCAGCATGCGGAAACGGTCCGCTTCGGCGGCTTGCGCCGCTTGTCCTTCCAGCAGCGCCTCGCGGTAGAAGCAGCTGTACTGCCCGGTGTGGCAGGCCGGTCCGTTCGGGATCACCTTCACGAGGAGCGTATCCGCATCACAATCATAGAAAAGCGACTGAACCTTCTGGGTATTCCCGGAGGTCCCCCCTTGTGCCACAGCTCGCCGCGGGAGCGGCTCCAGAACCAGGCTTCCCCTGATTCCACCGTGCGCTCCAGCGCTTCGCGGTTCATGTAAGCCAGCATGAGAACTTCCTTGCTTGCGGCGTCCTGCAGAATAGCGGGAACGAGTCCCGCGTCATCCCAACGGATCGTGCCGGCAAGCTGAGAAGCGTTTAGTGGTTCGTTATGTTCTACCGGTGCTGTCAACGGATTTCAACCCCTTTGGTCTTGAGGTCTTCCTTGACCCCAGGTATCGTAAGTTCCTTGTAGTGAAAAATGGTAGCCGCCAAGCCCGCGTCCGCCTTCCCTTCGGTAAACACGTCCAGGAAATGACCGGAGCTTCCGGCGCCTCCCGAGGCGATAACGGGAATGCCGACGGACTCCGAAACGGTCCGGGTCAGCTTAAGATCGAAGCCGTCCTTCGTTCCATCCGTGTCCATGCTCGTCAGCAGCAGCTCTCCGGCTCCCAGCTCCTCGGCCCGCTTGGCCCATTCCAAAGCTTTGATGCCGGTAGCGGTGCGTCCTCCATGGGTGTACACTTCCCATTCGCCCCACGCTTCATTATACTTCGCGTCGATGGCGACGACAATGCACTGGGAGCCGAACTTGCGGGCGCCGTCCGCAATCAGCTGCGGATTTTTTACAGCCGCCGTATTGATTCCGATCTTGTCCGCCCCGGCCCGCAGCAGGCGTTTCATGTCGTCCACGTGAGCGATGCCGCCCCCTACCGTGAACGGAATCGTGATTTCGCCTGCGGTCTGCCGAACGACCTCGACCATGGTGGCCCGGCCTTCGTGCGAAGCGGAGATATCGAGAAACACCAGCTCGTCGGCTCCTTCTCTATCATAGATGGCCGCAAGCTCAACCGGATCTCCCGCATCGCGCAAATTGACGAAATTAACTCCTTTAACGACACGCCCGTCCTTGACGTCCAGGCATGGAATGATGCGCTTGGCCAGCATGCCGGCTCCCCCTTCCTGCCACGCTTATTTCAACACTTTCGTTTCACAAAGATTAAGAAAGTTCCCGAGCAGCTGCATCCCGACTTCCCCGCTTTTCTCCGGGTGGAACTGCATGCCGAACACATTCCCGCGTCCCACAATGGCCGTAACCGGCTGATAGTAGTCCGTTACCGCGAGAAGATCCGATGCCACTGCCGGCTTCGCATGGTAGGAATGGACGAAATAGACGTGCCCTTCCTCCAAGCCCGCAAGCAGAGGGCTTTGGCCCTTAAACGCAAGCCGGTTCCATCCCATGTGTGGAACTTTGTAGTCGCCCTGGAACCGCACCACCTCACCCGGCAGCAGGTCCAGGCCCTTGTGCCGGCCATGCTCCTCGCTGCTCGTGAAGAGAAGCTGCATCCCGAGACAGATGCCGAGAAGGGGCTTGCCGGAAGCGGCATATTGCTTGACGGTTTCGCCGAGCCCCGTTTCCTGCAGCTGCTCCATGGCGTCTCCAAACGCTCCCACCCCGGGAAGAATGACACCGTCCGCCCCAAGGATCGCTTGGGGATCGGAGGTCACCTCGGCTTCGAACCCGAGGCGCTCGATGGCCTTGCTCACGCTGTGCAGATTGCCCATTCCGTAATCGACGATCGCAATCATGACTACAGCACCCCTTTGGTAGACGGCACGCCCGTCACCCGGGGATCGATGTTCGTTGCTTCATCAAGAGCCCGTCCCAGCGCCTTGAACACCGCTTCGATCATGTGATGGGTGTTCTGTCCGTAATGAACAATGACATGGAGCGTAATGCGGGCCTCGAGGGCGAACTTCCACAAGAACTCGTGTACCAGCTCAGTCGTGAAGCTGCCGACCTGGGCCGAAGGATACTGGGCGCGGTATTCAAGATGCGGGCGGTTGCTCACATCGATGACCACCTGTGCCAAGGCTTCGTCCATCGGGACGAATACATTCGCATAGCGTTTGATGCCCTTCTTGTCGCCAAGAGCCTGCCGCAGGGCCTGGCCGAGGCAGATGCCGATATCTTCCACCGTGTGATGGTCGTCGATTTCGATGTCTCCCTTGGCGTTCACCTTGAGATCAAACTGTCCGTGCTTGGTGAACAGGTCGAGCATGTGATTCAGGAAGGGAACATCCGTTTCGAACTCGGATTGTCCCGTTCCATCCACGGCAAAAGCCAGCTCAATGTCCGTCTCATTCGTCTTCCGCGCCACGGACGAGGAGCGCAGGGGATTGGTTTCAGCCATTGGTTTCGTCCTCCTTGTCTAAGCGGACCCGGATCGCCCGGGCATGGGCTTCGAGCCCTTCGTGCTCGGCCAGCGTAATGATCTTGCGGCCGTTCTTAAGCAGGGCCTCCCTGCTGTAGTAAATGACGCTCGACTTCTTGATGAAGTCGTCCACGTTAAGCGGCGAAGAGAAGCGGGCGGTGCCGTTCGTCGGAAGCACGTGGTTCGGCCCGGCCCAATAATCGCCGACCGGCTCGGAGCTGTAGGGGCCAAGGAAGATGGCCCCCGCATTTTCGATGTATGGGAGTGTCTCCATCGGGCTCTCGATCATCAGCTCCAGATGCTCCGGCGCGAGCCGATTCACGACCGCGATGCCTTCCTTCAGCGAGCCGACGGTCAGAATAGCGCCGTAGTCGCGAATCGACGGCCCCGCAATCGACTTGCGCGGCAGGATGTCCAGCTGGCGGATCACCTCGGCCTGAACCTTACGGGCGAGTTCCTCCGAAGGAGTGACAAGTACCGCCGAGGCCATCTCGTCATGCTCGGCCTGGGACAACAGATCGGCCGCCACGAAGGCCGGATCGGCGGAGTCATCCGCCAGCACGACGATTTCGCTTGGGCCGGCGATGCTGTCGATATCGACGACGCCGTAGACGCTGCGCTTCGCCAGCGCTACATAGATGTTGCCGGGGCCGACAATTTTGTCTACCGCGGGGATGCTTTCGGTGCCGAAGGCAAGGGCGGCTACCGCTTGAGCTCCCCCTACGCGGTAGATCTCGCGGATCCCCACCTCCGCCGCGGCGACGAGAATGTAGGGATTAACTCCCTCCTCGCCCGCCGTTGCCGGAGGAGTGACCATGGCAATCTCCTGCACCCCGGCCACCTGAGCGGGAATGGCGTTCATCAGAACGGAAGACGGATAAGCCGCCTTTCCTCCCGGTACATACAACCCAACCCGCTTCAGCGGCCGGATGACCTGCCCGAGAAGGCTTCCGTCCGGCTGGAGGTCCATCCAGGAGGAACGCTTCTGCTTCTCATGGAAGCTACGGATATTGACGGCCGCCTCCCGGATCGCCTCCAGAAATTCCAGGTCCACTCGCTCGTAGGCGGAGCGGATCTCCTCCTCCGAGATACGGAGCTCGGGTACCTTCACTCCGTCAAATTTCTCCGAGTAACGGTGGACGGCGGCATCCCCTTCCTTCCGTACGCTTTCGATAATGGCTTGAACCGCTTCGTTCTGATCGGCAGTCCCGTAATCCACTTCCCGGTCGAGCTTGAACTCGGCCGCCGGCATGATGCGCATCGTCCTTCCCCCTTACCCTGTTAATGTTTAGAAAGCTTAACCTTTAACGGCAATGATCGACTGCAGCTTGTCGCACAGCCCTTGAATCGCTTCGTTCTTCATCCGGAAGCTTACCCGGTTGGCGATAAGCCGGCTTGTGATCTGGAAAATCTCTTCCATTTCCACCAGGCCGTTCTCCTGCAGGGTGCGTCCCGTCTCGACCATGTCGACAATCCGGTCGGCGAGCCCGATCAGAGGGGCCAGCTCGATGGAACCGTTCAGCTTGATGACCTCCACCTGCTGGCCCTTTTCCCGGAAATAGTCCGAGGCCAGATTGGGGTACTTGGTCGCCACCCGCGGATTCATAACCGGCGTCCAGTCCGGCAGGCCGATGACCGACATCCGGCACCGGGCAATGCCCAGATCAAGCAGCTCGTAGACGTCCCGGTTCTCTTCCATCAGCACGTCCTTGCCTACGATGCCGATGTCCGCTACCCCGTATTCCACGTAAGTCGGGACATCGACCGGCTTCGCCATAATAAATTCCATTTGGGCTCCCGGAGCGGAAATGATCAGCTTGCGGGAATCGTCCAGGTCGTCGGGAATCGGAAAGCCCGCCTCCTGGATCAGCTTGATGGCCGGTTTGTTGATGCGGCCTTTCGGCATCGCGACTTTCAGTATGTCCATGAGGCTCCTCCTATCCCAAGAATGATTGAATATCGGTAAACTCGTGACCCCGGAAGCGGAAGGTTCCCCCATCCGACTTGACGATAGCCTGTTCCGCTTCGGCTCCGTGGACGAAGTGCGTCTCTACGCTTCCCCGGGAAGCGGAACGAAGCTCAGCCGCCGCCCGCAGCGCTTCTCCACGATGGGCGGCGTCATACAGCACGAGCGTACGCCGATCGTCTTCATTCCGTTCGGCGTTCGTCACCTCGAGAATCCGGTTCGTCTTCAAGGCGAAGCCGGTAGCGGGCGACGGCCGGCCGAATTGGGTCAGCAGGTTGTCGTAGCGGCCTCCGCTGCAAACCGGAAAGCCGAGACCCGAGGCGTAGCCCTCGAAGGTCATGCCCGTATAATAGGAGAAATCGCCGACCATGGTCAGATCGATCAGCACATGCTCGCTTACCCCGTAGGCCTTTAGCACTTCGACTATGCCGCACAAATGCCGGATCGCCTCCAGGGCGACCGGGTGCGTCGTGACCGCATTGGCCTGCTCGCATACCTGCTCCCCTCCGCTGAAGCGAAGGATCCCGTCCAGCTCCCGCAAGACCTTCTCGTCAAGCTCGAACGACTTCAGCCGGTGCCGGTAGCCGACATAGTCCCGGTTAAGCAGGCATTCCTTCAGCGCCCGCTGTTCTTCTTCCCGGCCCCCGAGCGTTTCCTCGAACAAGCCGTTCAGGAAGCCGACGTGGCCAAGCGCAATCTTGAAGCTCTTCACGCCCGCCGCCTGCAAAGCCGCGACCGCAAGGGCAATGACCTCGGCATCGGCCTCCGGAGAACCGTCTCCGACAAGCTCTACGCCTGTCTGGAAAAACTCGGACTCCTTGCCCGCCTCCTCCGCAAAAGCGCGGAACACATTGCTGTGATAGGACAGACGGAGCGGGAACTCCTGCTCCTTCAGCATGGAGGCGACGACCCGGGCGATCGGCGCCGTCATATCGGAACGCAAAACAAGCGTCCGGCCGTTCTGGTCCAGCAGCTTAAATAGCTTCTTATCGGTGGTGGAGCTGGCCGCCCCGACCGTGTCATAGAATTCCAGAGTAGGCGTGATGATCTGCCGGTACCCCCACTTCTCCATGCACTCCAGCACCCGGAATTCGATTGTTCTCAACTTCGCTACCGTATCCGGAAGATAATCCTTCACCCCGGTCGGCTTCTCAAAAACTTTAGGCTTCGACATCCTGCTCCCTCCGTTAATCGTCCGGTTATCTATAACACGTCTTGATTAGACTTGGTCGTTTATTCCTCAAAACGCTTTAGCGTGCTACCATACTACCATACTACCAAAGTAAAGAAAGTAGTTGTAACTATACCACTTTCCCCCTCCGGCGTCAATCGCCATCTTCCCTTTTCCATAAACCTCCGGACCCCGGGCGGATCACTTGAAGCGGATTCCCCGCTACGAAGCTGCCGGCCTCCACATCCCGGTGAACAACGGAGCCCGCCCCGACGACCGCATGGTCTCCGATGGTGACCCCCGGCAGGATGGTGGTATTCGCACCGATCATCACATGGGAACCGATCCGCACCTCTCCCAGCCGGTATTCCGTGGTGAGGTATTCGTGAGCCAGAATCGTCGTGTTGTACCCGATAATGGAATTGTCGCCTACGTGAATCTTTTCGGGGAAAAACACATCCGGCATCACCATAAGGGCAAACGCCGTATGGCTGCCCACCTTCATGCCGAGCACGCGGCGGTATACCCAATTTTTGAAGCGCAAAGAAGGCGAGTAGCGCGTCATTTGGATAAAAACAAAATTGCGCATCGCCTTCCATCTGCTTACGGTTCGGTAGATCTGCCAGAGGGCGTTCGGCCCTTCGGTCGGGAATTTCTCCACTTTCCTCAAGGCGCATCCCTCTTTATTCCCGCGATAGCGAGGAGCTCCCGCATATCGTGGATGAGATAATCCGGATCGAATTCCTTCAGATAAGCTTCACCCTTCATCGACCAGGCCACCCCCACGGAACGGACGCCCGCATTCCTCGCGGCCAGCAGGTCATAAGAGCTGTCGCCTACCATGAGCGTCCTCTCCGGCTCGCTGCCCAATTCTTTCAAAGCGAGACGGATGCCCTCCGGGCTCGGTTTCGCTTCTTTCACATCATCGATGGTGACAAGCGTCCCCATGAATCTTCTCAGATCGAACAGCTTAAGAGCCATTTCCGTCGTCATCCGGACCTTGCTGGTGACCACCCCGAGCCGGATTCCGCTTCGGTGCAGTTCCTCCAGCACTTCTTTCACGTACGGGAACTCTTGGACCATTTCGTCGTGCATCCGCACATTGAATTCCCTATAGGTTCGGATCAGGTCATCGACCTCGGCCCGCCCGGTAAACATCAGCATCTGCTCCACAAGAGGCTTGCCCATATTCGGGATAATGTGCTCCCGGGTGAAGGGCTCCAGTGTCTGCCCCTCCAAGGCATGAAGGAACGAGGCAATGATCAGCTCGTTCGTATCCACAATCGTTCCGTCCAGATCAAACAGTATGGTATCTATCATGGTGAGGACTCCTTAGCTGCATATAGTCGTTGAGCAGACCTCTTCTTCCTATGGTTTCATGCCCGCTTCTCCCGTTATTCCTTCCGTCCCTGCTCTTCCCCAGCCTCTGGCTTCTCTGCAGGTACCGGATGAGCATCATCGACTGGAACCGGTACGCCGTCGCCGGTGACGGAATCGCCGGCCGCTGCTTCAGGAGATGCTTTGGTGGAAACGATCGGATCTGCATACCGCGTCTCGGCGTATCCCATTTTTCTCCGGAAGAAGATCAGCAGAAGGGCTCCGATTATGATCAGAAGGCTCAGCAGCTGGGAAACTCTTATGTTTCCATAGGACATGTTGCCCTCTTCGAACAGCACCGTCATCGGCGACCAGAGGGTTCCAATAAAGCTCGCGAGCCATTCCGGTCCGGTAAAAGCCAGGCTGTCCGTCCGAAGCGCTTCAATAAGAAAACGTCCGATGGAATACCAGATGAAGTAGCTCGCAAACAGCTCGCCCGCTCTCAAGAAGGGCCTTCTTCGAAGCCACAGCAGGACCAGAAGCCCAACCAGGTTCCATAAGGATTCGTATAGAAAGGTAGGATGGTAAAACTCCCCGTTAATATACATCTGGTTGACAATAAAATCGGGAAGGTGAAGGGTGTTCCGCAGGAAGCTTTCCTCTACAGGCCCCCCGTGGGCCTCCTGGTTCATAAAATTACCCCAGCGTCCGATCAGCTGGCCTACGATAAGGCCTGGAGCGCAAATATCGGCAATCCGGGAAAAGCGGTATCCCTTCGACCGGACATAAAAGTACACACCAATGATCGCGCCGATCAAGGCTCCGTAGATGGCGATGCCGCCTTCCCAGATCTTATAGATCTCGTTGGGATGCTGGCTGTAATAATCCCATTTGAAGGCTACATAGTAGAGACGCGCGCCGATAATCGCGGATGGAACGCCGATGAGCATCATGTCCATGAAGAAATCGGGGATAATTCCAAAACGTTTGCCCTCGCGTACGGCGAGATACAATCCTACCAAGGCGGCGGTCCCCAGAATAATCCCGTACCACCGCACCGTGATAACCCCTAGAGAGAAGGCTATCGGATCTATAACCAAAGTCATGGTTTTCTTTCCTTTCCGCATGTAACGCCAAAATAACCGCTGCTTTCGTTGGGATCGGCCTCGATCCCCCCGGTCCTTTCACGTGAGAGGGCTGCGGCCGCTCTGCTTCTGCTTACTCGTCCAAATCGTCCACGTCTTCCTGCAGCGATTCGGTCAGCTTGTTCGTGAACTGCAGGGCGGCGTTGTAGCCCATCTGCTTCAAACGGTAGTTCATGGCGGCGACCTCAATGATTACGGCCAAGTTTCGGCCCGGACGAACCGGAATGGTTACCAGTGTTACATCCGTATCGATGATCCTCGTCTTCTCTTCGTCCAGCCCCAGCCGGTCGTACTGTTTATCCTGCTGCCACGTTTCCAGCTTGGCCACTAGGGAAATCTTCGTGTTGTTCCGTACGGCTCCCGCCCCGAAAAGCGTCATGACGTTAATGATGCCGACCCCGCGGATTTCCAGCAGGTGCTTGATCAGCTCGGGTGCATTCCCGATCAGGACATTTTCCGCCGTTTGCCGAATCTCCACGGCATCGTCCGCGATCAGCCGGTGACCTCGTTTGACGAGCTCCAGTGCCGTTTCGCTTTTGCCGATGCCGCTGCTTCCCGTAATCAGCATCCCGATGCCATATACATCCACGAGTACCCCATGGATTGTGGTGGAGGGGGCCAGCTTGCCCTCGAGAAAATCACTCACCTGTCCGGCCAGTGTTGTGGTTGGCACATTGCTTCGAAGCACGGGAACCTGGTGCTCAGTGGCTGCTTCCATCAGCTCCTCCGGTACGGGAAGTCCTCTCGTGACACAGATACAAGGCGTATCTTCCGCGCACAGACGGAGCATCCGGTCCTTCCTCTGGTCCTCGCTGAGCGTCTGGAAGAAGGCCAGCTCCGTTCTCCCCAGAATCTGGACCCGCTCATGCGGGTGGTAGTTGAAATAGCCGGCCATCTCCAAGCCGGGCCGGTACAAATCTGCCGTCGTGATAATTCTCTTAAGCCCTTCCTCCCCGCACACCACTTCCATCTTAAACCGGCGTACGAGATCGGAGACTTTCACTTTTTTCGCCATGGTCCCGACTCCTTTAGTTATTCCCAATAGTTCCATGGTAATGGAATTGGGGTGGTAAATCAACACTACCGAAGGCCATATAAAAAGGCCAGCCTCCTAAGGCTGGCCTTGCAATGCTTAACGATTAGTTGTTGGCGAAGATGGAAAGCGTCGTTTCTTTGTCGAAGAAATGAACTTTGTTCATGTCCAGAGCCAAACGAACGTTGCTTCCTTCTTTTACGCCGGCGCGGCTGTCCACACGGGCGATAACGGAGTTCGTTCCGATGCCATTGATGTACAGGTACATTTCGTGTCCGAGGTTCTCGGATACTTCAATGTGCGCGTTAACGATGGAGTTAGGGGAGCCTTCCAGGAAGATCGGCTCATCATGCAGGTCTTCGGGACGAATGCCGAGTACCACTTCTTTACCTACATAGCCTTTGTCGCGAAGAACAGCGGCTTTGCCTTGAGGAATTTCTACGTTCACGCCTTCGGCTTTGAAGTAGAGGCTTCCTCCTTGATCGGTCATGGAGCCGCTCACGAAGTTCATGGAAGGAGATCCGATGAAGCCGGCTACGAACATGTTAACCGGATGGTTGTAAATTTCTTCCGGAGTAGCCGCTTGCTGGATGATGCCTTTGTCCATAACGACGATCCGCTGGCCCATGGTCATAGCTTCCGTCTGGTCATGCGTTACGTAGATAATGGTCGTTTCGAGACGCTTGTGCAGCTTGCTGATCTCCGCACGCATCGCAACGCGAAGCTTGGCGTCCAAGTTGGAAAGAGGTTCGTCCATCAGGAACACTTGAGGCTCACGAACGATAGCACGTCCGAGGGCGACACGCTGGCGCTGACCACCGGAAAGAGCTTTCGGCTTGCGGTCCAGCAGGTGCTCGATATCGAGAATTTTTGCGGCTGCACGAACGCGTGCATCGATGTCGGCTTTCTTGAATTTACGCAGCTTCAGACCGAAGGCCATGTTCTGGTAAACGTTCATGTGAGGATACAGGGCGTAAGACTGGAATACCATCGCGATGTCGCGATCTTTAGGAGCGACGTCGTTCACGAGACGGTCTCCAATGTAGAGTTCGCCTTCCGTGATTTCTTCCAATCCGGCGATCATACGAAGCGTAGTGGACTTACCGCAACCGGAAGCGCCGACCAGAACGAGAAATTCTTTGTCTTTGATATCCAAATGAAAATCTTTAACCGTTGCTTCTTCAGCACCAGGATAAGTTTTAACGATATGATTCAAACGAACGCCTGCCATGTATATTACCTCCCGCAAAAGTATCTGCTTCTTTAATACTTTCATCTTACCCTAGCGGATTCTTTGTGGCTATGCACAATCCTTACAAAAAAATTACTTCCTTTTCGTGACTTTATACAATAGCAAAGCGATCTTCACCAGAACGGCATCATTGAAGGTGCGTACGTCGAGTCCGGTTTCCTGCTTGAATTTATCCAGGCGGTAGAGCAGCGTGTTGCGGTGAATGTAGAGCTGCTTGGCCGTTTCGCTGACGTTGCATTCCAAGTCAAAAAAGTGCTCCAGCGTCGACTGAATCTCCGCGTCGAGAAGCGGATCGTTGCGGCGGAACACCTGCTCGACGAAGCTGGCCTTCGCCCCCTCGGGAATTCCGTTCATGAGCTTCTCGAGATGCAGGTGCCAGGGAAGATGCATGTTGCTGCCGAGGTGGAAGGTTTGGCCGAGCATCATCGTCTCTCTCATCTGCAGAACCGTAGAGAGAAGTGATTTGGCCGGGGTCATCGGATAATGGATGGTCAAATGGAACTCGCCCACCCATTCGTTCGACAGCATCTCATAAAGCCCCGAACAGATGGATTCAAGCGACTCCTCCAGGCTCTCCTCCTCCAATCCGTCCCGTTCTCCCCCGCTTGCTGTCAGCAGGGACTCCGGCCCCAGAAGGAGCCATTCTTTCTCCATCAGGGGGATAAGCACCATCTCCGCCCCGAAGAAGGAATCGAGCAGCTTTTTCAGTTCCTTATAAGGAACGCTCCGGGAGTCCGAATATTCCCCGTACAGGAGAAGCGGGATCCGCGTCTTGTAGAACGATAGCTGAGCGGCCAGCATATCGGGCATCTCGGCATTCGTTTTGCCCATTTCGAGCTGATGAAAAAACCATTCCTTAACGAGAAGCGATTTGCGTTCATCTTCCGCCGCCGGAGAGGCCGGCCTCGTCTTCTCGGGAAGCCTGTAGGCATCCAGCATAAGCTCCACCAGCTGATTTTCCGCCGCAGTCAGCATCCCGTCAACCGTCAGGACCAGGGTTTGGCCCCCTGTTACCTGCAGCAGAAAGCTGGATTGATCCCCGTCAAACACGCTGGTCTGGAGGCGGGCCTGTTGGGCCGATGATCCCGTTTTGGCTTCCCACTCGTCGAGCGGCATTTTAAGAAGGGTCACCGGAGTCTGCAAAATTTGTTCCAGTTGGTTTTGAATCCGTTCCCAATGCATCGCATTACCCCTATACGAATAGTCTGCTCTCTCTTAGTCTTCTTTCCCATGATACCGCATCCCTCCAAAAGAAAGAAACCCCCGGCATCCCGGAGGTGGAGAAGTTTTAACTGAAAAGTAGGAGCAGAATGACCGACAAAAGTGAAAAGCTGATCGCAATCAGGTAGAGGAAAGAAACCGTCTGAGGCTGGGTCAACCCCCAGGACATCAGCGTATGATGGGTATGAAGCTTATCCGCCCGGTGAATCCCTGTGCCCCGGAGCAGCCTGCGTAGGAGGACGAAGCCCGTATCCATAATCGGAACACTTAGGGCAAGAACCGGAACGAAGATGGAAATGACCGTGGCGCTCTTGAAAGCCCCGTTTACCGCCACAACCGCAAGTGTATAGCCCAGGAATACCGCTCCCGCATCACCCATAAATATTTTGGCCGGATGAAAATTATAGCCGAGAAAGCCGATACAAACCCCTACGAGAATTGCCGCTAACAGGCCAGGCTCCATCTGGTGCTTCCAAGCGGAAACCACCAGCAGGGTAGCAGAGGATATCGTAACGATGCCCGAGGCCAGCCCGTCGATTCCGTCAATGAAGTTAATCATATTCGTTAGGGCAAACACCCACAGCATGGTCGCCGCCCACGCCAACCAGACAGGAAAATCAAGTAGGATGCCGGTGCCCGGAAGGCGGACCCCCGCTATCATGATGCCATATCCAAGAGGAACGGCCGAGGTAATCAAATAGACGACCAGACGGGGCCAGACCGGGAAGTCCCTTCCCTTAGCCTTGAAGCCGTCATCCAGCAGCCCCACCGCAAGCAAAAGGGTTCCGCCGGTCACAATAGCTCCCGTCTGCGCGGTCCACCCGTTATACCCGATCAGCGGGATTACGCATGCCGCATAAATCGCCAGTCCCCCCATCAGCGGGATGGGAGCCTTATGTATTTTCCGTCCCCCCGGACGGTCCACGTACCCGAGGCGCAGGGCCCATCGGCGAACCAAGGGAACGAGAAGCAGGATCAAAGCCAGCCCGCTTCCGATCGCTTTCAAATAAACCATACCCTCGCCCCCTTAGTCGATTAACCCTGTACATCTCTTGAGGAAATGGATCCCCTTCCCTCCTCATGAGGAAGAGCCACCATCCGGTCCAGGCAAAACGTAGCATGTCCTCCGGCCCGTTCCTCTATCCCCTTGGCCGGGTTCCAATTCCAGGCACAGCAAAAAGGAGACCGGTAAAGGTCTCCTTGGTTAATTGTAGAAAATGGTGAGCCATGAAGGACTCGAACCTTCGACACCCTGATTAAAAGTCAGGTGCTCTACCAACTGAGCTAATGGCTCTTGCTGCTAGGTGCTTTGGGTATGGGCCGCTAGCTCAAGAAAGAATAAAATGGTGGAGGATGATGGATTCGAACCACCGAACTCGTCAGAGAACAGATTTACAGTCTGCTGCGTTTGGCCACTTCGCTAATCCTCCAGGATTACATGGTGGCTCGGGACGGAATCGAACCGCCGACACGAGGATTTTCAGTCCTCTGCTCTACCGACTGAGCTACCGAGCCTAATGAAGCCTATTCAGTTAGAATGGCGGAGCTGACGGGATTCGAACCCGCGGTCTCCTGCGTGACAGGCAGGCATGTTAGGCCTCTACACCACAGCTCCACAAGGTAATAACTGGTGCCGACGAAGGGATTCGAACCCCCGACCTACGGTTTACGATACCGTTGCTCTACCAGCTGAGCTACGTCGGCATGAGTGCCATAATGGCATAAATGGTGGACGCTGACGGGATCGAACCGCCGACCCTCTGCTTGTAAGGCAGATGCTCTCCCAGCTGAGCTAAGCGTCCATGCTTGTTGGGCACAAGGGATATCTTATCACAGGTCTTGTCTACATTCAATAGGGAAAATGGTAGCGGCGGAGGGGATCGAACCCCCGACCTTACGGGTATGAACCGTACGCTCTAGCCAGCTGAGCTACGCCGCCGTTATATCATGTTCAGAGATGGCGGAGAGAGAGGGATTCGAACCCTCGCACCGCTTACGCAGTCTAACCCCTTAGCAGAGGGTCCCCTTATAGCCACTTGGGTATCTCTCCAAGATCATTCCCTGAAAACTGGATTCGAAGCTTACGTTGTTTCATCCTTTTGCTCCCCTAGTGGGGTCATGAATAAGCCCTCGACCGATTAGTATTCGTCCGCTGCATGCTTTACAGCACTTCCACGCCGAACCTATCTACCTCGTCGTCTACAAGGGGTCTTACTAATTGGGAAATCTCATCTTGAGGGGGGCTTCACGCTTAGATGCTTTCAGCGCTTATCCCGTCCGTACTTGGCTACCCAGCGGTGCTCCTGGCGGAACAACTGGTACACCAGCGGTACGTCCATCCCGGTCCTCTCGTACTAAGGACAGCTCCTCTCAAATTTCCTGCGCCCGCGACAGATAGGGACCGAACTGTCTCACGACGTTCTGAACCCAGCTCGCGTACCGCTTTAATGGGCGAACAGCCCAACCCTTGGGACCTACTTCAGCCCCAGGATGCGATGAGCCGACATCGAGGTGCCAAACCTCCCCGTCGATGTGGACTCTTGGGGGAGATAAGCCTGTTATCCCCAGGGTAGCTTTTATCCGTTGAGCGATGGCCCTTCCATTCGGTACCACCGGATCACTAAGCCCGACTTTCGTCCCTGCTCGACCTGTACGTCTTGCAGTCAAGCTCCCTTCTGCCTTTGCACTCTGCGAATGATTTCCAACCATTCTGAGGGAACCTTGGGGCGCCTCCGTTACGCTTTAGGAGGCGACCGCCCCAGTCAAACTGCCCGCCTGACACGGTCCCTCTCCCGGATTCACGGGAGGAGGTTAGAACCTAGATACGATCAGGGTGGTATCCCAACGTCGCCTCCTCACAAGCTGGCGCTCATGATTCTTAGGCTCCCACCTATCCTGTACAGATCGTACCCAAGTCCAATATCAAGCTGCAGTAAAGCTCCATGGGGTCTTTCCGTCTTGTCGCGGGTAACCTGCATCTTCACAGGTATTAAAATTTCACCGGATCTCTCGTTGAGACAGCGCCCAAGTCGTTACGCCATTCGTGCGGGTCAGAATTTACCTGACAAGGAATTTCGCTACCTTAGGACCGTTATAGTTACGGCCGCCGTTTACTGGGGCTTCGGTTCACAGCTTCGCTTGCGCTAACCGCTCCCCTTAACCTTCCAGCACCGGGCAGGCGTCAGCCCGTATACTTCGCCTTGCGGCTTCGCACAGACCTGTGTTTTTGCTAAACAGTCGCTTGGGCCTTTTCACTGCGGCCCCCTCGGGCTATTCACCCTACCGAGGCACCCCTTCTCCCGAAGTTACGGGGTCATTTTGCCGAGTTCCTTAACGAGAGTTCTTCCGCGCGCCTTAGAATTCTCTTCTTACCTACCTGTGTCGGTTTGCGGTACGGGCACCTTCACCTGGCTAGAGGCTTTTCTTGGCAGCATGAGTACAAGACCTTCGGTACTGTAATTTTCCCTCCCCGTCACAGCTCAGCCTTACAGTGTGCGGATTTGCCTACACACCAGCCTTGCTGCTTGGACAGACTCTTCCATCCGTCTGCGTCTCTTCCCTTCTGCGTCACCCCATCGCTCGTAGCGGTTTACGGTGGTACAGGAATGTCAACCTGTTGTCCTTCGACTACGCCTTTCGGCCTCGCCTTAGGTCCCGACTTACCCTGAGCGGACGAGCCTTCCTCAGGAACCCTTAGGTTTTCGGCGGACAAGATTCTCACTTGTCTTTTCGTTACTTATACCGGCATTCTCACTTGTCTACGCTCCAGCACTCCT